>JASCPH010000061.1 GCA_029959545.1 Microbacteriaceae bacterium PS02066 | reverse complement strand
ACATCAACCACTCAGAGAACGAGGTCGCCGTCGACGCCCGCGGCCGCGACCTGCTCACCGACCAGCCGGTCGACGGCGCCGCGGTCGTGGCCGCGGGCGCCGTCCGGATCATCGAGGAGTCCCTGTGACCATCACCGACGCGCCCAGGCGGCGCCGGACGCGGGTGCCGCACAAAGCGGCGGTCGCGTTCCTGCTGGTGCCGTTCGGCATCCTGTTCACCCTGTTCTACGTCGCGCCGATCCTCTTCGCGATCGTGCAGTCGACTCTCGTCGTGCGCCGCGAGGGCACCTTCGGCAAGGCCGAGCAGGTCTTCGGCGGATTCGCGCAGTACGTGCTCGTCTTCCAGAACGAGGCGTTCTGGAGCTCGGTCGGGCGGATGCTGCTGTTCGGCGTCGTGCAGGTGCCCGTCATGCTCGGCCTCGCACTGCTGTTCGCGCTGCTGCTGGACTCGCCGCTGGTCAAGGGCAAGCGCTTCTTCCGCCTCGCGTTCTTCGTGCCGTACGCCGTGCCGGGTGTCATCGCCGCGATCATGTGGGGCTCGCTGTTCTCGCCGAACCTGTCGCCGTTCACCGCCCTGACGAAGAACGTCGACTTCCTCGGCGCCGATCTCGTGCTGTGGTCGATCGCGAACGTCGTGACCTGGGTCTACGTCGGCTACAACATGCTGATCATCTACTCGTCGCTGCTGTCCATTCCGACGGAGATCTACGAGGCGGCGCGCCTGGACGGGGCGGGGCAGTTCCGCATCGCCTGGTCGATCAAGATCCCCCTCGTGCGGCCCGCGATCGTGATGACCGCGATCTTCTCGATCATCGGCACGCTGCAGCTGCTGGCGGAGCCGCAGGTGTTCCGCTCCTTCAGCTCGGCGGTGACCAGCACCTACACCCCGAACATGACGGTCTACGCGACCGCATCCATCCCCAACCCGAACCTCGCGGCCGCGTTCTCGGTCGTGCTGGCCGTGACCACGTTCGTGCTCTCGTTCGGATTCATGAAGTACATGCAGCGGAAGGGCAACGCATGAGCGCCACCGTCGCCACCCGCCGGAGTACCGGCGCCACCCGTCGCGTGCGCGAGCCCCTGGTCTCGCGCGGCTCGGCGATGCTCATCATGGCCGTGTTCACGGTCTACTTCCTGCTGCCGCTGTGGTGGCTGCTGGTCGCCTCCAGCAAGGACACCGGCGACATCCTCACGACCAATCCGCTCTGGTTCGCCGACTTCCGCCTGTTCGCCAACATCGGCGACCTGTTCGCCTACCGCGACGGCATCTACCTGCGCTGGCTCGGCAACTCGCTGCTGTACGCCGGGCTCGGCGGCGCGATCGCGACACTGCTGGCGGCGATGGCGGGGTACGCGCTCGCGAAGTACCGCTTTCCGGGGCGGGAGTTCCTCTTCAACGTCGTGCTCGGCGGCGTGCTCGTTCCCGCCACGGCTCTCGCTCTGCCGCTGTTCCTGATCTTCAGCCAGGTGCAGCTGACGAACACGTTCTGGGCGGTGTTCCTCCCCTCGCTCGTGAGCCCCTTCGGCGTCTACCTCGCGCGCATCTTCGCCGCATCCTCCGTGCCGGACGAGCTGCTGGAGGCCGCGCGGCTCGACGGCTCGGGCGAGATCCGCACGTTCTTCACGGTCAGTATGCGCCTCATGACGCCGGCGCTGGTGACGATGTTCCTCTTCCAGTTCGTGGCCATCTGGAACAACTTCTTCCTGCCGCTGATCATGCTGCGAAGCGAAGAGCTCTTCCCCGTGGTCTACGGCCTCTTCGGCTGGAACAACCAGCTGAACCAGCTGCCCGAACTGCGCGGGCTCGTGCTCATCGGCGCCCTGCTGTCGGTGATCCCCCTCATCGTCACGTTCCTGCTGCTGCAGCGCTTCTGGCGCGGCGGGCTCGGCGCGGGCGCCATCAAGTGACCTCAGACTCCGGGCGGAAGGAACCGCCCGGCCCTCGTCCGGCGGAAAGGCCCGTGGGACGCACCACCAAGAAAGGGATGGAAATGCAGCACCCCAGAAAGAAGGCGGTCGCAGCCCTCGCGCTGTCGGCGTTCCTGCTCGCCGGCTGTGCCGCGGGCGGCGATCAGGGCAGCGACGCCGCTGCCGCCGACTGCGCGCCGGCCGACGGCCCGGTCACGCTCGAGTTCACCTCGTGGATCCCCGGCATCGAGGATGTCGTGAAGATCTGGAACGACGAGAACCCCGACATCCAGGTCAAGGTGCAGACCGGCCCCAACGGCAACAGCGGCACCTACCAGAATTTCTTCAACCAGATCGCGGCCGGCAACGCACCCGACCTCGGCCAGATCGAGTACGACGCACTCCCCAACTTCCTCGTGCAGGACGGCGTCGAGAACATCGCGAACTGCGGCGACGTGAGCTCCGCCAAGGATCAGTTCGTCGGCTGGGCGTGGAGCCAGGTCGCCCTCGACGGCGGCGTCTACGGCATCCCGCAGGACATCGGGCCGATGGGGCTGTTCTACCGCTCCGACCTGTTCGCGGCCAACGACATCCCCGTGCCGACGACCTGGGACGAGTACAAGGAGGCCGCGAAGAAGATCCGCGCTCTCGGCGGCTACATCACCAACTTCTCGCAGTCCGACATCAACCAGTTCGCCGGTTTCGTCTGGCAGGCCGGCGGGCAGTGGTTCGACAACGGCTCCGACGGCTGGACGGTCTCGCTGACCGACGACGCCTCCACCAAGGTCGCCGACTACTGGCAGGACCTCATCTCCGAGGACCTCGTCAGCACCTACCCGGCATGGACCGACGAGTGGAACAACGCCTACAACTCGAGCCAGGTCTGGACGTGGAACTCGGCCGTCTGGGGCGCCAACTCGATCTCCAGCGGCGCACCCGACACGTCCGGCAAGTGGTCGGTCGCGCAGATGCCGCAGTGGAACGCCGGCGACGCCGTGTCCGGCAACTGGGGCGGATCCTCGATCGCCGTGCTCAAGGGCAGCAAGCATCCGTACGAGGCGTCGAAGTTCGCCCTGTGGCTGAACACCTCGGATGAGGCGCTGACGGCATTGAACAAGGCCGCCAACATCTACCCCGCGACCACCGAGGGCCTGAAGCTCCCGTCGCTGGCGGAGGGCGTCGACTTCTACGGCGGACAGAAGATCTACGACGTGTTCGCGCAGGCGGCCACCGAGGTCACCCCCGACTTCGTGTGGGGCCCGACGATGACGCAGACCTACGCCGACGTCTCCGACGGCTTCAAGGCCGCAGTGTCCGGTTCGGGAACGCTCGCCGACGCACTGCAGAAGGGTCAGGACTCGACCATCAAGACGCTCGAGTCGCAGTCGATCCCGGTCCAGAAGTAACACCGACCGTGATGCCCCGGGATGCCACCGCATCCCGGGGCATCACGCGTTGCTGGTCGCGTCAGGCACTGTCGCGGACGACGAGCGTCGCGCCGATCTCCTGCGCGGATGCGGCCTCGTCCGTCTCGATCATGCGCACGAGCACCTCGACGGCGCGAGAGCCCAGTGCGTCGAAATCCTGCCGCACGGTCGTCAACGGCGGACGGTACTCGGCCGCATCCACGATGTCGTCGAAGCCCACGACCGCGACGTCCTCGGGCACACGCCGGCCCGCGTCGGCGAGGGCGCGCAGCAGCCCGAGGGCCATCTGGTCGTTCGCGACGAAGACGGCGGATGCGGCGGCGAACGCCACCCCGCGCTCGTAGCCCGAGCGGGAGGTCCAGTCGCCGCGTTGCGGCTCCGGGGCCTCGATGCCCGCCTCTGCGAGCTCCTCGCGCCAGCCGCGCTCGCGCTCGGACGCCGCGAAGGAGGTCACCGGGCCGGCCAGGTGATGCACCGCGCGATGACCGGCGTCCAGCAGGTGCCGCGTCGCGAGACGCGCGCCGCCCGCGTGATCGGTCTGCACGATCGTGAAGCGGTCGTCGGGCGGCGAGTCGACCACGACGAGACGGAGCCCCGCGGGCGGTTCGGCACCGCGGGCGAGTCGCGTCGCCTCGTTCAGGACGACGGCTCCGTCGACACCCTGATCGCGCAGTTGCGAGAACGCCTCCGCGATGTCGCGGGTTCCGGCGACCGTGACGATCGCGAGCGCGTAGTCGCGTACGGCTGCGGCCTCCGCGATCGCCTGCAGCATGCGCGAGTTGCCGACCGAGGCGAGAGTGGACACGACGAGGCCGATCGTGCGGGTCTGCCCGGTGCGCAGCGCCCTCGCCGCGCGGTGCATCCGATAGCCCAGCGCGCTCATGGCCGCCTCGACCCTGGCGCGGGTGGCCGGGTCGACGCGCGGGCTCTGATTGACCACGCGCGAGACGGTCTGCGCGGAGACGCCCGCGTGTGCGGCGACATCCGCCATCGATACCCGAGCCATCGCACCCCCGTCGTCATGTTGACGATATCACGCCCGAAATGTAGCGTGTTATCGTGAACACACCTCAGCAGGATGTCGCACTCCTCGGTGCGGGCGTCGTGAAGCGACCCACGCGCCTCGCCGACGGCCGCGAGCTCATCTACTACGACGATCCCGACACCACCCTTCCGCCCGAGCGCAGCATCGACGCCCGCGAGCTGGCGCCGCGTCCGGAGACCGCGACGATGCGCCTCGACGTGCTGACCGGCGACTGGATCTCCATCGCCGCCAACCGTCAGAACCGCGCGTTCCTGCCGCCGGCGGAACTCGACCCCCTCGCCCCGCAGACGCCCACGAACCCTTCGGAGATCCCGTCGCGCTACGACGTGGCGGTCTTCGAGAACAAGTCGCCCTCGTTCGGTCCTGCCCTCGCCGCAGCGACCGACGACGCCCCGGCGGCGGTCGACCCGCCGCGGAGTCTCGCCGACCTGGCCGACTACGGGCTCGGCCGCACCCGCACCTCCGTCGGACGCACCGAGGTCGTATGCTTCAGCCCGGAGCACGCCGGCTCCTTCGGCACTCAGAGCGTGACTCGCGCACGCACCGTGATCGAGGCGTGGGCCGACCGCACGGCAGCGCTCTCGGCGCTGCCCGGCATCCAGCAGGTCTTCCCGTTCGAGAACCGCGGGCAGGAAATCGGCGTGACCCTGCCGCATCCGCACGGACAGATCTACGCCTACCCGTACGTCACCCCGCGCACGCAGCGGCTGCTGGCCGCGCTCGAGCGCACCGGCGACGACCTGTTCGACCGCATCCTCGAGATGGAGTCGCAGAGCGAGCGCGTGATCCTCACCGGCGAGCACTGGACCGCCTTCGTGCCGTTCGCCGCGCGATGGCCCCTGGAGGTGCACCTCGTGCCGCACCGCCACGTCGCCGACTTCGCCGAGACGAACGACGCCGAGCGCGACGAGCTCGCGCCGCTGTACCTGCGGCTGCTGCGCGGCGTCGACGCGCTCTACGACACCCCGACGCCCTACATCGCGGCGTGGCACCAGGCTCCGGTCCACACGGGGCGCGCGGGCGCTCGCCTGCACCTCGAACTGACCTCGCCGCGCCGCGCGGCCGACAAGCTGAAGTACCTCGCCGGAAGCGAGGCGGCCATGGGCGCCTGGATCGGCGACGTTCCGCCCGAGACCGCCGCAGCACGCCTGCGCGAGGCCGTAGAAGGAGTATCGCTGTGACCCAGATGGATGCGGCCGCCGCCGCCCGCGACCTGTTCGTCGAGCTGACCGGGAGCGCCCCGGTCGGCCACTGGTCGGCGCCCGGCCGGGTGAACCTGATCGGCGAGCACACCGACTACAACGACGGCTTCGTGCTGCCGTTCGCAATCGAGCACCGCACCCACGTCCAGCTGGGCGTGCGCGAGGACGGCCGCATCCGCGTCGTGTCGACGTTCGACCCGGTGCCCGTCGAGGTCGCACTCGACCAGCTCGACGCACTCTTCCCCGAGGGCCGCGACGACGTTCCCGAGTGGTCCACGTACCCGCTCGGCGTCGCATGGGCGCTGCTGGCGGCGTCGGGGCGGGATGCGGCGAGCGTCACCGGCGTCGACATCGCGATCGCCTCCGACGTGCCGGTGGGGGCAGGACTCTCCTCCTCCGCCGCGATCGAGGGCGCCACCGCATCCGCTCTCAACGACGTGTGGGAGCTGGGCCTGGACCGCGTAGCGCTCGCGAAGGTCGGCCGCGTCGCCGAGAACGAGGCGGTGGGCGCGCCCACCGGCATCATGGACCAGATGGCCTCGATGCTCGGCGAGCGGGATGCAGCGATCTTCCTCGACTGTCGCACGCTGGACACCACGGTCGTCGACCTCGGCTTCGCGGCCGCGGGTCTCGAGCTGCTGGTCATGGACACGAACGTGAAGCACTCGCACTCGACCGGCGGCTACCGCGAGCGCCGCGCGTCGTGCGAGCTCGGGGCGTCGGTCATGGGCGTTCCGGCGCTTCGCGACGTGCGCGTCGAGGACCTCGAAGAGGCACGGACGAAGACCGACGATGTCACCTTCCGACGGATGCGGCACGTCGTGACCGAGGACCAGCGCGTGCTCGACACCGTCCGGACGCTCGGCGAACAGGGCCCGCGTGCCATCGGCGAGCTGCTGCTCGCCTCCCACGCCTCCATGCGCGACGACTTCGAGATCTCGGTTCCCGAGCTCGACACCGCGGTCGAGGCAGCCGTGGCAGCCGGGGCGATCGGCGCGCGTATGACCGGCGGCGGCTTCGGCGGCGCGGCCATCGCGCTCGTCGACGCGGACCGGATCGATGCGGTGTCGGATGCGGTGCGCCGCGCCTTCGCCGACGCCGGGTTCGCCGCCCCCACGATCTTCACCGTGACCCCTTCGGCCGGCGCGCACCGCGACGCCTGATCGGCCGCGACGACCCCCACCCGCGCGAAGGAGCACCGATGCACCGCGACGACGACACGACTGCGCACCTGCGCGTCGCAGGTGTGAGCCTGCTGATCGAGCTGACCGGTCCGGTTCCCCGCATCCTGCACTGGGGAGCGGATCTCGGCGACGCCACCGATCTCGGCCCGGGCATGCGTCTCACGGGTGCTCCCGCCGTGCTGAACAATGCGCCGGATGCGGCCCGCACGTTCACGATCTGGCCGAGCGAGCGCGACGGGTGGTCGGGGAGCCCCGCACAGGCGGGCCACGCGGCCGGTGCAGCCACGACACCTCGTCCCCGCCTCGTCGATGCGCGGGTGTCGCACGAGGACGCGGGGGGCGGCCTGATCCGCATCCTGCTGCACGACGAGGTCACCGGTCTGGACGGCGAGGCGACCTACGCCCTCGACCGCTTCGGCGTGCTGAGCGTCGGGCTCTCCCTCACGCGTCCGGCCGAGAGCGGCACGGACGCACCCTACGATCTGGAGGCGCTGCGCGCCCTCATGCCCGTTCCCGCCCGCGCGAGCGAGGTACTCGACTTCTCCGGCAAATGGGTGCGCGAACGTTCGCCGCAGCGCGGGGCCCTGCGCGACGGCAGCCACGTGCGGCGGGCGCGGCGCGGCAAGCCGGGGCACGATTCACCGTTCCTGCTCGCGCTGGGAACACCAGGGTTCGGCTTCGGGCACGGTGAGCTCTGGAGCGCGCATCTCGCGTTCTCGGGCGATGCCGAGTACCTCGCCGAGAGGCTCCCGGAGAGCGCGGGGGCGCTCCGTTCGGCCGTCGGCGTGGGCGAGCTCCTCCGCGCAGGCGAGATCCGTCTCGCGCCCGGCGACCGCTACGACGCCCCGCTCGCGATCTTCACCTGGTCGGATGCGGGCCTCGACGGTCTCTCCGACCGCCTGCACCGGCGCCTGCGCGCGCGTGCCACGCATCCCTCCTCACTCCGACCGCTCACGCTCAACACCTGGGAAGCGGTCTACTTCGACCACGACCTGACGCGTCTGTCCGCGCTCGTCGCGCGCGCCGCCGAGGTCGGCGTCGAACGCCTCGTGCTCGACGACGGCTGGTTCCGCCATCGCCGCTCCGACCGCGCCGGCCTCGGCGACTGGTACGTCGACGAGGGCGTCTGGCCCGACGGGCTGGGCCCCCTGGTGGAGCAGGTACGCGCCGCGGGCATGCAGTTCGGCCTCTGGTTCGAGCCGGAGATGATCAGCCCGGACTCGGACCTCGCGCGCGAGCATCCGGAGTGGATCCTCGCACCGGCCGAGGGCCTCGGCGGCACCTCTCGGCACCAGCAGGTGCTCGACATCGCCCGACCCGAGGCCTGGAACCACCTGCTGGAGCGGATCAGCTCGCTGGTGACGACGTACGACATCGACTACCTCAAGTGGGATCACAACCGCGATCTGCTCGAGGCCGTCGCGCACCGCGGCGGCGGCGACCGCCCCGCGGTCCACGCGCAGACCCTCGCGCTGTACCGGCTGCTCGACGAGCTGCGGCGCCGGCATCCCGCCCTCGAGATCGAGACCTGCTCGGCCGGAGGCGGACGGGTGGATCTCGGCATCCTGGAGCGCACCGACCGCATCTGGGCATCGGACTGCAACGACCCCGTCGAGCGCTCGCAGATCGAACGCTGGACGCGGCTGATCGTGCCGCCCGAGCTGATCGGCTCCCATCTGGGCGACGCCGAAGCGCACACGACCTCGCGCGTCACCGATCTGTCGTTCCGGTTCCTCACGGCACTCACCGCCCACGCCGGAATCGAGGCGGACCTGACCCGCGCCGACGACGACCAGCTGACCGCCATCACCGCCTGGGCCGACCTCTATCGCGAACTGCGCCCTCTCGTGCACACCGGCCGTATCGTCAATGCGGACCTCGTCGACGACGCGACGCAGCTCACGGGGATCATCGCGCAGGACGGGTCGCGTGCGCTCTTCACCTGGGCGCGGCTGGCGAGCTCTGCCGACGGCCAAGTCGGCCGCATCCCGTTCCCCGGGCTCGATGCGTCAGCGCGGTACGGCATCCGCATCCGCACCGAGGTCGGGCTGGCGAAGCGTCGCGACGTCGCGCCGCCGGAGTGGATCAGCCGCGCCCTCGAGAAAGAGATCGTGCTGGCGGGCGCTGTCCTGGCGACCGCAGGCGTTCCGCTGCCGACGCTGGATCCGCAGCAGGCGATGCTCTTCGACGTGCGACGCCTCGACTGACCCGGGCAGCGGTGGGAATGCGGTGAGCGGAGGACGGCTACGCCGGCACCGCCGCCCTGCTCTGACGCTCCCGCTCTTTTTGCGCGCCTTTCCCGCGAGACTGCATTTCCCGCACGAGATCACTGGGTTTACGCGTGATCTCGTGACGCGAATGCAGTCTCGCGGTCCTGAGGCTCAGCGCGCGCAGTGGTCGTCCGAGGCCGTGGGTCCGGTGTCCGGTCCGGCCGGCTCACGCCTCGCGGGGCAAGGGCGGGATGAGCACGGCACGCGGCATCCGCTGACGCATCACGGCGACCGCATCCGCGTTGTCATCGACGAGCACCGCGTGCCGGCCGAGGGGAGCCGCGACCGCGCCGGTCGTGCCGCTGCCCGCGAAGAGGTCCAGGACCGCGTCGCCGGGTCGGCTGGATGCCTGCACGATGCGGCGCAGCACCCCCTCGGGCTTCTGCGTCGGGTACCCGGTCTTCTCGCCGCCGGAGGTCGGCACGATGGTGTGCCACCACACGTCTGTCGGCAGCTTGCCGCGCGCCGCCTTCTCCGCCGTGACGAGGCCCGGCGCCATGTACGGCTCGCGGTCCACCGCATCCGCATCGAAGAAGTACCGCGCTGGATCCTTCACGTACACGAGGATCGTCTCGTGCTTCGTCGGCCATCGGCGGCGGCTCTTGGCGCCGTAGTCGTAGGCCCACACGATCTCGTTCAGGAACTGCTCGCGACCGAACAGGGCGTCGAGCATGACCTTCGCGTAGTGCACCTCGCGGTAGTCAAGATGCAGGTACAACGTGCCGTCGTCGGCGAGCAGCCGCCACGCCTCGAGCAGCCGCGGCTCGAGGAAGCCCCAGTAGTCGTCGAACCGGTCGTCATACGCACGCAGGTCGCCCCGCAGACGCGCATACTCCTGGCCGCGGAAGCCGGGGCGTGAGACCACATCCGGGGCGGGGGTGGTCACCGTCTCGATCGCGCGGATGCGGGAGCGCCCCGTGTTGAACGGCGGGTCGAGGTAGACGAGCGTGAAGGCTCCGGAGGGGAGCTCTTTCGCGATCGCCAGGTTGTCGCCGTGGTGGATGGCGACGGTTCCAGGGGTGGGCCCGCTCACGGCACGCGCTGCAACCACGCATCCGTGGCGAACTTGCTCTGCACGAGCGCCTCCGCCTCGGCGTATTCCTCGTCGGTGATATGTCCCGTCGTCGCGCCGTACATAGTGCTGAACGTGCTGATGAAGCGCTCGATGATCTGCTCGCGCGGCAGCCCCGTCTGGCGCCGCAGCGGGTCGACGCGCTTCGCGGCCGACACCGTGCCCTTGTCGCTCAGCTTCTCGCGCCCGATGCGCAGCACCTCGGTCATGACCTCGCCGTCGAGGTCGTAGCTGAGGGTCGCGTGGTGCAGGACGCCGCCGTTGGCGAGGCGCTTCTGTGCGGCACCGCCGATCTTGCCCTGCGGAGAGGAGATGTCGTTGAGAGGCTGGTACGTCGCCTCCACCCCGAGCGAGCGCAGCGCCTGTAGCGCCCAGTCGTCGAGGAACGCGTAGGAGTCGGCGAACGTCATGCCCGCCACGAGGGATGCCGGCACGTACAGCGAGTAGGTGATGATCGCGTTGGCGCCCATCATCATCGCGCCGCCGCCGGAGATGCGCCGCACGACGTCGTAGCCGTGGCGAGCCGCACCCTCCGGGTCGACCTCGTTGCGCAGCGATTGGAACGAGCCGATGACCACCGCGGACTCGTTCCATTCCCAGAGTCGGAGCGTGGGGTTGCGGCGTCCGTCGCCGACGCGGGCGGTGAGGACCTCGTCGAGGGCGAGGTTCATCCGCGGTGAGACGGGCGCGTCGTGCACGACCTCCCAGGAGAAGTCCTTCCATCCGGGAGCGGTGACCAGCGCCCGTCGCACGACCGTGCCGACCGCCTCGGGCGAGAATCCGAGCAGCTGCGCGCCGTCGGGAAGCGCCTGGCGCACGGCGGCGGCGATCGTGGCCGCATCCGTCTCGACCGACAGCCCCTCGACCGCGCGGTTGATGTCGATCAGCGCCTCGTCCGGCTCGAGGAAGAAGTCGCCGGCGAGGTGCACGCCGGCGATGCGCCCCTCCCGCACCTCGAGATCGACGACAACGAGCTTGCCCCCGGGGACCTTGTACTCACCGTGCATGCTCTCAGCCTAGGTCGCCCGCTCCCCCGCCGGCCTTGATCCTCGGCCCACTCCGGGTGCTCGCCGCATCCGCCGCATCTCGGGCTCACCCTCTTCGCCCCGTCTCTCACCCCTCTCTCCCTACTTGCCGCCGAGACTGCATTTCCATCACGAGATCACGGTTAATACCCGTGATCTCGTGGTGAAGATGCAGTCTCGCGGGAGAACGAGGGGGTGACAGCGCGGGAGAGAAGGGGGCGCGAGCGCGGGAGAAAGGGCGCCTCAGACGCGGGAGGGGATGCGGGCGTCGAGCCAGGCGAGGAGGTCGGCGCGCACGTCGGCCTGCATCACCTCGTTGAAGATCTCGTGGCGCGCGCCCGGGTAGACGAGGGTCGTGACGTCGGTGAGCCCGGATCGCTCGCGGTACTCGGCGGCGAGCTTGTGGACGCTGCGCGGGCCGCCCACGGTGTCCTCGCGCCCGACCATGAGCAGGATCGGGATGTCGCGACCCAGGTTCCGGCGCGGACGGCCGAACAAGCGCGCGGCGTCGACGGGGCCGAAGAGCTTCAGCAGGGGCGTGCCCGTGGTCAACGGGTCGTCGACGAACGCGCGTCCCACCGACAGGTCGCTCGAGAGCCACGCGGTGCCCGTGGCGTCCTCACGCCGCCACGGGGCGTTGAGGTTGCCGGCGTTCAAGGTTCCCGGCAGGCGCAGCGCCGACCCCGACAGCACGACGGCGTCGTAGGCCTCCGGGTGCCGGTTCACCAGGATCTGCGCGAGGAAGGACCCCCACGAGTGGCCCAGCAGCACGAGCGGCAGGTCGGGGTTCTCGTCACGGATGCGGCGGGTCAGCTGCCAGACCGCATCCACCGCCGCCCGATGCCCGCCCCGGCCGAGCCGGCCGAGCCGCGCGGAATCGCCCCACTGCTTCATGCCGGTGCGCCCGTGCCCGCGGTGGTCGTCCGCGTACACCGTGAAGCCCGCGGCGGTGAGGGCGGAGATGAGCACGGGATAACGACCAGCGTGCTCACCCACGCCATGGAGCAATTGGATGACACCGCGCGGGGTGCCCTGGGCGGGATGGACGTCATAGACGATCGCGACGCCGAGCGCGTCGGTGAACTCCGGCATGCTCTCGATGTTATGGGTCGCGCGCGGCTCGGACGAGTGTAATCTCTCGTCGAGAAAGCTAGAAAAGCGAGACATGGGCGGCTGGCTCACCACGGCGTTCTCGTGGCGCTGGGCCTTCGGCATCAACCTGCCTCTCGCCGTCATCATCGTGATCGGCGTGCTGCTGACCGTCCCGGAGTCGCGGGAGTCGGCCCGACGCGGCATCGACGGGGTGGGCGCTCTCCTGTCCGTCATCCTCTTCGGCTCGCTCGTGTTCGGACTCATCGAGGGCCGCACCTACGGCTGGTGGCAGAACACCGACACCACTTTCTCGCTGGGCTCGTTCACCTGGCCGTTCTCGATCTCGCCCGTCCCTGTAGCCTTCGCGATCGCCGCCGTCGCGCTCATCGCCTTCATCTCCTGGAGCGTGCACCGGGTCCACCGAGGACGCGCCGCACTCCTCGATCTCTCGCTGTTCCGCATCGGCACCTTCCGCGACGGCAACCTCGTCGCGCTCACGGTCGCGCTCGGCGAGTTCGGCATCATCCTCTCGCTGCCCCTCTGGCTGCAGTTCGTGCTCGGATTCGACGCGTTGCAGACGGGCCTGGTGCTCCTGGCCCTCGCGATCGGCTCCTTCGTCGCGAGCGGTTTCGCCGGCGCCGCATCCGGTCGCGTGACGCCGGTCACGATCGTGCGGGTCGGACTTCTCGCGGAGATCATCGGCGTCGTCTGGGTCGGTCTCGTCGTCGCCCCGGATGCGGCGTGGGGCTGGCTGCTGCCGGCGCTGTTCGTCTACGGATTCGGCGTGGGGCTCGCGACCGCACAGCTCACGGGCGTCATCCTGCAGGACGTCCCGGTCGAGCTGTCCGGGCAAGGCTCGGGCACGCAGTCCACGTCTCGCCAGGTCGGTGCGGCACTCGGCGTCGCGATCCTCGGCACGGTGCTGTTCACCTCGACCGGCGGCCTGCTGGCGAGCTCGCTCGACGATGCGGGGGTGCCCGCATCCCAGCGCGACGAGATCGTCTCGAGCGTCGTCGACTCCGCGGGCGGCGCCATCGCAGGACTCGCCGCGAACCCGCAGACCGCCGAGATCGCGACCGCCGCCGAGACGGCCTTCTCCGACGGCACCCGCTACGCCGCGTTCACCGCGGCGGGATTCATCGCCGTGGGCCTCGTGGCGACCCTCACCCTCGGCGGGCGTCACCGCGAGCAGGTCGAGTCCGGATAGTCGCTCGATCCTTAGCAAGACTAATGAGCTATGCTAAGGATCGAGATGACCGATGAATCCCCCCGCGCCGCAGAAGCGGCGGAGCTGCGCATGTCCGTCTTCCGTCTCGCCCGGCGCCTGCGCGCCCAGCGCGCGGTCGACTCGATGAGCGACGGGCAGTTCTCGGTGCTCATGGCACTGAAGGTCAACGGCACGCGCACGCTCGGCGAGCTCGCCGCGCGCGAGCGGGTGACGGCGCCGTCCATGAACCGCACGGTCAACTGCCTCGAGGAGTCGGGCTACCTCGAACGCCGCAGCGACGACACCGACCGTCGCAAGGTCAACATCGTGCTCACGGATGCGGGCCGCGCCGTCGTCGAAGAGACGGTGCGCCGCCGCAACGCCTGGCTGGAAGAGGCGCTCGACGAGCTCGACGCCGATGAGCGCGCGACGCTGCACGCCGCATCCGAGATACTGCGGAAGGTGGCCGAGCGATGAGCGCCATGTTCCGCTCGATGCGGCTGTTCAACTACCGCGTCTGGTTCCTGGGCGCGCTGGTGTCGAACATCGGCGGGTGGATGCAGGCGACCGCCCAGGACTGGGTGGTGCTGACGCAGCTCACCGACAACGACGCCACGGCCATGGGCGTCACGATGGCACTGCAGTTCGGCCCGCCCCTCGTGCTCGTGAGCGTCACCGGCTGGGCGGCCGACCGCTTCGATCGTCGGCGGATGCTTCTGGTCACCCAGTCGACGCTGATGCTGCTGGCCGCGACCGTCGGCGTCCTCCTGCTGACGAACGTCATGACACTGCCGCTCATGTGGTGCTTCGCGGCAGCGTTCGGCGTCGCGAACGCGTTCGACGCACCGGCGCGTCAGGCGTTCGTGACCGACATCGTGTCGCGCGACGACGCCTCCAATGCCGTCGCCCTCAACTCCGCATCCTTCAACGCCGCGCGCCTGCTCGGACCGGCGATCGGCGGCGTGCTGATCGTGCTCGTGGGTACCGGGTGGGTCTTCATGGTCAACGCGGGCACCTTCCTCGCGATGCTCGTCGCCCTCATGCTCGTGCGCGTACGCGAGCTGGTCCCGCGCACGCGGGCACCGGGCGGGGCACGACTGGCCGACGGCTTCCGCTACGTCGCGGGACGGCCGGATCTGAAGGTCATCTTCGCGATGGTGTTCCTGATCGCGGCGTTCGGCATGAACTTCCCGATCTTCGCCTCGACCATGGCGGTGCAGTTCGGGCAGCAGGCCGACGGGTACGGGCTGCTGAGCTCCGTGCTCGCCATCGGTTCCCTCGCCGGCGCGCTACTGGCCGCGCGGCGCGATCGCGCGAAGCTCCGCGTGGTCGTCGCAGCTCTCGGCGCCTTCGGCGTCTTCTCCCTCATCTCCGCGGCGATGCCGACCTACCCGCTCTACGCCGTGAGCCTCGTGTTCGTCGGCTTCAGCACCGTCACGATCCTCACGACCGCGAACGGCTACGTGCAGACCACGACCGACCCCGCCCTGCGCGGTCGCGTGCTCGCGCTGTACATGGCGGTCATCATGGGCGCCACTCCCATCGGCGCCCCGATCGCCGGCTGGGTCGCCGACGCGTGGGGACCGCGCACCGCGATCGACGTCGGCGCGGTCGCGGGTCTCATCGGCTGCGCGATCGGCGTCACCTGGCTCCTCGCATCCGGTCGCGTGCACCGGGATCCTGAGGCGCGCCTGCGCTTCGAGATCGACGAGACCCGCCCCGTGCGCGTCGTCGCCCCCGAGGAGTTCAGCGATGAGGTCGCTGCGGCGACCGCCCCGGTCACCCTCCCGGATGCGGCAGCTCGCCGCCGCATCCGCCGCCGCCCGCCGCGCACCGCCCGCGCTCCGCGCCCCTGACCCGCCGCGGCGGGCCTGGCGAGGCGGGCCTGCCG
>JASCPH010000060.1 GCA_029959545.1 Microbacteriaceae bacterium PS02066 | reverse complement strand
GCCGCGCACCGCCCGCGCTCCGCGCCCCTGACCCGCCGCGGCGGGCCTGGCGAGGCGGGCCTGCCGCGCGCGAAGGTCGGAGATCGGGCCCGATGTCGGAGGTTTCGGGCCGCATCCTCCGACATCCGGCCGATTCTCCGACCGGGCCGAGGCGCGGCGCGCGGGTCAGGCCTCGCGGGTGATCGTCACCTTCACGTGCAGGTTGCTCTTGAACGGGCCCGCGTACACGCCGCGCAGCGGCGGCACGTCGTTATAGTCGCGGCCGCGCCCCACGAGCACATGGCGGTCGCCGATCTCGATGTTGTTCGTCGGGTCGAAGCCGGTCCACTCGCCGGCAAACCATTCGACCCACGCGTGCGACTCCCCCGTCACCGCGACGCCGACCTCGGCCTGCGGACGCGGATGCAGATAGCCCGACACGTAGCGCGCCGGAATGCCCACCGAGCGCAGCGCCCCGATCGCGATGTGCGCCATGTCCTGGCACACGCCCTTGCGCGCCTCCCACGCGTCGATGGCCGTGGAGTGCACGCCCGTGACGCCGTGCATGTACTCCACCGCATCCCCGATCGCGACGCAGATCTCGTGCGCCGCGCGGCCCGGGTCGTCGTGACGCGCTGCGTAGGATGCCGCGAGCTCCGCGACCTCGGGATGCGGGCGTGTGCGGTTCGTCTGCGTCAGCTGCTCGACGGTCTCGAGCGACCGCGCCGCCTCGACGGCGAGCCGGTCCCAGGTGATGCCGGTGTGTTCGATGGGCCGCGGACGCACCTCGACGAGGGAGCGGGCGGTGATCGTCAGCGCCTGGTGGGGTGAGAGCACGTCGAACGCGCTCACCCGCGTTCCGAAGTAGTCGACGTAGGTGTTGACGGCGGTCGACGGCTCGATCTCGAGCGCCGCGCTGAGCACGAACTGGCTCTCGGTGGTGCCGGGCAGCATCCGCGCCTCGTTGTACGAGGCGGAGACGTCGCCGCCGTATCGGAAGCCCGTCTCGTGCTCGATCCGCAGCCGCTTCATGAGGTCTCTCCGATCCAGCTGGGCTCGGCCTGCGTCGGGAAGAAGCGCTGGCGGATGGCGTCGGACGCTTCGCGCGTCACTGTCTGAACCCGGAGCATATGGGCGGGAAGCTCGCTCAGGATGTCACCGATCGGCAGATACTCGAGGTCGTTGCGGATGCGGCCGAGCGCCCGCAGCACCTGATTGGACTGCCCCACGCGGTCCTCGCGCGGGTCGATGGCCGAGATGCACTCCTCGGCCCGCGAGATCGAGTAGATGATCGAGCGGGGGAAGAGGCGGTCGAGCAGCAGGAACTCCGCCGCGTTGCGCGCACTCGGCATCCCGCGATAGGTGCGCAAGTACGCCTCGTACGCGCCGCAGGAGCGCAGGATGGTGGTCCACGACGGCCCGGACGCCTCGGTCAGCGACCGGGTCGCGAGGAGCCTCGCCGTCATATCGGCTCGCTCGATCGAGCGGCCGAGGGTGAAGAACTGCCAGGCCTCGTCCCGACTCGTCGACGAGTCGACGACGCCGACCGCCAGGGCGGCGCGCTCGCGCACCCACTGGAAGAACTCGTGCACCTTGTCGGTCTGCAGTCGGCGCGGCATCCGCGCGTTGGTCGTGTTGAGGCACTCCCACAGCTCGGTCGAGACGATCTCGCGCGCGCGGCGGGCGTTCTCGCGCGCCGAGGTCAGCGAGTACAGGATGCTGGAGGGGTTCATGCGGTCGACGGCGAGGCGCGCGAGCACGTGTTCGCGGGTGACCGTCTCGACGCCGTCGGGCGGCGAGGATCCCATGACGGCCAGCAGCGAGCGGCAGGCGGTGTCCTCGTCGATCCACGGGTCCTCGAGCAGCAGCTGCAGGTGCACGTCGAGGATGCGGGCGGTGCCGTCGCTGCGCTCGATGTAGCGCCCGATCCAGAACAGGCTCTCGGCGATCCGACTCAGCAGCATTCCGCACCCCCATCCATGTCCCGATCGCTGCAACGCATGTCCCGGTTGCCGCAGTCTTCGGGGTCGATTCCTGCGGAAAGTGGGACATGCCGTGGGGCGGATGCGGCCTGTTGCTGCTGCTCCTGCTGCTCGACGTGGGAGCGCGGGCGGTCATGCGGCGAGTGATCGACCTCGTCGGGGGTGACCTCGAGTGCCGCATCCGTGATGATCGGGATGGCCTGCGTGATCGTCGAGGCCTGGTCGGCCACGAGCCCCGCCAGGCCCTGGCCCTGCCCGTACTCGACGTGGCCGGGCGCTGCGCCGCCGACCACCCACGTGTCCTTGGAGCCGCCGCCCTGGCTCGAGTTGACGACGAGCTGACCCTCCGGAAGCGCCACCCGGGTGAGCCCGCCGGGCAGTACCCAGATGTCGTCGCCGTCGTTCACGGCGAACGGTCGCAGGTCCGCGTGACGCGGCCGCATCCCGTCTTCGACGAGCGTGGGGATGGTGGAGAGCATGACGACGGGCTGCGCGATCCACCCGCGCGGGTCGGCCAGCAGCGTCTTGCGGAGCGTGTCGAGCTCGGCGCGGGATGCGTCGGGGCCGACGACGAGTCCCTTGCCGCCGGAGCCGTCGACGGGCTTCACGACGAGCTCGTCGAGCCGGTCGAGCACCTCTTCGAGCGCCGCCGGATCCTCCAGCCGCCAGGTGTCGACGATCGGCAGGATGGGCTCCTCCGACAGGTAGTAGCGGATGAGGTCGGGCGTGTACGTGTAGAGCAGCTTGTCGTCGGCGACGCCGTTGCCCACCGCGTTCGCGATCGTGACGTTGCCCATGCGCGCGGCGAGCATGAGCCCGGGCGCGCCCAGCATCGAGTCGGCGCGGAACTGGAGCGGGTCGAGGAAGTCGTCGTCGACACGACGGTAGATGACGTCGACGCGCTTGGGCCCGCGGGTGGTGCGCATGAAGACGCGCCCGCCCATGCACAGCAGGTCGCGTCCCTCGACGAGCTCCACGCCCATGAGTCGCGCGAGCAGCGTGTGCTCGAAGTACGCCGAGTTGTAGACGCCGGGCGTCAGCACGACGACGTTGGGGTCGTCGATTCCGGGCGGCGCGGATGCGCGCAGGGCCGCGAGCAGTTTGTTGGGGTAGTCGCCCACGGGGCGCACCCGCATCGAGAGGAACAGCTCGGGAAGGGTCTGCGCCATGACCCGCCGGTTGGAGATGACGTAGCTGACGCCCGAGGGCACCCGGACGTTGTCCTCCAGCACGCGCATCTTGCCGTGCTCGTCGCGGATGAGATCGATGCCCGACACCTGGATGCGGACGCCGTTCGCCGAGTGGATGCCGGCGGCCTGGCGATAGAAGTACTGGCTCGACGCGATGAGCCGTGCGGGGATCACGCCGTCGCGCACGCAGTTCTGGCGGCCGTAGGCGTCGTCGAGGAAGGCCTCGAGGGCGCGGACGCGCTGCTTGACGCCTGCCTCGATCTCGCTCCACTCCGCGTAGTCGATGATGCGCGGCACCGCATCCAGTGGGAACGGCCGCTCCTCGCCCGCGAAGTCGAAGGTCACGCCCTGCGCGAGGTAGCTGGAGGCGAGTGACTCGGTGCGTCCGCGCAGCTCCTCCTGCGTCATGCGCGCCAGCGCCTGGTAGAGCTCCCGATAGGCGCTGCGCGACTCCGCCGCGGCTCCGGGGTGCGCGGGATGACCGAACATCTCGTCGAATGCGGGCAGCCCCTGCGGGGTCTTGCGCGGCGCGAGAGTGGAGCCGTAGCCGTCGAACAAGTCGCCCATGCGATGAGCCTAATCGCGCGCGTATTGCCAGGATGTTTCTCCGCCGTTCGCGGCGCGGATTCGGGTACCGGCGCACGTGTCCGCTCGTGCGCGTGTGTCCGCTCGGTGCCCGCATCCGCTCGGTGCCCGCATCCGTGTCTCAAACGTGCACGCGACGCGCTTCGCACACGTGCACAAGTGAGACACGCACCGCCCCGGCGCCGCCCCGCGCACATCCATGTCCCACTTGTGCACGCCCAGCACCCCCGAACCCTGCACAAGTGAGACACGCACCGCCCCGGCACCACCCCGCGCACATCCGTGTCCCACTTGTGCACGCAGAACGCCCCACCAACGTGCACAAGTGAGACACATAGGCATGCGCAGCGCGCCGCGGGGCTCGCACCGCGGCGCAGGGGCACGCTGGGCCTCTACGGCGTGCGCGTCAGGCGGTGAGGACGAGCTTCAGCTGCTCGATCGCCCAGTCCAACTCCGTCGCGCGCACGACGAGCGGCGGCGCGATACGGATGGTCTGACCGTGGGTGTCCTTCACGAGCACGCCGCGCCCGAGCAGCCGCTCGGCGACCTCGCGCGCGGTGCCCTGCGCGGGGTCGATGTCCACGCCCGCCCAGAGTCCCGCCACACGCACCGCCGTCACGCCGTGACCGACGAGGTCGTTCAGACGTGCCTCGAGGTGCTCGCCGAGGGCCTTCGCGCGCTGCTGGAACTCGCCCGTGGCGAGCATCTCGACCACGCGGTGACCGACGGCCGCGGCCAACGGATTGCCGCCGAACGTCGAGCCGTGCTCGCCGGGACGGATGACGCCCAGCACCGCCGCGTCGGCCGCGACGGCGGACACGGGAAGGATGCCACCGCCGAGCGCCTTGCCGAGCACGTACATGTCGGGCACCACGCCCTCGCGCTCGCACGCGAACGTGTATCCCGTGCGGCCGAGGCCCGACTGGATCTCGTCGGCGATGAACAGCACGCCGCGGCGGGTGCAGATCTCGCGCACGGCGGCGAGGTACCCCGCGGGAGGCACGATGACACCGGCCTCGCCCTGGATCGGCTCGATCAGCACGGCCGCGGTGTGGTCGGTGATGGCCGCCGCGAGCGCGTCCGCATCGCCGAAGGGCACGGTGACGAAGCCGGGCGTGAACGGTCCGAAGTCTCCGCGCGCCTCGGAGTCGTCGCTGAAGCCGACGATGGTCGTCGTGCGACCGTGGAAGTTGCCGCCCGCCACGACGATCTCGGCCGCGCCGGCCGGCACGCCCTTGACGCGGTACGCCCACGCGCGGGCGACCTTGATGGCCGTCTCGACGGCCTCGGCGCCCGTATTCATGGGGAGCACGAGGTCCTTGCCGCAGAGCTCCGCGAGCGCCGACGCGAAGACGCCCAACTGGTCGTTGTGGTACGCCCGGCTGGTGAGGGTGAGGCGCGTGAGCTGCTCCTGCGCGACCGCCACGATCGCCGGATGCAGGTGCCCGAAGTTGAGGGCGGAGTATGCCGACAGCAGGTCGAGGTAGCGCTTGCCCTCCACGTCGGTGACCCACGACCCCTCGGCGCGGGAGATGACGACCGGCAACGGGTGGTAGTTGTGGGCGAGGTGCTCCTCCTCGGCCGTGATGATGTCGCTCGTGGTGGTGTCGAGCACGGACATGTCGGTCTCCTTCATCGACGTCACCGGCGCAGTTCGAGCGTGCAGCACTTGATGCCGCCGCCGCCGAGCAGCAGCTCGGACAGATCGATCAGCACGGGGTTGTAGCCGCGCTCACGCAGCTGCGCCTCGAATCCCTTGGCGCGGGGCGAGATGAACACGTTGTAGCCGTCACTGGCGGAGTTGAGCCCGAAGACGTCGCCGTCGGCATCCGAGACGCGGATGGCGTCGGGGTAGCGCTCGGCGAGGATCTTCTGGCTCTCCTCGTCGAACGCGCCGGGAAGGTAGGCGATGTTCGCCTTCTCGACGCCGCCGGGGCCTTCGACAGGGTCCAGCACGGCGATCGCGGTGTCGAGGTGGTAGAAGCGCGGGTCCACGAGCGTGAGCGAGACGACCTCGCGGTCGAACACCTCCCCGACCTCGCGGTGGCTGTCGCCGGTGGAACGGAAGCCGGTGCCGGCGAGGATCGTGTTCCCGACCAGCAGGAAGTCGCCCTCGCCCTCGTTGACCTCCTCGGGGCGGGCGACGCGGAACCCGTTGGCGGCGAACCAGTCCATGAACGGCTCCGCCTCGCCCGCGCGCTCGGCGAAACGGAACTTCGGGCCGTACGCGACACCGTCGATGACGAAGCCGCCGTTGGCGGTGTAGACCATGTCGGGAAGCCCGGGCACGCCGTCGATGAGGCGCACCTCGTGGCCGAGCGCGACGTAGGCGTCGTACAGCGTCTGCCACTGCGCGACGGCCTTGGCCGTGTCGGTCGGGTCGGCAGGCCGCATCCACGGATTGATGGAGTAGCTGACCGTGAAGTGCTCGGGACGGCACATCAGGTAGCTGCGACGCTGGGCGATACGGGATGACGGCACAGATGCGGTGGACATTCAGCTCCTTCGACACACGGCGGACGCTGTCCTCGGGCCCGGCGGAGCTGTCAGAGAGCCGGCGACACGGGCACGCCGGATGACATTCTCGCACGATGATCCGGATCACGACCGGAAGCGCGTCCCCGGATGCGGTCGTGCCAGTCTGGAGAACACGCCCCCTGTCGAAGGAGACCCATGAAGCAGCGCACCCTCGGACCGTTCTCCGTCTCGGCCATCGGCCTCGGAGCCATGCCTCTCTCGATGAACAACGACAACGAACTCCCCGACCGGCAGAGCGCGATCGCGACCGTGCACGCCGCCCTGGATGCGGGCGTGACGCTCATCGACACGGCCGACATCTACGCCCCGAGCTGGGACGCGATGGGGCACAACGAGGAGCTCGTCGCCGAGGCTCTCGCCTCGTGGGGCGGCGACAGGTCCTCGATCGTGGTGACGACGAAGGGCGGCATCACCCGCACCGAGCAGAAGGACTTCGGCCGCGACGGCTCGCTCCCCTACCTGCGCGGCGCCGTCGAGTCGTCGCTGCGCCGCCTCGGCACCGATGTCATCGACCTGTACCAGTACCACCGCCCCGACCGGTGGATCGTCTACGGCGAGATCATGCAGAACCTCAAGACGCTGCACGACGAGGGCAAGGTGCGGGCCCTGGGCATCTCGAACGCGAGCATCGAGGAGATCCAGATCGCCCAGGAGGTGCTCGGCGACGCGCTCGTCAGCGTGCAGAACGAGTTCTCGCCGCGCCACCCCGGCAGCTACAAGGAGCTGACCTACTGCGCGGATGCGGGACTCGCGTTCCTCCCCTGGAGCCCGCTCGGCGGCACCGGCGGCGGCGGACGCTCGGTCGGCGAGCGCTTCGGCGTGTTCGCCGAGGTCGGCGAGACACACGGCGTCAGCCCGCAGCAGGTCGTGCTCGCGTGGGAGCTCGCGCTCGCTGCCACCGTCATCCCGATCCCCGGCGCGCGGCGCGCCGCATCCATCACCGACAGCGCGAAGGTGGCCGATCTGCAGCTGAGCGCGGACGAGATCGAGCGGTTGTCCTACTCGGTGGGCATCGACGCCTGACGCGCGAGAGGACGAAGGGATGCGACGGACGATCGTTCCGGCCGCATCCCTTCCGCATCGATAGCCCCGTGGAGTCCGGTGATCACAGAGCGGGTCTATGATCAGACGTCCGATAGTTGCGGATAGTCAACTTTTTCCGCCTCATCCCACCGGAGGCTCCATGTCCGAGACTGCGCGCACCGACCAGCCCGTGATGACGCACCGCGCCATCCTGCTGGTGATCTTCGGCCTCATGGCCGGCATGTTCCTCTCCGCCCTCGACCAGACGATCGTCGGCACAGCGATCCGCACGATCGGCGACGACCTGCACGGGCTGAGCCTGCAGGCGTGGGTGACGACGGCCTACCTGATCGTCTCGACGATCGCCACGCCCATCTACGGCAAGCTCTCCGACATCTTCGGTCGCCGCCCCCTGTTCCTCTTCGCCATCATCGTGTTCATCGTCGGCTCCGTGCTCGCGAGCTTCTCGACCGACATGGTGCAGCTCGCCGCCTTCCGCGCCGTGCAGGGTCTCGGCGCGGGCGGGCTCATGTCGATGCCGCTCGCGATCATGGGAGACATCCTGGCGCCGCGTGAGCGCGCCAAGTACCAGGGCTACTTCCTCGCCGTCTTCGGCATCTCGAGCGTCATCGGCCCCCTCGTCGGCGGGCTCTTCTCCGGCGCCAACCAGATCCTGTGGATCGCGGGATGGCGCTGGGTCTTCCTCATCAACGTGCCGATCGGCATCATCGCCCTGTTCATCGTCGTGCGCTTCCTGCACATCCCGCACCACCCGCGCGAGTCGGTCCGCATCGACTGGTGGGGCGCGGCGCTCGTCGTGGTCGCCCTCGTGCCGCTGCTGCTGGTGGCCGAACAGGGCCGCGAATGGGGATGGGACTCTCCCATCGCCATCGCCTGCTACGTTGTGGGCGCCCTGGGCGCGGTCGCGTTCGTTTTCGTCGAGCGCGCCATGAAGACGGATGCGCTCATCCCGCTGACGCTGTTCCACTCGTCGACGTTCTCGATGGCGACCGTCATCGGTGTACTCGTGGGCTTCGGCATGTTCGGTGCGATGCTGACGCTGCCGCTGTATCTGCAGCTCGTGTTGGGCGCGACTCCCACCGAGAGCGGCTTTCAGATGCTGCCGATGATCCTCGGGCTCATGATCGCCTCGATCGCGAGCGGTCAGATCATCGCACGCACCGGCAGGTACCGCATGTTCCCGATCCTCGGCACGCTGTTCCTCTCGGGCGGCTACGTGCTGCTCACGTTCCTCCGCGTCGACAGCTCGTACTGGTTCCTCGCCGGCGCCATGCTGCTGCTCGGCCTCGGTCTCGGTCAGCTCATGCAGACGCTGACGATCGCCAGCCAGAACTCCGTCGGCCTGCGCGACATGGGTGTGGCCACGAGCGCGTCGACCTTCTTCCGTCAGATCGGTGGAACCCTCGGCACCGCCGTGCTCCTCTCGCTCCTGTTCACGCTGGTGCCCTCCAACATCCAGAACTCGTTCGCCGACGAGGGGACCGTGACGAACGCGCTGGAGGCCGCGCTCGATCCCGCCGTCGCCCAGGCCCCCGAGAACGCGGCGATCATGAAGACGATCTACGACCCGATCGTCGCGAACCTGCAGCAGGCGGCGAGTGCCGCATCCGTCGACCTGTCGAACGATGCCGCCCGTGAGGCGTTCGTCGCTCAGGCCGTGCCGCAGGTGCAGGAGGCCCTCGCCACGAAGAACGACGACCAGAGCTTCGACGGCTCGGTCATGAACGACACATCGTTCCTCAACGGCGCAGACCCGCGCCTGACCGCGCCGATCCTCGTCGGGTTCAACGACTCGGCGACGGTGGTCTACCGCGTGGCGCTGGGTGTGGTGCTGCTCGCATTCGTGCTGACGCTGTTCTTCCGCACCCCGCCGCTCCGGGCGAAGTCCGCGCTGCAGGAGGCGGCGGATGAGGCGGCCGCCGCATCCGAGTCCGACGACCCGGCGTTGCTCGCGCAGGCCGCCGCGGCGGATGCGGGTGCGCTGGTCGCGCCCGACACCGGGCCCGTGCCGACCGCGGACCGACCGCTCACCCGGCGCGACCTGCGCGACTAAGTTCCGTCGGTCCCGCGCGGCATGTCCCACTTGCCGCAACGCGTGTCCCACTTGCCGCAGGAATCGGACCTGATCTCTGCGGCAAGTGGGACACGGAAGCGGGTCAGACCGCGCCGGGGCCTCAGATGACGGCTTCGCTCCACGCGTCGGGGTTGCCGAAGCGGTGCGCCGTGATCGCGATGGCCTGCTCCTGCAGGAACGGCAGCAGCTCGAGGCGCCCGGCCGTGGTGACCGGGTTCGCGTAGACGGCGAGATCCGGGTCTCCCGTGATCGCCTCGGCGAGGGTGCCGTGCAGGATCTCGGTCTCGGATGCGGGGCCCACCAGGCGTGCCCGCGCGACGCGCGGCTTCACGCTGACACCGGCCTCATCCGCCTCGGCGCGGGTGAGGCGCTCGATCCACTGCGCGTCCGTCTCCACATGCACAGTGAGACCCGCCTCACTCAGGGCGCGGCGCACCGCGGGCGGAAGCCCCGTCGCCGTGCTGAGGGATGCGGCAGAGCCCGCGCGCACGGCGGCGAGCGCGACGCGCAACACCTCCTGCGCCTCCGCACCCGCGGTCGCCCGCAGGGCCACGTCAACCGACCGGTACCGGAACAGGTTCCGCTCGACGCCGAGCCCGGTCACATCCTTGATGCGGCCGAACTCCCGATCCCACTCCACGGCATCCGACAGCGCGGCGCGGCGCAGCCATTCGAACCGTTCGTAGTCCAGCGACGGCTGGGCGGCTTCGATGATCGCGGTGATGCGCGAGTCGAGCCCGCGCAGGTGCAGCGTGGTCGAGCCGGCGGCGGCGGTGGGTCGCCAGCTGCCGAGGCCGATGAGGTAGTTCGGGCCGCCGGCCTTCGTGCCCGCGCCCACCGATGAGCGCTTCCATCCGCCGAACGGCTGGCGCTGCACGATCGCGCCCGTGATGCCTCGATTGACATACAGGTTGCCCGCTTCGACGCGGTCGAGCCACAGCGCGAGGTCATCGGGGTTCTGCGTGTGCAGGCCCGCGGTCAGGCCGTAGGCGACCGCGTTCTGCAGTTCGATGGCCTCGGCCAACGACGACGCGTGCATGATGCCCAGCACCGGCCCGAAGAACTCCTCGAGGTGGAAGCGCGACCCCGGCGCCACGCCGGTGCGGATGCCGGGACGCCACAGTCGCCCCGCCAGCTCCGGCGCCCCGTCGATCTGCTCGGGCTCCACCAGCCACTTCTCGCCGTCGTCGAGCGTGGTCAGAGCCCACGCTAGCTTGCCCCGGGGCGGCTCGATCACCGGGCCGACCTCGGCCGCGGCGTCGGCGGGCGATGCGACCACAAGGGAACGCGTGGCATCGACGAGCTGGCGCGCGAAGCGGCCCGAGCGTCCCACCGACCCGACGAGGATCGCGAGCGATGCGGCGGAGCACTTCTGTCCGGCGTGCCCGAACGCGCTCTTGACGAGATCGGATGCGGCGAGGTCGAGATCAGCCGACGGCATGACGATGATGGCGTTCTTGCCGCTCGTCTCGGCCAGCAGCGGAAGGTCGGGCCGCCAGGAGCGGAACAACTGCGCGGTCTCCCACGACCCGGTGAGGATCACACGGTCCACCGCGGGGTGCGAGATGAGCTGCTCCCCCAGCGCCCCCTCGTCGATGTCGACGAGAGCGAGCAGATCGCGGGGGACGCCCGCATCCCACAGTGCTTCGGCGACGACGGCCGCCGAGCGGCGCGCCTGCGGGGCGGGCTTGAACACCACTCCGGATCCGGCCGCGAGGGCCGCGAGCACACCTCCCGCGGGGATCGCGAGCGGGAAGTTCCACGGCGGCGCGACGACTGTCAGCCGCGCGGGGACGAAGACGGCGCCGGCGACCCGGTCCAGCTCGCGCGCGGTCGCCGCGTAGTAGTTGGCGAAGTCCACCGCCTCGCTCACCTCGACGTCGGCCTCGGCGAGAACCTTGCCGGTCTCGGATGCGGCGACTTCGATGAGCAGGTCGCGGCGCGCCTCGAGCGAGCGCGCCGCCGCCTGCAGCACCACGGCACGGTCGGCCGCAGGCAGCGCGCCCCAGCCGGCGGCCGCGTCACGCACCCGCGCGATCGTGCGCTCGAGCGTGTCGGTGTCACCGACGCGGGCGCCGCCGATGGTCGCATCACCGGCGGTCGAGGTCTCGATCCGCTCGATGATGTGCTGCGCCCACTCACGGTTGGCCGGGAGCGCCGGATCGGTGTCGGCCGCGGGGCGGAAACCGGGCGCGCCGTGCACGCTGGCGTTCGATTCGCGCGGGGAGAAGACTGCCGTCTCGACGAACTCGGCGCCGCCGAACAGGACGGAGTGCGCGTCGGGTTCGGTGCGGTCGGCGGCGATGCCGAGCACGGCCTGGGTGAGGCCGGTGACCTCCTGCGTGGGTGCGGGGTCTCGCAGGATGGCGGGCCCGGCCGCATCCGGCGCGCTCTGCAAGCGGTTCTGCCCACGGCGGGGGCCGGTGCGCAGCGCCGCATCCGTCGACCGCTCGATCGAGGCGAGGAAGCGGTCGCGCTCCCGCGCGAACAGCTCCGGATCGGTGTCGAGATCGAACGCGGCGGAGAGGAAGTTCTCGCTCGAGGCGTTCTCCTCGAGTCGGCGCACGAGGTAGCTGATCGCCACGTCGAACTCGTCGGGACGCACGACCGGCACGTACAGGAGCACGGCGCCCACCTCGCGCGAGACCGCGGCGACTTGACCCGCGGCCATGCCCAGGAGCATCTCGAACTCGATGCGCTCGCGCACGCCGCGCTCTCCGGCGAGCAGCCACGCGTAGGCGACGTCGAAGAGGTTGTGTCCGGCGACACCCACGCGCACCGCGGCGGCGTGATCGGCATCGAGCGCCCAGTCGAGGCACCGCAGATAGTTGGCGTCGGTGTCGAGCTTCGTGTCGTACGGGGCCTGCGGCCACCCGTGCATGACGGCATCGACCCGCTCCATCGCGAGGTTCGCGCCTTTCACCAGACGCACCTTGATGCCGGAGCCGCCGCCCGCGACGCGCTGCCGGGCCCACGCGGTCAGCTCCTGCAGAGCCGGAAGCGCATCGGGCAGGTACGCCTGCAGCACGATGCCCGCCTCGAGATGCGAGAGCCGCTCGTCCTCGAGGATGCGCGTGAACACCGCGATCGTGAGGTCGAGGTCGCGGTACTCCTCCATGTCGAGGTTGATGAACGTGCCGTCGGCGGCTGCGCTCAGATAGAGGGGCAGCAGACGCTCGACGACGCGCTCCACGACCTCGTCGAAGGCCCAGAGCGAGATGTGCCCGGCGATGGCCGAGACCTTGACCGAGACGTAGTCGACGTCGGGTCGGCGGATGAGCTCGTGGATGCCGTCGAGGCGGCGCCGCGCCTCGTTCTCGCCGAGCACGGCCTCGCCCAGCAGGTTGAGGTTCAGTTTCGCGCCGCCCCCGCGCAACGTGGCGATCGCCGCACCGAGCTTCTCGGGGCGCGCATCGACGATGAGGTGGCCGACCATGTCGCGGAGGGCACGGCGGGCGATCGGCACCACCGGCGTCGGCACCGCGGGGGCGACCGCGCCACCGACCCGCACGGCGGAACGCAGGTACCAGGGCAGGAAGTCGGGCACGAGCGGGGCGATGCGGCTGAGGTTCGCCGCCGCGGCCGACAGGCTCTCGGGGCGCATGACACCGTCGACGAACCCGATCGTGAAAGGCAGTCCGTTGGGGTCGCGCAGCACCCCCGCGAGGCGTTCCGCGGCGGGGTCGGCGTGAGCGTCTGCGGCTTCGGTGACCCAACGGCGCGCGAGGGTGACCGCGTCGTCGGCGAGGGATGCGGGACGCGGCGCTCGTGGCGCCCCCGCCTCGGTGCTGGAGGACATGCGCCCCAGCCTACGTCGGGGCCCGGCGGCGCCACGGGCGTGACACGAGCCCGCCGGCGGCGCCGGGTCAGCGCCAGATGCTGGGGGCGGGGCGACGCGTGGACGGCAGGGCCACATCCTCCGCCCAGCGCAGCATCCACTCCTCGGGAGCGGGCACGGTTGCGGGGTCCTGGCCGAGCGCCTCGAACAGCTCCGCGAGCCCGACGGTGCCGCCCGAGCGGCGCACGAAACGTCCGCGCGCGATGAGCTGCGCGTAGATCTCGCCGTCGACGACCGCCCGGTGCTCGAGGTACACGGCACGGTCGTCGGCGGCGATGACGCGCGACTCGACGTCGAAGCGCTGCCACAGATGCAGCGACTTGCGGTAGCTGATGGTCGCGTTGGCGACGACCGGGTACCACCCGCGCTCGCGCATGAGGTCCCAGAGGCCGGTGCGCATGAGCAGGTCGAAGCGCCCGAGGTCGAACAGCGACAGGTACCGACCGTTGTTCATGTGTCCCACGACGTCGAGGTCGGTGGGAAGCGTCGTCAGCCGGATGCGGCCGACGCCGAGCGAGTCCATCGCACCTTCGCGACGGTAACGGCGGCGGGAGGAGGCGAGCAGAAGCAGGGTGCGCCAGATCACGTTCACGACGACAGATCGTAGGAGAAGGCCGGAGGATGCGGCAGTCGGTTGTACGAATCCGACAGCGGCGGCGGCCGCATCCGGCTCGTCGCTGGTGGCCCGCAATGACCCGGCGCAGCCGATTTCCGCCGGTCGTGCCGCCCGCGTAGAGTCTGGCCATGGAAGCCGACCTCACCACCGATGTGATCGTCCGCCCGGTACGCGATGTGGACGCCGAAGCCCTTGGTCGCGTGCACGCCACGTGCTGGCACGAGACCTACGACCACCTGATCAGCAAGGCCGCACTGGAGCGCGTCTCGCCCCGCAGGCTCGCCGAGCTCTGGACCCACTGGGCCGAGCAGGGCCCCGACTACCGCATGTCAGCCGCGCTCGTGGAAGGCGAGATCGTGGGCTTCGTAGGCTCCGGTCCCGCGCGCGATGAGGACGCCCCGCGCGAGCGCGAGCTGTACTTCATCTACCTGCTGGACGCGTGGCACGGCACCGGCATCGGCCAGAAGCTCTTCGACGCCGCGGTCGAGGAGGGCGAAGGGCTGTACCTGTGGGTCGCCGAGGACAACCCCCGCGCCCACCGCTTCTACACGCGCAACGGTTTCGCCCTCGACGGCGCGACGCACACCGAGCCCTTCCTCGGCGAGACGCTGACCGAGGTCCGCTTCACCCGCTGACCCGCGGCCCGCACCGGGCCGGGGTCGCCGTATCCGGCACCAACTTTCCGCGAGACTGCATTTCCCGCACGAGATCACGGGTAAACACCGGGATCTCGTGGCAAAGATGCAGTCTCGCGGCCGTTTGAACGAGGGATGGGGCGCGGCGACCGGATGCGGGATCAGCGGGCGCTGACGGTGCCGAAGAGTCGCGCGATGGGCGCGAGCACGAGGGGGCGCGCGGCGATCCACCCGCCGGCCATCACGAGCACGGATGCGGCGAAGATCCAGAACCCGACCCAGTTGTCCGCGTAGGCTGTGGGATCCGTCGACCCCTGCGCGGCGTACATGTGGTTGAGGTTGCGCAGCGCACCGGTCGCGAAGACGAGGGCGACGTGCACCATGATGAACGCGACGAAGAAGAGCATCACGGGGAAGTGCACCTTGCGCGCCCACTCGATCGGATAGGCCCGGTTCAGAGTCTCCGCCTTGCGCGGCCACAGCCCGCTCATCCGCACCCCCGTGAGGATCGCGAGCGGCGCGGCGACGAACACCGTGGTGAAGTAGGCGAGCTGCTGCAGGCTGTTGTAGTTCACCCAGCCGTTCTCGGTCGGCCAGTCCAGCGACGCGTACTGCAGCATCGCGGACAGCGCGTTGGGCAGCACCTCCCAACTGGTCGGCACGATCCGCATCCACTGCCCCGTCACGAACAGGAGCACGAGGAACACGAGCCCGTTCACGAGCCACAAGAGGTCGAGCGACTGGTGGAACCAGATCGTCAGGCTGGTCTTGCGCTTGCTGTTCCATCGCGGCGTCCAGAACGCCGCCGGCCGCTTCTCGCGCCGCACCTGCAGGCCCGACCGGATGATCAGCAGCATGAAGAACGCGTTGAGGAAGTGCTGCCACCCCAACCATGCCGGTAGACCCACCGGGGCGTTCTCGGGGAGGTGGTACTCGCCCGGGTAGGTCGCGAGGAAGTCGCGGAGCGGGTCGAGCGAGACGAACCACCGCGTCGCGAACACGATCATCGCGAGGGCGAACAACGCCCCTGCGCCGGCCACGATGGAGGCGCCCACCCACTGCAGTGCGGTGAACGGCCCGTAGCGGCGAGGCTCGGGCCGAGGCGCGGGGCGCTCGAATGCGGCACGTCCGGGAAAGACGGTCGGCGTGAACGGCAGCGGCTCCCGCATCCGTTCGCCGCCCGTGGGCTCTTGTTCGAGGGACTCCGGATGCGGCTCCGCGCCCGCATTCGGCGCAGATCGCGTCTCTTGAACACTCGCCGCGGGGGCGACCGACGCGGGTGCCCCGCCGGCGGGCGTCACGGGTGCGGCGGACGCGGGCGCGCCGTCGTGCGTGGGGGCCGAGCCGGGGTC
>JASCPH010000005.1 GCA_029959545.1 Microbacteriaceae bacterium PS02066 | reverse complement strand
CGATCTGTGACAGGCGAGCCGGGTCATCCCCCGTTCCCCTGTCTTAGATCGATGCGGGAGACGCGATCTGTGACAGGGGAAGGCTCCCGGGCCGGGCCGGGCCAGGCCAGGCCGGGCCAGTCCCGGGCGGGCGGGCGGGGGCCGGGCGGGCGCGGGCAGAGCGGGCGAGTCCGTCCGCAACGACGAAGGGCCGCCCCGAGGGGCGGCCCTTCCATACGCTGCAGCGCTAGTTGTTGCCTCGGAGGATCGCGATCATCCGCAGGATCTCGAGGTAGAGCCAGACGACGGTCACCATGATGCCGAAGCCGCCCATCCAGGCGAACTGGCGGGGAGCGCCGTTGCGCACGCCCTGCTGGATCGAGTCGAAGTCGAGCACCAGCGAGTAGGCGGCGAGGATCACGACGAACACACCCAGGATCAGGCCGAGCGGGACGCCGAAGACCTCCTGGCTGCGCAGGCCGAACATCTGGCCGGCGGGGAAGACGCCGAAGAGCATCAGCACGACGTTCAGCAGGCTGAACACCAGGTAGCCGACCATCGCGATGAGGAAGATCTTCGTGGCGCGCTTGGAGGCGCGGATCTTGCCGCTCGCGAAGAGGGCCAGGGTCACGCCGACGACGGCGACGGTCGCGAGCGTCGCCTGGATGACGATGCCGGCCCACTGCACCTCGAAGAACGCCGAGATGCTGCCGACGAAGATGCCCTCGAACGCGGCGTACGCGAAGATGAGCGCGGGGCGCACCTTCTTGCGCGACGTGAAGATGATCACGAGCGAGAGCACGAAACCGACGAGCGCGCCGAGGATCATCGGTGCGACGACGAGGGTCGTGGCCTCACGCGGCAGCAGCGTGCCGCCCAGGGTCACGAACCAGCCGGCGACGGCGCCGATCAGGAGCACGGCGAACAGGGCCGCCGTCTTGTGGACGGTGTCCTCGACCGTCATGCGGCCGGTGTCGGCGGCGCCTGCCGGCGGGGCGGCGAACGCACCCTCGAGGCCGGCCTGCTGACCGGGCGTCACCGTCGACGCGGGGGGCGGGGTCAGACCGATCCCCGCCGCGTTGGAGCCACCGGGGTAGCTCTTCACGGCTCGCGGATCCTGGAATGCAGGGTTGTTGAACGCGGGGTTGGACGAAGCCATCGGCAGGGTCACACTCCAGTGTCAGGTGGCGGCACGGTGCCGCACGACCCACGATATCCCAGTGTTTCCGCGGGTGGGGAGGGTATCGCTGTGAGTGAACTTTGAGCCGAGCGCGCCGGTGTCGGCAGACGAGGCGAGCGGATGCGGTTAGCCTGGGCGCGATGCCTCCTCTCGTGATCGGTCACCGCGGTGCACCCGGCTACCTGCCCGAACACACCCGTTCGTCCTATGAACTCGCCATCGCCCAGGGGGTCGACGCGCTCGAGCCGGACGTGGTCGCGACGCGGGACGGTGTGCTGGTGATCCGCCACGAGAACGAGATCTCCGACACCACCGACGTCGCCGATCGAGCCGAGTTCGCCCACCTGAAGCGCACGAAGCAGTTCGCGGGCCACTCGATGACCGGTTGGTTCACCGAGGACTTCACGTGGGACGAGCTGTCCACCCTGCGCTGCCGGGAGCGACTGCCCCGCATCCGAACCCAGAGCGCGACGCACGACGATACGGAACCCATCCTGCGGCTGGTCGATCTGCTCGAGATCATCGGCGCCGCATCCCGCCCGATCGGTCTCGTGCTCGAGATCAAGCACGCCGCCTACTTCCAGGCGATCGGACTCGATCTCGTTCCGCTGCTGGAAGCCGACCTGAAGCAGGCGGGGTGGCTGGATGCGGGCTCACCCCTGACCTTCGAGTCCTTCGAGCCGACGGTGCTCACGACGCTGCGCGAACGAGGTGTGCCCGGCACCTACATCCATCTCATCGAGGCCGAGGGCTCGCCCGTCGACCTGCTCGTCTCCCTCGGCGCGGACGCGCCGACCTACCGCGACATCGTCTCGCCGCGAGGACTCGACGCGCTCGTCGGCAGGTTCGACGGCATCAGCCTCGACAAGAAGCTGATTCTCGTGCCCAACGCCCTGGGTCGCATCACGCGACCTGCGCCGGTGGTCGCCGAGGCGCAGCAGCGCGGCCTCCTGGTCTTCACGTGGACCGCCCGACCCGAGAACCGATTCTTGTCGCGGCAGTTCCGCCTCGGCAGCGAACCGGCGCGTTTCGGCGACTACGAGGGCGAGTGGGACTTGCTGCGCCAGGCGGGGCTGGACGGGGTCTTCGTCGATCACGCCGATCTCGGAGTCGCCTTCTTTCGCTGACACGCGTGCGGGCGGCACAGCCCGCCCCCTAGTGTCGGAGCATGACCTCGACCGGCATCGTCGCGAGCGACGTCACCCGTTCCTTCGGCGCGGTGCAGGCGGTGAGAGGTGCGACGTTCGTCGCTGAGCCGGGGCGCGTGACCGGGCTCGTCGGGCCCAACGGCGCCGGCAAGACCACGCTGCTGCTCATGCTCGCATCGCTGCTGCGCCCCGATTCCGGCACGATCAGCATCCATGGCATCGATCCCATCGAGGATCCTGCCGCGGCGCGCAGCGTCCTCGGCTGGATGCCGGACGCCCTCGGGGCGTGGGGCGCACTGACGGCGCGGGAGACGCTCGTCATGACCGGGCGGCTTTACGGGATGGCGAAGACGGATGCGGCCGCGCGCGCCGACGCGCTCCTGGACCATGTCGGACTCGGGCCGCTCGCGGGCTCGCCGGCGCGGGTGCTCTCGCGCGGACAGAAACAGCGGCTGGGGCTGGCTCGCGCCCTCGTGCACGACCCGCAGGTGCTGCTCCTGGACGAGCCGGCATCCGGCCTCGATCCCCAGGCGCGCATCGACCTGCGCCGACTGCTGCGCGGTTTCGCCGCGGCAGGGCGCACCGTCCTCGTCTCCAGCCATGTGCTCGCCGAACTCGAGGAACTGGTCGACGACGCCGTCTTCCTCCGCGACGGCACGTCCGTCGCCGCACCGAGCGCGTCGGCGGCGGTGCGCCCCTGGCGCCTGCGCGTCTGGGGTGAGCCGCCGACGCCCGTCGCATTCGCCGCGGCACTCGGTCGCCGCCCGCAGGACGTCGGCCGGGATCGGGAGGCGTTCGTCCTCGGCTTCGCCGGCGAGGAGGACGCCGCCCAGGGGCTTCGGGCGATCCTGGATGCGGGCATCGCCGTGACCGAGTTCGCCCCGGCCGTCGGCCGTCTCGAGCAGGCCTTCATGGATCTCTCCGATCCGGCGAGTGCTCGCCCCGCATCCGAGGAGGAGGGCGCATGAACGCGTCGAGACTGTGGACGATCACCGTCCTGGAGCTGACCCAGCGTGTCCGTTCGGTGGCCTGGTACGTGCTGCTCGGTGTCTTCGCCGTCATCCTGCTGGGCGTGACGGTGCTCTCCTTCCTGGCCTTCGGGATGTGGTCGGGTAGCGACGGACCCGGAGGGGCGATCTACTCGGTCATCGTCTACATGGTGCTGCTCCTGGTGCTGCTGGTCGCGCCGACCGTGGCGGGCAACGCCGTGAACGGCGACCGGGAATCGGCGACCCTCGCGTCCGTCCAGGTGACGCGGGCAACGACCGCCGAGATCGTGTTCGGAAAGCTGCTCGCCGCGTGGATCACCGGTCTCGCGTTCCTGGCCGTCGCCGTCCCGTTCCTGATCGCGGCGACGGTCGCCGGCGGTGTCGCACCGGTCTCGCTCATGGTCTCGCTGCTGGTGCTCATCCTGGAGATCGGCATCTTCGCCGCGATCGGCGTGGGGCTGAGCGCCTTGCTGGCTCGCCCCCTGTTCTCGGTCGCGTCGACCTACCTGGTCATGGCCGCGTTCGTGGTGGGCACGCTCATCGTGTTCGGTCTCGGCGGTATCGCCACCCGCACCGAGGTGACCCACTCGACGCGGTGGGGGATGGACTACGACACGAGCGGCGGGGTCGTCTCGTGCAGTGAGTGGGAGACCTACACGACCGAGGTGCCGCGCTTCGACCGGGTGTGGTGGGCCCTCGCCGCCAACCCCTTCGTCGTGATCGCCGACGCGACCCCGACGGTGTACGACCGCAACGGCTATCCGCAGGACCTCTTCGGCCAGATCGCCTCGGGTGTGCGACTGGCGCAGATCGCGCCGGAGACCGAGGTGCGCACCGACGGATGCGAGAACCCGGAGCAGCCCTATCCCAGCACCCAGGAGCAGACGGCGGGCCTCGCGCCCAGCTGGTTCGTCGGTCTCGGCGTGCAAGTGGTGGTCGCGGGTCTGCTGTTCTGGGGCGGCTATCGCCGCACGCGGACGCCGGCGCGGTCGCTGCCCCCGGGCACGCGCGTCGCCTGAGCGGCGCCAGGGGCAAGTGGACACCCTGCGTTCACCGGCCCGTCGCCGACCGTGCGCCCCGGCGCCATCCGCTCTCGATGACCTGGGGTGACCCGCACCCTGCCCCAGGAGAGCCATGTCCCGCCTGTCCCCGCCCCTCGCCGTCGCCGCGGTCTGCGCGCTTGCCGCGACCGCTCTGATCGCCGCGCCGTCCGCCGCCGTCGCGGCTGACGCCGGCATCCGCATCAACGAGGTCGAGTCCGACGGCGGAACGCCGGGCGACTGGATCGAGTTCTTCAACGCCGGCTCGACGGTCGTCCAGCTCGACGGCTGGAGCGTGAAGGACAACAAGGACGAGAACGTCTGGGTGATCCCGGCGGGGACGAGCCTCGCGCCCGGCGGCTTCCTCGTCATCGACGAGCTCAAGGGAGGTGCCGGCCAGTTCGACTTCGGACTCGGAAAGGACGACGCCGTGCGTCTGTTCGACGCGACGGGCGCTCTCGTCGACGAACGTGCATGGACGAGCCACGCGCCCACCACCTACGGTGTCCTCTCGTCGGGGTGGGGCGTCACGGCCCAGCCGACGAAGGGCGCTGCCAACGACGTCGAGCTCCCGGTGACCCCCGGCTCTGTGCGCCTGAGCGAGGTGGACTCTTCGCCCGCCGACTGGGTGGAGCTCGTCAACCCCGGGGAGGCGGCCCTCGACATCTCGGGGTATGAGCTGCGTGACAACTCCGATGATCACAGCTGGCGTTTCGCGCCCGGAACGGTGATCGCGGCCGGACAGTTCGTCGTGGTGGATGCGGACACCGTCGGTGTGGTGGGCGGCGTCGCCGCGGCCTTCGCCGCAGCGATCGGGATCGGCAGCACCGACGAGATCCGCCTGTTCGACCCAGCGGGCTCACTCATCGACCGCACCGGAGCCTGGCAGGGCCACGCGGCGCTGAACGGCTCGGAGGCGGATGCGACCCTCGCGCGCTGCGCCGGCGGTGATGCCGACTTCGTGCTCGCGCACCCGACCCGAGGCGCGCGCAACTCCTGCGTCATGCCGGATGTCGCCATCAACGAGATCGAGTCGAACGGTGACGCGACCGATTGGGTCGAGGTCATCAACCACGCGCAGACGCCGGTCGACATCTCGGGCTGGAGCGTCATGGACAACGACCCCGTCGGCCACGCCGGTGAGGCGACACCGCTGCCGGTGGGGACGGTGCTCGCCGCGGGCGCACGGTTCGTCTTCGACGGCGGCCGTGACTTCGTCTTCGGACTGGGCAACGGCGACACGGTGACGCTGCGGGACGCGGCCGGGCTCACGGTCGACGAGCACGTCTACGCCGCCCACGCGGACGGTGTGCTCGCCCGCTGTCCCGAGGCCACCGGGGACTTCACCGACGTCGCAACCTCCACGAAGGGCCTGCCCAACGCGTGCGGCAACCCCGTGCGCATCAACGAGGTCGAGTCGGACGGCGGCGCGCCCGACGACTGGATCGAGCTCGTCAACCCGACGGGCGCGACGCTCGACGTGAGCGGGATCGTCGTGAAGGACGACGATGACGCGCACGTCTATGCCCTGCCCGGAGGGAGCACGATCGCCGCGGGCGGCTATCTGGTGATCGACCGCGATCAGCTCGGCTTCGGCCTGGGCAGCGGCGACCGGGTGCGCCTGTTCGACGGCGCAGCGCTCATCGACGAGACGAGCTGGGGAGCGGGGCACGCCGCGACGACCTGGGGACGCTGCCCCGATGCGACGGGTGCCTTCGCCACCACATCCGAGGCCACGAAGGGCACGGCGAACCTCTGCCCGGGTGCGCCCCCTGTCGGGGCATGGCCCGGCTCCGCCGAGGTCCGCGTGCTGGATCCCGAACCGACCTTCCTCGAGGACAGCTCCGGCTTGGACGTCCAGGACACTCCGGACGGCGCGTATCTCTGGGCCGTCGACAACGGCACCGGCACATTCTGGAAGCTCGCGATCGCGGCCGACGGCACCACGTCGTTCGCTCCCGGCTGGGACCGCGGCAAGCGGGCGCGGTTCATCGCGGACGCAGGCTCGCCCGAGAAGGCAGGACCCGATGCCGAGGGCATCACGGTCGACGGGGCGGGGCGGGTCTTCCTTGCCTCCGAGCGCGACAACGCCGCCAAGGGCGTGAACCGCAACACGATCCTCGAGGTCGATCCGGCCACTCCCGGGCCGGATGTGGTCGCGACCGCGCAGTGGGAACTGAACGACGTGGTGCCGGGCCTGGCCGCCGTGGCCGCGAACGTCGGGCTTGAGGCCGTGGAGTGGGTGTCGGACGAGGATCTCGTGGGTGCGCTGGTCAGCACGACAGGTGCCGCCTACGACCCCGCTCTCTACCCGGGCCACGGCGACGGGCTCTTCTTCGTGGCGGTCGAGGACACCGGGCTCGTGCACGCGCTCGCGCTGCTGCCCGGGGGCGAGGCCCGCCTCGTGGCGACGATCGACCCCGGCCTGCCGGGCGTGATGGCGCTCGACTACGACACGGTGCTCGGCGCGCTATGGGCCGTCTGCGACAACGGATGCGGCGGCACCGCCGCGCAGATCACGCTCAACGGGACCGCGTCGCCGCAGGTGGCGCACGTGGCTCGGCCGGCCGGCATGCCCGACCTGAACAACGAGGGCTTCGCGACGGGCCCGGCATCCCTCACCGTTGGCGGCCAGCGTCCGGCGTACTGGTTCGCCGACGGATTCGCGGCCGAGGCGCTGCGCATGGGTTCGCTCCCGGGCAGTACCGAACCGACCGAGCCGGGCAATCCGGGGACCGAGCCGGGCGGCCCGGGCACGGAGCCGGGTCTGCCGGGAACGGGTGGCGGCTCGCCGAGCGTCGGCGTCACGCCTCTCCCCGGTGGCGCGCTTTCGCCCGCCAACCGTGGCGGCGTGAGCGCCCCGGAGCGCGTCGAGCGCGGCGCGATGGTGACCGTGTCGGTGGGCACCCAGCATGCGGGCGCTGCGGTCGAGGTCTGGCTGTACTCCACGCCGCAGCGGATCGCCGCGGGCACGGTGGATGCGGCGGGCGCCGTGCGCGCGCGCATCCCCGCCGACGCGCCGCTGGGCGATCACCGCATCGTCGTGTACGCGGCAGACGGGACTCTCATCGGCTGGGCTCCCGTGCGCGTCGTGGCCGAGAACACGCTCGCCGTCACCGGAACCGAGATGCCGTACGGCGCGCTCGCCGCGGGGATGCTGCTCACCCTGCTGGGTGCGGGAGCGGTTCTGGCGCGCCCCCGTCGCCGCGTGAGCTGAGTCTCGGCACGGTCGCCCCGGTGGATCGGTGACCGGGGCGACCGTCGGCGTGCGGCAGGCTAGGGGGATGGCGACGGTCCGGGCGTGGGGGGAACGGCACCAGGTCGTGCTCTATCTCGCGGCGATCGCGCTCGGCGTCGTCGTCGGGCTGACGGCGCCCGCGAGCGCGCCGGTGCTCGAATCGGCGATCACTCCCACCCTCGCGGTGCTCCTGTACGCCACGTTCCTCGCGGTGCCCTTCGCCCGCATCGGGCAGGCGTTGCGCGACGGACGTTTTCTCGCGGCGGTCCTCGTCCTGAACTTCGTGCTCGTGCCGATCGTCGTGTTCGCTCTGTCGCGCGTCGTCGCGCACGATGCGGCCCTGCTCGCGGGGGTGCTGCTCGTGCTGCTGACACCGTGCGTCGACTACGTCATCGTGTTCGCCCACCTGGCCGGCGGTGCGCGGGAACGCCTGCTCGCGGCGACGCCGCTGCTCATGCTCGCCCAGCTCGTGCTGCTGCCGGGCTATCTCTGGATCATGGCGGGACCCGAGCTGGTCGGCGCGATCGACCCCGGTCCGTTCGTCGAGGCGTTCGGGCTGCTCATCGTCCTGCCGCTCGCGCTCGCCGCCGTCACCCAGCTGCTCGCGCGCACCCTCCGCCCCGTCCGCGTCCTCGAGACCGGGGTGCTCGCGGCGATGGTGCCGCTGATGATGCTCGTGCTCGCGGTCGTCGTGGGCTCGCAGGTTCACGCCGTGGGGGAGCGCCTCGCCGGCCTCGCCGTCCTCGTGCCCCTGTTCGCCGCATTCGCCGCCGTCGCCGCCGTGTTGGGGCTGCTCGTGGCGAGGGCCGCTCGGATGCGGCGCCCCGAACGGATCGCGACGGTGTTCAGCGGGGTGACCCGCAACTCCCTCGTGGTCCTTCCCCTTGCGTTGGCGCTGCCCGCATCCCTCTCGCCCGCCCCGCTCGTCGTCGTGACGCAGACCCTCGTCGAGCTCGTCGTGATGGTCGTGCTCGTGGCGCTGTTCCGGCCGCGCGCGGCTCGCGCACGCTGACCGCGGCGGATTTCGCACGGTCGTCGTGCTGGTGCGAAGCGGGGTCGGCATGCTCGGATGAGAGCAGCGGCCCGCCGCGTCCCCACCGCCCCGCCCCGCACGAGGAGTCGCCCCATGACCCGCATCGGCATCGTCTCGGAGGGCGACGGTGAGAACCGCGTCGCTGCCACCCCGCAGACCGTCGGCAAACTGATCGCGCTCGGATACGAGGTCGTCGTCGAAGCGGACGCCGGCTCGCGCGCAGCTTTCCCGGATGTCGCCTACCGCGACGCCGGAGCGGCGATCGTGGATGAGGACGCCGCCTGGGGTGCGGATATCGTGCTCGGCGTCGACACGCCCCGAGAGGACGAGATCGCGAGGCTGCGCTCGGGCGCGGTGCTCATCAGCCAGCTCGCCCCCGCGCTGAACCGCGACCTGGTCGACCGGTTGGCGGCGCAGGGCGTGACGGCGCTCGCGATGGACGCGATCCCGCGGATCTCGCGGGCCCAGTCGATGGACGTGCTCAGCTCCATGGCCAACATCTCCGGCTACCGAGCCGTGGTCGAGGCGGCGAACGAGTTCGGTCGCTTCTTCACCGGTCAGGTGACCGCCGCGGGCAAGGTGCCGCCGGCCAAAGTCCTCGTCGCCGGCGCGGGTGTCGCCGGCCTGGCGGCGATCGGAACCGCATCCAGCCTCGGCGCCATCGTGCGCGCGACCGACCCGCGCCCCGAGGTCGCCGACCAGGTGCGCTCCATCGGTGGCGAGTATCTTCCCGTGACGGTGAGCAGCGAGACCGTGTCGAGCGACGGCTACGCGCGAGCGACGAGCGAAGAGTACGACCGCGCCGCGGCGGAGCTGTACAGCGCGCAGACGGCCGAGGTGGACATCGTCATCACCACGGCGCTGATCCCCGGACGCGCCGCGCCGCGGCTCATCACGGCCGCGGATGTGGCCGGGATGCGGCCCGGCAGCGTGATCGTCGACATGGCGGCGGGCCACGGTGGCAACGTCGAGGGCTCGGTCGCCGACCAGCGCGTCGTGACCGAGAACGGCGTCGTGATCCTCGGGTACACCGACCTGGCGGGGCGCCTGCCCGCCCAGTCGTCGCAGCTCTACGGCACGAACGTGCTCAACCTGCTGCGCCTGCTCACGCCCGGCAAGGACGGCGTTCTCGTCCTCGACCTCGACGACGTCGTGCAGCGTTCGGTGACCGTCGCCGCGGGAGGCGACATGCTTTGGCCGCCGCCGCCCGTCGCCGTTTCCGCGGCACCCTCCGCGCCTCCGGCGCCCGCCGCATCCGTCGCCGAACCGCCGCCGCGGCGCGGGCGCACGCTCCTGCTGCTCGCGCTCGCAGCCCTCGCCCTGTTCGCGATCGTGACGTTCGCGCCGGCGCCGCTGCCGCAGCACATGACCGTGCTCGCGCTGTCGATCGTCGTCGGCTACTACGTGATCGGCAAGGTGCACCATGCGCTGCACACCCCGCTCATGAGCGTGACGAACGCCATCTCGGGGATCATCGTCGTCGGCGCGCTCACGCAGCTCACGGTCCCCGAGCCGGTCGTGCAGGTCCTCGCCGCTGCCGCCGTGCTGCTCGCGAGCATCAACGTCTTCGGCGGCTTCGCTGTCACCCGACGCATGCTCGCGATGTTCTCGAAGGGGACGAACCGATGACCGCTGCCGCCGTCGCCGGCGCCGCCTACCTCGTCGCGGCACTCCTTTTCATCCTCAGCCTGGCGGGGCTGAGCCGGCACGAGACCGCGCGCGCCGGCGCCGCATCCGGCATCGCCGGCATGGCGATCGCCTTGGTGGCGACGGTCGTCGTCACCGTCACAGGCGCGTTCGCCTCCGGCGCCGCGGCCCTCGGGCTTCCGCTTCTGGTGGCAGCGGTCGCGGTGGGAGGCGCGATCGGACTCTGGCGGGCCCGGTCGGTGGAGATGACCGGCATGCCCGAGCTCATCGCGCTGCTGCACAGCTTCGTCGGCCTCGCCGCCGTGCTCGTGGGCTGGAACGGTCACCTGCATGACGGCGGGCTCACGGGAGCACTCCGCGACATCCACCACGGCGAGGTGTTCGTCGGGGTGTTCATCGGCGGGGTGACCTTCACCGGGTCGCTCGTCGCGTACCTCAAGCTCTCGGGCCGGATGCCGTCGAAGCCGCTCATGCTGCCGGGGCGCAACGTGCTCAACCTCGGCGCGCTGCTCGTGTTCGCCGCACTCACGGTCTGGTACATCGTCACCCCGACGCTGGCGCTGCTGATCGCGGTGACAGCCCTCGCCCTGGCGCTCGGCTGGCACCTCGTCGCCTCGATCGGCGGCGGCGACATGCCCGTGGTCGTGTCGATGCTCAACAGCTACTCCGGCTGGGCTGCGGCTGCGGCGGGCTTCCTCCTCGACAACGACCTGCTGATCATCACCGGTGCGCTCGTGGGATCGTCCGGCGCCTACCTCTCGTTCCTCATGTGCAAGGCGATGAACCGCTCGCTGCTGGCCGTCATCGCGGGCGGGTTCGGTGCGCCGGCCGCATCCGGAGCGTCGGCCGAGGTCGGCGAGCATCGCGAGACGGATGCGGAGGCGGTGGCGGAGATGCTCGCCGACGCCGACAGCGTCGTGATCGTGCCGGGGTACGGCATGGCCGTCGCGCAGGCGCAGTACCCGGTCGCCGAGCTCGTCGAGCGACTGCGGGCGAAACAGATCGAGGTGCGTTTCGGCATCCATCCCGTCGCCGGACGCCTGCCCGGACACATGAACGTGCTCCTCGCGGAGGCGAAGGTGCCGTACGACATCGTGCTGGAGATGGACGAGATCAACGACGACCTGGCGCAGACCTCGGTCGTGCTCGTGATCGGCGCCAACGACACCGTGAACCCCTCGGCGGCCGAGGACCCCTCGAGCCCCATCGCGGGGATGCCGGTGGTGCGGGCGTGGGAGGCGCGCCAGGTCGTCGTCTTCAAGCGCTCGATGGCATCCGGCTACGCGGGCGTCGAGAACCCGCTCTTCTTCCGGGAGAACACGCAGATGCTGTTCGGCGACGCGAAGCAGCGCGTGGAGGACATCCTGCGCGCGCTCTGATCACGCCTGGACCGGCCAGGAGGGGAGCGGGTCGGTGAACCGCTCCCAGGCGTCGGGTCCGGCATCCATCTCCGCATCCGTCAGGGCGGCGCCATCGAGGGCCCGAGTGACCGCCCCCGCGTTCAGATCGAGCCCCGTGATGGCGAGCTCCTGCCCGATGCAGCTGAAGGTGTCGCGGGTGTGGAGCGGGTCGAGCCACATGGCGGAGCCGACCTGCTCCCAGCGCGCGAGCATGCCCGGGCGAGTCGCCAGGCGGCAGAAGCCGACGGAGCGCAGGACGAGTCCCCACCGGCGCGCGTCGATCTCGTCGTCGAGGGCGCGGACGAGGCGCTCGGGGTGGAAGGGGCGGAGCTGCTCGTAACGGAACGTCGTCACGCGGCGATCCGTCATGTGCGGATCGTGTTCGTCGTTCAGCATCCGCACCCAACCGGCGCGCTCGCCGACGGGAATCGAGGTCTCGGTTGCGAGCGCCGCGCGAGTGTCCTCGTGAGGGTCGCGAGCGAGACGGATGCGGGCCAGGGGATTCAGATGCGAGGCGAGCGCCATAAGCATCGCGAGCCGCGTTATCAATAAGGAGTTGTTGCGAAAGTCCGTGCCTCGCTCAAGTCCCTGAAGAACCCGCCCGGCGCCCAGGTCGTGCGCCGACGCGGCACGGTGTTCGTCATCAACAAGCTCAACCCGCGCTTCAAGGGGCGGCAGGGCTGGCGCGCTGGCGGGCCGCATCCGTGCCGGGCGAAAAGTGGACGCGACGGCGGGAGTCGAAACTTCGGTTGCGCTGATTTCGGCGCTGCCGCGGAAGCGCGGAATTACGCGGGTCCGGCCGTCTTCCCGCGGAGAATCAACGGAGCGCGGGCTGCGAGCGAGTCTCGTATCGTTCGGTTCTGATCAGCGGAACCGGTCTGAATCTGAGTGGGTTGTGTCCATATGGTGTCCACGGGCTGCCATCCGCTCGCACTATCAGTCGTTGAGATTGGGTCGCTGTCGCGCGGGTGAGCTATGCACAGCAGCCGGTTCCGGCGCCGCAGCTCGACGAGCTCCTTGTGCTCATCCGTCGTGACGCCGGCTTGCGCCCAGCGTCGACCGCGTCGCGGTTCATCCAGTTCCGCAGACACGACTCGCTGATCCCGAGATCGCGGGCGATCTGACCGACAGGGTTGCCCTGCGCGACCAGATCCAGGGCTCGACGCCGAAAGTCCGGCGGGTGGGCAGCAGGCATCTCGCGGACTCCTTCCGAGACGATCATCGCCTCAACTCAGGTGTCCGGGAAACCGGGTCAGGCTCCGATGCGAGTCACCGGGGTGCTTGGCATGCCTAATCGTTAGGTGTGCGCCGAGGCACGCATCTGCGACGCGGCTGGTTCGACCCCGAGTGGCCGCGCTGGGGTCAAGCCGCGCTTTACGGGGTTCTAGGCGCTGCCCCTCCGCGGCGGCGGCCCCTTTCCGAAGCGTGGATCCCTACCTGCATCGTTCAGTAAATCACGCGAGTCCGACGCGTGATGAGCGCCGTGTTTTCCCGAACGTACGGATTTCGGTCTTGTATCGGAACCCACAAGATCTCGGCTGAAACTGGCGCATCGGAGAACGGGTACAGTTATTGTTCGGGAAATGCCACTTCTCAGTCGCGCAATGAGTTAAGCTAATACCCGAACGGAGGTGCCACGATGGCTACACAGCCGACACCGATCTCGGAGGCGGAAGTGCTGCGAGAGGCGATTCGGCGGCTCGAGGGGATCATCCCCTCGAACTGGAGTGTCGAGCTTGTCGCCCCAGGGGACACAGCTCTACGTCGCGCCAACGCGGAACTGACGGTCCGCGCGCCGACAGGGGTAGCTGCCACAGTTCCCGTCGAGGTCAAACGGATCATCGAGGGCCGCGATATCGCGGTCATTGCGGAAGCAATGGGAAACTCGCCCGGGGACCGCATCGTCATGGCGCGGTATCTGTCCGCCTCGGCTCGCGAGAAGCTGACGGGCGCGGGGCTGTCTTGGGCCGACGCGACCGGCAATATGCGAATCAACCTTCCGTGGCCCGGACTGTTCATCTTCGATCGGGGTGACGATAGTGACCCGTGGCGCGGACCGGGACGCCCTCGAGGAACCCTCAAGGGTGAGCCGGCTGCAAAGGTCGTGCGCGCTCTGATCGACTTCGATCGATCGTGGACAATGCGCGATCTTGCCGCGACTTCGGGTGCCTCAACGGGTGCGACCTACCGAGTTATCGAGTTCCTCGAGGAGGAAGGCCTCGTGTCGCGAGAGGCGGGGAAGGTCGAAGTTCGCGACTGGGAGAGCATCCTCCGAAGGTGGAGTGCCGACTACAGCTTCGTCCGGAGCAACAGCACAACCCGCTGGATCGCGCCGCGCGGAATAGATGATGTTCTTGCGCGCGCACGGGAGTCCGCCATCGACTATGCGGTGACAAGCACAGTTGCCGCTGCGCGTTGGGCATCGTACGCACCAGCTCGATCGGTCATGGTCTACGTTGATTCGCCCTCGGAAGCCGCGGAGGCCTTCGGGCTACGACAAGCTGACAGCGGCACGAATGTCGTGCTGGCGGAGCCAGCGTTCGGGGTCGCTCTTGAGCGCACCGAGCGATGGGATGGCGTCAGGATCGCCGCGCCGTCGCAGGTTGCTGTTGACATGTTGACGGGGCCGGGGCGAAATCCGTCTGAAGCAGAGGAGCTCATCGGTTGGATGAAACGCAATGAACCTGCCTGGCGCAAGTAGCCCCTCAAGCGGGCGCGACCTGATGGTTGCATCCCGCGCGGCACTTCTGGACGCGTTGGAAGCATTGGAAGCCCATCGAAATGCCGTCATCGTGATTGGTGCGCAGGCGATCTACCTGCAGACCACGGCATCGCCCGTTGCCCTCGCGGAGGCCACCAAGGACAGCGATCTCGCGATTGACCCGCGCGAGCTACTGGAAGATCCGAAGGTCGAGGAAGCGATGAAGCGGGCGCGCTTCTACCCAAATCCCGTCAGAGGTAATCCTGGGGAGTGGATGAGCCCCGCGGGTGTCCCGGTCGATCTGATGGTCCCCGAGGCTGTTGCCGGGCCAGGCGGCCCGACCGCTCGCGGTGCGAGGATCCCACCGCACGATAAACGAGCTACCAGGCGAGCAGTAGGCCTTGAGGCGGCCCTTGTTGACAACGAAAAGCTCGTTGTCACGGCGCTGGATCCCGCTGATGATCGCGCCTACCGAATCCGTGTCGCGGGGCTCGCCGCTCTCCTCGTAGCCAAGCTTCACAAGCTGGGGGAGCGGGCTAGCCGTGATCCAAGGCGGCTCAACGATAAGGATGCTCACGACGTGTACAGGATTCTCGTGGACAGCCCGACTGATGTCATGGCCGCGAAGCTGGATCGACTGCTCGCTGACGAGCTCAGCAGGGAGGTGACTGAGGCTGCGCTCGAGTACCTCGATGGCTTGTTCGCGAGTGGACCTGGCGCCGTCGGAGCGATGATGGCAGGACGTGCCGAAGAAGGAGTCGGCAACCCCGATTTCGTGTCGCAGTCAGTGTCTTTTCTCGCATCCGACCTGGTGCGCGCGGTTGGTGAGCCCAAGTAGCTTCGCTCTTGGTGCGTGGGCAAAGTGTGGGCAGGGGTGATCCGACACGACTTGCTGGTATTCGTAAATGGCCCCTGATCAGGTGATTACAGCCCAGTTGAGTCCCGCATAGTGGTGTAGCGCACGGTGGTCCGGCTCGTCGCTCATGACGTAGACGCGGTCACCGTGTGATCCTTCGAGGAATCTCCTACAACCCACTCGAACGGAATCAACACGATGACCGCACCTCATATTGTCGACCCTGCTGGTCTGCTTTCCGAAGCGCTGACCGATGCGTCGCCGGATCTGATGCGCAGTTTGCTGCAGACCATGATCAACGCGTTGCTGTCCGCGGACGCGGATGCCGTCGTCGGCGCGGAATGGGGAAAGCCGCATCCTGACCGGACCGCACAACGTAACGGTTACCGGCACCGAGACCTCGATACCCGGGTCGGGACGATCGACGTCGCCATCCCGAAACTGCGCCAAGGGACGTACTTCCCGGAGTGGTTGCTCGAGCGACGCAAGCGGGCCGAGACCGCGTTGATCACGGTCGTTGCCGACTGCTACCTCGCCGGCGTCTCGACTCGGCGGATGGACAAGCTGGTGAAGACCCTCGGGATTCATTCGTTGTCGAAGTCGCAGGTGTCCCGGATGGCCGCGGAGCTCGACGAACACGTCGACCAATTCCGGCACCGGCCCCTGGACGATGCCGGCCCGTTCACGTTCGTCGCTGCCGACGCTCTCACCATGAAAGTGCGTGAAGGCGGCCGGGTGATCAACGCTGTCGTGCTCATCGCGACCGGCGTCAACGCCGACGGCCGCCGGGAGGTCCTTGGCCTGCGGGTCGCGACAGCCGAGACCGGCGCCGCCTGGAACTCGTTCTTCGCTGACCTCGTCGCCCGCGGCCTCGGCGGCGTCCGCCTGGTCACCTCCGACGCGCATGCCGGGCTCGTGGAAGCGATCGCAGCGAACCTGCCCGGCGCTGCCTGGCAACGATGCCGCACCCACTACGCAGCGAACCTGATGGGCGTCTGCCCGAAGAGCATGTGGCCGGCGGTGAAAGCGATGCTCCACTCCGTCTATGACCAGCCCGACTCCGACAGTGTTCACGCCCAGTTCGACCGGCTGCTGGACTATGTCGACGGGAAGCTCCCCGACGCATTCGACCACCTCGACAACGCGAGAGCAGACATCCTCGCGTTCACGCAGTTCCCCGAAGGCCTCTGGCAGCAAATCTGGTCCAACAACCCCAACGAGCGCCTCAACCGGGAGATCCGGCGCCGCACCGACTCCGTCGGCATCTTCCCCAACCGCGACGCGATCATCCGCCTCGTCGGCGCCGTCCTGGCTGAACAGACCGACGAATGGGCCGAAGGACGCCGATACCTCGGCCTCGACATCCTCGCCAAGTCCCGCCTCACCCTCATCCCCGACAACAGCACCGAAGAGGTGAACGACACCGTCCTGGAACTCAGCGCCTAACCCACCAACACGAAGGACACCGCGCTACACCACCACCAGGGACTTGACCTACAGCCCGCCTTGCTCGACGCGACGAAACTTCAGTCAAGACAATTGCGACGATTCCGGGGAAGCGCGGAATCACGCGGGCTGGGACATCCTGCCGCGCAAAATCAAGGCAGTGTGGGCGGTGTCGTTGTCTCGTGTCGTTCGGTTCTGATCAGCAACTCACCGCTCCACGGCGAGCTCGACATGCGCACCCCCGCAGAGGTCGAGGACGCGTATTACGCTGACCAAGAATCAGGCCAACCGGCCTCCGCCGGACAACGCTCCCGATAGCAACGAAAGTCAGGCCGATTCAGTCGAAACTCCGAGTGTGCGGGACCAGTCACCGGGGGAGTGTCGATCCCCGGGGTCGTCCCGGAGGGCTTCGACGATGGGCTGCAGCAGCGGCGCCGATGGGATGGTGACGGTGATTTCCCGCGGCGCAGGCTCGATGACATCGAGCACCATTTTTTCGGTGAGTCCCCGCGACGACGCAGATAGTTCCGGGCTGGTCAGCCGCGTGAAGAGCAGACGCAGCAGCGGCGTGATCTGAACCACGGCGACACCCTGCGCCAGCCGAGGTACACGGGTGACATCGAAGTGGTTCGTGCGATACCACGTGCCTGCGGCAGCTGTTGCTGCATGCACCAGTCCGGCGGGAATCCACACCCCCAAAGTGGGGGTTATCGTCCACACCCGATTGCCCACTGCCGCAGTCGAGACGCCACTTTCATTCCACAACAGCTCGTGGGTGGCGTGCGAGTGCGGCGCCCACGCCGTCTCCCGCTCGACTTGTTCATCGAAAGCGGAGACAACCTGCTGTGCGGGCAAGGCCCCGGCCTGATGCACGGGCAGCTTGCGGTGGTCGATGCTTCGGTGAGGACGAAGTGGGCGTGCGCTCTCCGAGATCACGTCGGCCGCCCCCACGCACGCCCTCTCGGACTATGCCGAGCGACCCGGGCAAACATAGGGGTAGTCAACCGCAGCCGGAAGACGCAGGGCAAACCTCTCCGCCGTGTCACCCAGGAACACGCGTGGGTGGCCGAGGGGGTCTTAGCCACCCACGCGTGGGCTTGTGGTCACGGAGCGGGCGTGGCCGTTGCGTCGTCGGCGCTCTCGCCGTCGTTGGTGCCGTCTTCGACACCCTGGTCGTCGGCGGTCTCCTGCCCGGGAACCTCCCCAGCCTCGTCGGCGGTCTCCTGGCCGGGGGTCTCCCCAGCCTCGTCGGCGGTCTCCTGGCCGGGGGTCTCCCCGACCTGGTCGTCCGCGGTCTCGCCGTCGTTGGTGCCGTCTTCGACGCCCGGGTCGGTGGCCGTGGGAGCCGGCGTTGACACCGACGTGACACTGGCGGACGCAGGCACCGCCATCGCGGCGACTCCTCCGACGCTGAGCAAGACGAGCGTTCCGACACCCACCCATTTGCGTTTGAGCGCGTTCATGATGCGTTCCTTTCTGCAACCTCGGACGGGGTTGCAAGGACAGGATCCCCGCCGCGTTGTAAGAAACCTCGAAGGATTTTCCCGCGGCACCCGGCGAGGAGTTCTTCGCAGAGTATGAGTGGTTTCTTAGAATGGTGGCGCAAGGGTGCTCGGATGATGAAACGTTCCTGGGGACCTCTTTTAGCGGCGCTGTGTTCCCTGGCGGGGGTCTTTGCGCTCATCGTCGTTGTGGGGTTGCTCGCCCGCATGTCGGCGGGGTGGACTGCGACCGAGCTCACCGTTGTCACCGGCGTGAACGACGTCCATTCCGGGTTCTTCGACCTCGTGGCCCACGCCATCAACCTCGGGTTGGGGCCGACCGGCGCGGTCATCGTCCTTGCGGTGGCGTTGGCGGTTGTCGCAGCCGTGACGCGGTCGTTCCCCGCCGTGGTCCGCGCCCTCATCCAGGTCACCGTCCCGTGGGCCTTGGCGGATGTGGTGAAGGTCATTGTCCAGCGACCCCGGCCGGACAGCGCAGCGCTGCCGTTCCCAACCGGCGTTGACCCGGTAACGTTCAGCTACCCCAGCGGACACGCCGCCTTCGCCGCCGCCCTCGCGACGTGGGTGGTACTGAGCACGGCAGGCCGGGCGCAGGTCATAGTAAGCATCCTCGGCGCCGTGTTCGTCGTGGCGACGGCGTGGTCACGCATGTATCTGGGAGCGCACTACCCGCTCGATGTGACCGCGTCGATCATCCTTGTCTCGGTGGGATCCCTGGCAGTCTACGAAGTATGCCAACGCGTGCCATGGTTCACCCGGCGTTCACACACCCTCGAGGCGGCGCGGCAATGACTCGGCAACCCCACCACATGACCCTGAAGCGACGGCAGCGAGGAGGACGCCGATGACCACTCCGACAACGGATCGCCCTCGACTCCTCCTCGTGGAAGACGACGCGCAACTGGGGCCGCTAATGGCGAAAGTCCTCGACGAGGTATACGACGTCACCCTCACGCCCGACGGGGGCGACGCGCTCGACATCGCAGGCACGCACGCCTTCGACGTGATGGTGGTCGACCGCCGCCTTCCCACCGTGGACGGGCTCACCATCGTGGAGACGCTTCGTCGAGCGGGCGCGAGCGTTCCGATGCTCATTCTCACCGCGCTCGGCACCGTCCAGGACAAGGTGCGCGGGCTGGACGCCGGCGCGAACGACTACTTGGTGAAACCGTTCGAGTTCGATGAACTGTTCGCCCGCTTGCGCGCCATCCGTCGCGTCGGCAACGGTGAGGGGCCGTTCGTGCGGATTGGTGAGTGGGAGTTTTACCCGGACTCGCGTGCTGTGTACTCGCCTTACGATGGCCGCACCATCCTCACCGACCGGGAGAGCGCGTTGTTGAAGCTGTTCGCCGTCAACCCCCAGCGCACCTTCACTCGCGACGACATCCTCCGTGCGGTCTTCTCTAAAGATGACACCCCGGGCACAGTCGACACCTACGTGCACTACCTTCGCAAGAAAACCGACCCCGGCATCGTGCAAACCGTCCGCGGACGGGGCTACCGTCTGGGGCTGATGTGATCAACCGCCGGCGTCCCTCCGACGCTGACGCTCAGCTCATCCGGGCGACAGCCCTCCGCGTCGCACTCACCATCACCCTGGCCGTGTCCGTGCTGGTACTGGCGGTCCTGATCGCTGCGTTCTCGGTTGTCTTCACCCAGATCCCACTCGGAGAGCTGCTCAGCCCTCAACGTCACGAGACCGTCGTCGACATTGAAGGCTTGGACATCATCCTCGGCGGCGCGGTCATCGGCGCGTGCGCTATCGCCTCAGCCGGCCTCCTGGGGTGGTTGGTCACCCGCCGAGCGGTCCGCCCCCTTGTCGACGCGTTGCGCCGTCAGCGTCAGTTCGTCGCCGACGCGTCACACGAACTGCGCACCCCCTTGGCAATCCTCGACGCGCGCATCCAGATCCTGCAGCGGGGACTGCCGGACTCCGACCCCCACCACGAGGTCGTCGCCCAGCTGCGCGACGACTCCCGCTCCGTCATCGGCGTTGTCTCCGATCTGCTGGACGCCGTCGAGGTACCCACCGGGTCCGTCACCACACCCGCCTCCCTCGCCGAGATCACCGACTCCGCAGTCTCGTCGATGTCGATCCTGGCCCGTGAACGCGATGTGCATCTTGTCAGTCGTCCACCCGACGATGACCTCGCCGTCGCGATGCCCGCCGCCAGCTTGCAGCGCAGCGTTGTCGCCCTGCTGGATAACGCCGTCAAGCATTCACCTGCCGGCGCGAAAGTCGTCGTGACGGCTCGCAAGGAGGGCACTCAAGCCGTCATCGACGTCATCGATGAAGGCCCCGGAATTCAAGGCATCGCGCCCAGTCGCATCTTCGACCGGTTCGCCCGGTCCGCGGATGCTGTGGATGGTGGAGGCTCCAGCCGTACCGGATTCGGTATCGGCCTCTCCCTCGTCCAGGACACCGTCGCCCGCTACGGCGGCACCGCTCAGGTGTCAGCCACCTCTTCCGCCGGCACCACGATCACTCTTCGGGTACCGCTGTTCGCCGGCCGGCGTTAGCCACACGCCTCCTCAGCGCAGAGCGCTCGGCCGCACCGCCATCCGCGAGGTGAGGCGGACCGTCAGCACCGCCGTGATCGTCCCCGAGGCTAGGATCGCCGCCAGCACCACAAGCTGGAAACGGCCCGCCTCAATCGGCGACAATCCGCCGAAGATTGCGCCTACGAACGCGCCCGGCAAGACGACCAGGCCTGTCGTTCGAGTCTGATCGACCGCGGGGATGAGCGCATCGTGCACCGCGATGCGCGCCACATCCCGTACAGCGCGCCGCGGGCCGGCACCGAGCGCGAGCCACGCCTCCACCTCTGACCACCGGTCCAGTCGAGCCTGGGCGAACTGCCGCCCCGCCAGGGTTGCCACGGTCATGGCGTTACCCACCACCATCGCTCCGACTGCAAGGGCGTATCGGGGGGTGAGCTCCACTGCCTCGGAGGAGAACACCACCATCCCCGCCAGGCTGACTCCCGCGCCCATGGCTGCGGCCGTTCGCCAGAAGTCCACCAGGGCCACCCCGGCGCGACGAGCGGACACGGCCACGGCCGCGACGAACATCACAATCAGCGCCCCCGCCACCCACCACGGGTCGGCGATGATGCCCGCCAGCACCAGGCTCAATGCCGCCAGCTGCACGCTCGCACGAAAAAGCGCTCGGGCAGGCCCCCACCACTGTCGAACGCCCGCCACACGCAGAACGACCACCGCCACACCGCCGAGTGCCAGCACGCTCACAAGGGTGCGGAGGAGTAACTCAGAGTCGGTCACCCCCGAAGGTTAGCGACCCCGACACCTCGCTCCCGAGCCGTTCCCCCCATTCTGAGTCGCGTCTTAGAGCCGGATTCGTAGCGTGCTCGCGTGATGACATCGACTCCGTCGCCGGTTCTGCCTCGGCGCAACATGCTTAGCAAGGTGCCCGAGATCACCGTGTGGTTCTGGGTGATCAAGATCCTTTGCACGACGGTGGGTGAGAGCTTCGCCGACTGGATCAACGTGACGTTGGGTGTGGGGCTGGAGGTGACGGCGATCATTTTCACCGCGGTGCTGGTGGGTGTGCTCGCGTGGCAGCTCCTCCTGCGCCGCTACGTGCCGTTCGTCTATTGGCTAACCGTCGTCGTCGTTAGCGTCGCCGGCACCCTGTACACCGACATCCTCACCGACGACCTCGGCATCCCCCTCGCCGCCAGCACCACCGTGTTCGCCATTGTCCTCGCGGTTGTGTTCGGGGTGTGGTGGCGTAGCCAGCGGACCCTGTCCATTCACAGCATCACCACCACCCGGCGAGAACTGTTCTACTGGCTGGCCATCCTGGTCACCTTCGCCCTGGGCACCGCCTCCGGCGACTGGATCCTCGAACTGACCGGGTGGAGCCCCGGGGTGTCGGTTCTCTTGCCCGCGGGACTCATCCTCGCGGTGATCTTCGGGTGGCGCTTGGGCGCGAACGCCGTCCTGTCGTTCTGGCTGGCCTACATCCTCACCCGCCCACTGGGCGCAAACCTGGGCGACTGGATGGGGTTTCCCGCCACGGATGGCGGTCTCGGCCTTGGCGTCGGACTGACGAGCATCATCTTCCTCACCGCCATCCTCGCCACCGTCATCTACCTGAGCATCACGCGCGTCGACACCGTCGAGAAAGTGCGGCCCGCCGTCACACCCCCCACCACCCCCACTCGACAGCGCGTCATGCTGGGATACTTCTCGGCCGTTGCCGTGCTTGCTGCGGGAGTTCTGGTGTGGGCGAATACTCAGCCCCACGGCACCGCCGCCGCGAGCAGGGAGGCGCCCGCGGCGAACGTGACCCTCGCCCCCGGGGAATCAGCAACGGCGAACTTCCCGCCCGCGAACATCAGCACCTACCGCACCATCGTGCAGGACACCCTGAGGCTCGTCCAGGCGGGTAACACCGCAGAGACAGCTACCCGCATCACGGACCTGGAAACCGCGTGGGATCAAGATCAACCCACGTTGGAGCCGCTGGATGGCACCGGTTGGGCAGTCCTCGACGGCCAGATCGACAAAGCCCTCCGAGCCGTGCGCTCCGCCTCGCCTGACCCCACCCTGCAAACCGACGCCTTGAGCACCCTGCTGGAGACCCTGAACTCATGAACACCGCGACACTTCTTGCGGCCGCCACCGCTCCCACCGACCCTCACAACTTCACCGGCATCGTCGGATTCGGTGTCGGCTTGATGCAAGGCATCGGGGAATGGGGCGTAGGAGTGTTCACCTTCCTTGAAACGGTGTTCCCGCCTATCCCCAGCGAACTCATCCTTCCCTTGGCGGGATTCCTCACTCACAACAACGGCATGAATTTTTGGCTGCTGGTGCTCACCAGCACGCTGGGCGCATACCTTGGTGCCGTGGTGCTTTATGCACTCGGCGCCTGGGCTGGTCTTGAGCGTTCCATCCGCTGGCTGGCCCGACTACCCCTCGTAGACCGATCCGACTTCGACCGCGCCGCAGCGTGGTTTTCCCGGCACAGCAGAAGCGCGGTGTTCTTCGGACGACTCGTTCCCGGCGTGCGGAGCCTGATCTCCCTCCCCGCCGGTGCCGAACGGATGAACTTCTGGCGATTCTCGGTGCTCACCGTTGCAGGCAGCGGCATCTGGAATGCACTCCTCATCGGCGGGGGAGTACTCCTTGGCACCCAGTACGACCTCGTCGAGCAGTATTCCAACCTGCTCAGCTACGTCGTCTACGCCGCCATCGTCGGCGGGGTGATCTACCTCGTCATCAGACACTTCCGACGCTCCTCCGCCAAGCGGCACCTCCCAGCCGACGACACCCAGTAAGCCATCACCACGCGGAGCGGAGACACACTATGGACGCAGATAGCCGGCTGATGCTCGAGGTGGTCGTGCCCGCCCACAACGAGCAAGACACCCTTGACGCCATCACCACGCGGAGCGGAGACACACTATGGACGCAGATAGCCGGCTGATGCTCGAGGTGGTCGTGCCCGTCCACAACGAGCAAGACACCCTTGACGCCTCCATCCGCACGCTCCATCGTTTCCTTTCCTCGACGTACAGCGAGCCGTGGATGATTACCATCGCTGACAACGCCAGCGTCGACTCGACACCGGTCATTAGTGCGATGCTGCAATCCACGCTGCCGGGTGTGCGGTATCTGCGCTTGGAGAAGAAGGGGCGCGGACACGCTCTGAAGATCGCGTGGCTTCTCTCACAGGCGGAAGTGCTCGCGTATGTCGACGCCGACCTGTCGACTGACCTTCGCGCGCTACCGCCGTTGATCGCGCCGCTGACGTCTGGACACTCGGATGTCGCGATCGGCACGCGTCATGCACGTTCGTCTCGGGTCGTGCGCGGACCCAAACGCGAGTTCATCTCTCGCGGGTACAACATGTTGCTGCGTAGAACGATGGGCGTGGAGTTCACAGACGCTCAATGCGGGTTCAAGGCAATCCGCCGCGACATCGCACGTACTGTACTGCCCCACGTGGTGGACAGCGGGTGGTTCTTCGACTCGGAGTTGTTGGTCATCGCCGAGCGTGCGGGCCTTCGTATCCACGAAGTACCGGTGGATTGGGTCGACGACACGCACAGCAGCGTCAATCTCATCCTTACTGCTGTCGAAGACATGCGCGGCATGGTCCGAGTCAGCCGCGACATCGCGACCGGACGTATCCCCGTCACCGCGATCTACACCGAGCTCGGACGCAAGCCTCTCCTTCCCGCTGAGATCCCCTCCTTCGCAGGGCAGGTGATGAGGTTCTTGCTCGTCGGAGGGTTCTCCACCCTCGCCTACGCCCTCCTTTACCTGATTCTCGCGGCGGGGCTCGCCCCGCAACTGTCCAATTTCCTCGCCCTGCTCGTCACCGCCGTAGCCAACACCGCCGCCAACCGCCGGTTCACTTTCGCCGTCCGCGGCGGTCTCGGGCGCACACGCCATCATCTCCAGGGGCTAGTCGTTTTCGGTCTCGCGTGGGCGTTGACCTCGGGTGCGCTTCTTGTATTGCACTCCGCGGCCCCGGACGCCTCCGCGACAGTGGAACTCGTCGTTCTCACCGCCGCCAACCTTGCCGCGACCGCGATGCGATTCACACTGCTGCGCCTGTGGGTGTTCGCTCGCCCCGCCGACCGGACGACCGCTGGCGACAATCAGCCCGCAACGACGACAGCCGCGTCATGCGGCCCCTGACACGGGCCCGGATGCCGGATGTCTTCGCCGGCGCAGCGCTGGTCGCGGTCACCGCGACGACATACCTCGTCGGTATCGGAACCACCGGCTGGGCGAACTCCTTTTACTCGGCAGCAGCACAAGCCGGTGCCAACAACTGGACCTCGTTCCTCTACGGCGCATCCGACCCGGGCAACCTCATTACCGTCGACAAACCTCCAGCGAGCATCTGGGTGATGGCTCTCTCCGTGCGCCTGCTCGGGCTGAGCCCCACGGCGGTGCTGTTACCTCAAGCTCTCATCGGAGTGGTCACTGTGCTGGTCGTCTACGCCACAACGCGACGAATCACCCCACCCGGCGCGGCATTGTTCGCCGGGCTCATCACCGCGATGACCCCTGTCTCGGCGCTCATCTTCCGATACAACAACCCCGATGCCCTCCTCACGCTGACGTTGGCTACTGCCCTGTACGGCGTCGTCCGGTCGCTACAGGACGGTCGGCACCGGTGGGTGTTTCTCGCTGGCGCAGCCTTTGGTGTGGGATTTCTCACGAAACAACTGCAGGCGTTCCTGATCCTGCCCGCGGTTGTCTTTGCCGTGCTCTGGGCGGGGCAGGGGACCCTTCGCAGACGCGCATACTCCCTCCTTGTCGCCGCTGGTGGGCTTGTTCTGACGGCGGGATGGTGGGTCGCGATTGTCAGCGTGGTGCCTTCGGGTCAACGCCCGTGGGTGGGAGGCAGCGTCGATGACAGCTTTCTGTCCCTCACCCTGGGGTACAACGGCTTTGGGCGAATCCTCGGCGGCGGCAGTAACCTCGCCGGAGGCAGCCAACCGGGCATTGATCGTCTTCTCGTGGGCTCCTCGGGTGATCTCATCGGATGGATGCTTCCTGGCGCTGCGGTGGTAGCTGCCGGGGCTTTGATCGTGCACTGGCGAAGCTGGCGACGCCCGGATGCCGCCATCGCGAGCCTCGCCCTCATGTCCACCCTTCTCACCGACGCGGGGTTGAGCTTCATGCGGGGGATTTATCACTCCTATTACTCTGTGGCGTTGGTACCCGCGCTGGCTGGCACAATCGCTTTGGGAGCGACCCTGTTGTGGGGAGCTGAGCGAAGACGCCTCGGAAGGACAGTCCTAGCCGCCGCCGTCATTGTGACCGCTACATGGGGCGGCGTGATGCTCATGGGCCACGGCCCCGACCACTTCCTTCTTGCCGTCGCGTTCGCGCTTGCGGGGGTGGTCGTGGCGGCGGTCATCGCACTCGGCGACGTTCGCAGACGCGAACGGGCCACCCTCACCGCGGCAGCGGTGATGCTCCTTGCAGGCCCCATCGCAACGTCCGCGGCGATCATTTCCCAAGGTCACGCGGGTGCCTCAATCACCCCGATCTCGGACCGCAGTGCCGATGCCTCTCCGTCCTACCTCATCGAGCCCGCGCTCTTGGATGCGCTAAGAGCCGACGCGGCGCGGTACCGATGGTCGGTAGCAACCGAGCTCGGTTCGTCCACCGCTGCGCAGTATCAGCTGGCCGCTGGGGTATCCGTCATGCCCATCGGCGGTTACAAACACACCGACCCCACCCCGACGTTGGCGCAGTTCCAAAACCTGGTGGCCCAAGGGAACGTGCACTGGTTCCTCGGGAGCCGGGGCGGGGAGATCTCCGCGTGGGTGAAGACGCACTTCTCCTCCCAGTGGATCGGAGGCGAGATCATTTACGACCTGACGGCGCCGCTGACGGATCCCACAGCTCACAGCAACACGACATCCGAGCAGGTACTGACATGAGCGTGCACCTTGAAACGGCGACACCCGCACACACAGCTGCACACCCCCAGCCGGGGCTCTCGTCAGCGCGCGTTCGAGGGTGGGTGCGGCGCCATCCCGTGGCTATCGCGCTGACCGCAGCCATTGCGGTACTCAGTGTCGCCAGCAACATCGTCCCGCAGCTCGGAATCACGCCTCACATCCTCGGCGAGACTGTCACCACGCAGGGGGAGCACTGGCCGAGCACTCTCCTGTCCCTGTTCGCCGTCCCCGGCCCCTTAGCCCTCATCGGCATGATCCCGCTCGCCCTCGTCGTGTTGGGCTTCGCCGAGCACGCCATGGGCAGCTTGCGCACGTTGCTCAGCTATTGCGTCGGCGGCGTGCTCTCTACCGCAGTAGGCATCGGTACTGGATACCTTGAGGAGCAGTTCGCGGACTTTCTTCCCTTGAATGCGCCGACGGTGAGCACCGTTACGCCGGTTGTCGCCCTCATCTGCACCGCAATGGCCGCCAGTTCATTCTCGAGCGCTCTCTGGCGCCGCCGCGTTCGCCTGTTCGTCGCCACGGGCGCCATTACGGCGTTCCTGTACTCGGGGAGCTCGAACGATCTGTTCTCTCTTGCGGCCGTACCGGTTGGAATGGTCGTCGGGTTTGTCCTGGGCGGCCGACGCCAACCGTTTCTTCTGGTCCGCAGCACCCACCACGAGAAACGTGTTCTGTTGGCGTCGTTAACGCTCGTGACAGCCGTCGGACCGGTGCTGGCCAATCTGGTCGGCTCCGGATCTGGATTGCTCTCCGTCTATGGTTTCCTCTCCCACGACCCGGTGGTCATCGCAGACGGGCGCGCCTGCGCATTCGGCTCAGTGGGCGCCGCATGCCCAGCATCGTTCCGTGCCATCGAGCAACTCCACCCCGCGGCGGGTGTCATCGCCGTGCTGCCCGCGCTTGTGGGCGCATTGGCCGCGTGGGGAATTTTTCGAGGCCGCCGAGCGGCGCTGTGGATTGCTGTCGCGCTGAATGGCTTGTTCTCTGCCGGTATGGCGTTCTTGTTCGTTGTTGTGCAGCCGGAGACGCTGGCCGCCGTCGCCTTCACTCACGACGTCGAGGCTCAGGAGTACGTGTGGCAGACCCTCATCGGCAGTATCGTCGCGGCCGTCGTGCCCTTGATGACGGCGGTCACCCTGGTGGTGTTTCGTCGGGAGGCACCCGCACGCTCGGCAACACCCGCTCGCCGACGCTTCATCCTCACCCTCGGGGTGGGGGTCGGTGGGGCTTTGCTGATCGGCGCGGCCGGGGCCCTGGTGGATCCATACGGGTTCATGCCGTCGACCCCGGTGTGGGAGATTCTCGGCAGGCTCCCCCTGCGCCTGCTCCCTCCCACACTCGTTCCATCCGACGCTTTGACGTTCGTGCCGGTGTCGGGGTGGGCGCAGGTGAGCTGGTATCTACCGTCTCTGTGGGTGTGGGTGTGCACATCGGTCGGGACAGCCTTCTTCGTTCTCACCCCCGGTGCGGTGCACGGTGCCGTCAACCGGGAACGCGCTCGCTCCCTGCTGCAGCGTGGCGGGGGCGACAATCTGTCATTCATGGCGACCTGGCCGGGGAACACCTACTGGTTCGCCCCCGACCGCGACGCGGGCTTCGCTTTCCGTGTTCGAGGTGCCGTCGCCGTAACCCTGGGAGGAGCGTTCGGTCCGGACGCGTCGGACCCGTCGGTGGTAACCGGGTTCGTCGAATATTGCGGCGCCCACGGCTGGACGCCGGTCTTTTACAGCGTGATGGACCCCGAAGCGCCGGCGTACGCACAACTCGGGTGGCAGCGCCTGCCCGTTGCGGAAGAGGCCACCCTTGTTCTGACCGAGTGGAGCCTGTCCGGCAAACGCCGTCAAGACATCCGCACCGCAACGAACCGAGCAGCACGCGAGAACGTCACGGCCAGGTGGACGAGCTGGCCGGAACTCACGTTCGCCGAGCACGCGCAGATCCGTGACATCTCGGAAGCATGGGTGGCGGAAAAGAGCCTGCCCGAGATGGAGTTCACCCTCGGTGGTGCGGACGAGCTCACGGATCCCGACGTGCGCCTCATGCTCGCCACCGAAGCCCAGGGACGGATTCAGGCCGTCACCAGTTGGCTGCCGCTCTACGGGCAGGATGGCGTCATAGACGGGTACACCCTCGATTTCATGCGTCGCCGCTCTGACGCCATGAACGGGGTGATGGAGTTCGTGATCGGCAGCGTCGCAACCCGGATGAAGGAGAAGGGGTTCGCGCGCATGAGCTTGTCCGGGTCACCGCTCGCTTCCGCCCCCGACGACGACGGGGACAGCGCTGTGCTCCAACGCCTCCTCGCGCGGTTGGGCGAGGTCATCGAGCCGGGCTACGGCTTCCGCTCGCTGCTCAGCTTCAAACGGAAATTCCAGCCCCGGTTCGACTCCCTCTGGCTGCTGTATCCGGACACAGCCATCCTTCCCGCTGCCGCCGTCGCCGTCGCGCGTAGCTACCTACCGAACCTGACGCTTCCGGCAGCGGTTCGGATGGTGGGGATGTTGCGTAAACCCTCCACATCCCTCTGAGCGCTGCGCGGTGGTCACAACGCGTCCTGCCCGACAGGCAACACGTAGCCCGTACCGCCAACGCCGATGCGCACCTCGCTACCCGTCACGGAAGCGCTGCCGGGGCGCCGCAACAGCCGCGCGGTCACCGCGGCGCCGGAGCCGCGGTCGGTGAGGACCGTGACACGGTCCCACTGTCCTTCGCCCTCAACGCGGACGATGACGGCATTCGGTGTGCCGCTGACGAGGGCCAGTTGTCCTTCACGGAGGAGGACAGACACCCGCCCGGGAGTGGGCGCTGCAGCTGCAGGAGCATGCCGAAGAGGCACGGGGCCGAACGCGGTCGTCGCTGTGGAACCGTCCGTGGTGGCGTCGAGAGACACCACTGCCCCCAGCATTGCCGCGATACGCGCCGTTCGCGGGTAGTCGTGAAGCGTCAGCGGCGCGCCGTACTGCGTCAACGAGCCCGCCTCCAGCACGCCGAGCCGGTCGCCGAAGCTAAGCGCTTCCTCTTGATCATGGGTGACAAGGATGGCGGTGGCACCCACACGTTCCAGGGCCTCCACGACATTTCGACGAGCTTCCGCCCGGAGGTCCGTATCCAGTGCGCTGAACGGCTCGTCGAGAACGATGGCGCGCGCCTTCACCGCCAGCGCACGGGCGAGAGCGACGCGCTGCTGCTGCCCCCCCGACAGCTCATGTGGGTAGCGCGTGAGGAGCGTCGTGTCCAAGGAGACAATCTCCGCCCACTCGTGTGCCGTGTGACGCTGTGCTCGGGGCAGACCGAAGGTGATGTTCGCCGCCGCGCTGAGGTGAGGGAAGAGGGCCCCGTCCTGTGGAACATACGCGACCCCCCGGCGGTGCGCCGCTACGCTGCGGGTGCCTGTCACCACCCGTCCGCCCAGCGACACGGTGCCGCGGGACGGGGATACGAGACCGGCGATCACGCGAATCAGGCTGCTCTTACCGCTACCGGAGGGGCCCACGATGGCCGCTCGAGAGCCGTCCTCGATGCTCAAACTAATGCTGTCGAGAATGGTCTGAGCTCCGATGCTGTACGAGAGGTCGGTGACGTCGATTCTCATGCGGTGCGCTTTCGGGCTTGTCGATACATCAGGGCGACAGCGGGGATGCTGATGACGGTGAGGAGGACCGCGTAGGGTGCCGCGTCCACGTATTGCACGGACGTGCTGGCGGACCAGAACTCTGTCGCCAGAGTCCGCGTCCCGTTCGGTGCGAGCAGAAGCGTGGCGGTGAGTTCGCTGGCCATCCCGATACCAGCCAGGGCTGCCCCAGCCAGCACCGAGGGCATGATGGCCGGCGCCGTCACCCGCAGCAAGGTCCGCACGGGACTCTGCCCCAGCGTGCGGGAAGCCTCCTCACGGATGGGTGGGGCCTGAGCCAGGCCGCTGCGGATGCTCACCACCGCCCGGGGGAGAAACAGGATGAGGTAGGCCGCCAGTACGGTGAACACCGTCTGGTACGCCACAGGCAGAACACGAAGGGTGACGGTGACCAGCGCCAGGGCCACGATGATCGAGGGGAAGCTGGACGCGACGAAGTTCGCGCTTTCCAGGACCCGCGTCGCCCTTCCGGGGTAGCGCACGCCCAGCCAGGCCAGAACCAACGCCACCGCCGAGGTGACCGCGGCGCCGGATACGGCCAGGATGACGGTGGTGACGAGGGCGTCGCCAAGCCAACGCTGATCCCACCACGGTCCGCCGAGGAGCCATCGGCCGGTCGTCGCGGTCGGAACGGCTACGGACAAGCTCGCGTACAGCGCCAGCGCGACGGTGAGCAGCACGCCGGCAAGGGGTGCAAGGACGGTGCGCTGCGCGGGGACCGGGGCGCCGGATCCTGTTCGAGCGAATCTCACTCGGCCCCGGGCGAGGGAGTCGGTGGTGAGCATGAGCAGCGCCAGCACCGCCACGACCGCGCCCATGGCATTGGCGACGGGACCGGCGAACGCGGAACTGTATTGCACCACGATGGCGGTGGTGAACGTCTCGAACCGGATCTGCGCGAAGGCGCCGTACTCCGCAAGAAGATGCAGCCCGACCAGCAGGGCTCCTCCGCTAATGGCGTACCGCAGTTGGGGGATCACCACCGTCCAGAACACACGGGCGTTGGAGTGCCCGAGGGAGCGAGCCACATCCTCCAGGGCGGGATCGAGCCGGCGCAACGTGGCGAGGGCGGGGAGGTAAACGAGGCCACTGTATGCGAGGACTGCAATGAGGACACCGCCTGCAAGGCCGCCGAAGGCGGGCACGGTGCTAGCCCACGCGTAGCTGACCACGAATGCGGGGATGGCCAGCGGGACGACCTGCAGCACCGACCACACGCGCCGCAACGGGAGGGTCGTGCGCTCCACGAGCCAGGCACCGCCCACCCCGACGCTCACGCACAGCGGCACGGCGATGAGGATGAGGAGGACGGTGTTGGTGAGGAGCTCACCGATGCGTGGACGAAAGAGAAGCTGCCCGAGCGCGTCAGGCCCAGTCGCCATCACGAACCAGCCGACGAACCCCACGGGGATGAGCGTAAAAGCGGTGATCACCGCGACAGCGACGACCAGAAGCAACGGCGCACGCCGCCCAGACCTTCTCAGGGGTGTAGGCGGCGTGCGCTGTGTCGGCGTTGTCAGAGCAGACCCGCCGACGTCATCAGGTCCACGACCTCGGGACCGTTCAAGGTGGAGGGGTCGATGGTCGGGGCGCCCAGACCTGCCAAAGGCGGGAGGGCGGCGTTGGCGGCCACGTCGCTGGCAACGGTGTACTCGAAGCTCGAGCCGGTGCGCAGCACATCCTGACCCGCCTTGGACACGACGTACGCGAGGAAGGCCTGGGCTGCGGTGGCGTTTTTGCTGGATGCCAGCACACCACCACCGGAGACGCTGACGAATGCGCCGGGGTCCTCGTTGCCGAAGTAGTGCAGCTTGGTGTTGCCGCTGTTCTCGGCGGTTCCTGCCTGGTCGATGTACCAGTAGTAGTGATAGATCACGCCCATCGGGATCTGGCCGGCGTTGACGGCCTTCATCACGTTGCTGTTGCCCTGGATGGCGGTGGCGTTCGTCTTCATCCCGGTAAGCCACGTCGCGGCGGCATCGGCGCCTTCGGTAGCCACCACCGCGGAGACAATGGCCTGGAAGTCAGCTCCACCGGGCGAGGCGGCCCACTTGCCTTGCCACTTCGGGTCCTGCAAGTCCATCAGGGACACGGGAAGGTCCGCTTCGCTGATCAGGGACGGGTTGTACACGAGGACGGTCGAGCGCGCCGCGATGCCCGTCCAGTTGCCCGATCCCGCGCGGTACTGCGCGGGGACCACATCGAGGGTGGACTGATCCACGGGGGCGAGGAGGTTGTTCTGGTCAACGAGAGAGACACCCGGGGAGTTCTCGGTGAGGAACACGTCGGCCGGGGACGCTGACCCTTCCTGCACAATCTGATTCGCCAGCTCCGAGTCACTGCCGTTTCGCAGGACAACCTCCACGCCGGTGTCTGCCGTGAACGCGTCCGCCCACGCTTGCGTGAGCTCCTCGTGTTGGGCGTTGTAGACCGTGATGGAGCCTGTCACCTGGCTGCTGTCGTCGGGGGATGCAGCCGAGGGGTTCGTGGGGCTGGCGGAGCAGCCAGCCAGAACGGTCGCGGAGGCTGCAGCGATAACCAACGCACGGGAAAAGCGCTTCATGGGGGTTCCAATCGGGCACGCCGCTTCCGCGGCTCAAGCAAGGTGTGCCTAACCAAAGTAACGGGGCGGCGGCATCATTTTCAAAATGAGGGCGCCACTCCCGGCGCGTCGCTCATTTCTTAGAAACGTATTAGTGGTCCCTGCGTTAAATCCGAGGTCAGAGGCAAAACCGGGGCCCTCCGACCTCGTCGCGACGCGGCAACAGAAGACCGCGATGCCGGATCGTTAGTAGCCGGTTCGCCCTCGCGCCCACAGCACGTCACCCACCGAAGGACCGCATGCATATCTTCGAGGTCATCATCCTCGGGCTCGTTCAGGGCCTGACCGAGTTCCTCCCCATCTCCTCCAGCGCGCACCTGCGCATCGTGGGCGAGTTCCTCCCGTCGCAGACCGACCCGGGTGCGACCTTCACCGCTATCACCCAGATCGGCACCGAGCTCGCCGTCCTGATCTACTTCCGCAAGAAGATCGTGCGGGTCATCTCGCGCTGGTTCGGCTCGCTCACCGGCAAGGTGCCGCGCAACGACCCCGACGCCCGCATGGGCTGGCTCGTCATCATCGGCACCATCCCCATCGCGCTGCTGGGCATGCTGCTGCAGAGCCTCATCCGCGACAACTTCCGGAGCCTGTGGATCACCGCCGTCGTGCTCATCGTCTTCGGCATCCTGCTCGGTCTCGCCGACCACTACGGAAAGCGCCGCCGCGACCTCGACGACCTGACCTACCCGCACGGCATCGCCTACGGTTTCGCCCAGGCCCTCGCGCTCGTCCCTGGCGTCTCGCGGTCGGGCGCCACCACCACCCTCGGTCGCGCGCTCGGCTACACGCGCACCGCTGCGGCGGAGTACTCGTTCCTGCTCGCCGTCCCCGCCGTCTTCGCCAGCGGGTTTTACGAGCTCTACAAAAGCTCCAGCGAAGGCACCGGTCCGTACAACCTCGTGGAGACGGGCATCGCCACAGTCATGGCGTTTATCGTCGGCTACGTGGTGATTGCGTTCCTTATGCGGTATCTCCGACGCGGCAGCTTCCTGCCGTTCGTGATCTACCGCGTCGCCCTGGGCGTGCTGGTCATGATCCTGCTGACCCTCGGCGTGCTGCCGGCGTACTCTGCCATCACCGGCTGAGACGATCAGTGACTACCAGCGCAAAGGACCAGAACGACTCGGTCGCGGCAATCATTCATATCGCCCGTCGAATTGCCCCAGCGGTGAAAGCGACTGCTTACCGCAGACCGCGGACACCATCGTGTCGAGACCAACTTAATGAAGGGACAGCATGACTGACACCACTACCGGCCGCGTCGCGGTCATCACCGGCGCCTCCTCCGGAATCGGTGAGGCCACCGCGCGCGAGCTCGCCGCCGCCGGCTACACCGTCGCCCTCCTCGCCCGCCGCCTGGACCGCATCACCGCCCTTGCCGACGAACTTGGCAACGGCGCCATCGCCATCGAATCCGACGTCACCGACCGTGACTCCATCGTCGCCGCCGCCCAGCGCGTGCAAGACGAACTCGGGGGCGCGGATGTCTTGGTCAACAACGCGGGAATCATGCTGCTGGGTCCCTTCGGGTCCGACCAGCGCGATGATTACCGCGCCATGCTCGAGGTGAACGTGCTAGGCGCGATCACCGCGACCGAGGTGTTCCTCGACCAGCTCAAAGCCGCCCCCTACGCCGACATCGTCAACATCTCCTCCGTCGCCGGCCGAACCGCCCGCGCGGGAAACGGCGGCTACGCCGCCACCAAATGGGCGATCAACGGATGGAGCGAGTCGCTACGCCTCGAGCTGCTTCCGCAGACCCGGGTCACCGTCATCGAGCCCGGAGCGGTCGCGACCGAACTTCCGCAACACATCACCCACGCTGGAACCAAGGATGCCGTCACCGCCGCATACGACCAGGTGCAAGTGACCGCTAAAGACATCGCAGAAGTCATCGCATTCGCCGTGACCCGGCCGCAACATTTCGTGCTCAACGAGATCTTGATGCGCCCCGCCACCCAGGCCTGATCACCACCCCGCAGCGCACTCGACAACGGGCAAAGGCACACCGCCCGGCCCCGTCATAGGCGTGCTGCCCAAACTGTGTCCCGCCTCAACCGGGGTCGCCCACCGTCGGCGGCCCCGGTTGCTTATTCAATCGGCAGGGTCGCGCTGTTCGCGCCACCCCCGGCTCTTCCCGCGCCGGCAGACTCGCCGGTAAAGAAACTGAATCGGCCTGACTTTCGTTCCGTTCTTCAAGCAAGGATGGAACTCGATGAACAGGAAGTACTCGCCGGAGATGCGTGAGCGGGCGCTGCGGATGCTCGCGGAGACGCGGCCGTCGCACCCGACGATGATGAACGCGGTCTGTCACGTGGCCGGTCTGCTCGGGATGAGCCCCGAGACGCTGCGACTCTGGCAGCGGCGCCTCGAGGTCGACGCCGGTGCCAAGCCCGGCGTCACGACCGAGGCCGCGCAGCGGATCAAGCAGCTCGAGAACGAGAACGCCGAGCTGCGCAAAGCGAATGAGATCCTCAAGGCTGCGAGCGTGTTTTTCGCGAAGGAGCTCGACCGCCCCTGACCGAGATGATCCGGTTCATCAACGAGTACCGGAATCGTTTCGGGGTCGAGCTCATCTGCCGCGTCCTCCGACCGGCAGTGCAGGGCTTCCTCACCGCGCGCGGGTATCGCGCCGCGGTCGGTCGCGCCCCCTCGGCCCGGCAGCTGCGCGACTCGAACTACATGGCGATGGTCTACACCGACCGCATCGTCGAACTCGGCGCCGCCCCTTCGACGGGAACGGTCGGCGACTCGTTCGATAACGCGATGGCCGAGGCCGTGAACAACCTCTACAAGACCGAGCTGATCCGCCAGCGCGGGCCGTGGCGAACGGTCGAGCAAGTCGAACTTGCGACCCTCGAGTGGGTGTGGTGGTAGAACAACTCACCGCTCCACGGCGAGCTCGACATGCGCACCCCCGCAGAGGTCGAGGACGCGTATTACGCTGACCAAGAATCAGGCCAACCGGCCTCCGCCGGACAAGGCTCCCGATAGGAACGAAAGTCAGGCCGATTCACACGCTGGCGTCGGGGTTGCTCGCTGACCCATCGCAATAGGAGAGCGGCGTGGGAGTCATCGTACTCCCGCGCCGCTCTCGCGTCCGACAGCCCTCGCAGTACTTGCGTTGGGTTGCGAGGCGTGTGCAACGCCAACACCGCGGGTTCGATCGGCAGAGCGCTAGCTAACCGTGCGTACAGCGGTACGTCTCGCCTGCGAGATGCAGTGTCAGTTCGCGTTCGAACTGCGAGTACGTCATACCGCGTAATACATCCACGGACTCGCCCGGGCGGTACTCGATGACCGTCATGGGCTCGCCGTTGACGTGGAAGAGCGAGATTGGATACTCCTGCGCACCCGAACGGGCCACGCACTCGTACTCACCCTCGGGGAACCCGAATGGAGGGAAGCCACTTACCGCCCAAAAGATCCCACCGAAAACAATCACCGCAAGCGTCATCGGATGCGTAAAGAAGCGCTTCGCGGATGAATCCCCAGAATCAGCCCCGACGCCATGATGGCACAGGGGTCCGACAGTCCGCGAGCTGATCGTGTCCGCTGCCACGTGAGGTCGCCACGACACTCGACCCGCACCAGACCCGACGCACCTTGCCTCGTCGCCGACCTACCTACCTCCGGTAGCTAAGTGGGAATGCCGCCATCGCTTCACCGGCGAGCTGCTCAGTGCGCGCGGCGATCGCGTCGACTCCCCAGGAGTCCCGAACGGCGAGATCAGCATTGAGGCTCAAGCCGTTCCGGTATCCGATCGAGTTGCCGTTCGAGTCGACCCGATCACGCTTCTCGATGAAGCTACGGTTCCCCAGGGAGCTGTTGAACCCAGTAATCGTCAGGTTGCCGAGATGGTGCGCAAACCGCTCGCGCGCTTCAGCGGCGGCCTCGGCCCCACCCAGCATCGAGACCCAACCGGACGGCAGGTTCTCTCCCTGAGGCAGGATGTGCTCGATTGACCATCGGTAGACGGGCTTGCCTTTGGTCTCGATGCGATGCCACAGATCCTGTTCGGTCTCAGCGGTCATTCTCCGCTCCGCAAGCGAGGCGAGGATGAAGCGAACGACGTCGGAGTTGACCTCGTAAACGGGTCCCGAGAGAACTCGGTGGAACCCCTCGTCGCTCTCCGACACCGCGGTGAGGGCGTCCAAGATCAGTTGCTTGCGGTCTTGCGGCGGACTCGTGCGCAACCGCGCGACCAGGTCCATGAACAGACGGACTAGGCCGTACGTCGCCGGCGTTCCGGTCAGGTTGCGGCGGACGAAGAACGCCGTGAGGAGATCAACGATGTCGACGAGTTCGTCCTCTCCGAGGTTGATCTCCGTCCTCTGAATGACGAGGTAGAGAAGCAAGACGTGCGCCGGCACGCCCTGCGCTCGACGCAGTCGCTGGAAGGCACGTGCCAGTCTCGTTCGCCCCTCCGGCTCTCCGGATCCGATCAGCTGCCCGAAGGCCTCGACGCCCACTGTGACGTCGTCGAGGAGCTTGACGAGGTCACGGTCGATAAGCGTCTCGTAAATCTTGATGAGGTTCGTGCGAGTTGCCACGGGGACGCCCTGCAACCCGATGTCGAACTCGTCCTTCATTGCGTTGTAGAAGTAGCGGAAGAAGCGCTCCTGAGTCCCGTAATCGTCCCCGAGGATCGCGAGCCATTCGCGCCAGCGCGCATAGGCGCCATCGAGCGATACGTCGCTGCGGTGATCCGCCCGACCCAAGAGCGTGTTCTTGATGAGGTCGATAGGAGTCAGCGGCATGCCGCGGTTGTTCAGCGACTCGAAGAGAGTGAAGGCATCCGCGTGGGTAGCAACCTCGAGCTTCACGATGTTCGCGCGCTTAACCCGTCCGAGCAGATCGAGCGCGGTCGCAGCGATAGATGACTGTGTCTCGGCCGCACGTGAAGTGATCCGAGAGCGGAAGTGGGTGTAGGCCTTCTTGACACGCCGAACGCCGGCCCATCGAGGCTTGGGGTCCGCAACCCCGAGGCCCGCTTCGGCGAGAACGTGAAGGAAATCCTCGGCGTTGTCGTTCTGCGTTTGCGGGCGCAGGCGCGCACGCACCGGCTCACGCAAGATCAGCATCCGGCGGAGGTTGACGAGATCGACTGCGTCGTCGTCGCTGAGGTCGGCACGGTGGTCCTGGAGCAGCGAGTGAATCGCAGCGAGCATCAGCGAGATCGTCGTGAGCCGCTGCTGCCCATCAATGACCTCGAGAACCGACTCGCTGGTTGTGTTCGCCGTGTTGTTGACGCAGATTATGGTGCCGAGAAAATGCCCGTCGACATCGGCATGATCGAGGAGGTCGTCGACGAGCTCATCCCACTGATCCCGGCCCCAGGAATACTCCCTCTGATACTTCGGAACGGTGTAGACGACGTTGTTCTCGGGGCTGAGCAACGCGTGGACAGCGTCGTTGCTGAGGGACTTAATCACTTGCACTCTCCGCAATCATCTGAGCTTGTCGCGATCCTATCCGTGGTGCACCCTGAGGCGCCTCGGAGGCGGTGCCCGCCGGCGATCAGTGGTTGGGACAAACGCCGCTCGCCGGGAGCTCCAGCCAGCATTCGCTTCACGTCGCTATCGCGTCCGCTATCGGCGCCCCGACCATCGGCACGGCGCGAAGCGCGGGTTCCGGACGAAGCGTGAGGCCGAGCGATATCTGATCTCGGTCGAGTCCCAGATGCAGACGGGAGATTTCATCGACCCCGCAGGCTCGCGCGTGACGGTGGGTGAGCTCGGTCCCGACTGGCTCGATGTGAAACGCATGAAGCTCAAGCCGTCCAGTTACAAGCTGCTGGACGACGCCTGGCGCGTCTGCGTTGAGCCTCGGTGGGGCTCTGTGCCGATCGGGGCCGTCACACACAGCGACGTGCAGAAGTGGATCACTCGGGTGAGCGCGCGGACGGCCCGCACTGTCCGCCGCTATCACGCCCGGACGACCGAATTGGCGAAACGGCCGAAGAGCGCAACGGTGGTGATTCGCGTGTACGGCGTTCTCGCCGCAGTCCTCGACGTAGCGGTTCGTGATCGTCGAATCGCGCGCAACCCAGCCCGCGGCTTCGACCTCCCGAGAAAGAGCAAGAAGCGCCATGTGTACCTCAGCCACGACGACGTCGACCGACTTGCCCGCGCCGCCCGGCCGGCGCACGCGACGATCGTCTATGCAGCGGCATACACAGGCCTGCGCTGGGGTGAGCTTTCGGCGCTCCGCGTGCGTGATCTCGACCTGGAGCGACGCAGACTGTCCGTCAACGAAAACGCTGTGCGCGTCGGCTCCGAGCTGCACGTCGGCACTCCGAAGACCCACGAGCTGCGCTCCGTCGGCTATCCCAACTTCCTCGCAGAGCCACTTCGCGAGCTCACCGCAGGCAAGGAGCCGCGCGGGCTGCTGGTTGGCGAAGGCGACGTGCACTTGCAGCGCCCGCGATCTTCGGGTGCGTCACGTTCGTGGTTCATGCGTGCGCTCGCCAATGCCGGCTTGCCCCGGATGACGGTGCACGATCTGAGACACACGGCCGCGTCGCTCGCGATCGCGTCGGGAGCGAACGTGAAAGCGGTCCAGCGAATGCTCGGGCACGCCTCCGCAGCCATGACGCTGGACGTGTACGCAGACCTCTTCGACGATGATGTCGATGCCGTTTCGGCCGCGCTCGACCAGGCTCGTACGACCGCGATTGTGTCCAAACCGCGTCCACTAGCGCATTCTGGCGCTGACTGAGCGGCCGCGATCCCTTGAAAACACTGGGATCGCGGCCCCTTGGGAGTGGACGCGACGGCGGGAGTCGAACCCGCAACGCTTCCGGGTATGAACCGGAGCCCGGGACCACCCGGATCGCCGCGATGCATCGACGCTAACCCGGGGGTCCGACCCGCGCCAGTGCATGTCGCAAGATGACCGTGTGCGTCACCGCGTCACGCGCCCGCGCGGTGCGACACGGCCTGTGCGCGGCACCGCGCTGCGACATCTGCACGATCGGTGGGACTGATGCGGCCGGGTGAGGCGGATGTCGCGACCCGCTGACCATCGGCCGTGCAGATGTCGCGGCATCAGCGTTGGGAGTGAGCCCCAGGGGATGGGCGCGACCGCCGACCCGGGCGGGTGTCGGCGGTCGCGCCTAGACTTGACGGGACATGACCGACGCCTCCACGCCCCTCATCATCGGCGGTGACGGCGCTCGCCCCGCCGGCGATTCCGCACGTCCCGACGCCGACCTCCTCGTCGGCCTCAACGGCCCACAGCGCGAGGCCGTCATCTACCGTGGGCCGGCGCTGCTCATCGTCGCCGGCGCCGGGTCCGGCAAGACCCGCGTGCTGACCCATCGGATCGCCTCGCTGTTGCGCTCGCGCGAGGCATGGCCGAGCCAGATCCTCGCCATCACCTTCACCAACAAGGCCGCCGGCGAGATGCGCGAGCGTGTCGAGCAGCTCGTGGGCGACAGTGCGCGCGGCATGTGGATCTCGACCTTCCACTCCGCGTGCGTCCGCATCCTCCGCCGAGAGGCGCAGCAGTTCGGGTTCACGAGCTCGTTCACCATCTACGACTCCGGCGACTCGCGGGCGCTCATCAAGCGACTCGTGAAGGAGCACGAGGCCGACGCGTTCGGTCTCACGCCCGCCGCCGTTCAGAGCCGCATCTCCAAGCTCAAGAACGAGCTGCAGGATGCGGAGGGCTACGCACGCCAGGCGAACATGAGCGACCCCGCGGAGCGGGTGTTCGTGGAGGTCTTCGGTGACTACCAGCGGGCGCTGCGTCGCGCGAACGCCTTCGACTTCGACGACCTGATCGCCCAGACGGTCTTCCTCTTCCGTGCCTTCCCGCAGGTGGCCGACACCTACCGTCGCCGGTTCCGCCACATCCTCGTCGACGAGTACCAGGACACCAACCACGCCCAGTACTCGCTCATCCGCGAGCTCACCCGCCCGGTGTCGGGCGAGGGGGAGTCGTATTCCGCGGGCGGCATGATGATCTTCGAGCCCGACAAGGCGCCCGAGGTCGAGGCCGCATCCCTCACCGTCGTCGGCGATTCCGACCAGTCGATCTACGCGTTCCGCGGCGCCGACATCCGCAACATCAGCGAGTTCGAGCGCGACTTCCCGGGTGCCAAGGTCGTGCTTCTCGAGCAGAACTATCGCTCGACGCAGAACATCCTCTCGGCGGCGAACGCGGTCATCCGCAACAACTTCGACCGGCAGGACAAGAAGCTCTGGACAGATGTCGGCGCGGGCGAGCTCATCGTCGGCTTCACCGGCTACTCGCAGCACGACGAGGCGCAATTCGTCGCCGACGAGATCGAGAAGATCCACCGGGCCGGCACGGCGTACTCCGACATCGCCGTCTTCTACCGCACGAACTCGCAGTCCCGTGCGCTGGAAGAGATCTTCATCCGCTCGGCCCTGCCCTACAAGATCATGGGCGGCACGAAGTTCTACGAGCGCGCCGAGATCAAGGATGCGCTGGCCTACCTGATCGCCGTGGCCAACCCCGCCGACGAGATGGCGGTGCGCCGCATCCTGAACAAGCCGCGTCGCGGCATCGGCGACGTCACGGAGACGGCCATCGCCCGTTTCGCGGAAGACAACCAGATCACCTTCCGCGAGGCGCTCGCCTCGCCGGAGGCTCTGGGCGTCGGGCCCAAGATCCAGGCGGCGATCACACAGCTCGACAGGGTGCTCACCGAGGCGACCGCGCTGCTGCTCCCGGAAGGGCAAGATGCGCCGCCCACCGCGGTCGCCGAGGCGCTGTCGCTGCTGCTGAGCAAGAGCGGCTACTCGGACGCGCTGCGTGCCAGCCGTGACCCGCAGGACGAAGCCCGCCTCGAGAACCTCGACGAGTTCGTCGCCGTGGCGCGAGAGTTCGCCCGCAACAACCCCCAGGGCACCATCAGCGACTTCCTCACCGAGGTCGCACTCGTCGCCGACGCGGACGACCTCGATGACGCATCGGGCTCCGTTTCGCTCATGACCCTGCACACCGCGAAGGGCCTCGAGTTCGACGCGGTGTTCCTCACGGGCGTCGAAGAAGACCTCATTCCGCACCGCATCTCGGCCAACGAGCCCGGCGGCCCCGCCGAAGAGCGCCGCCTCTTCTACGTGGGCGTCACCCGGGCGCGCAAGCTCCTGCACCTCACCCTCGCGATGACCCGCGCCCAGTTCGGCGAGGTCACGGTGGCGATGCCGAGTCGCTTCCTGCAGGAGATTCCCGCGGAGCTCATCGACTGGCGCCAGTCGCCCGGCGACGTCAACTCGCGCGGCGGCTCACAGTCGCGCGCCCTCAACGCCCGCCGGCCCGGCGGGTGGGGCTCGCGTCGTGACGACAACCCGCCGCTGCTGCCGAAGTCGACCTCGCTCGAGCGTTTCGCGAACAAGATCCCCGCGAAGGTGCGCGACAACAGCGACCTCGAGCTCGCCGCGGGCGACCGCATCCGGCACGAGGACTTCGGTGAGGGGCGCATCGATGCGGTCACCGGCGAAGGTGCCAAGCGCATCGCGCATGTGCGCTTCGACAGCGCCGGGGCCAAGAAGCTGCTGATCAAGATCGCGCCGATCGAGAAGATCTGAGTCACGCCCCGGCGCGCCCCGCGTCGCGCGGTTAGGCTGGCCCGATGGCACTCTTCTCGCGCCGACCCAAGCCCTCCGAAGAACCCGAACGGGATGCGGCCGCGTCCGCTGCCGCCGAGGCGACGCCGGAGGCGCCGACCGAGAACGTCCCCCACGTGCCGATCTCGGTCAGCACCTTCGGTGAGAACCGCACGCCGGACGCCGCCCCGGCTCTGCCGGATGGCGTCTCGGCCATGGCCGCCGCCAGGCCGCCGCACCTCGCCTCTCCCGCCGCAGAGGCGTCGAAAGACCTCGAGACCGTGCCGGGGCTGCGCGACAACGTCCTGTTGCGCGACGCCCTCGCGGCGCTCCCCGAGAATGCGCAGCCGGTCGAACTCATGAACGTCGCACGTCAGCTGCTGCAGGGCCACGTCTACATCCGCGTGCAGGGCGACGCCCGCGAACTCCTCGCCAAGGGCGACAATCTGCCGACCTCGGTCATCACGTACCAGGAGCAGAAGTACATGCTCGTGTACTCCAGCGGCCGGGCGCTGCAGGATGCGGTGCGTGCCGACGGCGACGCGTCGACCTCCGCGCTGGCACAGCCCGTCATCAGCCTCCTGCGTCAGATCGTCGCGGGCGACTTCGGCGGCATCGCCGTCGACCACGCGTCGCGCCCCGGCTCCGCCATCCTGCCGAAGCCTCTGATCGAGAAGGCCCTCGCCGACCTCGACCCTCACCTGGCGGTCAAGACGCTGCTCGCCGCCGATCGCACCGAGGAGACGGCCGGCGACATCGCCGACGCGCTGACCTACGCGCCCGTGTGGGTCGCCGCCCGCCGCGGTGAAGGCGACCGCATCGGCATCGCCGAGCTCCGCACGATCGAGGGCGAGCGCATCCTCGAGCTCTTCTCCCACCCGCTGGAGCTCGTCGCTCTGGGCCGAGGGGATCAGCCCGCGAAGGTCACTCCCGAACAGCTCGCCCGGGCGCTGCGCTCGGACGACGGCATCTCGGGCGTCATCGTGAATCCCGCCGGCCCCTGGATCCGCCTCAGCCGCGCGCAGCTCGCGCCGGTGCTCGCCCTCGGCGCCTGACGCCCGTATCGAGGGGCAAGGGTCCCTCGCGCAAGGGGATGCGGGGCGCGAGCTGTCGCCCCTAGGGTCGGGTCATGGCGAGCGAACGCACCACGGTGATCGTCCCGGGGCCCGATGGCGACCGGGAGATCTCCGTCTCCAGTCCGTCCCGTGAGGTGTGGCCGGCCGTCGGGATCACGAAGCGCGAGCTCGTCGACTACATCCTGGCCGTATCCGAGCCGTTCCTGCGCCACAACGGGCATCGACCGGTGTCGCTCGAGCGTTTCCGTGACGGCATCGACGGCGAGGCGTTCTTCTCGAAGAACCCGCCCAAGGGCACCCTGGACTACGTGGATGCGGTGACCGTGACCTACAACAGCGGGCGCAGTCATCCGCAGGTCGTGCTCACCGAGCCCGCGGCGCTGGTGTGGGCCGTGCAGATGAACACGGTCGTCTTCCATCCGTGGGCCTCGCTCGCCGCCGACCCCGATCGCCCCGTCGAGCTGCGTATCGACCTCGACCCGCAACCGGGCACGGACTTCTCGGATGCGGCCGCCGTCGCGCCACTCATGCGCGACGTCCTCGCGGAGGCGGGCCTCGACTCCTGGATCAAGACGAGCGGGAACCGCGGCATCCACCTCTTCTGTCCGATCGAGCCGACGCATGAGTTCCTCGACGTGCGCCATGCGGCGATCGCCGCGGGCCGGGAGCTCGCCCGGCGCGAGCCGGAGCGGGTGACGATGAACTGGTGGAAGGAGGAGCGCGGACAGCGCATCTTCGTGGACTTCAACCAGACCAACCGCGATCGTACGATGGCGGGCGCCTACAGCCCGCGGGCGCTGCCCGATGCCACGGTGGCCACCCCCATCACATGGGACGAACTACCGACCGTCGATCCTCACGCCTTCACCGTGCGCACCGTGCCACGCCGCCTCGCGGAGATCGGTGACCCGTGGGAGCACATCGCCCGTCACCCCGGACGCATCGACACGCTGCTCGAGTGGTGGCAGCGCGACCTCGACGACGGCCTGGGCGAGCTGCCCTTCCCGCCCGAGTTCCCGAAGATGCCCGGGGAGCCGCCGCGCGTGCAGCCCAGCCGCGCGCGTTCGGAAGAGTGATCCGTCAGTCCAGCACGTCACCGAGGTCGTAGGCCGAGACCTGCTCGAGCTGCGAGAAGGTGCAGGATGACGCTTCGCGGTCGGGACGCCAGCGCTCGAACTGCACGGTGTGACGGAACCGCATCCCCTCGAGCTGGTCGTAGCGCACCTCGAGCACCCGCTCCGGGCGCAGCCGCACGAACGACACGTCCTTGGATGCGGCGAATCGAGAGCGCTCGGTCTCGCCTGTGATCGCCTCGCCCGTCTCATCGCGCTCGACCAGCGGTGCCAGCTCGTCGACGAGTTCCCGGCGCCGCGCGTCCGTGAACGCCGACACGCCTCCCACATTGCGCAGGCGTCCCTCGCGGTCGTAGAGCCCCACCAGCAGCGAGCCCACGCCGGCGCCGCTCTTGTGGACGCGGTAGCCGAGCGCGACGACGTCGGCGGTGCGGGCGTGCTTGATCTTCAGCATCGTGCGCTTGTTCGGCTGGTAGGCGTCGTCGAGGCGCTTGGCGACGACGCCGTCCAGACCCGCTCCCTCGAACTCGGCGAGCCAGCGTCGCGCGGTCGCGGGATCTTCGGTCGTCCGGGTCACGTGCACGGGAGGCTCGACGCCCGCCAAAAGATCCTCGAGCTCGGCGCGGCGCGCGGCGAACGATGCCTCGCGCAGATCGCGGTCGCCGCGAGCCAGCAGGTCGAAGACGATGAGCAGGGCGGGCGTCTCGTTCGCCAACTTCGTGACGCGGGAGGCGGCGGGGTGGATGCGCTGGCTGAGCGCCTCCCAGTCCAGCCGCTGCGCGCCCCGAGGCCCCGTTGGAATGACGATCTCGCCGTCGATGAGGCACGGCTCCGGCAGCACCCGCGGCAGCGCCTCGACCAGTTCGGGGAAGTACCGGGTGAGCGGCTTCGCGCCGCGCGATCCCAGCTCCACGCTCTCCCCGTCCCACGCCGCGAGCACCCGGTACGTTGACTGAACTCTTTGACGGTCGTGGCGACCAAGTCGTGCTGGAGTTGGCGCGGTTCCTGTGGGACTGTGCCCTAGTGACGAGCAGGCTGGGTCGGGTTGTCGAGTCGGACGTCGGCTTGCCCTTTCGGGTGGTGTTCCCGGACAACGAACACCGCGCGGCGAGCCTGTTCCTGCGCGACTTGGCGGCGTCCAACTGCCAGCCCACCACGCTGCGGAGCTACGCGTACGATCTGCTTCGCTGGTTCCGTTTCCTACATGACAGGTTCGTCGACTGGCATCGTGCCGAGAGGGTCGACGTGCGGGCACTGGTGGAGCACATGCGGGCACAGCCGACCGCGACGGCGCTGAGGCGTGACCTGGCGCCGCAGACGATCAATACGGTCACCCATAAGAGCAGCCCAAACGTCACGTTCGCTCCGCGGACGATCAACCACCAGCTCACGGTGCTGTCGGCGTTCTACGAGTTCGCGATCGACGCCGATCTCGGTCCGCTTGTGAACCCAGTGCCCGCGAGTCACCAGGGGCGTCGCGGCCGAGCGAATGCTCATCACAACCCGATGTACGACTTCTCGCCTCGCCGGCGGGCGGTGTATCGCCAGAAGGAGCCGAGGCCTGCCTGGCGAGCTATTCCTGACGACGCGGTCGATCGAATCTTCGATGCCCTTACCTCCAACCGGGATCGAGCCCTGCTTTCGCTGTGGCTGTCCAGCGGCGCGCGAGCTACCGAACTGCTCGAGCTCTGTCAAGGCTCGGACTATGACTTCGGCCGGTCCACCATCACGGTGACGAGCAAGGACAGTCGAGCTCGGGAGGTCATCCCGGCCAGCGCGGACGCATTCGTGTGGCTGGCTCTTTACATGCGCGAATCGCAGCCGGGTGATCCGGGGGACCGGGTGTGGTGGACGCTGCAGGGGTCGCCGCGAAAACCGCTCACCTACCACGCAGCGCGCGCGATGTTCCAACGTGCACAGCGCGCTCTCGGGTCAAACTGGACGCTGCATGACCTGCGCCACACCGCGGCCGAGCGGTTTCTCGCAGACCCCGCATTCACGTTGGTGGACGTGCAGAGCATCCTTCGCCACGCCAACATCAACACGACGACCATCTACACACAACCTCGGATGGAAGACATCATCGCGAAAGTCGCTGAGCACTGCGCGAGGCCGAAAGTGCCCAAGGCGACGATCGAGCCGGACTATGACGAGGCTGCTGTGCGTGAGTTGCTGGGGCTGAGATGAGGAACGATCCCGATACCGACGACCTTCTCGGTCGACGCGCTTCGCGGACCGTAGCCATGCAGACGCGCCGCCGCGCCGCCGAGCTCCAGTGCGCTCCGCTGCCGCCGGACCCGCTGACGAACAGTGTGGGGCGGATCATGCCTCGACCTGCGTACGACGCGGGACGTTCTGCTCCTGCGTGGAGCGAAGGGGCGACTGGCGCCGGAATGCAGAGTCTCGGCATCGAGGAAACCCTCGAGGCAGTCGACGGTGTTGTCGGCGACTGGTTGTCGATGGCGACGAAGATCGGCAGAGCGCGTCGCCGCGGCGCGCGAGCGATGCTGAAGTGGCTGTCGGGATTCCCCGGCGACACCTGGGAGGAGCGCTGGATCCTCAGCGGCCTGGACTCCGCTCCGAGGACGTGGAAAGACACGCTCGCCCCGCAGGTGGGAGTACGCGGTGAGGTGCTGACCGCGGCGATGACGGCGCTGCTGCTCGCCGGGGTGATTCGCCCGTCCTGCTCGTGGCTGCTCGCGACGAAGCAGTTCATCAAGACGGGGGCTCTCTCCCTTGTCGTGAACGAGCCCGAAGCCCTGCAGCGGATCCGGGCGCTGCCCGCGTACCAGGCGGCGAACGAGTGGTCCCGTAGGAACACGGAGATGTGCCTCGTGCGGCTGCTGATCCGGACGGGCAAGCGGCTCGAGCAGCTTCGCGGCGACGATCTGCTTGCATACGCCGACATCGTCCCCACCTCCCGACGCAGCCACCACGAACATCTGGCCTGGGAAGTGCTTGTCGCCCTGGGTCCCCTCGCAGGTGAGCAGCCGACCCTTCGCGCCGCATGGGGGGCGTCCACTCGCTCCCGCCAGCACAGTGTCGCCACACTGGTTGATCGCTATGGCATTCCAGCGTCGCCGGTGCGGGACCTGCTCGTGGACTACTTCACCGAGATCAAGGACGGGATGGACTACGGCTCATTATCGAGCCTCGCCTACCGGCTGGTGCGGCTCTTCTGGGTCGGGGTTCTCGAAATCAATCCCGACCAGGCCGACCTGAACCTGAGCAAGGAAGTCGCCCTCGCGTGGCGTGAAAGTCTCGCCGTCACCCTCGATGGGCAGCCCCGCCAGGAGATGCATTCGACGATCTTCGGTGTTCGTGCCCTCTACCGGGACATCTCGGAGTGGTCGTACGAAGAACCCGAGCGTTGGGCGGTGTGGGTGGCGCCATGTCCGATCCCCAAGAGCGCATCCAAGTCGTTCTCGAAAGCCAAACGTCCGAATCGCGCGAAGATGCACGCCCGAACGCGGATGCTGACCCCGCTGCTGCCCTCGTTCCGTGCCGCCGCCGCGGAGGCGCGCGACCATGGGCGCAGGCTCCTGGAAGCGACCCACGCGGCGTCGCATGGCGACCGCTACGAGGTCGATGGCGTGACATACGAACGCCACGACCCGGCGCCGCGCACCCCCTCTGCCGTCCCCCGAGCGATGGTCTGGGCCAACGTCCTCAAAGTCAGCCCCGGCGCCGTCCCGCCAACTCTCGAGGGCGGCCGTGCGAATGTCAGCCGGATCGAAGCGGACGGCTTCTGGGGCTGGGCCGTGACCGAGACTCTGAGCGAGACAGGCGTGCGCATCGAAGAGCTGGTGGAGACGACCCAGCTCTCGCTGCGCCACTACGTTGCGCCGACAACGAACACCATCATTCCGTTGCTGCACATCGTCCCTTCCAAGACCGACGCGGAACGCCTCATCCCGATGAGCCCGGATCTGGTGAAGGTCCTCCTCGCCGTCCAGCGACGCGCAAGAGGCGAGGGCAGCACCATTCCGCTGTCCGTGCGGTACGACCCCACCGAGAAGGTCTTCAGCGACCCCCTGCCCCATCTGTTCGCCCGCCTCGTCGGTGCCAGGCAGGAGGTGCTGTCGATGGCATACATCCGCAAGATCCTGCACCAAATCGCGACTCGCGCGGGCGCCTCAGACGCTGGCGCGCCTGTGCACTTCACTCCGCACGACTTCCGCCGCCTGTTCAGCACCGACCTCGTCGGCAGCGGGCTCCCGATGCACATCGTCGCCTCACTCCTCGGGCACCTCAACCTCGAAACGACCCGCGGATACACCGCAGTCTTCCCGGAAGAAGTCGTTCAAGCGCACCAGGCCTTCATCGAACGGCGTCGGGGCGCGCGACCCGAGGGCGAGTTCCGACAGGCGACGGAGGCGGAGTGGGGCGACTTCGAGCAGCACTTCCTGCTGCGCACGGTCGCGCTCGGCGACTGTCACCGGCCGTACGCGACGCCGTGCGTGCACGAAAGCGCGTGCGCGAGATGTCGCTTCCTGGACGTGGACCCGCGACAGAGCCCGCGCCTTGAAGAGATGGCGGTCAACGCCGAGGGACGTCTCGAGGAAGCCAGACGGCACGTCTGGCTCGGCGAGGTAGCCGCCCTCGAGGAGAGCTTGGTGCACATCCGTCGACGCCGAGACGAGGCTCTTGCCAAGCAGCGCGCCAGCGAAGCGGTTCCGGGCAGCTGAGTATCGCGACGAAAGCTGCAGATGCGGCCAGGATGTTTCCATGGACCTGCCAGTGATGCCGCCCGTAGCGCCGATGCTCGCTAAAGCGGTCTCGTCGATCCCCGATCTGGGGCACGTCGAGCCCAAATGGGATGGATTCAGGACCATAGTCTTCCGCGACGGCGACGAGATCATCCTTGGCAGCCGCAACGAGAAGCCCATGACCCGCTATTTCCCCGAGCTGGTCGAGGCACTGAAGAATACGACGCCCGAACGGTGCGTGCTGGACGGAGAGATCGTCATCATCCGCGGTGAGCGGTTGGACTTCGATCTGCTGCAGCAACGCATTCACCCTGCAGCCAGCCGCGTCAAGCTTCTCGCTGCGCAATCGCCGGCATCCTTCATCGCGTTCGACCTCCTCGCCGAGGAGGACGACGACCTCATGGCGCTTCCTTTTGGAGAGCGCCGTCAGCGGCTCGAGGATGCGCTCGTCGATGCCGACGCTCCCATCCACCTGACTCCGAAGACGTCCGAGCTCTCCCGCGCGCAGGACTGGTTCACCCGGTTCGAGGGCGCTGGATTGGATGGTGTCGTCGCCAAGCCGCTCGATGCCGTGTACCAGCCGGATAAGCGAGTGATGTTCAAGGTGAAGCACGAGCGCACAGCCGACTGCGTGGTCGCCGGTTACAGGCTTCACAAGAGCTCGACACCGAGCAAGCCGCTCCTCGGGTCACTCCTGCTCGGACTGTACGACGGCGGGCGACTCCAGCATGTTGGCGTCTCCGCTTCGTTCACGACAGCGCGGCGGGCGGCGCTGATCGAGGAACTGAAGCACCTGGAGGCCGGCACGGACGACCATCCGTGGGTGCAGCCCGGCGCTGCTGGAACTGCGACGGAAGACCGGATGCCGGGCACTCAAAGCCGGTGGAGCCAGGGCAAAGACCTCTCCTTCGTCCCGCTTCGCCCCGAACTGGTCGCCGAAGTGGCGTACGACCACATGCAGGGAGACCGGTTCCGACACACGGCCAGGTTCCGGCGGTGGCGTCCGGACCGAGACCCGACGACATGCACGTACGAGCAGCTCGAGAAGCCGGTCGATTTTCGCCTCACGGAGGTGCTTAACACCACCCCTAATCGTTGAGCCGCTCGAGGATGTCCTTCATCTGGTCGATCTCCTCCTGCTGGGACTGAACGATCTGCTCACACAGCGTGACGATCTCGGAGTCGGTGATGTTGGACTGCTCGCAGACGAGGATCGCGCGGGAGTGGTGCGGGATCATCGACCGCAGGAACTGGTCATCCCCGACGAATGCTTCTGATCGGCCCATGAGGAACGCCACCACGAACAGCGCGGCGAAGCCGACGAGCAGTCCGATGTTGAGTGGCTTGTTGGGGAACATCTTCCACATCACGGCGATCATGATGATCCCCATCGGGAACACCATCATCAGCGCCATGTAGAGGTTGCTGATGTTGGGCAGGAAGTCGGCGAAGACGTTGATCATCGCGAAGGTGAGCAGGTACATCACGATGAAGCTGAGTGCGAGGGAGATGGCGAGCTTGCCGTAGCTCGCCATCCCCCCGTGCTGCATCTCGCCCTGCTTCGAGTGCGGTATGCCCTCGTGCTCGGAGTGGTGCCCGGCCTGGCTCACAGTGCCCCCAACAGCTCCGCGCACGCCTGCTCGCAGCGGCGGCAGGCCTCGGCGCACACCCGGCAGTGCTCGTGCATCTGGGCGTGCGTCTCGCACTCGGCCGCGCACGACGCACAGGCCGCGCGGCATGCCTCGAGCTGGGCGCGCAGGACGTCGGTGTTCGAGCCGGTCTGGCGCGACAGGACCGCGGCGGTCGTCGCGCAGACGTCGGCGCAGTCGAGGTTCTTGCGGATGCACGCGGTCAGGTCAGCCACCATCTCTTCGCTCAGGCAGGCATCTGCGCACGCGGTGCACGCCTGGGCGCACTCCACGCACGCCTCGATACAGCGCACCAAGGCCGCGGTGTCGGCGCCGGCGCCCGCCCGGGGGTGAGTGGTCAGCATCTGCTCTGCAACAGTCATATCGTCCTCCTTCTCCTCGATCGGGGCGCTTCCCCGACCCTCGGCACGGTAGGGCCTCGGCACATATTCCCCCACCGGGTTGCATACCCCGTGGGGGTATGTATTATTGGCGCGTGCACGGGTACGCGGACAACAAGGAAGCGCTGCTGAAGAGGCTGCGCCGCGCGGAGGGACAGGTCGCGGGGATCGCGCGGATGGTCGAGAACGACGACTACTGCATCGACATCCTCACGCAGGTCTCCGCAGCGACGAAGGCCCTCGAAGCGGTGGCACTGTCGCTGCTCGGCGACCACCTCAGCCACTGCGTGGCCGAGGCGACCGCGCAGGGCGGGCCGGTCGCGGAGGAGAAGATCCGCGAAGCCAACGCCGCCATCGCGCGCCTGGTGCGCTCGTGAACCACGTCACCGGAAGGACATCATCATGACGATCGAACGAGTCGAGCTGGGTCTCAAGGACGCCGGCGTCGGATGCGCCTGCTGCGCCGCCCCGAGCGCCTCGACGACGCAACAGCTGCCCGTGGAAGCGGGACTGTCGGCCACGCTGCTGGTGGAGGGGATGACGTGCGCGCACTGCATTGCCAGCGTCACCGAAGAGCTGTCCGCGGTTCCCGGCGTGGACGACGTGTCGGTCGCGCTCACCGCGGGCGGCACCTCGACCGTCACGGTCCGAAGCTCCGCTCCCGTCGACGCCGATGCGCTGCGCGTCGCCGTCGCTGAGGCCGGCTACACCGTCAGCGACGCCTGACACGGCCGAGCATCCACCCACTCCTGCCCTCCCGGCCGTCCAGCGGCGGCAACTCGCAGAGGAGGCTCCGATGAGCCAGCACGATCACACCATGCACGGGCACACCGGCCACAACCGCGCCGGACACGACAGCACCACGGAGCACACGGATCCCGAGGCAACCGCCGAGGGTATGCGCGAAGCCGTCGCGACCGAACCGGCAGCGCACGGCAGCCAGGACCACAGCGGTCACGATCAAGCGGAGCACAATCACGGCGCGCACCCCGGTCAAGCCGCGCACGCTGGTCATGGCGGGCACGTCGGCCATGGCGGGCATGCCGGTCACGGTGATCACGTGGGGCAGTTCCGCCGCCTGTTCTGGATCATGCTCGCCCTCGCCGTGCCGGTGGTGGCGTTCTCGAGCATGTTCGCCATGCTGCTCGGGTACGCGCTGCCCGACGCCGCATGGGTGAGCTGGATCTCACCCGTGCTCGGCACGGTGATGTACGTGTGGGGCGGTGCGCCCTTCCTCACCGGCGCGGTCAGCGAGCTGCGCACCCGCAAGCCCGGGATGATGCTGCTGATCGGTCTGGCCATCACGGTCGCGTTCCTGGCTTCGTGGGGCGCGAGCCTGGGCGTCCTGCACCATGAGCTCGACTTCTGGTGGGAGCTCGCGCTGCTGATCGTCATCATGCTGCTGGGGCACTGGATCGAGATGCGCTCCCTTGCCCAGACGACGTCCGCGCTGGACTCCCTCGCCGCGCTGCTGCCGGACGAGGCCGAGCGCATCGAGGGCGACACCACCGTCACCGTCGCCCCCGCCGACCTGCGTGTCGGGGACGTCGTGGTGGTCCGCCCGGGCGGCCGCGTGCCCGCAGACGGGCGGGTCGTGCAGGGCTCCGCGAGCATGGACGAGGCCATGATCACCGGCGAATCCCGCCCGGTCCGCCGCTCCGAGGGCGACCAGGTCGTCGCCGGCACCGTCGCGACCGATTCGGGCCTGCGCGTGGAGATCACCGCGATCGGAGAGAACACCACCCTCGCCGGCATCCAGCGGCTGGTTGCCGAAGCGCAGAACTCCTCGTCCCGCGCGCAGCGAATCGCTGACCGCGCCGCGGCGCTGCTGTTCTGGTTCGCCCTGATCGCAGGCGTCATCACCGCGCTGGTATGGACGCTGCTGGGCCTCCCAGATCAGGCCGTGGTCCGCACCATCACCGTCCTCGTGATCGCCTGCCCCCACGCTCTGGGCCTGGCGATCCCGCTGGTGGTGTCCATCGCCACCGAGCGGGCCGCGCGCGGCGGAGTGCTCATCAAGGACCGGTTGGCGCTGGAGAGTATGCGCACCATCGACACGGTCCTGTTCGACAAGACCGGCACCCTGACGAAGGGCGCTCCGGCGGTCACCGCGGTGCACCCCGCCGGCGGGATCGGCGCCGATCGGCTGCTCGCCCTCGCTGCGGCGGCCGAGGCGGACTCTGAGCACCCCCTGGCACGCGCGATCGTGAACGGCGCGAGCGAGAAGCGACTGGCGGTGCCGGGATCCTCCGGCTTCGAGTCCTCACCGGCGGTCGGCGTGCGCGCCACCGTCGACGGGCACCTGGTACAGGTCGGCGGCCCCTACCTGCTCGAGCAGGAGGGATCCGCCGAGTTGCCCGTCGCGGACGAGTGGCGCCGCGAGGGGGCGATCATCCTGCACATCCTGATCGACGGTCAGGTCGCCGGGGCGCTTCGCTTGGCCGATGAGATCCGCAGCGAGTCCCGGGAGGCGATCGAGGCGCTCCACGTCTGCGGCGTCCAGGTCGTGATGATCACCGGCGATGCGGAAGCGGTCGCCGCCTCCGTGGCCGAGGAGCTTGGCATCGACCGGTTCTTCGCCGGCGTGCGTCCCGAGGACAAGGCCTCCAAGGTCAAGCAGCTGCAGGAGGAGGGCCGCAAGGTCGTGATGGTCGGCGACGGCGTCAACGACGCTCCCGCCCTCGCCCAGGCCGACGTGGGTATAGCGATCGGTGCGGGCACCGACGTCGCGATCGCCTCCGCCGGTGTCATCCTCGCCAGCGACGACCCGCGATCGGTGCTGTCGGTGATGGAGCTGTCGCGGGCAAGCTACCGGAAGATGAAGCAGAACCTGTGGTGGGCTGCCGGTTACAACCTGATCGCCGTCCCGCTCGCCGCCGGGGTGCTCGCCCCGTTCGGGTTCGTGCTCCCGATGTCGGTCGGGGCGATCCTGATGTCGCTGTCGACGATCGTCGTCGCGCTGAACGCGCAGCTGTTGCGCCGGCTGGACATGCGCCCCGAGATCACCGCTGCAGCGGTCTTGCGTGGTGCCTGACAGGCGGGTTTCGTAGATTGTGAGCGGGAAGGGAGGTGCGCTGATGAGCGTGATGACGCTGCGCCAGGCGATGCGTCCGAGCGCCACACTGGCGCGCACCTTCCTACTCACCGCCGCGGCCGTCATCGGGGTGCTGATTGGCCTAGTCGGCATGCACGTGCTCAGCAGCGGCAGCACCCACCACGCTCCCGTGGTGATCAGCGAGAGCACGCACCATGGCGGTGAGCCCGCGATGGTTGACGTCGCGAGCCCGGACGCGGCTACAGCCGGTGACCATTCCGCGGCGGATCCCTGCGCTGAGGGCGACTGCGGGGGCGGCATGGACGCGATGGCGTTCATTGCGTGCGTGCTCGCCCTGCTCGCCGTCAGCATCGTCCTCGCCATTCGCCCCGGCCGGGTCGTCACCATTGCGCGCGCTCAGGCGCCGCCACATGCCACGGCGACGCTCACGGAGGCGCCGCCGGTTCCTCCCGATCTGAACGTCCTCTCCATCAGTCGCACCTGAGGGTCATCTGCTGTCGCAGATCCCGTGCTTCGGCACGCCCCTCAACAACGACTTAGGAGACAGACCCTCATGAAGATCCGCACGATTGCATTCCACGCCGGCATCCTCGCGACCGCGCTCGTCCTGACCGGTTGCAGCGACACCGGTGGCTCCGATATGGAAGGCATGGACCACGGCAACGGCACCAGCAGCTCGCCCAGCGCCTCCGCTGAGGCCAGTGGCGCGGTGTTCAACGACGCGGACGTGACGTTCGCGATGGAGATGGTCATGCACCACCAGCAGGCCATAGAGATGTCCGACACTCTGCTGGCCAAGGACGGGGTTCACCCGGACGTCGTCGCGCTTGCCGAGCGCATCAAGGCCGCTCAGGGCCCGGAGATCGAGACCATGAACCAGTGGCTCGAAGACTGGGGCCAGGACACCGACATGGGTGGGATGGACCACGGCGGCGGCATGATGTCCGAAGAGGAGATGGCCGCCCTCGAGGAAGCCGACGGCGAAACCGCATCGAGCCTGTTCCTGGAGCAGATGATCATGCACCACCAGGGCGCGATCGACATGGCTCAGGCCCAGATCGACAACGGCCAGAACCCCGACGCCGTCGCCCTCGCGCAGAAGATCGTCGAGGACCAGACCGCCGAGATCACCGAGATGCAGGAGCTGCTCGCCCAGCTGTGAGCACCCGCCACGCCGGTGGCCACCCCGTCCGGGTGGGTCACCGGCTCCGCCCTGCCCAAACCATCCCGGAGATCTCCCATGCCTTTCACCCCCGCCATTCCCCGACGGCGCCTGGCCGCCTTCGCCGCCCTTGCCCTGACTGCGCCCCTCTTCACCGGCTGCGCTCTGATCCGAGCCGAGGACCCCGACCACGACACCAAGGTGGCCCTCGAGCACATCCACGGGCTCGCCTCCGACCCCGAGACGGGCGGTCTGCTCATCGCCAGCCACGGCGGCATCTACCAACTCGACGCCCTCACCCGCTCGGCGGAGCTCAGCGGACCGGTCGCCGGCAACGACTTCGACGCCATGGGGTTCACCGCCGTCGACGGTCAGCTCTATGCCTCCGGACACCCCGGGCCGAACAGCCCCGACCACTTCGCCGGCCAGAATCTCGGCCTCATCCGCTCCGACGACAACGCCCGCACCTGGACGAACGTCGCATTCACCGGTGAGGCCGACTTCCACGACCTCGCCATCAGCGAATCCGATCCGAATCGCATCTACGCGAACAACTTCGGCATCGTCCACCGCTCCGACGACGGCGGGCGCACCTGGAACGACGGAGTCGGCGTCGACGCACGCGACATGCTCGCCGACCCCGACGATTCCGACACCGTCTACGCGACCACTCCCGAAGGGCTCTATGTCAGCCGTGACGCGGGTGCGACGTTCGAGCTCGACGAGACTGCGCCGCGGATGGTTCTGATCGCGACGAACAGCCTGGGGCTACTGGTCGGCACCAGCTTCGACAACACACTCGTCTACCAGCTCCCCAGCGGCGAGTGGGCCACCGGAGGCGAGTACGAAGGTGCCGCCCAGGCCCTCACCGTCACGCCGGGCGACGAGATCGCCCTCGTCGACCAACGTGGCGTGGTCACGACACGTGACTTCGGTACCACCTGGGAAGAGATCTTCCGCCCGGAGCCGCACACGTGACGTCCAACCGGGCCCTCCCGGGTTCAGTGAAGGAAGCCGTCCCACTTGGGCTCGAAGCTCCAGCCCGCCGCATCCGGAACGTCCTTGACCGCTTTGGCGAGCATCGGAGCGGGGATCTCGTACCGCACGGGGCGCTCCTCAGGCCGTCGCGTCGCCCGCGGCGACCCGCTGCTCGCGCTTCTTGGGCCTCGCCCACTTCGCCGGGGTGTCGGGGCCGTCCCAGACCTGGATGATGCCCCAGACGACGGCGGTCAGCGGCACGGCGAGCAGGGTGCCGAGGATGCCGCCGATCGCGGTGCCGCCGGCCAGCACCACCAGCACGACGAACGAGTGCAGCTTCATCGACCTGCCCATGAGCACCGGCTGCAGGAAGTTGCCCTCGAGCTGGTTGACGGCGACGACGACTCCCACGACGATCAGGGCGATGACCGGCCCGTTGGCCACGAGTGCCACCAGGGCGGCCAGCGCGCCTGCCGTCACGGCGCCGACGATCGGGATGAAGGCGAGCAGGAACACCAGCACCGCCAACGGGATGGCCAGGGGGACCTGCAGGATGAGCAGCCCGATGAGAATCCCGACCGCGTCGACGAACGCCACCGCCGCCGTGCCGCGCACGTAGGAACCGAGCACCTGCACCGACTTGTCGCCGATGCGGCGTGCGCGCACGTAGGACGTGCCGTGGAACGGGCGCAGGAGGAACTCCCACATCCGCGGGCCGTCCTTGAGGAAGAAGAAGAGGATCACGACCATCAGAACGAGGCCCGTGACGAAGTTCGCGACGGCGCTCACGCCGGCGAGGGCGCCGCTGCCGAACTGCGCGCTCGTCACGAAGTCGCCGAGCTGCCCCATCCACTCGTCGATCTGCGCCGATGTCGGGGCGAACGGCAGCGTGTTGACCCAGTCGAGCAGCTGCTGGAAGCCGCCCTGCGCCTGTGACGACAGGTCGTCCCACTGATCGCGGATTGCCCACACGATGATCCACCCGAGCCCGGTGAGCAGCACGACGACGGTGAGCAGGGCGAGGAGGGTGGCCAGGATCGACGGCACGCCCCGGCGCCGCATCCACGTCATGACCGGTGCGAAGGCCGACGCGAAGATGAGGGCCAGGATGAGGGGGATGACGACGACCGTGACCTGGCGGATGCCCCAGATGGCTCCGGCCAGGATGGCGACGATCACGATGATCTGCAGCCCGCGGATCGCGAGGCGTCCGAAGGCGTCGCCCCAGAGGCTCCACGGAGCCCGATGTGCGGTGAGCTCGACCTCGTGGGAGGTGAGTGTCACCTCCTGCGGTGCGCGGCGGAACAGTCCCATGCGACGACCGTATCGGCCGCATCCGACCGGCGTCTGCGTCTTGACGCCCGGATGCCGGGGCGACAGGGCGCTCAGACGAACGCGCCGGTGCCCGTGATGTCGCGCCCGATGAGCAGGGCCTGCACGCTCTCGGTGCCCTCGTAGGTGTGGATGGCCTCGATGTCGGCCATGTGCTGGATCACCCGGTTCTCCAACAGGATGCCGTTGCCGCCCATGAGATCGCGCGCGGTCTGGGCGATGCGACGTGCGGCGCGGGTGTTGTGGTACTTCGCGAGGGAGGCCTGGGTCGGCCGCAGCGCGCCCGAGGTCTCGAGATCCGCCATGCGACGGCAGTAGAGCTGCATCGCCGTCAGCTCGTCGAGCATCTGCGTGAGCCGCTCCTGCACCATCTGGAACTTCACGAGGGGCTTGCCGAACTGCACCCGCTGCTGCGCGTACGAGAGCGCGGCCTCGTAGCAGGCCGTGGCATGCCCGAGTGCCGACCATGCCACGCCGGAGCGGGTGGAGTACAACACCGTCGACGCATCCTTGAAGCTGCGGGTGCCGGGCAGCACCGCATCCGCCGGCAGGCGCACGTCGTCCAGCGCGATCTGCGCCTGGTGGATGCCGCGCAGCGACGCCTTGCCGGCGATCACCGTGCCGATGTAGCCGGGGGTGTCCTGGGGGACCAGGAAGCACCGCACCGCACCGTGCTCCTCCGCGGTGGCGTCGTCCACGCGTGCCCACACGAACGTGATGCCGCCGGACGCGCCGTTGCCGATCCACTTCTTCGCGCCTCGCAGGACCCACTCGTCGCCGTCGCGGCGGGCGACGGTCTCGAGCGAGACCGAGTCCGATCCGTGGTCGGGCTCGGTGAGTGCGAAAGAGCCGAGCACCTTGCCGCGGGCGAGCGGCTCGAGCCATCGCTCCTGTTGCGCGGCGGAGCCGAAGAGGGCGAGGGTGCGCAGAGCGAGGCCGCCCTGCACCGCGATCACCGTGCCGAGTGAGCCGTCGCCCCGCGACACCTCCATGTTGACCAGACCCGCGGCCAGCGGGGAGAAGTGCGTGAGCCGGGGGTGGTCGATGCCGTCGTTGTACAGATCGAGCTCGCCCAGGCGGGTGACGAGATCCAGCGGGTAGGAGCTGTCGTCCCAGGCGGCGACCATGCGATCGCCCACCTCGTCGACGTAGCCCTTCGCGCGCTCCCAGACGGCGCGGTCGGCGGCGGGGATGTCGGCGAACACGGCGTAGTAGTCGGTGTCCAGCCGTGCGGTCACGTCGTAGGCGGCAGCGGTGTCGCCCGGCAGAGAGGTCATGCGCACACGATAGTCGCGTGGGACGCTGTGCCGCCAACTCTGGCACTCAGTGCCACGGCGCGAATGCGGGGCCCTCACGCGTTAGCCTGAGCGGGTGCCGGCCCTCAGCGACCACCTGCGATCCGTTCCCCCCAGCGGCATCCGTCGCATCTTCGAGATCGCCCTCACCCTCGACGACGTCACGATGCTCGCGGTCGGCGAGCCCGACGTGCCCGTCGCGGCGCACATCATCGACGCGGCCACGCGCGCCTGGGAGGCGGACGAGACCGACTACGTGGCCAACGCCGGCATCCCGGCGCTGCGCCAGGCGTTCGCCGACCGCTTCACCGCGAACCACGGCGTCGATCTGTCGCCGGAGCGGGTCTGGGTCACCGTGGGCGGCACGCAGGCGCTGCACCAGGCGATGGGCCTGGTGCTGGGCCCCGGCGACGAGGTGCTCGTGCCCGATCCCGGGTACACGACGTTCTCGATGAGCCCGCGGATGCTGAGCGCGGTACCGGTGCCATACGCGCTGCGTCCGGAGGTGGACTTCCTGCTGGAGCTGGATCGGATCGAGGCGCTCATCACGCCGCGCACGCGCGCGATCGTCGTGAACTCGCCATCGAACCCGCTCGGCACGGTCATCGACGGCGAGCTCGCGCGGGGGATCCTCGAACTCGCCCGCCGCCGCGACCTCTGGATCATCAGCGACGAGGTGTACGCGGAACTGACGTGGGGCGACCCGCACGTGAGCCTGACAGCGCTCGACGCGCTGAGCGACGAGCCGAGGGTGCTGGGCGTGTTCTCCCTCTCGAAGTCGTACGCCATGACGGGGGTGCGGGTGGGCTTTCTCATCACGCCGCTCGGCATGGATCAGATCCTCCGCACGGTGCAGGAGGCCATGATCGCGTGCGTGGCGGTACCCGATCAGCGCGCGGGCGTGGCGGCGCTCACCGGTGACCAGAGCAACATCGCCCTCGCCCGTGCCCATTACCGGCAGAACCTGGATGCGGCGACCGCGCTGCTGGATGAGCGTGGCATCGCCTACCGGGTGCCCGACGGCGCCTTCTACCTGTGGATCGATCTGCGCCACGTGACCGACGGCGACGTCGGCGCGTGGGCGGAGGAGTTCCTGCGCACCGAGCGCGTGGCTCTCGCGCCCGGCTCCGCGTTCGGTGCCTCGGGCGAGGGGTGGGTGCGCGTGTGCGCCGCCGCCTCGCGCGGCGACCTCCTGCACGGGCTGTCCCTGCTGCCCGCTCCCTGAGCCGGCAATGTCACAGCGGGTAACGCGACGTGTGCACGGCGGATGCACGGCGGGATGCCGCATCCGTCACGTCAGGTGACTCCTGCACCGCGGATCGTGCAGATGTCGCACCGGTCGGCGCACGAGAGAGCGGGTGCTCAGCGCAGGTCGTCGCCCAGGCGTCGGGCGACCTCCGCGGCCGGCATGCGGCGGGGGAAGACGGCGACCACGACGTCATCGGGCGCCTGCGATGCGCGGGAGCCGACCCCGAACTTGTCGAGGCAGTCGTCGAGGGCTCGGCGCAGCGCCGAGGCCGGGACCTTCTTGGGTCCGCGCAGGAGGCGGCGCAGCACGTGGTTGTGCACGGCGGTGACGAGGGCCGCGAAGCTCACCGCATCCAGCGGGTCGAGGCCGGGAAGCGCCGTGCGCAGGTACTCGTCGAAGAGCCGCTCGTAGCGGAAGACGGTGACGATCTCGCGGTCGCGCAGCGCGGGCACGTCGCGCACGACCGTGTAGCGCCGGCGAGCGAGCTCGGGGTCTGCCGCGAAGTGGCGGTAGACCTGCATCGAGGCCTCGCAGACCGCCTCCCACGGGTTCTCGTGCTGTCGGGCGAGGTAGGTGCGGAGCTTGTCGAGCAGGAGCTCGTGATCGGCGAAGACGACGTCGTCCTTCCCGCCGAACTGGCGGAAGAACGTGGAGCGCGAGATGCCGGCGGCCTGGGCGATCTGGTCGACCGAGGTCGCCTCGAAACCCTGCCGTGCGAACAGGTCGAGGGCCGCGGCGACGACATCGTCACGCGCGGCTGAGGGGGAAGCTGTCTCGCTCATCTGCGGAGCAAGCCTAGACCCGCTCCCGCGCCGGGCCGTCGACTCCGTCGCCGTGTCAAGCCCCGAGGACACCGAGCGCGGTGCGCGTTGACTGCGCCGCATGGATCCCCTCTGGAAGCAGCACGCTCGCCCCGTCCCCTCGACGCCCTTCGTCCCCGGTGAGCACGAGGTCGTCGTGGTGGGGGCGGGCATCACCGGGCTCGCCACGGCGCTGCTGCTCGCCGAGTCCGGGCACGAGGTCGTGGTGCTCGAGGCGCGTGAGGTCGCGGGGCTCGCCACGGGCGCGAACACGGGCAAGGTGTCGCTGCTGCAGGGGACGCAGCTGTCGACGCTCCGCGCCCACCACTCGCCCTCCCTCGTCCGCGCCTATGCGCAGGCCAATCTCGACGGGCAGCTCTGGCTGCGATCGTTCGCCGATCGTGCGGGCCTGCCCTACGAGGCGCGCACCGCGTTCACGTACGCACAGCACGACGCCGGCCGCTCCCGTGTGCGCGAGGAGTTCGAGGCAGCTCACGAGGCCGGACTGCCGGTGCGGTGGGCGACGGCCGACGAGCTCGATCTGCCTTTCCCCGCTCGCTCCGCCGTCGCGTTGGACGGCCAATTGGGCATGGATCCGGATGCGACCGCGCACGCTCTCGCGCTCGCCTTCCTCGCCGCGGGCGGCACGCTGCACACCGGCGTGCGGGCGACGGGGGTCTCCACCTCGAGTCGGCCGACGGTGCACACCGCGCGCGGCGACATGACGGCCGAGCACATCGTGCTGGCCACGGGTGCGGCCGTGCTCGATCGCGGCCTGTACTTCGCGAAGGTCTCCGCGATGCGCTCGTACGCCGTCGCGTTCGCCGTGCCGGACGAGGTGGCGCTGCCCGAGGGCATGTTCCTCTCCGCGGACGCGCCGAGCAGGTCGGTGCGCACCGTGTCCGAACGCGATGGGCGGTGGGAGCAGACGCGGCTCATCGTCGGCGGCGGCGGACACCCGGTCGGGCGTGCCGCGTCCGAACGCGCACGGGTGGCGGAGCTGATCGCGTGGACGAGGCGCCACGTGCCGGACGCGGTGCCGACCCACCGCTGGTCGGCGCAGGACTACACCTCCCACAACCTGATCCCGTTCGTGGGTGTCATGCCGCGCACGGGCGGACGCGTGCGCTTCGCGACGGGATACGCGAAGTGGGGCCTCACCAACGGCCCCGCGGCCGCGCTGCGGATCGCTGCGGAGATCGACGGCATCGCCGCGAGTGAGCGTGCCGACTGGATGCGGCGGCTCGGCACCCGCATCACCGTGCCTGCTGATCTCGCGAAGGGTGCGGCGGAGAACGCCAAGGTCGGCGCTCACGCGGTCCAGGGGTGGGCGGGTGCGCTCCGGCATCCGCCCCGCATCCCGTCGGAGGGCAAAGGTGTCGTCGGCTCGCATGCGGGGCGCCCGGTCGGCGTCTCGCGGGTCGACGGCGAGGTACGCGCGGTCTCGGCGGTCTGTCCGCACCTGGGTGGCGTGCTGAACTGGAACGACGCCGAGTGCACGTGGGACTGCCCGTTGCACGCCTCGCGCTTCGCGCCCGACGGACGCCGCATCGAGGGCCCCGCGCTATCGGATCTGCGGCGCGTGCGGTCGCCCTCCTCTGCACAGGCGTGAACGGAGCACTCCCGCGCGGGGAGTAGGCTGGGGGACTGGTCGATATCTCGACGTCGAGACGTTTTGCGTCATCCTCCCTCGGACCCAGCGAAGGAAGCCCAGTGGATCTGTACGAGTACCAGGCACGAGACCTTTTCGAGAAGTACGAGGTGCCGGTGCTCGCCGGTATCGTCGCGGACACCCCCGAGGAGGTGAAGGCGGCAGCCGAGAAGCTCGGCGGCGTCGTGGTGGTCAAGGCCCAGGTCAAGACGGGCGGTCGCGGCAAGGCCGGCGGCGTCAAGGTCGCGAAGACCCCCGACGAGGCGTACGAGGCGGCCAAGGCCATCCTCGGCCTCGACATCAAGGGCCACGTCGTCAAGCGGGTCATGGTCGCCGCGGGCGCCTCCATCGAGAAGGAGTTCTACTTCTCTGTCCTGCTCGACCGCTCGAACCGCTCCTACCTGTCGCTCGCCAGCGTCGAGGGCGGCATGGAGATCGAGCAGCTCGCGGTCGAGAAGCCCGAGGCTCTCGCGCGCATCGAGGTCAACGCGCTCACCGGCATCGACAAGACCAAGGCGGTTGAGATCGCCCGCGCGGCGAAGTTCCCCGAGGAACTCGTCGAGAAGGTCGCCGACGTCTTCGTCAAGCTCTACGCCGTGTACACCGGCGAGGGAGCGACCCTCGTCGAGGTGAATCCCCTCATCCTCGACGGGAACGGCGACATCATCGCCCTCGACGGCAAGGTCACCCTCGACGACAACGCGACCGAGGTGCGCCACCCCGAGCACGAAGAGCTCGAGGACAAGGATGCGGCCGACCCGCTCGAGGCCAAGGCGAAGGCAGCGGGCCTCAACTACGTCAAGCTCGACGGCCAGGTGGGGATCATCGGCAACGGAGCGGGCCTGGTCATGTCCACGCTCGACGTCGTCGCCTACGCCGGCGAGAACCACGGCGGCGTGAAGCCCGCCAACTTCCTCGACATCGGCGGCGGCGCATCCGCCACCGTCATGGCCGCGGGCCTCGACGTCATCCTGGGCGACCCGCAGGTCAAGAGCGTCTTCGTCAACGTCTTCGGCGGCATCACCTCGTGCGTCGCCGTGGCGGAGGGCATCGTGAAGGCGCTCGAGATCCTCGGCGACACCGCGACCAAGCCGCTCGTGGTGCGCCTGGACGGCAACCAGGTCGAGGAGGGTCGCGCGATTCTCGCGGCCGCGAACAACCCGCTCGTGACCCTCGCCGCAGGCATGGACGAGGGCGCCGACAAGGCCGCCGAGCTGGCCGCCGCCTGATCGCCCGCATCGGATAAGGACACAGACATGTCGATCTACCTCAACAAGGACTCCAAGGTCATCGTCCAGGGCATCACCGGCGGCGAGGGCACCAAGCACACCGCCCTCATGCTGAAGGCGGGCACCCAGGTCGTCGGCGGCGTCAACGCGCGCAAGGCCGGCACGACCGTCTCGCACACCGACAAGGACGGCAACCCGGTCGAGCTGCCGGTCTTCGCCACCGTCGCCGAGGCCATCGAGGCCACGGGCGCCGACGTCTCGATCGCCTTCGTGCCGCCGGCGTTCACGAAGGACGCCATGATCGAGGCCATCGACAGCGAGATCCCGCTGCTCGTGGTCATCACCGAGGGCGTGCCGGTCGGCGACTCCGCCGAGGCATGGGCGTACGCGATCGAGAAGGGCAACAAGACCCGCATCATCGGTCCGAACTGCCCCGGCATCATCACCCCCGGTGAGTCGCTCGTGGGCATCACGCCCGCCAACATCACCGGCAAGGGCCCGATCGGCCTCGTCTCCAAGTCGGGCACGCTGACCTACCAGATGATGTTCGAGCTGCGCGACCTGGGCTTCTCGACCGCCATCGGCATCGGCGGCGACCCGATCATCGGCACGACGCACATCGACGCGCTCGAGGCGTTCGAGGCCGACCCCGAGACCAAGGCGATCGTGATGATCGGCGAGATCGGCGGCGACGCCGAAGAGCGTGCGGCCGATTACATCCGCGCGAACGTCACGAAGCCCGTCGTCGGCTACGTCGCCGGCTTCACCGCCCCCGAGGGCAAGACGATGGGCCACGCCGGCGCCATCGTCTCGGGCTCCGCGGGCACCGCGCAGGCCAAGAAGGAAGCGCTCGAAGCGGCCGGTGTGAAGGTCGGCAAGACGCCGTCCGAGACCGCCGCGCTCATGCGCGAGATCATCCAGGGTCTGTAAGACCCTCACGAAGGGCGGATGCGGGCGAGCAAGGCCCCCGCATCCGCCCTTCGTCGTATCTCGCCGCAGTAGCCTGGACGCATGCCGCTGACAGGGGAGTACAAGCCGAGCACGTCCGAGTGGGCCCGGTCGCAAGCCGAGCTCTACGAGGCCACCAACGGGGCCGAGGGCGGTGAGCTGCGCGGTGTTCCGATCATCGTGCTGACCACCGTCGGCGCCAAGAGCGGTGGCCTGCGTAAGACCGCGCTCATGCGCGTCGAGCACGACGGGGACTACCTCGTCGTGGCATCCAAGGGCGGGGCACCCGAGGAGCCCGCCTGGGGAAACAACATCCGCAAGCACCCGCACGTCGAGCTGCAGGACGGCGCCGTCAAGCGCGACTACACCGCGCGCGAGCTCGAGGGTGAGGAACGCGAGCTGTGGTGGGACCGCGCGGTCGCCGTATGGCCCGATTACGCCGTCTACCAGACCAAGACCGACCGTCAGATCGCGATCTTCGTGCTGGAGCCGCGGGAGGTCTGAGCGTCCGAACGCACGCGAGCGAGCATCCGATCGCCGAGTGAGCACTCGATCGGGTGCTCACTCGATGAACGGATGCTCACTCGGCGTGGAATGGGGTTCGGCGTTCAGCCGCCGAGGGCCGCCTCGATCGGACCGCGCACGAAGAACACGACGAAGCCGGCAGCGACGATCCACAGCAGCGGGCTGATGCGGCGGGCGTGCCCCGACAGCGAGCGGATGACGACCCAGCTGACGAAGCCCGCGCCGATGCCGTTGGCGATCGAGTACGTCAGCGGCATGACCGTGATGGTCAAGAACACCGGGATCAGCACAGAGACGTCGGTGAGATCGACGTGGCGGATCTGGCTCATCATGAGTGCGCCGACGGCGACCAGGGCGGCAGACGCGACCTCGCTCGGCACGATGGTAGTGAGGGGGGTCACGAACATCGCCAGCAGGAAGAGCGCGCCGGTCACGAGGTTCGCGAGTCCCGTGCGGGCGCCCTCGCCGATGCCGGTGCCGGACTCGATGAACACCGTGTTGGAGGACGACGAGGTGAGTCCACCGGCGACGGCGCCGATGCCCTCGACCACAAGGGCGGAGCGCAGGCGCGGGAAGTTGCCCCGTTCATCGGCGAGGTTCGCCTCGCGCGAGAGGCCCGTCATGGTGCCCATCGCGTCGAAGAAGTTCGTGAACAGCAGCGTGAACACGAGCATCGCGGCCGCCAGCACCCCGATGCGATCGAACGCGCCGAAGCTGACCTGACCCACGAGGCTCAGGTCGGGCAGGCTGAAGATGGATGCCGGGATCTCGGGCACGCTGAGGCCCCACCCTCCGGCATTGCCGTCGGCGCGCGCACCGAGATGCCAGATCGCCTCGACGATGACCGCGACGACGGTGCCACCCGCCAGACCGATGAGGATCGCGCCCTTCACCTTGCGAGCGAGGAGGATCGCGATGATCACGAGGGTGAGCACGAACAGGAGCGTCGGGACGGTGGCGATCGAACCGTTCACGCCGAGGCCGACGGGAGGCGAGGCCAGGCCCGTGCTCTGCACGAATCCGCCGTCGACGAACCCGATGAAGGCGATGAACAGGCCGATGCCGACCGTGATGGCGGTCTTCAGCGCCATCGGCACGGCGTCGAAGATGAGCCGTCGCAGGCCGGTCACGGCCAGCAGCACGATCAGCAGGCCATTGATGAGCACGAGGCCCATGGCCTCGGGCCAGGTGACCTCGCCCACCACGCTGACGGCGAGGAACGAGTTGATGCCGAGGCCCGCGGCGAACGCGAACGGCAGTCGGGCGACGAGCCCGAACAGGATCGTCATGGCGCCGGCGGTGAGCGCGGTGGTCGCGGCGACCTGGGCGAAGCCGAGGGCGTTGCCGGCCACATCCGTTCCGCCGGACAGGATGATCGGGTTGAGCAAGACGATGTAGGCCATCGCCACGAAGGTGACGATGCCGCCGCGGATCTCGCCGCCCACGGTGGCGCCGCGCGCCGTGATGCCGAAGAAGCGGTCGAGACGGCCGGGGGAGGAGGACGAAGCGCTGGTGGTACGGGGGTGGTGCACTCGACGAGAGTAGTCGGATGCGGCCCGCTGCGCGACGCGGAACAGCCGTGGCAGATCACGGCGGCGTGGGGGACGGCCGCGCAAAGGTCCGCTGGGTAGGGTCGGGGGGCCATGCAACGCGTCCTCGTCCTTCTCCTCTCCGCCCTCGACGCCCTCGTGGCGGCGGCCGTCGGCCTCGCCGTCGCCGGTGCCCCGCTGACGGTGTTCTGGTTCGTCGCGTTCGGCTCCGGGGACCTCGCCGCGATCTGGCAGAGCGCCGCGACCATCTGGCAGTTCGGCCACTCGGTTCCCGTCGCGATCACGCTCCCCGATGTCTACGTCGCCGAACTGGGCGTCGATCCCTCCCTCGCGAGCTTCACGCTCTCGCTCGCCCCGCTGGCCTTCGCCGCGTTCACGCTGCTGTTCGGTGGCCGCTCGGGCGCCCGCGCCGGGCGCGCAGGCGCGCCGTGGAGCGGCGCGCTCACCGGCACGCTCGTGTTCGCCGCGCTCGCCACCGGCATCGCCCTCACCTCGCAGGCGCCGCTGGCGGGCACCGACCTGTGGCGCGCGATTTGCTATCCCGCCGCCTACTACGCCGTAGGCGTGCTCGCGGGCGCCCTTCACCGCGCGTGGATCGACGGCGATGACGGGCCCGTCGACGCCCTGCGGGCCCGGCTCGATCGCTCCCGGGACGCCTGGCCCGAGGTGCCGGAGCTCGCCGTGCGCGGCGGGGCGATCGCCGTGACGGGGCTGGTCGCCGTGGGGGCCGCCGTCCTCGGGGTCGCCCTCATCGTGCGCGCTCCGAACATCGTCGCGCTCTCACAGGCGGGAAACCTGGATGCGGGTGGCGCCGCCGTCCTCGCGCTCGCCCAGCTGCTGTACCTGCCGACTCTGCTCGTCTGGGCGCTGTCGTTCGTCGCGGGACCCGGCGTCGGCCTCGGCGCGGGCAGCGTGGTCTCGCCCGCGGGCACGCAGCTCGGCGTGCTGCCGGGCGTGCCCATCCTGGGCGTGCTGCCGGAGGGAGCGAGCAGCTGGTACCTGCTGTTCGCCCTGCTCCCGATCGCGGTCGGAGCCGTCGCGGGATGGGCCACCCGATCGCGCCTGAACCCGCGCGGTTCGACGGCGGATGCGGAGAGCACCGGCATCCTCGTGACCCTCACGCTGTCGATCGCCGCCCTGGCCGGGCTCGCCACAGCCCTGATGGCAGTCCTGGCCAGCGGAAGCATGGGGCCCGGGCGGCTGTCCGCTGTCGGCCCGGACGCTCTCGCGGTGGGAGTGGCCGTGGGCGTCGAAGTGGGACTCGGCGCGGCGATCCTGCTGCTCTCACCGCGCCGACGCAGTGACGTGGATCCCGAGGGAGGCGCGGGTGTGATCGCGCGCCTGACGGATGCCCGCCGCGGGAGGGACGTGGATCCCGCGCGGACGGATGCGGCGCGCGACTAGACTGTGCGGGTGCTCACGGTCGCCGTTCTCATCTCCGGCACCGGCTCGAATCTCCGAGCCCTGCTCGAGGCCGCGGCGGAAGCCGATTTCCCCGCTCGAGTGATCGTGGTGGGCGCCGACCGCGAAGCCTCCGGCCTCGCCCACGCCGAGGAGTTCGCCATCCCGAGCTTCGTTATCCCCTGGCAGGGCGCCGAGCGACGCGAGGCCTGGGGGGAGGAGCTCGATCAGCAGTTGCGTGTCTGGCAGCCCGATCTCGTCGTCCTCTCGGGTCTGATGCGCCTGCTGCCGCCCGCGGTCGTCGCCGCGTGGAGTCCGCGCCTGATCAACACCCACCCCGCCTACCTGCCGGAGTTCCCCGGTGCCCACGCCGTGCGCGACGCGATCGCGGCGGGCGCCACCCAGACCGGCGCGAGCGTGATCGTCGTCGACGACGGCGTCGACACCGGTCCGATCCTCGCCCAGGAGCGCATCGCGGTGCGACCGGGCGACGACGAGTCCGCGCTTCACGAACGCATCAAGCCCGTCGAACGACGCCTGCTCATCGACGTCGTCCGCCGCATCGCGATCGGCGAGCTCGATCTCACCGCATCCGCCGTCTGACCCACCGCAACCGCCCCACCCCGAGGAGTCCCATGGCCGGGCCCAGCCACGATCCGTCCCTCTACCGCGACCGCGATGTCGTTCCCGTCCGCCGCGCGCTCGTCTCGGTCAGCGACAAGACCGACCTGCTGCGTCTGGCCGAAGCGCTCGTCGCCGCCGGCGTCGAGATCGTCTCGACGGGCTCGACCGCGCAGACCATCCGCGACGCCGGGTACGACGTCGTCGACGTGTCGAGCGTGACCGGGTTCCCCGAATCGCTCGACGGGCGCGTGAAGACCCTCCACCCGGGCGTGCACGCGGGCCTTCTCGCGGACCTTCGCCTCGCGCACCACGAGGAGCAGCTGACCGATCTCGGCATCTCGCCTTTCGAGCTCGTTGTCGTCAACCTGTACCCGTTCGTCGAGACGGTGGCATCCGGTGCATCCGGTGACGCCGTGGTCGAGCAGATCGACATCGGCGGCCCCGCGATGGTGCGTGCGTCGGCGAAGAACTACGCCAACGTCGCGATCGTCGTCTCGCCCGAGTCGTACCCGGCGATCATCGAGGCGATCGCCGCCGGCGGCACCTCGCTCGCGCAGCGCAAGGAGCTCGCGGCGCGCGCCTTCGCCCACACCGCGAACTACGACCGCGCGGTAGCGACCTGGTTCGCCGATGAGACCCTCGCGGAGGGCGAGCAGCTGCCCGCGCACCTGACGATCAAGGCCGAGCGGCTCGCGACGCTGCGCTACGGCGAGAACTCCCATCAGCGCGCGGCCATCTACACCCGCACCGGCGGGCACGGCATCGCGCAGGCGCTGCAGCTGCAGGGCAAGGAGATGTCGTACAACAACTACGTCGATGCGGATGCGGCACTGCGCGCCGCCTTCGACATGGTCAAGCCCGCGGTGGCGATCATCAAGCACGCGAACCCGTGCGGCATCGCCGTGTCGGCGCCCAACGCGCTCGACGAGATCGCCAGCGCACACCTGCGCGCTCACGAGTGCGACCCCGTCTCGGCCTTCGGCGGGGTGATCGCCGCCAACCGCACCGTCACGCTGAAGATGGCGGAGAACCTGCGCGACATCTTCACCGAGGTGATCGTCGCCCCGGCCTTCGAGCCGGAGGCGCTGGAGCTGTTCCGTCTGAAGAAGAACCTGCGTGTGCTGCAGCTGCCGGCCGACTGGCAGCAGGAGCGCATGGACGTGCGGCTCGTCTCGGGAGGTCTGCTGCTGCAGGACGCCGACCGCTTCCCCGACGACATCGAGTCGGTCGCGACCGACTGGGAGCTCGTCGCGGGCGAGCGCCCCGCCGGCGAGGAGATGACGAACCTCATCTTCGCGTGGAAGGCCTGTCGCGCGGTCAAGTCCAACGCCATCGTGCTGGCGAAGAACTCCGCCACCGTCGGCATCGGCATGGGGCAGGTCAACCGCGTCGACTCGTGCCGCCTCGCCGTCGAGCGCGCGGGAGACCGCGCGGTCGGCTCCGTCGCCGCATCCGACGCCTTCTTCCCGTTCTCGGACGGACCGCAGGTTCTGCTGGATGCGGGAGTGTCCGCCATCGTGCAGCCGGGCGGATCCGTGCGCGATGACGAGACGATCGCGCTTGCGCGCGAGCGCGGCGTGACCATGTTCTTCACGGGCGAGCGCCACTTCTGCCACTGAGTCCCGCCGCTGTCGCAGGACATCACCGCCCCGCAGGACGATTCCGATCGGATCGTCCTGCGGGGCGGTGTTCTCCTGCGGGAGGAAGCTCAGGCGCTCGGACGGCCGTACGCCTCGAGCAGTCGCAGCCACACCTCGCTGAGCGTCGGGTACGACGGCACAGCGTGCCAGAGGCGGGTGATCGGCACTTGGCCCACGACGGCGATCGTCGCCGAGTGGAGCAGCTCGGCCACATCCTCGCCGACGAACGTCGCGCCGATGATCGTGCCCGCATCCTCGTCGACGATCGCGCGCGCCTGACCCCGGTAGTCATCGGCGCGGGTGGCGGCGCCGGCAATCCATGAGAGGTCGTAGTCGAGCACCCGGATGCGGCGCCCCGCGGCTTTCGCAGAGGCCTCCGTGAATCCGATCGACGCCACCTCGGGATCGGTGAAGGTGACCTGCGGAACGGCCTCGTGGTCGGCCGTCGCGACATGCGTCCCCCAGGGGGCGTCGTCGACGGCGTTGCCGGTCGCGCGCGCGGCGATGACGTCGCCCGCGGCGCGCGCCTGGTACTTGCCCTGGTGCGTGAGCAGGGCCCGGTGATTGACGTCGCCGACCCCGTACAGCCAGTCGGTCCCCGTCACGAGCATGGTGTCGTCGACGGCGAGCCACCCGCCCGGCACCAGCCCCACCGCATCCAGCCCGAGGTCCTCGGTGCGGGGCACCCGCCCGGTCGCGACCAGCACCTCGGCAGCGCGGATGCGGGTCCCGTCGGACAGCTCGAGCTCCTTCTCGTCGCCGACGCGCTGTGCCGACACGACGTTCGTGTGGCGGAGGATGCGTACGCCCCGCTCCTCGAGGGCACGACCGACGAGCTCGCCCGCGAAGGGTTCGTTCGCGGCCAGCAGTGCACCTCGAACGACGAGGGTGACCTCGGCGCCGAGGTCCGCGTAGGCCGTGGCCATCTCCGCGGCGACCACGCCGCCGCCGATGATGGCGAGGGATGCGGGGATCTCCTGGGCGCTGGTCGCCTCGCGGCTCGTCCAGGGCGCGATGTCGGCAAGGCCCGGGGTGTCGGGGAGGAGGGCTGCGGTGCCGGTGCAGACCGCGACGGCGTGACGGGCGGTCAGACGTGTGGTGTTGCCGTCCGCATCCGTCACCTCGACCTGCTTGACACCGACGAGGCGGCCGTGGCCGCGCACGAGATCGATGCCGGCGCTCGAGAGCCACTCGACCTGCGAGGAGTCGTCCCAGTCGTGAGTGAGCGTGTCGCGACGGCGGAGGACTCCGGCGACGTCGAGGGCGCCCGACACGGCCTGCTTCGCGCCGTCGACGTCGCGGGCCTCGCGCAGCACCGCCCCCGCGCGCAGCAGTCCCTTCGAGGGCATGCACGCCCAGTACGAACATTCGCCCCCCACGAGTTCGCTCTCGACGATGACGGCGGAGAGCCCGCCCTGCACGGCGCGGTCGGCGACGTTCTCGCCCACGGGGCCGGCGCCGATGACGATGAGGTCGTAGGTCTGCTCGCTCATGCTGCGACGCTACTCCGTCACATCCTCCCCGGGGTCGCCGCTTGCGTTCCCGGCCCGGGTGGGGTGCCCGAGTTGCGTCGCATATGCGCAGATGCGCCACTTTTGCGCAGGCGCGCCAGGAAATTACTGGCGCATCTGCGCAAGAGTGTGGCACCACGTGACGCTGCAGTTGGATCCCTCGCCGCGTCCGGCGGCCCGCCGCATCCGCAGCTGCGCGGACGGGCCGTGCCTGTGCGGCTCGCGGGGAGCCCCGATCTGCCACGTGCGCCGTTCAGGCCTGCCGGAACCGCTACACATTAACGCAGATGCGACAGTGAGCATCTGTCGCGGATGCGGAAACCTGTCGCATCTGCGCAACCGCGCCGCAACTCGGGCACTCGGGCGGCGGGCAGTGCGCAGCGGGCAGCAAGGGGCGTTGGAGCGGGGGAGGGGGTAACGCGACGCAACGGGCGCGGCGGGGCACCGCGCTGCCGTGTCCGAAAACCGCGAGCCGGTGTCGCGGAGGCGTGACAGGCTGGGGACGTGCCCACCTCCGCGATGACCTTCGACGAGCGCTACCGCGCGATCGACGCCAGGGACGCGCGCTTCGACGGTCAGTTCGTCACCGCGGTGCACACGACCGGCATCTACTGTCGTCCGAGCTGCCCCGCCCGCACGCCGCGGCCGGAGAACGTCACGTTCTACCCCACGAGCGCCGCCGCCCACGAGGCGGGCTACCGCGCCTGCAAGCGCTGCCTGCCCGAGGCCGCGCCGGGGTCGCCCGAATGGGACCTTCGCGGCGACGTCGCCGGGCGCGCCATGCGACTCATCGCCGACGGCGTCATCGAGCGCGAGGGTGTGCCGGGGCTCGCCCACCGGCTCGGCTACTCGACCCGGCAGCTCGGCCGCATCCTCACCGCCGAGCTCGGCGCGTCGCCCCTCGCACTCGCCCGCGCCCACCGTGCCCACACGGCGCGAATGCTCCTCGTCGGCACGGAGCTCCCCGTTGCAGACGTCGCTTTCTCCGCCGGTTTCGCGAGCGTGCGGCAATTCAACGACACCGTCCGCGAGGTGTTCGGGATGACGCCGCTCGCACTGCGCGCGCGCCGGAGAAACGAGAACCGTGCGGCTCCCGGCGAGATCGACCTCCTCCTCGCGCACCGGCGCCCCATCGACGACGGCGGCATCTTCGCGTGGATGGCGGCCCGCGCGCTCCCGGGAGTGGAGTCCTTCACGGCGACCACCTTCGCGCGCACCCTGCGCCTGGCCGGCGGCTCCGCATGGTTCGAGCTGCGCCGCGACGGCGACGCACTGCGCCTCCGCGCCCGCCTCTCGCAGCTCGCCGACCTGCCGCAGCTGGTCACGCGCGTGCGTCGACTGTTCGATCTGGATGCGGACCCCCTCGCCGTCGATCAGGCGCTCGCAGTCCACCCCGAGCTCGCCGCCCGGGTGAGAGCTCTTCCCGGCATCCGCGTCCCCGGCGCCGCCGACCCGCACGAGATGCTCATCCGCGCGATGGTCGGCCAGCAGATCACCGTTGCCGCCGCGCGCACGGCCCTCGCCGCTCTCGCGCAGCACCTGGGGGAGCGGGTGCCCGCTCACGAAGGCACCGACCTGCTCTTCCCGACGATGGCGGCGATCGCCGAGCGCGGCGCGGAGGCGCTGCGCGGGCCCGCCGCCCGCATCCGCGCCATTGTCGGCGCCGCCGCGGCGCTCGCCGACGGTTCACTCATCCTCGACGCCGGCGGCGATGCCCACGAGCAGCGTGCGGCCCTGCTCGCGATGCCCGGGATCGGCCCGTGGACCGCCGACTACGTGCGGATGCGGGTCACGGGCGATCCCGACGTGTTCCTGCCCGGCGACGTCGCCGTGCGCACGGGCGCCGCCCGGCTCGGGCTCCCCGCGGAGCCCCGCGCCCTGACCGCCTGGTCTGTCCGCGCCGCACCCTGGCGCAGCTACCTCACCGCGCACCTCTGGGCCGCCGTCGCGGCCGTGCCCGCGCAGATCCCCCAGTCCACCCGCCTCCCGAACGAGAGCCGCATCGCATGACCGCGCACATCGCCACCATCACCACCCCCGACGGAGCCTTCACGGCGCTCGTCGACGATCGGCAGCGTGTGCTCGCCTCCGGCTGGAGCGACGACCACGAGGTGATCGTCGCGCGCCTGCGCGCGGCGGACCGGCCCACCGAGATCGTCGAGGGTGCCGTCGATGCCCTGGATGCGGTCGCCGCCTACTACAGCGGAGACGTGCGGGCCATCGACGCGGTCGAGGTGCACCAGACGGGCACGGCGGGACAGCTCGCCGGCTGGCGGATGCTGCGGCGCATCGAGCCGGGGCAGCCCCTCACGTATGCGGAGTTCGCCGCGGCGCTGGGAAGCCCTCGGGCGGTGCGCGCGGCCGCATCCGTCTGCGCGCGTAACGCACCGGCACTGTTCGTGCCGTGCCATCGCGTGCTGCGCACGGGCGGCGCGATGGGCGGCTTCGCGTGGGGCATCGAGGTCAAGCGCAGCCTGCTCGCCCGCGAAGCCGCCTGATCCGCGCGCGGGAATGCCCGCGTGGAATTGGTCGTTGAACTCAGCGAACACACAGCATAGGCTGGAGGGCTGTCGCGAGCGCTCGCCGCGGCATCCGTGCGCTCGAGGAGGACGATATGACTCAGGCATTCGCCATTGCGGAACACCCCGCCGTCCTCGCGGTGCCCGCGCGCTTCGCGTAGCTGCCGCCTGCCGCCTCCGAGCGGCCCCCTGCCTCTCCCAGCCATCGCACCTCTGCGTGCGAGCTCACCCTTCTGCGGCCTCGCCGTCGCACGCTCTCCTCGAGGATCATGAGTTCCACACCCTCTCGTTCGTCCACCGAACCGTCCACGTTTCGCGCCCTCGCGAGGCTTCTGCCGTTCGTGCGCCCCGTGCTGCGTCCGCTGGTCCTCGGCGCCGTCAGCGCGCTCGCTGCCAGCGTCGTCGCCCTGATGATCCCGCTCGTGCTCGAGGCCGTGGTCGCAGGTCCGATCGCCTCCGCGGACCCGACGCAGATCCTGTGGGGCACGCTCGCCGTCATCGGGCTCGGGCTCGCCGAAGCCGCCCTCGTCTGGGGTCGGCGGTGGTTCGTGCTCGCGCCGTCGACCAAGGTCGAGTACGCCCTGCGCACCGGCTTCGCCGCGCGGCTGCAACGGCTCCCGGTCGCCTTCCACGACCGGTGGCAGTCGGGTCAGCTGCTCAGTCGCATGATGCAGGACATCAGCCTCATCCGCCGCTGGCTCGCCTTTGGCGTGATCCTGCTCGTCGTCAACGTGCTGACGATCGCGCTCGGCTCGGTGCTGCTGTTCCAGTGGCACTGGGCACTCGGCACGATCTTCCTGCTGTGCTCCGCTCCTCTCTGGTACGCCGGATATCGCTTCGAGAAGCAGTACGGGGTGCTCGCTCGCCAGAGCCAGGACCAGGCCGGCGATCTCGCCACCGCCGTCGAGGAGAGCGTGCACGGCATCCGCGTGCTGAAGGCGTTCGGTCGGGGATCCCACGCGCTGGCGAAGTTCGCGCGTCAGGCCGAGACGCTGCGCCAGACGGAGCTGCGAAAGGCCACGGCCATCGGGCTGATCTGGTTCTGGCTCGTGCTGCTGCCCGAGATCGCCTTCGCGCTGTGTCTGGCGGCCGGGATCGTGCTCGCTCAGCTCGGCCAGCTCTCTGTGGCTCAGCTCTTCGCGTTCTTCGCGATGGCGACGGTGCTGCGCTGGCCCATGGAGTCGATCGGCTTCCTCTTCTCCTTCCTCCTGGATGCGCGCACCGCCACCGACCGCGTGTTCGAGGTGTTCGACGAGCAGGTCACGATCGACGACCCGGAGAAGCCGGTCTCGCTCGAGAGCCCGCGGGGGCGGCTCGTCTTCGAGAACGTGCACTTCCGATACCAGGATGCGCCGGATGCGCAGCGCGACCTGCTCGACGGCATCGAGCTCGCCCTGGAGCCGGGGGAGACGATGGCGCTCGTCGGGCTCACCGGCTCGGGCAAGACCACGCTCACCACCCTGCCGACGCGTCTGTACGACGTGACCGGCGGACGCGTGACGCTCGACGGCGTCGATGTGAGGGACCTCACCCTGAACGAACTGCGCACCCACATCTCGATGGCGTTCGAGGAGGCGACACTCTTCTCCTCGTCCGTGCGGGAGAACGTTCTGGTCGGTCGGGACGACCTGGATGCGGCCTCGCCGGAGGGCGAGCGCGTGTTGCGTGAAGCCCTCGACGTCGCCCAGGCGGAGTTCGTCGAACGACTGCCCGCCGGCGTCGACACCGTCATCGGCGAGGAGGGGTTGAGCCTGTCGGGAGGGCAGCGGCAGCGTCTCGCGCTCGCGCGGGCGGTCGCGGCGCGGCCATCTGTGCTCGTGCTCGACGACCCGCTGTCGGCGCTCGACGTCGACACCGAAGCGCGCGTGGAAGAGGGGCTGCGCCGGGTGCTCGCGGACACGACCGCCCTCATCGTCGCCCACCGGCCCTCGACCGTGGCCCTCGCGGATCGCGTCGCGCTTCTGGAGGAGGGTCGCGTCACCGCCGTCGGCACGCACAGCGAGCTGATGCGCTCCTCGGCGCATTACCGGCACGTGATCTCGAGTCTGGACGAGCAGGAGAAGGAGGAGGTGCGATGAGTACCGTCACGGGAACCAGCGGCGAGGATCGCTCCGACTACACGCGCGCGGAGAGCCGCGAGATCCGGCGTCGCTCGATGCGCCTGCTCGGCTCCCTCATCCGCCCGCTGCGCGCGAAGCTCGTGCTCGCGGCCGTCGTGCTCGTGGTCTCGACGGCGCTGCGGGTCGTGGGACCGGCGCTGATCGCGTTCGGCATCGACAACGCGCTGCCGGCGGTGTTGAACGAGATGGACTGGCTGCCCACGATCGGCGTGGTGGCCGTCTATCTCGCGTCCGGGCTGCTCGGAGCAGCTCTCATCGGGTGGTACGCCGTCGTCGCTGCGCGGCTCACGCAGGCGGTCATGCTCGACCTTCGCACCCGCATCTTCCGCCACACGCAGCGGCTCAGCCTGGAGTTTCACGAGTCGTACACGTCTGGGCGGATCATCTCGCGCCAGACGAGCGACCTCGACACGATCCGGGAACTGCTCGACGGCGGGCTCAACGAGCTCGTCTCGGGGGTGCTGTTCGGTGCCTTCACGCTCATCGCGCTGCTGCTGCTGGACTGGCAGAGCGGCGTCGTGCTCATCGTCATGGGCATCCCGCTCGCACTGCTCATGCGGTGGTTCTACCGCCGCTCGCAGATGGTCTATCGCGAGTCGCGCGTGATCAGCGCGAAAGTCATCGTGCACTTCGTGGAGACCATGACCGGCATCCGCGCGGTCAAGGCGTTCCGCAAGGAGAAGCGCGGCGACGTGGAGTTCGGCGAGCTGAGCGAGCAGTACCGCGACGTCAACATGCGCTCCATCCGGCTGTTCGGCACGTTCGAGCCCGGGCTGATGGCGATCTCGACGCTCAGTCTCGGCGCGATCCTGCTCCTGGGTGGCATCCGCGTCGCCGGCGGAGCGCTGGAGATCGGTGTGCTGCTGGCGGCCGTGCTGTACGTGCGCAACTTCTTCTCGCCGCTGCAGGAGGTGGCGATGTTCCTGAACTCCTACCAGTCGGCCGCGGCGGCGCTCGAGAAGGTGTCGGGCGTGCTGGAGGAGGAGCCCACGGTTCCCGAGCCCGCGCATCCGGTGGCGCTGGCGCGGCCGCGCGGCGCGATCCGCTTCGACGATGTGGCGTTCGGCTACGGCGACGGGCGTGTGGTGCTGCCCGACTTCTCGCTCGACGTACCCGCGGGGCAGACGATCGCCCTGGTCGGCACGACGGGGGCGGGCAAGTCGACGTTGGCGAAGCTGGTCTCCCGCTTCTACGACCCGACAAGCGGCTCCGTGACGCTCGACGGTGTGGATCTGCGGACGCTCGGCTCGGCGGACCTGCGCCGCGCGATCGTGATGGTCACGCAGGAGGCGTACCTGTTCAGCGGCACCGTCGCCGACAACATCGCGCTCGGCAAGCCCGATGCGACCCTCGACGAGGTGCGGGATGCGGCCATGGCCGTCGGCGCGCACGCGTTCATCGAGGCGCTCCCCGACGGCTACGACACCGACGTGAACAAGCGCGGCGGGCGTGTGTCGGCGGGACAGCGTCAGCTGATCTCGTTCGCACGCGCGTTCCTCGCGAACCCGGCGGTGCTGATTCTGGACGAGGCGACGGCCTCGCTCGACATCCCGAGCGAACGCCAGATCCAGTCGGCTCTCGGGACGCTCCTCGCAGATCGCACCGCCATCATCATCGCGCACCGCCTCTCCACGGTCGCGATCGCGGACCGCGTGCTCGTCATGGAGCACGGCCGCATCGTCGAGGACGACGCGCCCCAGGCGCTCATCGGCGGCTCCGGCACGTTCGCGCGGCTGCATGCCGCCTGGCGCGACTCACTCGTGTGACGGTTCGGGATGCGGCGGCCCGCCGCATCCCGAACTCACACGCGTGCGGCGAGGAACTCCGCCTGCACCAGCCACTGGTACATCAGACCGCCCTCGTGCTGGTTGTGGGGGTAGACCTCGATGTCGGCCGCGCCCGCGTAGTGATTGCGGGCGGCGAAGACCGTGGAGGGTGGGCAGGTCTGATCGTGCAGCGCGGTGGAGAACAGCGCGGGGGCGTGTGATCGGCGCGCCATGTTGACGCCGTCGAAGTAGGAGAGCGTCGTGAACACCCGCTCCTCGGTGTGGCGGTGCACGGCGAGGTAACGCACGATCTCCTGGTACGGGTCCGCGTCCGTGAGCCCCACCGCCCGCTCGAAGTGGCAGAGGAACGGCACGTCGGGCATGACCGCGACCAGCCCCTCGGACAACGCTCCCGCCGCCAGCGCGATCCCGCCGCCCTGACTGCCCCCGCACACCGCGACGCGGTCGGCGTCGACGATGTCGAGCGTGCGCGCCGCATCCACCAGGCGCACCGCATCCGTGAACACACGGCGGTAGTAGTACTGCGCGGGATCCTCGATGCCGCGCGTCGTGAAACCGCTGACGGACGGCCCCGTGCCGTGCGGGTCGGGCGTATCGCCGCCGGTGCCCCACATCGAGCCCTGGCCGCGGGTGTCCATCAACAGGTGCGCGTAGCCCGCGTTGGCCCACCCGAGACGCTCGCCCGCGAGCCCGCGACCGCCGCCGTAGCCGTTGTACTCCACGACCGTGGGCAGCGGCTCTTCGGCGCCCGCCGGCACGGTCAACCAGGCGCGAACGGGCTCGCCCGCATAGCCGCTGAAGGTGACGTCGTAGACGTCGACCAGGGTGAACGGCGACGCGACGCGCTCGTAGCGCACCTGCTCACCCGCCGCGCGGGACGAGGCGATCGTCTCGGCCCAGAAGGCGTCGAAGTCGGCGGGCTCGCGCACCTCGGGCCGGTACTCGCGGAGGGCGTCGGGATCCATGTCGAAGCGCGGCATGAGCATCACGATAGGGGCATCGGGGTTCTGTCCGTCGTACCGCGGCCGGAGAATGCGGGCGGCGATCCGGCGCCGGCCGTACTCCGCCGTCCGTCGCCGCGCGTCGGAGATTTGCGCGAATGTCGGAGGATTCGCCCCGCATCCTCCGACATCGGGGCGATTCTCCGACGCACGTGCGCTCAGCGGGCGAGGTGCAGACCGGCTGCGACGGCGCGGGCGACCGTGCGCTCCACGGCCGGCCAGTCGTAGACGACCTGGGCGTAGCCGAAGCGCAGAACGGTGTACCCGCGCAGCCGCAGCTCGGCATCGTGGGCGATGTCGCGGCCTCGCTGGGCGGCGCTCTGATGATGGGCGAACCCGTCGAGCTGGATGACCAGCCTGTCGCCGATCAGCACGTCCACCCGATGCCCGGCGATCATCGCCTGCTGCCGGATCGGCAGTCCCCAGGGGCCCAGCCGGACGACGAAGACGGTCTCCAACCCGGAGTCCGACAGCCCCGTCACCTCGCGCGCGAAGGCGGATGCGGCGGGCGAGCGCCATCGCACGAGTCGCAGCGCCTCGACCGACAGCCCCTCCGCCCGGACGGCCGACTCCCATACGATGCGCGCGGCCTCCGGGGCGAGGCACGCCGCCACGTGCCGCAGCGCATCCTCGGCGGACTCGACGAGGGCGAAGCGGCCTGCCGGGGCGATGGGCACGCTCCAGTGCGCGATGGTTCCGGCGGCAACGTCTCCGGAACGCCCGTGCGGCGGCAGATGCAGGTGCAGGGCGGGGTCGACCAGCGGGGGCAGCCACCATCCCCGATGGCGCGCGGCGGACACGCATGCCATCCGCCCTCCCGCCGCGGCGGCGGCCGCGAGATCGGCGGGCGCAGCATCCGTCGCGATCCACGCGCGGCGCAGAATCCGGATGCGGCCGGCCGCGGCATGCGCACGCACCTGCCGGGCGTCAAAGCCTGCGTCTGCGGCGAGGGCGCGGTGCGCCACGCCGCCCTGCGTGCCCAGCCAGTCCTCGAGCGTCATCCCGCCAGCATCCGCGGCGTGCGTCGCAGCGCGGGCGGCTTCCGCACAGGAAGTGCGCGACACGCGGGCACGCGGCCGCGGGGGAGGGAAGGGGGCTCGACGCCTCCGGTCGGAGATTCCCCCTCGCGTCGGAGGATCCTGGCCGGTACCTCCGACATCCGCTCAGATCTCCGACGCGCGTGCACCGCCCGCAGCCACCACGCGCGCGGTGCCGACCCGGGTGCAGCGGCCACCGCGCAGAGCGGCGGCGGCGGCCCTCAGAGCGCGATGCGGGCGACGACCTCGCCGAACTCGGTCTCGCCGACGGGTTCGAAGCCCACGCGGCGGAAGAACGCCTCGGGACCGCCCTCGCCCGCCTCGTAGATCACGTCGACGTGGTCCATCCCGCGCTCGCGCGCCTCGTTCGTGAGCCCCTCGATGGCGAAGCGGCCGATGCCCTGGCCCTGGTCGTCGGCGTCGACGTTGATGCGCCAGAGAACCGAGCGGAACCATTCCTGCGTCTCGTGCTCGTCGAAGTTGGCGCTCACGAACCCGACGACGTCGTCGCCCGCGAGCACGACGCGCTGCCAGCTGGTGCGCGGGTCGATCACGGTCGCCGCGACCCCGTAGCTCACGGGGGCGAGGAACTGTTCCTGCCCGGGTTTGAGGGACATGTTGTTCACGGCGACGATCGTCGCGGCCGACAGCTCTTCGAGGCGCAGTTCGGTCATGGTCACAGGCTAACGCCTGCCGCCCGCCCGCGGGGAGGGATGCGGGCCGTGTGAACTCCGGGGTCCGGATGCGGCGTGAGCCCGGTCATCGGCCGGGAAGATATCTCGACATCGAGATAACCGGACCGGGTGCGATAGGCTGGCGGCTGACCCTCGACGCCTCTATGGAGAGACAAATCCGTGCCTGATTCCACGATCATCTACACGCACACCGACGAGGCTCCTGCACTCGCCACCGCATCCTTCCTTCCCATCGTCCGTGCCGTCGCCGGCCAGGCGGGGGTCGAGATCGCGACGCGCGACATCTCGCTCGCCGGCCGCATCCTCGCAGCCTTCCCGCAGCAGCTGACCCCCGAGCAGCTCGTCGGCGATGCGCTGGCCGAACTCGGCGCGCTCGCGACCCTGCCGGAGGCGAACATCATCAAGCTGCCGAACATCTCGGCATCGATCCCGCAGCTGAAGGCCGCGATCGCCGAGCTGCAGGCGCAGGGCTACGACATCCCGAACTACCCCGACGAGCCGAACGGCGTCGAGGAGGAGAGCGTTCGCGCGCGCTACGACAAGATCAAGGGTTCGGCGGTGAACCCGGTGCTCCGCGAGGGCAACAGCGACCGTCGTGCTCCCGGCGCGGTCAAGAGCTACGCGCGCAAGCATCCGCACCGCAACAAGGCGTTCGCCGACGGCTCGAAGACCCGCGTCGCGACCCTCGGGCACGACGACTTCCGCTCGAACGAGATCTCCTGGGTCTCGCCCGATGACGACACCCTCACCATCCGTCACGTGGATGCGGCGGGCACCGAGACCGTGCTGAAGTCCGGCCTCAAGGTCCTTCCGGGTGAGATCGTGGATGCGACGTTCCTGTCGGCCGCGGCGCTGGACGCATTCCTTGCCGAGACGCTGGAGACGGCCAAGGCCGACGACGTGCTGTACTCCGTGCACCTCAAGGCGACGATGATGAAGGTCAGCGACCCGATCATCTTCGGTCACGTCGTCAAGGCGTTCTTCGCCGATGTCTTCGCGCGCTACGGCGACCAGCTCGCGGCCGCCGGACTCACCCCCAACGACGGTCTCGGCGCGATCCTCTCCGGACTCTCGGGTCTGGAGAAGGGTGACGAGATCGCCGCGGCCTTCGAGCAGGCGATCGCCTCGGGTCCGCGCCTGTCGTACGTCAACTCCGACAAAGGCATCACGAACCTGCACGTGCCCTCCGACGTGATCGTCGACGCGTCCATGCCGGCGCTCATCCGCAACGGCGGCAAGCTGTGGGGCGTCGACGGCGGCGAGGACGACACGCTCGCGGTCATCCCCGACTCGTCCTATGCCGGGGTCTACCAGGCCGTGATCGAGGACGTCATCGCCCACGGCCCGCTCGACCCCGCCACGATCGGCACCGTCCCGAACGTGGGACTCATGGCGCAGGCGGCCGAGGAGTACGGCAGCCACGACAAGACGTTCGAGATCGCTTCCGCCGGTGTCGTCCAGGTCGTCACCTCGACGGGCGAGGTCGTGCTCGAGAGCGCGGTCGAGGCGGGCGACATCTGGCGGGCCACGCAGACCAAGGACATCGCCGTGCGCGACTGGGTGAAGCTCGCCGTGACGCGTGCTCGCGCCACCGGCGTTCCGGCCGTGTTCTGGCTCGACGAGGGCCGCGCGCACGATGCCCAGCTCATCGCCAAGGTGCGCACCTACCTCGCCGAGCACGACACCGAGGGTCTGCAGATCGAGATCCTCGCGCCGACCGACGCGACGCTGTTCTCGCTCGAGCGCCTGCGCGCGGGACAGGACACCATCTCGGTGACCGGCAACGTCCTGCGCGACTACCTGACGGATCTGTTCCCGATCCTCGAGGTCGGCACGAGCGCCAAGATGCTCTCGATCGTTCCGCTGCTCGCCGGCGGTGGACTCTTCGAGACGGGTGCCGGCGGCTCCGCGCCCAAGCACGTGCAGCAGCTGCTGGCCGAGGACTACCTCCGCTGGGATTCGCTCGGCGAGTTCTTCGCGCTCGCCGCATCCTTCGAGCACTTCGCGACCTTCACCGGCAACGTCCGTGCGCAGGTGCTCGCGGACACGCTGGACGCGGCGACCGGGACCTTCCTCGAGAACGACAAGTCGCCCGGTCGCGCCCTCGGCACGATCGACAACCGCGGCAGCCACTTCTACCTCGCGCTCTACTGGGTGCAGGAGCTCGCCGCGCAGTCGGCGGATGCGGAACTGGCCAGCGCCTTCGCGCCGATCGCTGCCGAGCTTGCGGCGGCCGAGGACACGATCGTCGCCGAGCTGCTCGCGGTGCAGGGCAGGCCCGTCGAGATCGGCGGCTACTACCACCCGAACCCGCGTCTGGTCGATGAGGTCATGCGGCCGTCCGCGACGCTGAACCGCATCATCGACGCGATCTGACATCGCACGAAGAAGGGGCCGGATGCGGATGCATCCGGCCCCTTCTTCGTGCGTGCGGCTCAGTAGTGGACCGAGACCTCGGAACCCTTCGACAGGAACTCGTAGGCCCAGGCTGCCTGGTCGATGGGCATGTTGATGCAGCCGTGGCTCATCGGGTGGCCGAAGTTGTTGTGCCAGTACGTGCCGTGGAATCCGATGTCAGGGGCGAAGTAGGTTACCCACGGGACGTCCTTCGTGCAGTACGTCGACGTGGGCGTGCAGCCCATGTCCTGCATGCGCACGTGGGCGAACACGGTGAACTCGCCCGTCGGGGTGGCGTTCGCTCCGAGGCCCGAGGAGATCGGCCAGCTGTTCACGACCTGACCGTTCTCGTAGAAGGTCGCCCGCTGCGTGCTGAGGTTGACATCGGAGTAGCGGTGGAGGGCGGTCGTCGTGAACGGCGCTTCGGTCACGGGCAACTGGTACGCCGCGTCGCCGGCGGCGAGCTGAGCGGCGAAGTCGTCGGCCACCTGGGAGGTGTCGCCGAGCGTGCGCCCCACCGCGCCCGGCGTGAGGTCGCGGAGCACCTCGCCCGCGGCGTTCGTGACGACGGTGGCGTCGACGGGCGCGCGGTCGACGAGCGGAGCCAGCGTGTCGACGGTCTTCTGGATCGCGTTGGCATCGGCCGAGAGGGTGAGCTTTCCGTCTTCGGTACCGAGCTTCAGCCAGGATGCGGCCAGTGCGCGGTCCACGGGGACGGTGCGCTCGTCGCCGACGTAGAAGCCGATCGTGTCGAGGATGCCGTTCAGCCGCGTGACCGACGTCTCGGCATCCGCTGTCGTGATGGCGGCGTCCACCGGCACGATGGACGCGTCGATCGTGATGCGATCCCCGCCGGATGAGAAGGCCTCGGTGAGGGCGGTGCGCACCTGGTCGAGGTCGATGCCTTCTCCGGCCGCTGCGGGAGCGGAGGCGTAGGAGGCGGTCGCCGCATCGAACGTCACCGTCGCGTCGGTGGGGTCGGTGTAGGCGCCGGGAGCCGCCTCGCGAAGCGCCTCGGTGGCGATCGCGGGATCGAGCGTCACGTCGGCGACGAGCGGCTCGGAGTTCCACTGGGCCACGTTCCAGAGGGGGTGGGCGTCGAAGGCCTGCTCGGCGATCGTGCGCGCGTCGATCGACGCACCGAGCTCCGCACCGGTGACGGTGACATCGCCGTCGGGGGTGCTCAGCACGACGGTGGCGCCGGCGAGGCGGGAGGTCAGTGCGTCGGCGGCGCCGCCGACGGTCATGCCGCCGATGGGAACGCCGGCGACGGCTGTCCCGGGGGCGATGAGCACGAGCGACGCCGTGACGGCGGCCACCGCGAGGACGCCGGAGGGGATGCCGATCCAGAGACCGAGGTGGCGCTTGCGCGGCTTGGGCTCTTCGGGGGCCCACGCGTAGACGGGCGTCGTGCCGTCGCCGGACCCGGCGTCGGTCTCGTCGGCCGCCGTGTCGTTCTGTGCGTGCGGTCCGGTCACCAGATCCGTCACACCATCACCCCCGTGCATCGTGTGCTGTGTCTACCCAGGGTACGCGAGCAAGTCTGATAAAGGCGTGGTCAGAGTCGGATCTCCGACAACGTTCCGATCACGGCGCCGTGTAACAGTCGTGTGACGAGCGCTCCGAATGCTTGCGTCATGTTTGTTCGTAAAGTGTACTAACAAACATGACTGCATCGGAAGTACAGCGCGGCGCTTCCCTCTCGGAGCCCGCGCACACCCACACGACCTCTCGTGCCGGCGCCTTCGCCCCCGGCCGCGCGCTGCGCGCCGGGGTGAAGGTCCTGCCCGAGCACGCGCGCGGACACAACCGCTCGCTCGTGCTGCAGACGCTGTTCCACCGGGGAGCGATGAGCCGCGCTGATCTGTCGCGGGAGACCGGACTCACCCGGGTGACGATCTCGGACCTCGTGGCCGAGCTGATCGGTGACGGATTCGTGGTCGAGAAGGGGACGCGGGAGGGCAGCCGCCCCGGCAAGCCGGCCATGCTCGTCGACGTCGACCGGGCGGGTCACCGCATCATCGGGCTCGATCTGTCGGGCAGCGATGCCTTCATCGGTGCCGTCCTGACTCTCGACGGCGACATCGTCGCGCGCGCCGAGACGCCGCATCCGGCCGCCGCATCCGAGGTTCTGGCGGCTGTCATCTCGCTCGCCGAGCGGCTCGTGGCCGACGCGAAGGCCCCGGTGCTCGGCGTCGGGGTCGGCACGCCCGGCGTCATCGACGACCGCGGCATCGTGCTCACGGCGCCGAACATGGGGTGGGCCGGCTTCGATCTTGAGGGAGTGCTGAGCGAGGCGCTCGGTCTCGAGGTGCTCGTCGCCAACGACGCGAACGCCGCGGTGCTGGCGGAGTACACGTTCGGCGGCTCCGGCGACGACGTGCTGCTGGTGAAGGTCGGCAGCGGCGTCGGATCGGGCCTGCTCGCCGGCGGGCAGCCCATGCGCGGAAGCCGCTTCGCTGCGGGCGAGATCGGTCACGTGACCGTCGGCACCGACGGCGGCCCGCTCTGCGCGTGCGGCAAGGTCGGCTGCCTCGAGGCGTGGCTGTCCGTGCCGGCGTTGACGTCCAGAGCGGATGCGGCCGCCCCCGGCGAGCGCGACACGGTCCTTCGGGATGCGGGGGAGCGGCTCGGCATTGCGCTCGCCCCGGTCGTCGGCGCCCTCGATCTGTCGGAGATCGTTCTCTCCGGCCCCCCTGAACTCCTCGGCGGTGTGCTTGCGCAGGCCACCGCCGAGGCCCTCCGCACGCGGACACTCGCCCCCTTCCACGAGGGCGTCCGGGTGCGGATGACGGAGCAGGGCCAGGACATCGTCCTGCGCGGTGCGGCCGTCATGGTCCTGTCGGCGACGCTCGGCGTCTCCTGACAGGACCTTCCCGTCAGCGCCGCCGGTGCTCACGGTCTCATCATCAAGAACAGAGGACAGCACATGAAGAAGTTCCTCCCAGCCGTCGCCCTGATGGGCGCATCGGCGATTGCGCTTGCCGGATGCGCGGGGACAGGGGGCGGCTCTGAACGCAGCGTGTGCCACTTCCCGCACACCGGGTCCCACTTGCGGCAGATGACTGGGTGAAAAGTGGGGCGTGCCCGACTCAGTCGACGACCGATGCGGTCACGCGAAGCGGCGGCGTCCGACGACCAGGCCCACCGTGACCGCGACGATCGCGTAGGCGATGCCGATCCAGGTGAGTCCGAGCGACCACAGGGCGGCCGTCGCGGCGGCGTAGACCAGGAGTTCGGCGATGGCGCGCACGAAGGGGTGCACGGCGAACACCGCGCGCGGGGAGACGAACAGCGCCCACAGCACGATGGCCGCGGCGGGGGTCAGGATGCCGACGACGAGGTTCCACGGGAACGGCCACGTCGCGAAGCCCCAGATCGCCAGGGCGACGATGCCGCCGATCTCGCACAGGAACGCCACCACGTCGAGGGCGGACAGTGCGGGGCGCGTGCCGGCGGGCAGGGGCGCGGACGAGGGAGTGCTCACCCGCCCATTCTACGCGGGCGCCCGGCGCGAGCCCTTCCCGTCACTTCGCCCACGAGACTGCACTTTGGGCACGAGATCACGGGTAAACACCGTGATCTCGTGGCCAAGATGCAGTCTCGGCGGAGGGGAGGTGGGGGTCCGGCGGTGGTCAGACCGGGTCGCCGGCCAGCCACACCCCGGCGACCCGCAGGTCGGCGGTCAGCAGTACCGCGTCGGCGAGGCGGCCGGGCTCCAGGGTTCCCAGGTCCTCCCTGCCGAGCACGCGCGCGGGCGTCTCGGTGAGCGCGTGCACCGCGGCGGGCAGCGCCACCCCCGCCGTCACCGCGACGCGCAGCGCCGCATCCTGCGTCAGCGTGGAACCGGCGATCGTGTCGGTGCCGGCCACGTGTGCGACGCCGTCGGCGACCTCGACGTCCAGCGCGCCGAGGCGGTAGGCGCCGTCGGCGGCACCGGCGGCGGCCATCGCGTCGGTCACGAGCGCGACGCGCCCCGCGGCGGCGGATGCGGCGATCCGCACGATGTCCGGATGCAGGTGCACGCCGTCGGCGATGATCTCCAGCACGACGCGGTCGTCCGCGAGCGCCGCCCCCACCGGCCCGGGGACGCGGTGGTGGAGCCCGGGCATCGCGTTGAAGGCGTGGGTGAGCACCGTCGCCCCCGCATCGAACGCCTCGGCGGCGAGGGCGGCGTCGGCTGCGGTGTGACCGACGGCGGCGACGACTCCCGCCGCGACGATCCGCCGGACGGCGTCGAGACCGCCGGGAAGCTCGGGCGCGAGCGTCACCTGGCGCACGGTGCCGTCGCCGGCCGCCAACAGCATGTCGAGCGTCTCGGGGTCGGGGGCGCGCAGCAGGTCGCCGGCGTGCGCCCCCCGGTGACTCGGTGCGAGGAAGGGGCCCTCCAGATGGGTGCCGAGGATGTCGGGGTCGGTGCGCGCCAGCTCCGCGATCGTCTCGAGCCGGTTGACGAGGTCGCCGAGCGCCGCCGTGGCGAGCGACAGCACGGCGCGTGTGGTGCCGTGCGCCAGGTGCAGGGAGCGGGCGGCGCGCACCGCATCCGGTCCGTCTTCGTAGGAGTGGCCGCCACCGCCGTGCCCGTGCAAGTCGATGAACCCCGGGGCGAGGACGGCATCGGGGCCCGCCTCGGCGTGCGCATCGACCACCACGTCGGCGTCGTGCTCGCGCCAGCCGTTGCCCGTGCCTCGATGCGTGATGCGATCGGCCTCCCAGCGCACCCAGCCGTCCGGCGTCTCGCGGCCGGCGTCGACGATGCGCGCGGAGTGGACGATCACGCTCACGGTCGCCGCCACGGCACGTCATCGATCCGGCGATACGCGAGCCCATCGGCATCCCACCGCGTCGTGAGATCCGCCAGACGCTCGCGGAAGCTCTCCCACGACCGGGATGCGCGCGCCGACCAGGCGATGTGATGCGAGGCCGCCGCATCCAGGATCCGCTGCCAATCGGCGCGCGAGTAGCAGCCGCCCGCATCGCCCAGGGCCGCCGAATCCGAGGCGTGCTCGGCCAGCCGCGGTCGCGAATCGAGCGCGAGTCGCCACCCCTGGTCGTCGCTGAGGTGCAGGTGCAGCACGTTGAGCTTGAGCTCCGCCATCCGATCGAGGAGGCGCTCGACGACGTCGACGGCGAAGAAGTGCCGGGCGACGTCGAGCATCAGCCCGCGGTGGGCGAACCGCGGTGCGTCGTCGATCACCACGGCCGGCCATACCCAGCCCTGCCGGGTCGGTGCCAGCAACTGCAGCAGCGTGTGGACGCCGTGCTGCAGGCCCGCGGCATCGGATGCGGTGAGCTCCACCGCGTCCGCATCGATCCGAAGCCGGTACGACTCGGCGGCGCCCTCGCCGTCGATGCGCAGGCTGACGGCGCCGTCCGAGGCGGTGACCGGCGACAGTCCCGTGCGGCGGCGCAGTCTTGAAGTCAGGAGCGCGACCGCATCCGCCTCGCCGGTGATCGAAACCGCATCCGTGACCGAGAACGCGCCGTCGCCGAGGGTGACGGACGCCGGTCGCGGAACCAGGCCGGTTGACATGTAAGGAACCTTAACAAACCCGCCTCCGGTGCACCACGTGTTCGCCGCGGCGGTGCCGGGCGTTCAGGTGTGCCGCGCGTCCGCGTCCGGTATGCTCGATGCCGTCGCGACTGGCGTTGAGGTGGATGACCACCGGGGAGCGACCGACACGGTATTCGGCCGTACGCCTGGGCCGATACGGAACCCATCTGTCCGAAACCGTCGTCAGGGAGAGTCATGACCGACCCGTACTTCAACGCCCCCCTCGCAGAGGTCGACCCCGAGATCGCCCAGGTGCTCGAGCGCGAACTCGAGCGTCAGCGCGGCTACCTCGAGATGATCGCGTCCGAGAACTTCGTGCCCGTCTCGGTGCTGCAGTCGCAGGGCTCCGTGCTCACCAACAAGTACGCCGAAGGCTACCCCGGCCGCCGCTACTACGGTGGCTGCGAAGAGGTGGACGTCGCCGAGGAGCTCGCGATCGCCCGCGCCAAGTCCCTCTTCGGTGCCGGCTTCGCCAACGTGCAGCCGCACTCCGGTGCCTCCGCAAACGCGGCGGTGCTGCACGCGATCGCCCGTCCCGGCGACACGCTGCTGGGTCTCTCGCTCGACCAGGGCGGTCACCTCACGCACGGCATGAAGATCAACTTCTCCGGCCGGCTCTACAACATCGTCGCCTACGGCGTCGACCCCGAGACCAGTGTCATCGACATGGACGAGGTGCACCGCCTCGCCGTCGAGCACAAGCCGAAGGTCATCATCGCCGGCTGGTCCGCGTACCCGCGCCAGCTCGACTTCGCGCGCTTCCGCGAGATCGCCGACGAGGTCGGTGCGTACCTCTGGGTCGACATGGCGCACTTCGCCGGCCTCGTCGCCGCGGGTGTGCACCCGAACCCCGTTCCGTACGCGCACGTCGTCTCCTCGACCGTGCACAAGACGATCGGTGGCCCCCGCTCGGGCTTCATCCTCACGAACGACGAGGATCTCGCGAAGAAGATCAACACTGCGGTCTTCCCCGGCCAGCAGGGCGGTCCGCTCATGCACGTGATCGCCGCCAAGGCGACCGCGTTCAAGCTCGCGGCGACCCCCGAGTTCAAGGAGCGCCAGGAGCGCACGGTCCGCGGCGCGGCGATCCTCGCCGACCGGCTGGCGCAGCAGGACGTGAAGGATGCGGGCATCGCGGTGCGCTCGGGCGGCACCGACGTGCACCTGGTGCTCGTCGATCTCCGCGAGGCGGCCATCGACGGCAAGCAGGCCGAGGACCTCCTGCACGACATCCACATCACGGTCAACCGCAACGCGGTGCCCAACGACCCGCGTCCCCCGATGGTCACCTCGGGTCTGCGCATCGGCACGCCGGCGCTCGCGACCCGCGGTTTCGGCGACGCCGAGTTCACCGAGGTCGCCGACATCATCGCGCTCGCGCTGCTGCCCGGCGCCGACGTCGAGGCGCTGCGCACGCGCGTCGCAGCTCTGACCGCCGCGTTCCCGCTGTACCCCGACCTGCAGCAGTGATCGGAACGGATGCGGCAGCACCGGGTGTTGCCGCATCCGTATCCCTACGTGCATAGTGATTGAGTACCCTCGGTCGCGACGCTGCGCTCCTCGCGCAGATCGGCGCGTGTTCGGGGCGGGCTCGAAGAGGAGACGACAATGACCGCGATCACACTCGACGGCGTCCGCACCGCGGCCGCGATCAAGGAAGAGCTCACCGCGCGCGTGGCGGCGCTCGCCGAGCGGGGAGTGGTCCCCGGCATCGCCACGGTGCTGGTGGGCGCGGACCCCGCCTCGCAGCTGTATGTGGGAATGAAGCACAAGCAGTCCGTCGCGATCGGGATGAACTCGATCCAGCGTGAGCTACCCGCGGATGCCACGCAGGAAGACGTCGAAGCGTTGATCGACGAGCTCAACGCCGACCCGACCTGCCACGGCTACATCGTGCAGCTGCCGCTGCCCAAGCACCTCGACACGGATCGCATCCTCGAGCGGATCGACCCCGACAAGGATGCGGACGGCCTGCACCCGACCAACCTCGGCCGCCTGGTGTTGAACGTGAACACGCCGATCACCTCGCCGCTGCCGTGCACGCCGCGCGGTGTCATCGAGCTGCTGCAGCGCAACGGCTACGACCTGGCCGGCAAGCACGTCGTCGTCGTCGGTCGTGGCGTCACCATCGGCCGCTCGATCGGGCTCCTGCTGACGCGCCGCGACATCAATGCCACGGTGACCCTGACCCACACCGGCACGACGGATCTCCCGTTCCACCTCGCGCAGGCGGACGTCGTCGTCGCGGCCGCCGGCGTCAAGCACCTCGTGCGCGCCGAGCACCTGCGCGCGGGGGTGGCGGTGCTGGATGTCGGCGTCACGCGCGAGACGCATCCGGAGACGGGCAAGAGCATCGTCTACGGCGATGTGCACCCCGACGTCGTGGAGGTCGCTGGGTACGTGTCGCCGAACCCCGGCGGCGTGGGCCCGATGACGGTGGCCCTGCTGCTGACGAACGTCGTCGAGGCCGCGGAGCGCGCGGCGGGGCTCTGACCCGCCACGGCTCAGCCGCGACGTAAGTCAGCCGATGCTGCGGGCTCCGGCGGATGGAGACGGTCCAGGAGCGGTTCTCGGCGGAGCCGTGCACGCGCGCCCGCGGTAACGTGCCCGTGATCTCGGGCTGAGACGATCGGGCCATGCTCACCCTGCGCGGCGCACGCCGCATCCTCGTCGATCGCCAGACCGAGCGGGACGGCGACCTCGTGCTCGACGGCGCGGTGGTGGCGGCGTCGACCGAAGCGCCGGGCGAGCAGCTCGACGTGTCGGGCTGCGTCGTGACGCCGGGGCTCATCAATGCACACCACCACCTCCTGCAGACCGGCTTTCGCACGCTGCCCGCAACCCGCGGCGTGCCGATGCGGGACTGGCTGCCGGCGATGGCGGCCGCCTACGCCGCCGCCGGCATCGACGCGTCTCTCACGGGGGCCACGGCGGCCGCGGGCGTCGCGGAGTCGCTGCTGAGCGGGGTGACGACGGTGGCGGATCACCAGCTGAACTGGCCGGACCCGGCGCGCTCGCCGCATCCCGTCGACGACACGGTCGCGATCGCCCGATCGGTGGCGGATGCGGCCGCCGAGCTCGGCGCCAGGCTCGTCTTCGTGCGGGGCTCGGCCCGAGACGCTCCGGAGGCGGCAGAGGCGAGCGCGCGCGCCATCGCCGAGCACTTCCTCACGCCGGATGCGGGCGGGGTGAGAGCCGACGGCATGCTGCAGCTCGCGGTGGGGCCCGCGGGCGTGCACTCCGATGGTGAGGACACGTTCCGGGCGCTGGGTGCGGTCGCGCGCGAGTACGGCCTGCGCCGTCGCACGCAGGCGAACGAGCAGGTCGACACCCAGATCGCACTGGAGCGCTACGGCCGGCGGCCCCTGGACCTCCTGGAGGAGTGGGGCTGGGTCGCACCCGATGTCACCATCGCGCACCTCTGCGATGTGACCGACGCCGAGATCGACCGCCTGGCCGCGGCGGGCGTCACCGCGACGCACGCCCCCGGTTGCGACGTGCCGATGGGATGGGGCATCGCTCCCGTCGCGCGGATGCGGCAAGCCGGCATCCGCGTGGGACTCGGTACCTCCGGCGGGGGCTCCAACGACGCGGGACACCTGCTGGCCGACGCGCGGCTGGCCCTGCAGGTGTCGGCGCTCGTCGGCCCGCAGCTCGACGCGCGAGACGTGCTCGAGATGGCGACCGCCGGCTCGGCGGCAGGGCTCGGCCGGCCCGAACTCGGTCACCTGAGGCCGGGAGCGGCCGCGGACGTGTGCGTGTGGGACGTGGACTCGGTGGCGGATGCGGGTGTCGCCGACACCGTGGCGGGACTGCTCTGGACGAGTCCCGGGCGCAGACCCCGCCACGTGATCGTCGCGGGACGTGTGGTCGTGCGCGACTACCGTCTCGTGCAGGGCGACGAGCGCGTGATCGTCGAGCGATTGCGCACGCGGGTCGGCCGCTGAGCAGCGTCCGCGCGATCAGAGATCGAGCACGATCCGTTCGCACGCCGCCCGCGAGACGCAGACCATCATGACGGTCGAGTCGCGCTGCTCGATCGGGGTGAGCACCGAGTCCCGGTGCTCGATGTCGCCCTCGAGCACCGGGACTTCGCACGTGCCGCATGTGCCGCGGCGGCAGCTCGACAGCACGAGTGTGTCGGGTGACTGCTCGCGGATCGCGTCGAGCACCGATTGCTCGGGAGCGACCACGACGACATCGCCGCTCATGGCCAGTTCCACCTCGAACGGGTCCGGCCACACCGGCGCCCCGAACTCCTTGGCCTCGAATCGCTCGACGTGCAGCCAACGCTCGTCCACACCCGCATCCAGCGCGTCCAGCATCCGCTTCGGGCCGCACGCGAACACGGCCGTGCGTTCGTCGACGGATGCGGCCAGCGCGTCGATGTCGAGGCGGGCGCCCTCGTCGCCGGCGTGGATGCGTACGCGGTCGCCGTACGTCTCAGAGAGTTCCGCCGCGAACGCCATGTTGGCGCGTGAGCGCCCCGCGTAATCCAGCTCCCATTCCGCGCCGGCGGTCTCGGCCGCGGCGGCCATCGCTCGGATCGCCGTGATGCCGATCCCGCCCGCCACGAACCGATAGCGCGTGCCGGGGGAGACCTCGAACGGGAAGTGATTGCGGGGGCCGCGCACGCGCACACGCGTGCCGACCGCGAGCTCGTCGTGCACGCGCACGGATCCGCCGCGCCCGCCCGTCTCGCGCAGCACCGCGATGCGCCATCGCCCGCGCTCCGCCGTGTCGCCGCACAGCGAGTACTGGCGTTCCACCGGGCCGGTGCCGTCGGCATCCGGAAGGATCACGTCGAGGTGGGATCCGGGGGTCCACGCGGGCAGATCGCGCCCGTTCGGAGACGCCAGGTCGAAGGCGACGATGTCGTCGGCGAGCGCTGTGCGCTCCACCACGACGAGATCGCGTTCGACGTCGCTGAAGTAACTCACAGCGCGCCACGCTAATCGGCCCGTGTGACGAGCAGATGACGCGAGACGCGTTACCGGCGGGAAACGCGCGCCGGATACGGTCGGCGCTGGTGCCGGACGGCGCCGGAGAGGCAGCACCATGACCGAGTCGCCGCAGTCCACGATGATCGATCGGATCGCGGGGGCCACACTCGCGGACGGTTCCCGCGTCGATGTCGTAATCGAGGACGGCCGTGTCGCCGCCGTGACGCCGGCGGCCCCCGTGCCCGCAGCCGGTGCGCGCGACCTCTCCGGATACATGCTCCTTCCCGCGGCCGCAGAGCCGCACGCGCACCTCGACAAGGCGCTCAGCTGGGACGCCATCCGCTCGCCCATGGGCGATCTCCGCGCCGCGATCTCGGCGTGGCGGGTCTACGCCGAGACGATGACGGTGGCGGACGCAGCCGCGCGGGCTCGCGCGCAGGTGCTCCGGATGCTCCGCAACGGCACCACCGCCATCCGCACGCACGTCGACGTGCTGCTGGGCGATGAGCCCCTGCGGGGTGTGGCGGCGCTCGTGGCGGTGCGGGAGGAGCTGGCCGCACTCGTGGACATCGAGATCGTCGCCCTCGCCGGCCCCGACGTGCCGACCGCGCACCTGGAGGCGGCGCTGGATGCGGGCGCCGATGCCGTCGGAGGGGCCTCGCACCTCGCCGATGATCCGATCGCGGACCTCCACCGCCTGCTCGATGTCGCCGAGCGCCGAGGCGTTCCCGTCGACCTGCACACGGATGAGGGGCTCGCGGCCGCCGTCACCCTCGACGCCTACGCCCGACGCACCCGCGGATGGCCGCAGAACCGCTCCGCGGGGCACTGTGTGCGACTGGGCACCCTGGACGAGCCCGCGCGCGATCAGGTCATCGCGGAGGTCGTCGCGTCGGACGTGGGCATCATCGCCAACCCCATCACCAACCTGTCGTTGCAGGGGTGGGGCGTCCCCGTGGCGACGCCCCGCGGCATCGCGCCTGCCCGGGCGCTGCTGGCCGCGGGTGCGCGGTTCGCCGCCGGCGCCGACAACGTGCGCGACCCGTTCAACCCGCTCGGCCGCGGTGACGCGCTGGAGACCGCGATGCTCCTCGTCGTCGCCGCGCACCTCACCGCCGACGAGGCGTACACCGCGGTGTCCACGGGTGCGAGGGAGGTCATGGGGCTGCCCGAAGCGGGAGTCGTCGTCGGAGCCCGCGCAGACCTGCTCGCCGTGCGAGCGGACTCACTCGTGCATGCGATCGCCGAAGCGCCGGCGGATCGCCTCGTGATCCGCGGTGGGCGCCTCGTGGCGGCCACCGCGACCGAGGGCTGGGTCGCCGCGCCCTGATCGCAAACCGCGTGTTGCGTGCGCGAAACATGAGCGGCGCATGATGATCGCGGGCCACGGCCTCTGCGCGGCGAGTGACTCATCACCCGGCTCGTCGCGCTCCTTCGTCGGGAGATGCACGCGAAGGAGGATTCCTATGACCGCCCCCGATGACGCCGCCCTCGAGGCGGAGCTACGCGACCTGCTGGGTCCGCGCGGCGTCTCCAGCGACATGCGCCAGCGCGAGAAGGCATCTGTCGACGGTGCGCGGATGTCGCCGATCATCGCCGAGCTGCTGCCGTTGGGGATCGCCGACCTGGTCGCTTTCCCGACGACCGCTCAGGAGATCGCGGACGTCGTCGGCCTCGCCGCACGTCACGGTGTGGCCATCACGCCACGCGGCAAAGGGACCGGCAACTACGGTCAGGCGATCCCCATGCCGGGTGGACTCGTGCTCGACACCTCGCGCGCCCGCACGATCGTCGAGGTGGGCGACGGCTGGATCACGGCGGATGCGGGCGCGCCCATGAACGCGCTCGAGGCCGCCGCCCGCGCGGCCGGCCAGCAGCTGTGGATGTACCCGTCGACCGTGCACACCACGATCGGCGGATTCCTCGCTGGCGGCTCCGGTGGAACCGGAACCATCGCCCACGGCTCGAACGACATGGGGTTCGTGGTCGCGCTCGACGTTGCCACGCCCGCATCCGGCGGCGCCCTGCGACACGTGGAGGGCGACGAAGCGCAGGGCTTCGTGCACAACTACGGCACCGCGGGCATCATCGCCCGCGCCACCGTGCGCCTCGAACCGCTGCAGGACTGGCGCGGCCTCTACGCCTCGTTCCCCGACTTCTCCGGCGCCCTTTCCGTGCTGCGAACGCTCGGTCGGATGACGCCCGCGCCGCGACTCGTGTCGGCGGACACTCCGCACATCACCGCCCAGCTGCCGCCCGACGAGGCGTTTCCCGCGGGGCGCAGCTCACTGCGCATGATCGCCGACGCCGGCATCCTCGATGACGCGATCGCCCTCATCGAGCAGGCCGGCGGGCGGATCGAGGATGTGCGCGAGGGGCCGGGCGTCAGCGCCGCCATCTCCGTGCTCAGCTACAACCACCCGATCGAGTGGCTGCAGAAGTCCGAGCCGGGCGTGTACTTCCACGTCGAGGTGTCCGGTGACGCGCTGGTGGAGCGCATCGACGAGGTCCACGCCGTCTACCCCGGCGGTCAGCTGCACATCGAGGCGGGCCACACCGTTCCGATCGGGATGCTGGCGGGCCTCTACGAGAGCCCGGAGGCCGTCTACGCCGGCATCGAACGGCTCGGCGCACTGGGTGTCGGCGTGCACAACCCGCACCAGTGGAACGTCGACTTCCGCCTGGCCGAGACGGTGGAGCTCGCGCGGCAGACCGACCCGCAGGGCCTGCTGAACCCGGGCAAACTCAATCCCGACTATGCCGGCCCGACCAAGGGGGCGATCCGATGACGGGGGCGACGAGGCGTTGGGACGATCTGTCGGGACCTGCCCTGGTTGCCGCCACAAGCGACCGATCGATCGCCGTCGTGCCCATCGGCGCGATCGAGCACCACGGTCCGCACCTGCCGCTACGCACCGACACCCTGATCGCCGAGGAGGTCGCCACCGCCGCCGTCGCGCGCGTCGCCGCGCAGGGGGTGGATGCGTGGCTGCTCCCGACGCTCGCGTACGCGAAGTCCGATGAGCACTACTGGGCGCCCGGAACCCTCTGGATGGAGGGGACGACCCTGCTGCAGCAGCTCATCGAGATCGGCCGCTCCATCGCGCAGACGCCCGTGCGTACAGTCGCCTTCGTCAACGGACACGGCGGAAACGTCATGCTGCTCGGCTGGGTGAACAGGGAGCTCCGCCGCCGATTCGGTCTGCGCTCGTTCTCCATGGGCTCGGGTGCGGGCGTCGCGGGCGACGGGCGGGACGGCCGGCCCGACGAGCTCGGTCAGGGCATCCATGCCGGTTGGGGGGAGACGTCGGTCGTCATGCACCTCGCGCCGCACCTCGTGGCGGAGGAGCTTCCGCCACGCAATGTGCCCGAGCGCGTCGCGGGGCTGACCCACATCGGCTTCAACGCCAAGCCCGTGATGTTCGGATGGACGAGCGACGACTTCGGCGCCGACGGCGTGATCGGGGATCCCACCGGTGCGAACGCCGAGGACGGGCGTCGGATCTTCGAGGCCGGCGTGGACTTCGTGGCGGAGGCGCTCATCGAGATCGACGGATTCGAGTTCTCATGACCGGCCCTCCCGCATCCGACATCGTCGCCCTCCGGGTGCCGCGCATCGACGTGACCACCGACCCGGTGCACGCCGACGATCCGCCGCGCGATCCGCTCGCACTTGCGGCGTCGTGGCTGCCCGGCGACGGAGAGGAGCGCGCGTTGATGACGCTCTCCACGGTCGACGAGGACGGCTTCCCTCGCGCGCGCACCGTCATGCTCACGGAGTTCGACGGGGAGCGCTTCTTCTTCCACACGGATGCGGCGAGCCGGAAGGTGCGGGACCTCAGCCTCAATCCGCGGGTCGCGTTGACCGTGCTGTGGCCCGGCTTCACGCACCAGCTCGTCGTGCAGGGGACCGCCGCCGTGGCGGAGGAGGAGGAGATCGCCCGCGCCTACGCCGGTCGCTCCGACTATCTGCGCCAGCTCGCGTGGCTGAACACCGCCGAGTATGCCCGTCAGTCGCGTGCGCGCCGCGAGCGGCAGTGGGCCGCGTTCGCCGCGGCGAACCCGCATCCGCCGCAGCCCGACGGCTGGATCGGTTACGCGGTGCGCCCGCGGCGCATGCTGTTCTGGACCTCGCACCCGGCCGCCGCGAGCCGCCGCCTCGAGTACGTGCGCGAGGAGGGCGGCGGCTGGATCTGCCAGCACCTGCCGGGCTGAGTCGTGCCGCGTGCTCGGGTGCGCGCCCCGCGCCGCGCGCTCGCGCCGCGCGCCGGTCGGAGAATGTGCGCAATGTCGGAGGATCCGCGCCGCATCCTCCGACATTCGCGTGAATCTCCGACCGAGCGAGCGCCCAGGCCGGTCAGACGCCGGCTCCGGCCCCCGCTCCGGCTCCCGCGCCCGCGCCCGCGCCCGCGGGCATGCGGCGTCGGACTGGGCGCCCCGCATCC
>JASCPH010000059.1 GCA_029959545.1 Microbacteriaceae bacterium PS02066 | reverse complement strand
GCAGCACCCAGCGCATGCGCACCCATGTGCGCGACGCCGGCCGCCTGCGCCGCGGAGCGGGCGGCCGCGACAGCCGGGGCGCCGGTCACCGCATGCGCGGCCCGGCCGGCGACGAAACGCCGCTTGATCTCCCCCGCCGCATCCAGCTCTCCGCGCGCGTACGCACGCGCTCGGGCGATGGCATCGCGAGGCCGATCGTCACCGGGAGCCTCCGCCTCGAACAGGGCGAGCACGCGCTCGGCGCACTCCGCCGCCCAGGCCGCGACCAACCGGCGATCGGCGTCGTCGAGCGACTGCGGGGATGCCATCGTTCCTGTCTACACCGCATCCGGCCGTCGGCACAGAATCGCGCCGACCGGGCGTTCGCCGCGGGTCGCGCGTCGGTGCGTCTCGAGGATGTCGAAGCCCGCCCGCTCGAGCCGCCGCTCCAGCTCCGCGGCGGGCCAGCGCCACGCGCCGACGACCGCGTGATCGAACGGTTCGACCGCATCCGCATCGAAGAATCCGAGTACGAGAGTTCCGCCCGGGCGCAGCACGCGCGCGAACTCCGCGAACGGCACGTCGATCGCCGGCGGCGCGTGGTGGATCGTCGAGAACCACGCGAGGATGCCGCCGAGCGCCGCGTCGGTCTCGTCGATCGCGTCGATAGTGCCGACATCGAACCGAATGCCGGGGTGATTCGCTCGGGCCGTCTCGACGAATTCCGGCGCCAGGTCGATGCCCCGCACGTCGAGGCCGCGCTCGGCGAGGTGCGCGCTCCAGTGGCCGGGCCCACATCCCGCATCGAGGACCCGGCCGTGGATGCCGTCGGCCCAGGTCTCGACCAGCCGGCGGTCGGAGGGGTGCGCGGCTGCCATCGTCCCCAGCACCCGCGTGTACTCGGCGGCCCGCCGGCCGTACGCCTCGGCCACATCCGTCACCCGTCGAGCGTATCGGGGCGCCCCGGTCGTTGAGCGAGCGCAGCGAGACGAAACGAACGCCCGTGGCCGCAGCCCTGCAGGACGGGCACCCCGAATCAGATCCAGCCGCGCTCCTGGGCGCGCAGCAGCGCCTGCTGCCGCGTCTCGAGGTGCAACTTGCCGAGGATCGACGAGACGTGGTTGCGCACGGTGCCCGGCGACAGGTGCAGGGTGCGGGCGATCGTGGCGATGGTCTGCCCCTGGGCGCCGGCCCGCAGCACGTCGAGCTCCCGATCGGTGAGGGGGCTCCGCTCGTCGGCGAGCGCATCGGCGGCGATCTCGGGATCGACGTACCGGCGTCCCGCGGCGACCTGACGGATGACGTCAGCGACGTCCTGCGCCGGCCGGGACTTCGGCAGGAACCCGTCGACACCCGCCTGCAGCGCACGCCGGAGCACGCCCGGCCGCGCGTGCCGGGTCACCGCGACGACGCGCGAGCGCGTCTGCTTGCGCACCCGCGCCGCGGCATCGATGCCGTCCAGACCCGGCATCTCGACGTCGAAGAGACAGACGTCCGGATGCAGGCGCAGCGCCGCGGCCACCGCCTGCTCGCCGTCGACGCACTCGCCGACCACCTCGATGTCCTGTTCCAACCGCAGCAGCGCGGCGAGCGCGGTACGGATCATGTCCTCGTCGTCGGCGATGAACACCCGGATCATGCGCTCGCCCCCGTCGGCACGCGCGCATCCAGGACGAACACGTCGTCGTCGAGCTCGGTCACGAGCGATCCGCCGGCCTCGGTAAGGCGTGCCGTCATGCCGTCGATCCCCGCGCCCTCCCCCGCGGTCGCGCCGCCGCGGTCGTTCTCGGCCCGGTACCGCCAGCCGCCGGCGTCCCGCTCCAGTGAGAGCCGGGCGAAGCGGCCGCCGCCGTGCTTGAGGATGTTGGTCGTGCTCTCCCGCACGACCGGCCCGAGAGCATCGCTCGGCGCGCCGGCCGCATCCGGGCTCACGGCGAGCTCGACGCTGAGCCCTGCCGCGCGCAGGAGGTCGGCGGCGTTGGCCAGCTCGTCCGGGAGCGGAACGCCTCGGAAACGTGCGGCGAGCGCCCTCGTACCGACGCGCGCCTCGTCGACCTCGCGGCGCGCGGCGCGGATGTGCTCGAGAGCGGCGGGCGGATCCGCGCTCAGGCGTTCGGCGAGCTCGAGCTGCAGCGCGACGACCTGCAGGTGGTGGCCCTGCAGATCGTGCACATCGCTCGCGAGGCGCAGCCGTTCCTGGGTCGCCGCGAGATTCGCCTCGGTGAGGCGGGCGCGGTCGAGCTCGCGCACGATGTCCCACCACCAGAGCATGCTGACGACGGTGATCGGCAACGCGACGGGGAACATGAACAGCACGAAGATCGGGCCGTAGACCAGGGTCGCCTCGCCCTCCACCGCCCGCAGGTACTCGATGACCGCGACGGCGGCGAGCACGACGGTCACGAGTGCGGTGACCCGCGCGCGCACGCCCCGCGGCCACGGCAGGGTGCACACGAGCGCTCCCACCAGCGCCAGCGGCAGCGTGATGCTGCTGGTCACGAGCCCGATCGCGACGGCCGCCGCCGCGCCGAGTACGAAGGCGGCGAGGCGCATCCATCGACGGCTCCCGGCCGCATCCGCCCGGAAGTACTCGAGGCCCGTCATCACGAACGCCACGAGCCACGCGACGGATGCGGCTGCGAACGCGACCAGCTCTGGGGCGGACTCGGTGACCCAGGTCGGGATGGCCCAGACCGTGAGCGTGCCGACGGCGAAGAACACGGCGGAGGAGAACGTGTACCACCACGTCGCGCGCACGCCGCGGCCGACGGCGGGCTCGGCGGCGGCCAGGGGTGATGAAGCACTCACGCCGACCAGGCTACGGGCATGACAAAAGTCACGGCCGGCCCGCCTTTTCCTCCTCGGCGGAGGTGACGCGGCGGCACTGCCGACGAAGGGCGCCGCCCGGTGGGATGGAGGTGTTCCCCCCGACCGCGCATCCCACCACGACGGAGCCGACATGCACGATCTCATCGCAGGATTCCAGAACCTCATCGCCACCGTCCCCGAGCTGGTGCAGCCGCTCATCGTCGCACTCGCGGGCGCCGTCCCGTTCGTCGAGGGCGAGGGTGCGACGGTCATCGGCATCGTCGGGGGCATCCACCCGATCGTCGCCGCCGTCGCCGCCGCTGTCGGCAACTTCGTCTGCGTGGCGATCGTGGTGCTGGTGGGTGCGGGCGTCCGATCGGCCGTGACCTCCGGCCGCGTCGCCACCGCCGGCGGCCAGGTGGCAGAGACCTCGCCTCGTCGCGAGAAGTTCCAGCGTGCCTTCGTGCGCTACGGCGTGCCGGGAGTGAGCCTGCTCGGGCCGCTGCTGCTACCGACGCAGCTCACCTCCGCGATGCTCGCCGGCGCCGGCGTCACCAAGGGGCGGATCCTCGTGTGGCAGGCCATCGCCATCACGATGTGGACCACCATCGCGACCCTCATCGTCACCGGCGTCTGGGCCTTCGCCGGCATCCTCTGAGCACGAAAGAGGCCCCGCATCCGTCGGGATGCGGGGCCTCTTGTGCGTCGATCAGTCGTCGAGCAACTCGGCCTCGATGACGTCGTCATCGTCCGGAGCGGACTCGGATGCGGCCGAGCCGGTGCTCGTCAGCACGAGCTGCGAGCCGTCGGCGGCGACATCCACCCGCACGACGTCGCCGTCGTGCACGCCGCCCGAGAGGATCGCCATCGCGAGGCGGTCCTGGATCTCGGACTGGATGAGCCGGCGCAGCGGCCGGGCACCGAACACCGGGTCGTAGCCGCGCTCGGCGAGCCAGGCACGGGCGTCGGGGGTGACGGCGAGCGTGAGGCGGCGGTCCTTCAGTCGGCGCTGCAGCGCATCCACCGACAGCTCCACGATCTGCGCGAGGTCGTCCTGGCTCAGTGCCTGGAACATCACGATGTCGTCGAGACGGTTGAGGAACTCGGGCCGGAACGCCTGCCGCAGCAGCACCTGCACCTGCTCGCGCTTCTGCTCGAGCGTCAGCATCGGGTCGATGAGGATCGGCGAGCCGATGTTCGAGGTGAGGATCAGGATGACGTTGCGGAAGTCGACCGTGCGTCCCTGGCCATCGGTCAGGCGTCCGTCATCCATGACCTGCAGCAGCACGTCGAAGACCTCCGGATGCGCCTTCTCGACCTCATCCAGCAGCACCACCGAGTAGGGACGACGACGCACGGCCTCGGTCAGCTGACCGCCCTGCTCGTAGCCGACGTACCCGGGAGGAGCACCGACCAGGCGCGAGACGGAGTGCTTCTCGCCGTACTCGGACATGTCGATGCGTACCATCGCGTGCTCGTCGTCGAACAGGAACTCCGCCAGAGCCTTCGCGAGCTCCGTCTTGCCGACACCGGTGGGCCCGAGGAACAGGAACGAGCCCGTGGGCCGGTTCGGGTCGCTGATGCCCGCGCGCGAGCGGCGCACCGCATCCGATACCGCCTTCACGGCCTCCTTCTGACCGATCAGACGCTTGCCGAGCTCCGCTTCCAGATGCACGAGCTTCTCGCTCTCGCCCTGCAGCAGGCGCCCGACCGGGATGCCGGTCCACGCCGCGATCACCGAGGCGATGTCCTCGTCTGTGACCTGGTCGTTGACCATCCGGTCACCGGTCGACTCCGCCTGCTCGGCGACGCCGAGCTCGCGCTCGAGCGCCGGGATCTCCGCGTACAGCAGGCGCGACGCACGCTCGAGGTTGCCCTCACGCTGCGCACGCTCGGCGTCGATGCGGGCCGCATCCAATCGGGTCTTGAGCTCACCGACACGGTTGAGCGAGGCGCGCTCGTGCTCCCACCGGGCCTGCAGCTCGCCGAGGCGCTCCTGCTCGACGCGGAGGTCTTCACGGAGCTTCTCGAGGCGCTCCTTCGAGGCCGCGTCCTTCTCCTTCTTGAGCGCGAGTTCCTCCAGCTTCAGGCGGTCGACGTGACGACGCAGCTCGTCGATCTCCAACGGCGCGGAGTCGATCTCCATGCGCAGGCGCGACGCGGCCTCGTCGATCAGGTCGATCGCCTTGTCGGGCAGCTGCCGCGACGGGATGTAGCGGTTCGACAGCGCGGCAGCCGCGACGAGTGCGCCGTCGGCGATGGCGACCTTGTGGTGGGCCTCGTAGCGCTCCTTCAGTCCACGCAGGATCGCGACGGTGTCTTCGACGGTGGGCTCACCCACGTACACCTGCTGGAAGCGGCGCTCGAGGGCCGCATCCTTCTCGATGAACTCGCGGTATTCGTCGAGTGTGGTCGCACCGATCAGGCGCAGCTCACCGCGCGCGAGCATGGGCTTGAGCATGTTGGATGCGGCGACCGAGCCCTCGCCACCGCCCGCGCCCATGAGCACGTGCAGCTCGTCGATGAAGGTGATGATGCGGCCGTCGGACTCGGTGATCTCCTTGAGCACGCTCTTGAGGCGCTCCTCGAACTGGCCGCGGTACATGGCACCTGCGACGAGCGCCGAGATGTCGAGGGAGACGAGCTCCTTGTCCTTGAGGCTCTCGGCGACGTCGCCCGCGACGATGCGCTGAGCGAGCCCCTCGACGACGGCGGTCTTTCCGACGCCGGGCTCGCCGATGAGGACGGGGTTGTTCTTGGTACGACGGGTCAGCACCTGGCTGACGCGCCGAATCTCGCTGTCGCGCCCGATGACGGGGTCGAGCTTGCCCTGACGGGCGCGCTCGGTGAGGTTGATGCCGAACTGCTCGAGGGCGCTCTGCGACTCCTCCTGTCCGGGCTGTTGTGTGGCGTTCATGTCTTCTCCTGAAATCTCCGGGACTCGAACTTGAGTCTCACGGACTCAAGTTTATCACCGAGGGTCTCCGTGCACCAGAGGGCACCGCAGATGCTCGTTCGCCGCAACCGCAGCATCCTGCGCCTGGTCAACTGCCGCACCGGGCTGCGCCACCGCGCAGCCCGGGACTCAGGCGACGGCCGCGATCGACTCCTCCACCGGGCACGCGAACCGCGCCCGGTACGCGGTCGGCGTCGTCGACAGCACGCGGGTGAAGTTCTGCCGCAGCACGGCCGCGGATCCGAACCCGCACTCGGCGGCGATGCGGTCGAGCCCGTAGTCCGTCTGCTCGAGCAGGCGCTGCGCGTGCAACACCCGCTGGCGGGCGAGCCAGGACGCCGGCGTCGCCCCGAGGTCGGCCTTGAACCGCCGCGCGAACGTGCGGGGAGACATGTGCGCCTTCGCCGCGAGCTGTTCGACCGAGAGGTCCTGGCGCAGGTTCTGCACCATCCACTCCGTCACGGGAGCGAGTGAAAGCGACGCGGTCTGCGCGAGCGGGCGCGAGATGAACTGCGCCTGCCCACCCTCGCGCTGCGGGGCCACGACCATGCGACGCGCGATGGTGTTGGTCGCCTCGGCGCCGAGCTCCTGTCGAAGCAGATGCAGGCACGCATCCAGTCCTGCCGCCGTCCCCGCGCTCGTGATGACTTTGCCATCCTGCACGTAGAGCACGTCCGGGTCGATGTCGAGGCTCGGGTACATCTCGGACATGCGATCCGTGTACTTCCAGTGCGTCGTGGCTCGGCGCCCGTCGAGAACACCGGATGCGGCGAGCACGAACGACCCGCTGCACACGCTCAGCAGCCAGGCGTTGCGGCGCTCCGCCCGGCGCAGCACGTCCGCGAGCCGCGCGTCGATCGTGCCCCAGGTGTCGCGCGGGACCGGCGTGACGACCACGAGGTCGGCCTCGTCGGCGAACGAGAGGTCGTGCTCGACATTGATCGAGAAACCGAGGTTGGACATGATCGCACCCGGCTCGATGGCGCAGACGCGGAAGTCGAACATCGGGATGCCGTCGTCGGTGCGATCGAGGCCGAACGCCTCGCATGCCAGGCCGAATTCGAACGGGGTGAATCCGTGCTGGACGACGACGGCGACAGTTCTCATGGGATCTCCCGGGTTGGCAGAATTAACGCGCTTATGGGCAATCCTGCCAGTCGTGGCACGATCGCACAACACGTAGCTTTTCTGCCATGATCGCACTCACCGTCCTCGGCATCCTCTCGATCGTGGCCATCGTCGGCACCGTCATCGCCGTCGCGCGAGACGGCTACGGCCCGGTGCGCACCGACTGGAGCCGCCTTCCCGACCGCGACGACCCCGTCACCCCGGTGACCCCCGCATCCTCCGCGGCGCCCACCACCGCAGTTCGAGGGACTCGTGTTGCGGTCCCCGCGCCCGAAACGCCGCACGTCGCGTCCCTCGAACACGCGGGTTCTCACGCCCCGGCGTGACCGCGGCCCGGGCGGCGGGATGCGGGTCAGGGACGCGGGGCGCGCGGGTGCGGGGTCATGGCTCGCACGGTGTCGAGGAGGATGCGGGCCGAGCGCTCCCACGAGAACCGCGCCACGTGCTCCCGACCGGCGGCGATGGTCGCGGCGCGCACGTCGGGATCGTCCAGCTTCGCGACGGCCGCGGCGAACGCCCGCGGGTCGTGCGGATCGACGTACAGGGCGCCGTCTCCGGCCACCTCGCGGAAGATCTCGAGGTCGGTGACGACGGCGGGAACGCCCAGCTCCAGCGCTTCGGCGATAGGCAGTCCGTAACCCTCGTCGAGACTGGTCGTCGCGAGCACCGCGCGGTCGGCGAGCAGGCGCGCGTACTCCTCATCGCTTACGCCGTTGTGGAACACGACGTCGGCACCGTCGGGAGTGATCGCCTCGAGCTCGGCGCGGCGCTCGGTCGAGATGCGGCTGAGCAGGTGCAGGGTGCGGCCCGGAAGCGAGGCCATCGCGCGCACGAGGTTGCCCGCGTTCTTGTAGGGCATGAACGAACCCATGTAGACGACGTTGCGCACGGGTCCGCTCGCGTCCACCGCGATGCCGTCGAGGCGATCGGCCAGGCGCTGCGGCGCGTTGGGGATCACGACGACGGGGCGCGACGTGAGGTTCACGGCCGCGAACTGCCGCTTGCTCGTCTCGCTGACCGTGGCCACCACATCCGCCGCGTTGAGCGTGAGCCGCTGCGGGAGATAGCTGAGATGGAAGAGTCGCCAGCCCAGGCGCACCGGGGCGGGCAGATCCTTCGGGGGCGTGCGGTGGCGGTAGTAGATCGTGTCGTGCAGCGTGAGGATGACGCGGTAGCGGCGCCCGGCCGTGCCGATCGTCTGCATCGGGGAGAAGACCGCATCCGGGGCGAACCGGTTGAGGAGGCGGGCCGTGAAGGGCTCACGCCACGAGGTCGGCGCGTGGATCGCGAGCGTCTGCGCACCGGAGGGCAGCAGCGGGATCTGCCGGGCGTCGTGCACCAGGAAGGTCACCTCGACGCCCGCATCCGCCGCGGCCGACGACACCGCGGCCGCAAGCTCCGCGGAGTAGCGGCTGATGCCGTCGTGGAAGTCCGTGCGGATGTACCGCGCGTCGAAGAACAGCCGAAGCGGCTCGGCTGCTGCCGTCACGGCGCGACCGGCTGGCCCCGGTACAGCTTCTCGAAGGTGTCGAGGGTGCGCGCGATGTCGTGGATCTCGACGCCCTTCAGGGATGCCTCCTGCATCGCGCGATACTCCTCCGGCGACGCGGTGAGCACCCGCGTGAGCTTTTCGGCGAGGTCGTCGGCGTTCTGCGGCCGGAAGAGCCAGCCGTTCTCGCCGTCGTGCACGAGGTGCGGAAGCGCGAGGGCGTCGGCGGCCACCACGGGCAGACCCGAGGCCATCGCCTCCATCGTGGCGATCGACTGCAGCTCGGCGATCGAGGGCATCGCGAAGACGCTCGCCCGGGTGAGGATGCGGCGCAGCTCCTCCTCTTCCACACGACCGTGGAACGTGACGCGGTCGGTGAGTCCGAGCTGCTGCACGAGCGCGTCCAGCGACCTGCGCTGGTCACCGCCGCCGACGATCTCGACGGTGGCGTTCAGAGCCGGGTCGAGCTTGGTGACGGCCTGCAGCAGGGTGTCGACGTGCTTCTCGGTGGTGAGGCGCCCCACGAACAGGATGCGGTTCTCGTCACGCGGCGAAAGATCCGCCGTGTAGCCGGAGGCGTCGATGCCGCAGCTGATCGGGATGACGCCGTGGATGTCGATCGTCGCCTCGAGGAAGTCGGCCGCGCGACGCGTGGGGGTCGTGACCGCACGCGCCATGTCGAAGGTGCGCGACGCGTCGTCCCACGCGAGCTTGACGAAGACCTTGTCGAGCACCGGCGGCAAGGTCGTGAAGTCGAGGATGTTCTCGGCCATGACGTGGTTGGTGGCGACGACCGGGATGCCGCGCTTTCGCGCCTCTCGTGCGAGCCCGCGACCGATGACGATGTGCGACTGGATGTGCACGACGTCGGGCTTCACGCTGTCGAGCACCTGTCGGGCGTAGTGCTTGGAGCGCCACGGCCACACGAAACGAAGCCAGTCGTGCGGCTTCCAGCGCACAGCCGGCAGCCGGTGCACCATGACCGGCACGCCCTCGATGATCTCGGTCGCCGGCGGGTACGTGCGGTACTTGAGCCCCGGGGCGACGACGTGGACGTCGTGACCTCGGCTCGTCAGACCGGCAGCGAGGCGCTCAGCGAAACGTGCGGCACCGTTCACGTCGGGAGCGAACGTGTCGCAGCCCATGACGATCGTGAGTGGGCGGTCGGTGTCGGGCGCCGGTTCGGGGACATCGGGCGTCGAGGGGGTAGTCACGTGTGGTGGCTGCCTCTCTGGGGGATCGTTTTGCGGGGTGCGCAGGCATCCCGAGTGTACCGGAGCCCTCCCGAGCACCACCGAGGCACCCCGCCTACTCTGGTTGTCATGATGCGATTGCAGGCCGACGCCGACGAGACCCAGTGGGTTCCCGTCACCGAATCGTTGGGGCTGCGGGGACGTCGTCACCGCAAGAAGGCGCTGCGGATGCTGATGGCTCAGGGCTCGCTCGCCGCGGGCGCCGAGCAGCGCACGGGCGGCGGCTTCGCTGCCTGGCTCATGAGTCAGGCGACGCCGTTGCTCATGCGACGAGCCGCCGGACGCGTCCTGGCGTGGATGTGGCGCGCCGACCCGGAGCTCGTCGTCGTGCTCGCGCAGGTGCAGGAGGCCACGCCGCAATTGCGGACGGCGCGCGCCATGATGCCCATGGAGTACGACGACACCGAGGACTTCCGCAACCCGCACCTCGGCACCGGCGAGCGTCTGCTGATGGACCTTCCGTCGAACCCCACGGCGCCGCCGTTCGCGACCTACACCTGGGACATCGGCACCCACCTCGTCACGCTGACCGCCGTCTTCGGCGACCGGGAGCGGGTGAAGACCGCGGTCCCCGCCGTGGACGCGCTCGCCCGCACGCTGCGGGCGGTCGACGACCTGCCGATCGGCGAGTCGCCCGACATCCTCCGCATCGACCCGACCTGACCGCCCAATCCCGACGGACCGGGCGGTCAGGCTCAGCTGGAGGGAACGCCCGGGGCGGGCGGTGCCGTCGGAGGAACAGGGGCCGAGGGAACGTCTTCGGCGGACACCGACTCGGCCGCCGCATCCGTCGTCGCCTCCGGAGTCGCGGGGAGCTCCTCGACCAGCTCGGCGGCCGCCTGCTCGAACTGCGAGCGGTACAGACGCCAGTAGGCGCCCTCAGCGGCGATGAGCTGCTCGTGCGTGCCCTGCTCGACGATGTCGCCGTGCTCCATCACGAGGATGAGATCCGCGTCGCGGATCGTCGAAAGCCGGTGCGCGATCACGAACGAGGTGCGTCCCTCTCGCAGCGCCGCCATCGCGTGCTGCAGCAGCAGCTCGGTGCGGGTGTCGACCGAGCTGGTGGCCTCGTCGAGGATCAGCACCTCGGGTCGCGCGACGAACGCGCGGGCGATCGTGATGAGCTGCTTCTCTCCCGCGGAGACGTTCGCCGCATCCTCATCGAGCACCGTGTCGTACCCGTCGGGGAGCGTCTGGACGAACGGGTCGACGCGCGTCGCGACGGCGGCCTCGATCACCTCTTCGTCGGTGGCGTCGGCGCGGCCGTAGCGGATGTTCTCGCGGATGGACCCCGCGAACAGCCACGGGTCCTGCAGCACCATGCCGGTGCGCGAGCGCACGTCGTTGCGCGTGAGTTCGGCGATGTCCTGGCCGTCGAGCAGGATGCGGCCGCCGTCGAGCTCGTAGAAGCGCATGATCAGGTTGACCAGCGTGGTCTTGCCGGCACCGGTGGGTCCGACGATGGCCACCGTCTGCCCGGGCTCCACGCGGAACGACAGGTCGGTGATGAGCGGCTTGTCGGGCGAGTAGGAGAACGCGACGTTCTGGAACTCGATGACGCCCCGGCCGGCCGCGGGCGCGGGTGCATCGTCGGAGTCGGGCTCCTGCTCCTCGGCGTCGAGCAGATCGAACACGCGCTCCGCGGATGCGGTGCCCGACTGGATGACGGCCGCCATCCCACCCAGCTCCGACAGCGGCTGCGTGAACTGCTGCGAGTACTGGATGAACGCCTGCACGTCACCGAGACGCAGCTGCCCCGATGCCACCATCAGCGCACCGAGCACCGCGATGCCCACGTAGGTGAGGTTCCCGACGAACATCATGCCCGGCATGATGATGCCCGACAGGAACTGCGCACGGAAGCTCGCGCGGTACAGCTCCTCGTTCTCGGCCTGGAACTTCTCGCGCGCATCCGCCTCGCGGCCGTAGACCTTGACGAGAGCGTGGCCCGAGAAGGACTCCTCGACGCGGGCGTTGAGCCGCCCCACCTTGCGCCATTGCAGCGCGAAGGACTTCTGCGACTTCGGCCCGATGACGCCGAAGATGACCGCCATGAGCGGCAGCGAGACGAGCGCCACGAGGGCGAGCTGCCACGAGATGGAGAACATCATCACGAGCACGCCGACGACCGTCAGAACCGATGTCACCACAGTCGAGAGCGACTGCTGCATCGTCTGGGTGATGTTGTCGATGTCGTTCGTGACGCGGGAGATGAGCTCGCCGCGCTGCACCCGGTCGAAGTACGACAGCGGCAGACGGTTGATCTTCGCCTCGACGGATTCGCGCAGGCGCCACATCGTGCGCACCATGATCACGTTGATGACATAGCCCTGGAACCAGGTGAGCACGGCGGAGGCGATGTAAATCGCCAGGGCGGCCATGGTGACCACCCGCAGTCGCTCGAAGTCGATGCCCGCGCCGACCGCGAAGTTCGGCATCGCGCCGACGATGTTGGCGACGTCACCCTGCCCCGCTGCCTGGAGCGCGGCGATGACATCGGCCTGCGAGGTGCCGGCAGGGAACTGACCGCCGAGGCCGGCGGAGACGACGCCCTCGAAGATGACGTTGGTCGCCTCGCCGAGAACGCGCGGAGCGATGACGGCCAGCACGACGCCGGCGGCACCCGCCAGGGAGACGAGCGTGAAGGCGAGGGCGTGGGGCTTCAGCAGCCCGATGAGCCGCAGGAAGGACGTGCCGAAGTTCGTGGCCTTGCCGGGTGCGACGGAGTCCCAGCTGCCCGAGTTCTGGCGCGCCTGTTCGGCGAGCTCCAGTTCGAGACGCTCTTCTTCGGTCAGTGCGTCGGGAGTGCTCATGCGTCCACCCCCAGCTGCGATTCGACGATCTCTCGATACGTGGCGTTGTCGGCGAGCAGCTCCTCGTGCGTGCCCACACCCACCATGCGACCGCCGTCGAGCACGACGATGCGGTCGGCGGCCGTGACGGTCGAGATCCGCTGCGCGACGACGATCTTGGTCACTTCCGGCAGGCGTTCCCAGAGTGCTTGGCGAAGCCTGGCGTCGGTGCGCAGGTCGAGCGCGGAGAACGAGTCGTCGAAGACGAACAGGTCGGGGCGGTGCACGATGGCCCGGGCGATCGCGAGGCGCTGACGCTGCCCTCCCGACACGTTCGTGCCGCCCTGCGCGATGGTCGCCTCGAGGCCTCCGGACATCTCGGACACGAAGTCCCTCGCCTGCGCGATCTCGAGCGCCTCCCACAGCTCGTCGTCGCTCGCATCCTCACGGCCGAAGCGGAGGTTGGAGGCGACGGTTCCGCTGAACAGGAACGGACGTTGCGGCACGAGGCCGATGCCCTTCCACAGCAGGTCGAGATCCGCCTCCCGCACATCGACGCCGGCCACCCGTACGGCACCGCCGGTGACGTCGAACAGCCGCGGGATGAGTGAGACGAGCGTGGACTTGCCGGAGCCGGTCGAACCGACGATCGCGACGGTCTCACCCCGCTGCGCGTGGAAGGAGATGCCCTGCAGCACGGGGGCGTTCGCACCGGGATAGCTGAACGACACGTCGTCGAGCTCGAGAGCGCCGGGTGCGGGGAAGACCGTGACGGGCTGCGCCGGTCGGGCGAGGCCGCCCTCGGCGTCGAGCACCTCGCCGATGCGCTCGGCCGACACGGCGGCGCGCGGGATCATGATCGTCATGAAGCTCGCCATGAGCACACCCATGAGGATCTGCCCGACGTACTGCATGAAGGCGAAGAGCGTTCCGACCTCGACACCGCCGGCGTCGATCTGACGACCGCCGAACCAGATCACTCCGACGACCGTGACGTTGAGCACGAGCATCGCGAGCGGGAACAGGAGGACGAAGAGCGACCCCACCTTGCGCCCGATGACCATGATGTCGGTGTTCGCGAGGCGGAAGCGCTCGGCTTCGATCGACTCGCGTACGAACGCGCGCACGACGCGCACGCCGGTCAGCTGCTCGCGCATGACGCGGTTGACGGCGTCCAGCTTCTTCTGGAACTGCCGGAACAGCGGCACCATCCGCGCGATGATGAGACCCGCCACGAGCAGCAGCGCGGGCACCGCCACGGCGATCAGCCAGCTCAGCCCCACATCCTGCTGCACGGCCATGACGATGCCGCCGATGGCCAGCAGCGGCGCGGTGACGAGCATCGTGGAGCCCATCATCGCGAGCATCTGCACCTGCTGGACGTCGTTCGTGTTGCGGGTGATGAGCGAGCCCGGGCCGAACTGCGACACCTCGCGCTCCGAGAAGCCACTGACCTTCTGGAACACGTCACGACGGATGTCGCGGCCCGCCGACATCGCGGCGCGCGCGGCGAAGAAGGTGGCGATGACGGATGCGGTGATCTGCCCGAGCGAGATCACCAGCATGAGCGTGCCGGTCGACCAGATGTAGCCGGTGTCGCCGCGTGCCACGCCGTTGTCGATGATGTCGGCATTCAGACGCGGCAGGTAGAGCGACGCCATGGCGGAGGCGAACTGGAAGACCAGCAGAGCCAGCAGCCACCAGCGATAGGGCGCGAGATAACGCAGCAGGAGTTTTACGAGCACGGTGCCTCCCCAGGCAGGGCGCGGTTCACACGCCGTGCACAGGTTAGGCCCGTCCTCGGACACCCCGCATCCGCCGGCGGGAGGATTTCGCTCAGGGCGTGGACTTCTCCGCTGCGGCGAGCGCCGCGCGCGCTGCGGCGAGCTCCTGCTCCAGCCGCGCGACGTCGGCCCGGGTAGCGGGCAGCTGCTCCTGATGGCCGCGGGTGACCCGCTCCATGACCCACGACGAGAAGGTCGCCACGATGAGTCCGACGAGCACGACACCGCCCACCATGAGCGCGACCGCGATGACGCGGCCCGGCACGGTAACGGGGGTGAAGTCGCCGTATCCGACGGTCGTCACCGTGCAGAACGCCCACCACACCGCATCCCCGAAACTCCGGATGTTGCTGCCCGCCGCGTCGCGCTCGACCTCGAGCACGGCGAGGGCCGCGGTCCAGATCAGCAACAGCGCGGCCGCGATGCCGTACACGAGCATCCTGGCCCGCAGGGAGCTTGCCGCGGTGCGAGTGAACGAAGGAATGCGCGTGAGCGCCCCGAGCAGACGGATCGGCCGCAGGATCGGCAGGAGCGCTACGGCGAGATCGAACAGGTGCGTGCGGAACCACCGCCACTTCGGACGCGACATCGCCAGACGCACGAGGTAGTCGCCGATGAACATCACCCAGATGATCGCCATGATCGACGAGGTGATGACCTCGGCGACGCCCGACACCTGGGCGATCACGTGCACCGTCTGGGTGACGATGAGCACGAGGGCTGCGATCGTCAGGGGCCAGTAGGTGAGGCGATCCCACCTGGCTGTGGCCGCGGTCTCACCGCGCGGGTTCACCCCCGCGCGCTTCTGCCGCCCATCCCCGTGCACACCTGCACTCTAGAGCGCACGCGTCCCCTCACACCGTGACGTCGCCGACCAGGTTGACGCGGATGCCCATGGCGTCGAAGGCCGCGGCCTTCGCGATGAGCGCACGGTCGGCCGTCTCGGCATCCGGCGCGTAGACGACCTGCGCGTGGTTCGCCTTGTGACGGGCCATGAACTGATCGCGGCCGATACCGTGCAGCACGACGTGGGCGATGGGCCACTCCGGGTTCGTCGCCTCCTTGCGCCGACGGGTCTCCTCCTCGGGCAGCTCGACCGCGCTCGCCCGGAAGATGTCGGCCTGCAGCACGCCCTCGGCGATGAACACGCGCGAGACGACGAGCTCGCCCGGCTTGCTCACGCCGTTGATCGTCGCACCGCCCGCGGGGAAGAAGACGTGTCCCTGACGCCAGCCCTCGGCCTTGTCCCAGCCGCCGAGATGGGATGCGGGCACGGAGCCCGAGATCTCGTAGACCCACACGAACGCGCCGTCGAACTCCTCACCCCATCGCACGTCGTGCAGCGTGTTGTCGGGCACGAGCCCCATGGCGCGCCACACGCGGTCGGTCACGAGCGCGTCGACCGCGACGCCCTCGTCGGCCTCGTTGAAGTGCGGCAGCGCCCGACCCGCGTGCAGTTCTCGGCGGCCGTCGCGCGAGAAGACGGGCGGCCGCTCGGTCGTGTTCAGGATGCCCTCGGCGAGATCGGATGCGGGCACGAGGTCCTTCAGGCCCTGCTGGTACTGGATGCCGACCGCGTCCAGACCGAAGTCGTCCGCGATGCGCACGGCGGCGATGTACATCTTCAGCTGCCACTGCACCTGCTCGCGGGTGAGCTCGGTCGCGGGGTCCTCGCCGAAGCGGAACGTCATCCCCCGCTCGATCAGCCAGTCGAACGCTGCGTCGGCGTCCGCGTCCGTGACCGCGAGCATCTCGGCGTAGAGCGCGGACTGCGAGAGGCGTTCCTTGTAGATGCCGGTCGGGTTCAGCAGTTCGTCGTCGAAGATCGCGTTGTACATGCCCATGCACCCCTCGTCGAAGACGCCGATGATGGCCTTCTGCTCGCGCAGCTGCCGGCCGATCGCCTCGCCGAGCTCTCGCTCCGGGCTCTCGCCCAGCGCGGGCAGCGGCCGCACGTGGGAGGTGTCGTGTGTGATGCGGCCGGTGCGCGTCCACTCGAGAAGCCCCTCACGGAACCAGTCGTCGGCGAAGTCGACCGACCAGATCGTGGCGTAGGGCGTGCCCATCTTCGTCAGGCCCGCGTTCAGGCCCAGCAGACCCACGAGGCCCGGCCACTCGCCGGCAAAGTTCGCGACCGTGAGGATCGGACCGCGGTGGGTGCGCAGCCCCGCGAGCACGTGGTGGGAGTACTGCCACACCGCCTCAGCGACGATGAGCGGCGCCTCGGCCGGGATGTTCTTGAACACCTCCATGCCCATGCGCTGGCTCGAGATGAAGCCGTGGCCGGTCCCGGGGTCGACGTCGTTGGCCCGGATCACGCTCCAGCCGAGCTCGCCGAGCACGCGCGTCACGGCCGCCTCGAGCTCGACCTGCGCGGGCCAGCCGGCGGTGTTCGCCGACTCGCGCAGGTCGCCCGATGCGATCAGGTACGCGGTGTGCGGCGGCGCCACGAGAGCGGCCGGTGCGGTGGGAAGGGTGTAGGTCATGATCGTTCTCCTTGCAGAGCGGTGAGGATGTCGGCGCGCCGCGGCATCGACGCCGCAGCCCCCGGACGGGTGACGGTGAGAGCGGCCGCAGCGGATGCGGCCTCGAGCGAGGAGTGGAACGTGGCGCCGGCGGCGAGCCACGCGATCAGGACGCCCGCGAAGGTGTCGCCCGCCCCGGTGGTGTCGACCGCGGCGACGGGGCGCGCGGCGACGGTGGCCGCCACCTCGCCGTCGCGTGCGACGAGCGCGCCCGCGGCGCCGAGAGTGACGACGAC
>JASCPH010000058.1 GCA_029959545.1 Microbacteriaceae bacterium PS02066 | reverse complement strand
GAGCACACCGTCGCCGTCACGGCGGAGGGTCCCATCGTCTTGACCGCCCGCGGGTTCCTCGGCGTCGACTGAGCGGCGCTCAGTCGACGAGCAGGTCGGGACGCCGCTCGCGCGTGCGTTCCACCTGCTGGTCGCGACGCCACTGCGCCACCCGGCCGTGATGTCCGCTCAGGAGCACGTCGGGCACGGCCAGGCCACGCCACTCGGAGGGCTTCGTGTACGACGGGTGTTCCAGCAGCCCGTCCTCGTGCGACTCCTCGACGAGGCTCTCCGGGTTGCCGACGACGCCGGGCACGAGACGTCCGACGGCCTCGATCATGGCCATCGCCGCCACCTCGCCGCCGTTGAGCACGTAGTCGCCGAGACTTGCGAGTCGCACCTGTCCGAGCGAGGCCGCGTAGGTGAAGACCCGTTCGTCGATGCCCTCGTACCGGCCGCAGCCGAAGACGAGGTGATCCAGGCCGCTCCATTCGCGAGCCGTCGCCTGAACGAACCGTTCGCCCGCCGGCGAAGGGAAGACGAACGTCGGCTCCGACGTCGCCTCCTGGGCGATCGCGTCGAGCGCGAGACCCCAGGGCTCGGGCTTCATCACCATGCCCGCTCCCCCGCCATACGGGGTGTCATCGACCGTGCGGTGCCGATCGGTCGTGAAATCGCGCAGGTTGTGCACCCGCACATCCAGCAGCCCGTTGCCACGGGCCTTGCCGAGAAGCGACACCTCGAGGACGTCGAAAAACTCGGGGAAGATCGTGATGACGTCGATGCGCACGTCAGTCCTCGCCGGTCGCGGCCGTTTCGTCTTCGGCGGTGGACTCGTCGTCGGCGGGAAGCTCCTCGAAGAGCCCGGCGGGCGGCGTCACCACAACGCGCCCCGCGGCGGGATCCACCTCAGGGACGATCGCCTTGACGAACGGGACCAGCACTTCGTTCTCACCGACGGCGACCGCCAGCAGATCCTGCGCGGGAAGGTGGTCGACACGGGCGACCCGTCCCACGACGACTCCGTCGCGAACGACGTCGAGGCCGACGAGCTGGTGGTCGAACCAGGCGTCCTCTTCGTCGGGGGTGCTCTGCTCGTCCTGGTCGATCCAGAGAATGGCGCGCACGAGGGACTCCGCGGCGTCGCGGTCGTCGACGCCCTCGAAGAACGCGACCGGATGCGTGTTCATCCACCGGAACTCGCGAACTGTGACGGTCTTGCCGAACCACGACGACGAATCGGGGACCTGGAGGGTGAACTCCGCCCCCGGGACGAACCGACCGTCGGGGTCGTCGGTGTACAGCTCGAGCTTCAGGGCGCCCTTGAGGCCGTGGGCCTTGACGAGGCGGCCGACGCGAAGCTGGGTCTTGCCGGGGCGCGGCGCGGATGCGCGCGCTCCGTCACCGGATGCGGCCGCCATCAGTCGTCGGCGACGTCGACGCGCACGCGGCTGCCGTCGGCGAGGGCCGTGACCACGGTCCGCAGAGATTTGGCGGTGCGACCGCCGCGCCCGATCACGCGACCCCGGTCATCGGGGTGGACGTGCACCTCGAGCACATCGCCTCGCGGCGACGTGGACGAGACGATGCGCACGGCGTCGGGGTTGTCGACGATCCCCTTGACGACGTGTTCGAGCGCGGCAGCCAGCACGATGATTACGCCTCGGTGCTCTCAGCAGCCTCGTCGGCGGCCTCGGCCTCGGCGGGAGCGGGCTCCTCGGCCTTCTTCTCGGCCTTGGGCTTGATGACCGACTTCTTGGCCGCGTCGACCTCGAAGGGGGCCTTGCCCTCTGCGTACTTGACGGTGCTCACGGCGTCCTTGTCGCCCTTGAAGCGACCCCAGTCGCCCGTGAGCTTGAGGATCGCGAGGACCTGCTCGGTCGGCTGAGCACCGACGCCGAGCCAGTACTGGGCCCGCTCGGAGTCGACCTTGATGACCGAGGGCTCCTCGGTCGGGTGGTACTGACCGATCTCCTCGATCACGCGACCGTCGCGCTTGGTGCGCGAGTCGGCGACGACGATGCGGTAGTAGGGCGCACGGATCTTTCCGAGACGCTTGAGACGGATCTTGACAGCCACGATTCTCCTGAATGTGTGGAAGGTGGTCGAACTGGTCGCCTGGAGCGTGGGGTGCACACCCGGCGGAAGCTCTGTGGTTCGGGCCCGGCCGGATAGAGGGTCGGGCGGGGTCCAGCTGTCTATTTTGCCAGATGATGACGCGGCTCGCGAACCAGCGCTCCCTGCGTGTCAGACTGAGCCGGTGACCGTCCCCTTCGCCCCGTCGCGCCGCTCGACCGTCGGCCTCGAGTGGGAGCTGATGCTCGCCGATGGGCGCACCGGCGATCTCGTGCCCCGCGGGCCCGAGATCATCGATGAGCTCGCCGAGTCGGTCGCCCCCGAGCGGTTCCAGGTCACGGGCGAGCTTCTCACCAACACGATCGAGGTCACCAGCGGCGTCGGCGACACCGTCGAGGCGGCCGTCGACGACATCGCGGATGCGATCGCGGCCGTCCGCACGGCGACGGATCCGCGCGGTGTGGAGCTGCTGTGCGCGGGAAGCCATCCCTTCGCGCAGTGGTACGACCAGGAGGTCACCGACAAGACCCGCTACCACTCGCTCATCGAGCGCACCCAGTGGTGGGGGCGCAACATGATGATCTGGGGAATCCACGTGCACGTCGGCGTCGACGACGTCACGAAGGTCTTCCCCATCATCAACGCCCTGTCCACGTACCTGCCGCATCTGCAGGCGCTCTCCGCATCCAGTCCGTTCTGGGCGGGCGAGCGCACCGGCTACGCCTCCAACCGCGCCCTCGTCTTCCAGCAGCTGCCGACGGCGGGTCTGCCGTGGGGCCTCGGGAACTGGGCCGAGTACGAGGCCTACCTCGACGACATGGTGCGCACCGAGGTGATGGCGGATGCCACCGAGGTGCGCTGGGACATCCGTCCCGCCCCGCGGTGGGGCACGATCGAGGTGCGCGCGTGCGACGGGATGTCGACGCTGCCCGAGCTCGCCGCGGTCGCGGCTCTCACACAGACCCTCGTCGAGGATTTCTCGCGCCGACTCGACGCCGGCGAACAGCTGCCGTCGCTGCCGCCCTGGTTCGTGCGCGAGAACAAGTGGCGTGCTGCGCGGTACGGATTGGACTCACGCGTCATCGTCGATCGCGACGGACGACAGGAACCCGTCGTCGAGCATCTCGAAGCCACGCTCGAGCGTGTGGGCGACGTCGCCGTCGAGCTCAAGTGCGCCGAGGAGCTCGAGGGTGTGCGCACCACCCTCGCGCAGGGAGCCAGCTACGCGCGTCAGCTCGCCGTCGCAGACGCGTCGGGCGGTGACCTGCGCCAGGTGGTGCAACACCTCATCCGCGAGTTCCGCGCCGGCCCCGAGCGCCGCGCGCCCCTGGCCGCCCGCGGCTGAACCTGTACCGCGCTCATAAACTCGCTGCCTACCGTGATCCCGTGATCGTCCACCGCCGCCACCGGCTCCATGCAACGGCCTGGACCGCTGTCGGGGTCGTGACGCTGATGATGGCCGGGTGCGCGGCTGCGCCGCCGCAACGGCCGAACAGCCCTCCGCATCCGGCGTCGCCCGCGCCGTCGGCCTCGCCGACGCGTACGCCGACGATCGCCTCCGACGCCGTCATCGTCACGATCGGCGACTCGATCATGTCGGGGTACGGGCTCGACCCCGACCAGGCGTGGCCCGTTCTGCTGGGCGAACAGACGCGCACGGACATCGTGAATCTCTCGTGCGCGGGCGCGGGATTCGTCGTCGACGGCGACTGCGGGACGAACTTCTCGGCGCTCGCGCAGGAGGCCGTCGACCTCGAGCCGGCGATGATCATCCTGCAGTCCTCGGACAACGACTCGGACGAGGACGCCGACGACATCGACTCGGCGACGCGCGCCACGGTCGACGAACTGCACGCGGCGCTCCCGTCGACGCGGATCGTCGGGCTGAGCACGCTGTGGAACCAGCCCTGGGAGGCGCCGCAGTCGATCGCGTGGAGCTCCGACGCCCTCCGCTCAGCCGTGGAGGCCGCCGACGGCACCTTCGTCTGGCTGGGTCAGCCGCTGCAGGAGAACCCGGAGCTACTGCAGTGGGACAGCGAGCATCCGACCGCAGAGGGGCAAGAGTATCTCGCCCGTCACGTGCGCACGGTTCTCGCGCACGCAGGAATCGTGCTCTGACGCGCGCTCAGCCGCGGCCGAGAAGCTTCTGCAGTTCGGCGAGGTCGGCCTCGCTCGGGGCCTTCCCGCCACCGAGGCCGAAGCCCGACCCGGTCGGCTCCGCAGCGGGCAGCCCCGCGTTCTCGGCGGCGCGCTTGGCGGGGTTGCCCGAGCGCGACCCCTTCGCCTTCTGCTGCTTGCCGCGCTTCGCCGACGCCCCCGGACGCCCCATCGAGCCGACACCGGGCATGCTGGGCACGCCGCCGCGCGCGACGGTCTTCATCATCTTGGCGGCCTGGTCGAAGCGCTGCACGAGCTGGTTCACGTCGGTCACGGTCATGCCAGAGCCGCGCGCGATGCGCAGACGGCGCGAGCCGTTGAGCAGCTTGGGGTTGCGGCGTTCGGCCGGAGTCATCGATCGGATGATCGCCTCGGTACGGTCGATCTCGCGCTCGTCGAAGTTGTCGAGCTGCTGCTTCATCTGGCCCATGCCCGGGAGCATCCCGAGCATCTTCTTCATCGAGCCCATCTTCTTCATCTGCTGCAGCTGCTCGAGGAAGTCCTCGAGGGTGAACTGCTCCTTCGCGAGCTTCTCGGCGACCTTCATCGCCTCGGCTTCGTCGAAGGTCTGCTGCGCCTGCTCGATCAGGGTGAGGATGTCACCGAGATCGAGGATGCGGCTCGCCATGCGGTCCGGATGGAAGGGCTCGAGATCCTCGAGTCCTTCGCCGGTCGAGGCGTAGATGATGGGTCGACCCGTGACCGAGGCCACGGAAAGCGCAGCACCGCCGCGGGCGTCGCCGTCGAGCTTGGACAGAACGACACCGGTGAAGTCCACACCCTCCTGGAAGGCGGTGGCGGTGTTGACCGCATCCTGGCCGATCATCGCGTCGATGACGAACAGCACCTCGTCGGGATCGGTCGCCGTGCGGATGTCGGCGGCCTGCTTCATGAGCTCCGCATCCACGCCGAGGCGTCCGGCGGTGTCGATGATGACCGTGTCGTGCTGGTGGCGACGGGCGTACTCGACACCGTCGCGCGCGACGCGCACGGGGTCGCCGACGCCGTTGCCGGGTTCGGGCGCGTAGATCGCGGCTCCCGCGCGCTCGGCGACGACCTGCAGCTGGTTGACGGCGTTGGGTCGCTGGAGGTCGGCGGCGATGAGGAGTGGCGTGTGGCCGTCCTTCTCCAGCAGACGCGCCAGCTTTCCGGCGAACGTCGTCTTTCCGGAGCCCTGGAGACCCGCGAGCATGATGACCGTGGGCGGCGTCTTCGCGAACTGCAGACGACGCTGCTCACCACCGAGAATCGCGACGAGCTCCTCGTTGACGATCTGCACGACCTGCTGTGCGGGGTTCAACGCACGGTTGACCTCGTCGCCGAGCGCCCGCTCGCGGACCTTGCCCGTGAACTCCTTCACCACCGCCAGCGCGACGTCGGCGTCGAGCAGGGCGCGTCGGATCTCGCGCACCGTCCCGTCGACGTCGGCGGGGCTGAGCTTCCCCTTCGTGCGCAGATTGCGGAAGGTCTCAGTGAGCCGGTCGGAGAGGGTGCCGAAAGTCGCCATGATGCGTCGATTTTACGCGAGCGCGGCGGCGGATGAGTCGTCGGACCCTCCGAAGCGCCCCGAGATCGACAGTGCGTGCTGCAGGAGACCCTCCAGCGACACCGACGAGGCACCGCGCAGCGCCCACATCCAGACCGCCCCGAGAACAGCCGCACCGTAGGCGGCGGCGCGGATCTGCGCGAGCAGAGCGTCGCCGGTCGTGTCGGTCAGTCGAGGGGCGATCCTTCGCTGCAGCAGCGCCAACCGTTCGGCGCGCTGCCTCTCGAGCTCCTCGCCGAGACCCATGGCCTCCGCGTTGGTGATCGCCAGCGCGAGCGTGTCGGGGGTCAGGTCTCGCCCGATGCCAGCGAGAGCATCGGGGACGGCCGCCCCCTCCGCCATGGCGCCGAACGCCGCCGCCAAGCGCGCATCGAAGCCGGACCAGAGCACGTCGCTCTTCGCGCGGAAGTAGTTGAAGAAACTGGCTCGCGCGACGCCGGCGCGGCGGGTGATGTCTCCGATCGAGGTCCCCTCGTACCCCTGCTCGAAGAACAGCTCGCATGCGGCCTCGGCGATCGTCTCTGGCGAGCTCGCCCGAGGCCGTCCCATCCGCGGTACGTCGGTCATCCGAGCAGCTTAGTCAGCGCCCGTTCCGCGGATGCGGCCGCATCCCTCCCGCAGGAGATCTCCCTGGATCAGGACGATTCGGTCCGGATCGTCCTGATTTGTGGTGATCTCCTACCCAGCGGACACCGGCACCCGGCCCGCGGATGCGGCGGAGCCGCATCCGAGAACCGCGGTAGACTGGCTTCTTGGACCGGATACAGCAAGTCCGTCCGCGCGCTCCCGTGTGCCCCTCCTCGTTGAAGGCTCCCCATGATCCCTGCACCTCTCAATTCTCGTCGCGCCGCCGTGGCGGCCGCAGGCCTCGCCGCCGCCCTCGCCCTCACCGCGTGCGCGGCCGGGGGCACGGCTGACGCTCCGCGTGACGGCGGGACCCTCGTCTACGCCACCGGTGACGCCGAGCCGACCTGCCTCGACCCGCACGTCGGCGGCAACTACCCGCAGGCGCTCATCTCGACGCAGTACCTGGAGCCGCTCGTCGGCCGCGACGCGGAGGGCACCATCACGCCGTGGCTCGCCGAGTCGTGGCAGGTCAGCGATGACGGACTCACGTGGGACTTCACCCTTCGCGAAGGGTTGACCTTCACCGACGGCACCCCCGTCGATGCTGCCGCGATCAAGACCAACATCGAGCACCTGAAGGACCCCGACACCGCATCCAGCACGGGCTATCTGGCCGTCGCGAAGGTGACCGACGTCGAGGTCGTGGATGCGACGCACGCGCGCTTCCACCTCGCAGCCCCCGACTCCGCGCTCCTGGAGTCGCTCAGCCAGCAGTGGACCGCGATCGAGTCCCCCGCGGGAATCGCCCGCGGGCAGGAGGAGAACTGCAAGGCGCCCATCGGCACGGGCCCCTTCGTCGTCGATTCCTGGACGCCGCAGGAGTCGGTGCACCTCGTGCGCAATGAGAACTACGCCTCCCCCGGCCCCGAGGCCCAGCACGAGGGCCCCGCCTACCTCGATGCGATCGAGTGGCGCTTCATCCCGGATGCCGCGACGCGGCAGGCAGCCCTGCTCTCGGGCGAGGTGCAGGTCATCGACAACCCGCAGCCGGACGCGATCGTCGCGGCGGAGAACTCCACCGACACGACCCACATCGACGCGCCCCGACCCGGCTCCGTGAACCGCATCGAGCTGAACACCGGCCAGGCCCCGTTCGACGACATCCGCGTGCGCGAGGCGTTCATCCGGGCGGCGGATCCGGACCCGGGTATCACCGCGCTCTACCAGGGCACGGTCACGCGCTCGTTCTCGCCGCTCGCGAGCACGGAGCCCGCCGCCGTCAGCGACGCGTCGCTGTTCACGACCGACACCGCGCGCGCCGAACAGCTGCTCGACGAGGCCGGCTGGACGACGCGGGATGCGGACGGCGTCCGCACGAAGAACGGGGCGCGCCTCAGCGTGCGCTTCCCCGTCAGCACCAACCAGTCGGTGGCGGCGGAGCAGTCGCTCTTCGAGCAGATCCAGGCGAACGCCGGCGCCGTGGGCTTCGACGTCCAGATCACCCCGTTGGACCTGTCGGGCTGGTACGCCGCACTCGGCGCGAAGGAGTACGAAGCGGTGAGCGCGCCGTACACGAAGGTGGGACCCGACGTCCTGCGCATCCTGTACGACTCCGACGGCATCGTTCCCGCACCCAGCGGCTACTTCGCCAACCACGCGCAGCTGTCGGACCCAGAACTGGACGCACTGCTCGATGAGGCGTCGGCCGCATCCGATGAGCAGCAGCGCGCCGACCTGTACGCCCAGGCGCAGCACATCGTCCTCGACAGCTACGCCATCCTCCCGCTCTACGACCAGCAGAACCACTTCCTGGTGCGCGGCGCGAGCGGCGTCACGACGCTGGGCACGGTGGCCACGCCGACCTTCATCGACACCCGCCTGAACGACTGAGCGCTCGGTGAGGGTCCTTCGCTGGGTGGCGGCGCGCGTCGGATCGGCGCTGCTGGTCGTGTGGCTCGTGGCCACGGTGGTGTTCTTCGCACTGCGCGCCTCCGGCGACCCCCTCGAGGCGATCCTCGGCGGCCCGGGTTCCCAAGCGGGGCCCGAGACGGTGGAGGCGGCGACCCGCGCCTACGCGCTCGACCAGCCGCTGGTCGTGCAGTACCTGCTGCAACTGGGCCGGATCGCCACCGTGCAGCTGGGCGACTCGTACGCCAGGAAGCAGCCCGTCACCGATCTCATCGCCGCACAGCTGCCCTCGACCCTCCTGCTGGCGACCCTCGCCCTCGTGGTCGCGTGGATGCTGGCACTGATCGGGGCGATCATCGTCACGGTGGTGCGCGGCCGGGCGGCGCGGTTCGTGTCCACCGTCCTGCGCTCCGTCGAGACGATCGCCACCGTGATGCCGCAGTTCTGGCTCGGCGCCGTGCTCATCCTGCTGTTCGCCGCCACCTGGCGCGTGCTGCCCGCCACGAGCGTCGGCGCCGATCCGGCGGGGCTCGTGCTCCCCGTCCTCACCCTCGCCGTTCCGATCGCCGGCTTCCTCGCACAGGTCATGCGCGATTCGCTCACCGCTGCCGACGCCGCTCCCTTCGCGACGACCGCTCGCAGCCGCGGCGCATCCGAGGTGCGGGTGCTGCTGCGGCACACGCTGCGGCACGCGGCACTTCCCGCGTTGGCCCTTTCCGGGTGGGCCTACGGCAGCCTGCTCTCCGGCGCGGTCGTGGTCGAAGCCCTGTTCGCGCGCCCCGGTCTCGGACGCCTGCTCATCGACGCGGCCACCGCCCGCGACGTGCCGCTGGTGATCGGCGCCGTCGTCGTGGTCGCGCTCATCTACGTCGTCGTGGTCGTGCTGACGGATGCGGCGGAACTTCTCGTCGATCCGCGCCTTCGAGGTCGGCGACCCCGCTCGCTGCGCGTCCCGACGGTGGCGGTGGGCGCATGACTGCCGCAGCCTCGATGCAGGTACGGCCCGGAGTTCCGAGAGCGTTCGTCTCCGCGTGGGGTGCGGCAGGCGTCACGGCGCTGATCGGGCTTGCCGTGCTGATCGTGGCCATCATCTGGCCGGGGCTGCTGGCTCCCAGCGACCCGCTCGCGATCGCCCCGGCCGAAGCGTTCCGCCCACCGAGTCCCGCGCACCTGTTCGGAACGGACGAGTCGGGGCGCGATCTGTACACGCGCGTCGTGCACGGCGCCGCCGCATCCGCCGGGGTCGGCGCCGCGGCGACCGCGATCGGCATCGGGGCCGGCCTTCTCCTGGGGTTCACTGCCGGCCTCGGCCCGCGGTGGTTGGATGCGGCGCTGTCGCGGATCATCGAGGTGCTCTTCGCCCTCCCGACGCTCGTGATGGCCCTCCTTCTCGTGGCGGTGGCGGGCCCGGGGACGGCGGCGTCGGTGGTCGCCATCGGGCTCGCGACGACACCGGGCTACGCGCGGATGCTGCGCACCCAGGTGCGGCAGGTCGCGCGCAGCGGCTATGTCGAGTACGCGCGCCTCGAGCATGCCGGGCCGGTGCGCATCCTCCTCCGACACATCGCCCCCAACGCGCTGTGGCCGCTCGTCTCGGTCGCGACCCTCGGCGTCGGGCAGGCGATCGTGTGGGTCTCCGCACTCAGCTTCCTCGGGCTCGGGGCGCTCCCGCCGTCGCCGGAGTGGGGGGCGATGCTCAACGCGGGGCGTGTCTACATCGGCAGCGCCTGGTGGTTGACGGTCTTCCCCGGACTCGCGATCGTCGTCACGGCCGCCGTGCTCACAGCGGTCGGGCGGCGCCTGGCGGGCGGGGTGCGCCGATGAGCGGGCTGCACGTGGCGGGACTGCGGGTCGTACTTCCGGGCACCGGCGATGTGCTGCGCGGCGTCGACCTGGAGGTGAAGCCGGGCGAGCTCGTCGCCGTCGTCGGCTCCTCCGGCGCAGGCAAGTCCGTTCTGGCGAGAACACTGCTGGGTTTCACGCAGGACCAGGCCGGCGCCTCGGTCGCCGCGGCGCGCTTCGAGGTCGCGGGCCGCGACATGAGACGCGCCGGACGGCGCGGCTGGCGCGGGATGCGGGGGCGAGACGTCGCGCTCGTGCTGCAGGACGCCCTCCAATCGCTGGACCCGCTGCGGACGATCGAGGCGGAGGTCGGCGAGACACTCGCGCTGCGCCGGGTCCCCCGGCCCCTCCGACGCGCACGTGTCCTGGAGGCCCTCTCAGACGCGGGGCTTCCGGAGCCGGAAACGCTGCTGGCGCGCCGCTCGGGCGAGCTCTCCGGCGGAATGCGTCAACGCGCCCTCATCGCCTCCGCGATGGTAGGCGGCGCGAACATCCTCATCGCCGACGAGCCGACGACCGCCCTGGATGCCACGGTGGCGGTGCACGTGCTGGATCTCCTCTCCCGCATCCGCGACGAGGGTCGTGCGGTCCTGCTGATCAGCCACGACCTCGCGGCCGTCGCCCGCGTCGCCGACCGAGTGGCCGTGCTGGAGGACGGCGCCGTGGTGGAGACGGGCCCGACCGCTCAGGTGCTGTCGGCACCGCGCCACGCGGCGACCCGCGCGCTGCTGGCCGCGTCTCCGCGCGGGCCGAAGTCGATCGCCGCGCAGCCGGCGGGCCGCGTGCTTCTGAGCGCGGAGGGCGTGGGGCGCGCATATCGCTCGGTCACCGCCCTCACGGACGTCGATCTCCGCATCCGGGCCGGCGAGGTCATCGGCGTCGTCGGCGCGTCGGGGTCGGGCAAGACGACCCTGGCCCGTCTCCTCATGGGCGCCGAGCATCCGGACACCGGCACGATCACGCTCGCAACGCCCGCGCCGCGCATCCGTCTCGTACCGCAGGACCCGTTGGGCAGCTTCGATCCCCGGTGGAGCGTCGAACGCATCCTGACGGCCTCATCCGCTCCCGACGCGCCGACCCCTCGAGGGCTCCTCGAACGGGTGGGGCTCGACCCGACGCTGCTTCGACGACGTCCGGCGACGCTGTCCGGTGGGCAGCGGCAACGCCTGGCCATCGCGCGGGCGCTCGCTGCCTCCCCGGACGTGCTGGTGTGCGACGAGCCCGTGTCGGCGCTGGATGTGGCGACGCAGGCCGGGATCCTCGAGCTCATCCTCACCTTGCCGGCCACGACCGGGGCCGCCGTCGTCTTCATCTCGCACGACCTCGCCGTCATCAGGCGCGTCAGTGATCGTGTCCTCGTGATGTCCGCCGGCCGGGTCGTCGAGGAAGGTCCCACCGAGGCGGTCTTCAGCGGCGCTCAGCACCCCTTCACGCGTGAACTGATCGCCGCGGCGACCGCTATGCCGTCGGAGTGAGTTCAATCGGCGCTCGTGACCGAGATCACCGCGCCGTCCGAGTCGAGATTCACCAGGAGCACATCGTCGGTCGAGTCCGCATCGAGCGCGTACTCGAGGACGGCGAAGGGATCCGAACCGCCGTGCTCGTCCGCGAGGATCGTCATACTGGTGAGCTGGAGCGAGCGGATGACGTCGACGTGGACGTCACCCGAGATGTCCACGAGGAGATCGGTGATGTCCTCGCCGAAGGTGTCCTGCTGCTGCAGGATGTACTCCGTCACCTCGCTGGTGCGGTCGTCCAGTTCGCCGATCATGGCATTGCGCGCGAGCAGGTCGAGCTGCTCGAGCGAGGAGATGAGGGAGGCGGCGACGTCCAGGGCTGCCACGGAGACGTCCTCCTGATCGGGAGCGGTGAGATCGACCGTCACGCTCTGGTCGCCGAACTCGACGTTCTCGGACCAGAAGATGGACCCGTCGGGCCCTGATTCCAGAAGTCCGAAGAAGTCGTGCTCGATCGCCATGAGTCAATGAAACCAGCCCGACCCGCCGGGCGGTAGTCCGGCGCGCGGCTCAGGAGACGAGCTGCTCGACGAAGACGTGGGGCGTGAATCCGGTGAGGTCTCCGATGCCCTCGCCCTGACCCAACAGCTTCACGGGGATGCCGGTGCGCTCCTGCACGGCCAGGACGAATCCGCCCTTGGCCGATCCGTCGAGTTTGGTGAGCACGAGCCCGGTGACCCCGGCCTGCTCGAGGAACGCCTCGGCCTGCATCAGACCGTTCTGGCCCGTCGTGGCATCGAGCACGAGGAGCACCTCGCTGATCGGCGCCTGCTTCTCGATGACGCGCTTGATCTTGCCCAGCTCGTCCATGAGCCCGCCCTTGGTGTGGAGGCGCCCGGCGGTGTCGACGAGGACGATCTCGGTACCCGTCTCGATCGCGTGCGCCACGGTCTGGAAGGCGACGGATGCGGGATCCTGCCCTTCCTGCTGCGGACGCACGATCGCTGCTCCCCCGCGCTCGGCCCAGGTCGCGAGCTGGTCGACGGCCGCGGCACGGAAGGTGTCGGCCGCGCCGACGATGACCGAGCGGTCGTAGCGACGCAGGAAGTTGGCGAACTTGCCGATCGTGGTCGTCTTTCCCACACCGTTGACGCCGACGACGAGGACGACCGCCGGACGCTCGGTGAGCCGGAGCGTGGAGTCGAACTTCGCGAAGTGCTCCTCGAGACTCTCGCGCAGCATCCGCTGGAGATCCTTGGGGTCGGTCGTGCGGTACCGATCGACCTTCTCGCGCAGTTCGTCGACGAGACGCTCGGTCACGTCGGGACCGAAATCCGCTGTGAGCAGAGCCGTCTCGAGGTCCTCCCACGTGCTCTCGTCGATGACGGGCTTGACGAACATCCCTCGCAGGGCACGCCCCAGCGACCACGATCTCTCGGCCATGCCTCCAGCCTACGCGGCCGGGCTCACGCGGATTCGCGCTCGCGCACCCGCTGGCCCACGACGGCCGAGACGCCGTCCTGGCGCATGGAGACGCCGTATAGCGCGTCGGCGATCTCCATCGTCCGCTTCTGGTGCGTGATGACGATCAGCTGACTGGATGCGCGCAGCTGCTCGAACACCGTCAGCAGGCGTCCGAGATTGGCATCGTCGAGCGCAGCCTCGACCTCGTCGAGGATGTAGAAGGGGCTGGGGCGCGCCTTGAAGATCGCGACGAGCAACGCGACAGCCGCGAGTGAGCGCTCCCCGCCCGAGAGCAGCGAGAGCCGCTCGACCTTCTTGCCGACCGGCCGCACCGAGACGTCGATCCCGGTCGTGAGGGGGTTGTCGGGATCCGTGAGCGCGATGCTGCCGGTGCCGCCAGGGAACAACAGCGGGAACACCTCGGTGAAGGCGACGCGGGTGTCCTCGAACGCCTCGAGGAAAATCGACCGCATCCGCTCGTCGAGCTCCTCGATGATCGTGAGGAGGTCTTTCCGTGTCTGCGTGAGATCGGCGAGCTGCTCGGTGAGGAACGTGTGCCGCTGCTCGAGGGCCGCGAACTCCTCGAGCGCGAGCGGGTTGACCCGTCCGAGCTGCCCGAGCTTGCGCTCCGCCTCCTGCAGGCGCTTGCGCTGCTGGCCCCGATCGAAGGCAATCGTGGGCTGTTCGCCTTCTTCGGCGGGTTCGGCGGCGTCGTCCGGGATCGGCTGATCCGGCCCATATTCCGCAATCAGAATGTTCTCATCGAGACCGAGCTCACTCTGCACCCTCTCGCGGAGCGAGCCGACGTGCAGCTTCTTCTCGTGGATGCGCAGCTCGAGTCCGTGGACGCTCTCCGTGAGACCGCTCAGGCGCTCCCGCAGCGCCGCCTCCTCGCGACGCGCTTCGGAGAGTTCCGCCGTGACGGCTGTTCGCGCGGACTCCGCCGCGGCGAGCTCCACGCGCGCCTGCGACACGGAGCGGTCGACCGAGTCCAGCAGCGCCGGCAGTTGAGCTGCCACGGACGCGGCGATGTCCCGCTGACGCCGGCGGATCACCGCGCGGCGGGCGGCCTCCTCGGCCGCCGCGCGCTCTCGTTCGCGTTGACGCTGGAGCTGGGCGATGCGAGCCTCGCCGGCGCGGATCCGCTCGCGAAGAGTCTCCACATCCAGGCGAGCGCGCATCTCGCCGTCGCGCGCCGCGTCGAGGGCGGCGAGCATGCCGTCACGAGCCGACGCATCCAGGATCGGGCGCGGGGCCTCCTGCGCCGATGCCAGGCGGTCCGCCGCGACGCGCGCGGAATCCTCGGCCTCGACCACGGCCGCCTGGGCCTGGCGCAGCGTCTGCGTGAGCCGCTCGCACTCCGCCACCGCCGCCTCGTGTCGGACCGTCGCCCGGTTGACCTTCTCGGCGTGCGCCGCGAGTGCGGCATCGTGGGAGCGCAGCGCGTCGAGGGTGTGCTTGGTGCGGGCGCGCGCCTCATGGAGCGCGCGGGTCCGATCGGACAGGGCTTCACGCAGGGAGTCGGCGACGACCTGCAGTTCGCCGAGTCGCTCGGCGGCGGCATCGCGTTCTGCTGCGAGCTCGAGCCGAGATCGGCCCTGGCCGCTGCCCGCGCGCACCGAGAAGCGGGTGACGATCTCGCCCGTGCGCGTGACGACGGTGAGATCGGGGGCCGAAGCCAGGACGCGTTGCGCGGCGGGGAGATCCGCGGCGATCACGACACGCGCAAGAAGTCCCGCGACGCCTGCCGGAGCGCTCACGACGTCGGTCGCGCGCACCATGCCCTCGATGTCGGGGATCGCAGCCGGGGCGGCGGACACCTCCGCGATCACGATGTCGACGACGCCGAAGTCTCCGCCGCGGGCCACCGCCGCCGCATCCACCGCATCCGCCTCGCTGTCGACGAGCACGCCCTCGGCGACGGCGCCCAGCGCGGCGGCGATGGCGGCCTCGTAGCCGGAGGTCACCTGAACGGCATCGCCCACGAGTCCGCGAACGCCGCTGCTCCCTGCAGCGATCAGCTCGGAGGCGCCGGTGCGCACGTCCAGCGCGCGCCCGAGCGTCTTGACCTGCGCGGAGAGTGCGTCGACCTCGCGTTCGGTGGCGTGCAGTCGCTCCCGGATGCCGGCCACCTCCGTTTCGGCGTCCGCGGCGTGCCGCTGCGCCTGCTCGTATGCCGCGGCGTGCTCTGCCGACGAGGTCTCGGGAACCAGGTCCGGGTCGGCGCCCGCGAGTTCCTCCTCCGCCTCGGCTCGGCGAGCCAGCGCGGCATCCAGCGCCTTCTGCTGCCGTTCCACGGCGGCACGAACGGCCGCCAGCGCCGATTCCGCCGCCTCCGCCGTGCCGCGCAGGGCGGTGAGGCGCATGTCGTGTTCGGAGACGAGGGCGCTCTGCGCGGCGATGTCGGCATCCAGCGCGTCGAGCTCGGCACGCGCACGGGTCACGTCGCGCGCTGCGGCCGCCGCGGCGTCCTCGGCCTCGCCGACACCGGTCGTGATCGCGTCGAGCTCTTCGCGCGCCTCGTCGATCGCCGCCTGTGACACCGTGGGTGCGGGCGCCAGGGAATCATCGTCCTCGGAGAGCAGGCTCAGCCGTTGGCCCGCGAGCGTGTAGAGACCGCGCAGGCGCTCCTGCACCTGTTCGAGTCCGAAGGCGACGCGGCGGGCCGCATCCACTGCTTCGGAGCGTTCCTGCGTCTCGAGGGATGTGACACGCGCCTTGACCTGATCGGCGCGGTCCTGCAGGAGCGTCCGCTCCGCGCGGCGATCCTGCTCGTTGCGCGCGAAGTCGGCGAGTTCCGCCTGCAGTGCGACCAGCTCGTCCGCGAGCAGCCGCGCCCGTGCATCGCGGACGACGGCGGCGATCGTCGCCGCCTCGCGCGCAATGTCGGCCTGGCGCCCGAGCGGCTTGAGCTGACGGCGCAATTCGCCGGCGAGGTCGCTGAGGCGGGTGAGGTTCGCCTCCATGGCTTCGAGCTTGCGAAGGGTCTTCTCCTTGCGCCGACGGTGCTTCAGGATGCCGGCTGCTTCCTCGATGAAGCCGCGGCGGTCTTCGGGGCTCGCCTGCAGCACGGTGTCGAGGCGCCCCTGCCCGACGATGACGTGCATCTCGCGGCCGAGTCCCGAGTCGCTGAGCAGCTCCTGCACGTCGAGAAGTCGGCAGGACTGACCGTTGATCGCATACTCGCTGGCGCCGTTGCGAAACAGTGTCCTGCTGATCGTCACCTCGGCGTATTCGATCGGAAGCGCCCCATCCGCGTTGTCGATCGTGAGCTGCACCTCGGCACGCCCGAGTGGGCCTCGGGTGGACGTGCCGGCGAAGATGACGTCCTCCATCTTGCCGCCGCGGAGGGTCTTCGCGCCTTGCTCGCCCATCACCCAGGCGAGGGCGTCGACGACGTTGGACTTGCCGGAGCCGTTCGGTCCCACGATCGCGGTGACACCCGGCTCGAGGGCGAAGGTCGTGGGCTGCGCGAACGACTTGAACCCTTTGAGCGTCACGCTCTTCAGGTGCATGCGGATCCTCCGGTCGTCGGGCTTCTCACGACGTTACCGGAGCGGCCCTCTTCCGCCTTGCAGCGACGCAGGCAGAGAGCGCGACACGCCCGGGATGTTGACAGCTGTCTCTCAGAGACGCTAGCGTCCTGAACTGCCAACCGACGTTGAGAAAGGAGATCGCAAGATGACTCGTCTGCTTGTCACCACCGCGCCGAACACGTGCGCCGTCGATGCGATCCGCTCCGTCGGTGTGTTCCAGAACGGTCGCACGCACACCGCTCGTTGACCCTCGCAGGGGATCAGTCTGCCCATCACCGGGCAGACCTCCGCGCGGAGTCGATCGCACGCTGAGCCGTTCGTTCCTCCGCCGCCCGTGCCCTCGCACGTGGTCGGCCCTTTCCGACCGCACTGCGGCCCCGTCCGGCGGCCGCATTCTGCCCACTCTCACTCGGAGAACCATCGTGAATACCACTCAGGACGCCCCCATTCGGGCGTCGCTTCCCACCCACCCGCCGTCGCCCACCGCACGGCCCACCCTCATCGACCGCATCGCGATGCACGTCGGACTTCGGCTGCTGCTCTGGGGTCGCGACCGCTCTCGGCGGCGCGTCTGTGCCGAGGCCAACGCTCGGGCGATCCTCGCGCGCGACGTCCGACGCGCGTACGACCTCGCCGTCGTGCGCACCGGAGCCCAGCCCACGATCCGATGATCGACACGAATCACCCACGGAGCACCACCATGAACACCCTCACCTCGCTCGAGCTGCGGTCCGTCGAGGTCCCCACGGACCTCGAC
>JASCPH010000057.1 GCA_029959545.1 Microbacteriaceae bacterium PS02066 | reverse complement strand
CGGACGACCTGCTCCGGGGTGTGACGCTTCCTGCTGTTCGTCATGATCTGACCAGTCTCCCTGCCCGCGACCGCGGACAACAGGACGACTCTCATAACGACTGGACCTACGAAACGGGGTCAGCCCACTCCGGCTTGAGCTGCTGGGTGAAGGTGACGTACCTGGGCGGCTTGTGTCCGCTCGGGCCGCTGGTCTTGCGCGTGGTCATGGCTGCCCACCCCGCCGCGTCGCGCCATTACCTTCAGGCGTCACCAAATGGCGCGCGAAATGGCGCGCATCGGAAGGCGTGTGCCGGCCGGCGCAGCGCGTCGGGTGAATGGTGGGAAACGGGATCTGACCAGGTGAGAAGGTGTGCGGGGGGCTCTCGGCAAGCTTTAGCCCCCCGCGCGTTGGAGTAGCGGATGCGCGCCATTTGATGTTCATCACCGGGGCCTCTGCGAACACGGCTGCCGTCGAGCGGGCGCGGGCTTGGGCTGCGGCGCTCATCGGAGATCGCCGTGCCGGCCGTATCGAGCCACGGCAGCCTGAGTGCTGATGCCAAGGGCATCGCTGATCTGAGTCCAGGTGAGGTCGTCGGCGCGCGCGTCGCCGACGGTAATCTCGACGACTTCGGTGATCGCGGCTTGGAGTGCACGAAGGTCGTGCAGCCGAGCCTCGGCCTCCGAGATACTGGGGTCGCCTTGGCGCCAGCGGAAGTCCAGGACGTGGCTGAAGGCGGCGCTTTCGGCACTCATTGGACACCTCCACCGACGAGAGCATCCAGGCGCGTGAGTTGCTCAGCGGTATTGGCGACAACGACCCAGTTGCGAGCGGTCGCGGGGGAGAGGCTGCTCATCAGTGGGCCTCCTGCGCGGTGCCGGTGAACTCGCGCGAGAGCAGCCATTCGTCGACGGCTTCCGGGCGGTACCGAACGGTACGGCCGACGCGGATGTAGGCGGGACCATCGCCGCGGATGCGCCACTCGGAGAGCGTGCGTTCGGTCTGGCCGATGCGCTCAGCGAGCATCGGGATGGTCAGGAGGCTGTCGAGCACGGGAGCGCTCGGGCCGGAGAGGCGGGCCTCGAGCGCGGCGATACGGTCTTCAAGGGAAGCGGAAACAGGCATGGTCGGAAGTCCTTGTTCGGATCTTCCGGCCCCAGCTCGCTTCGAGCAGTACTTCCCGGTGGCTATCTGACTGTTGTTGCCCCGTGCTTCTCAACCTTGCGGTCCTGTCACGGCGTCAGCGGGGTGTTCTTTATCTGCTTCGACGCTATGTCGCAGCACTTACACTTTCGGTGCGACACGCTCACATTTGCACCGTCGTCTGAGGCCCACGGCAGACTGTCCGTATGGGCTCCGCGTACGCGTACGACACGAAGGCTGGCAAGCGCTGGGAGGCGAGATACCGCAAGCCCGACGGCAAGACGGCTCGTAAGGGCGGCTTCCTCCGCAAGCGCGACGCGGAGGCGTACATCGCCGAGGTTGAAGTGTCGAAGTCTGCCGGTACGTACATCGCACCGAGCGATGCGCATGCCACGATCGCGGCGCTCGGCGTGGATTGGCTCGTCGCGCACGAGGCCGCCGTAAAGCCCTCGACATATCACTCGGACGAGAGCTCGTGGAGGATCCACGTCGAGCCGAGATGGGGAGCCCGACGAGTCGGTTCGATTCGGCACACTGAGGTCGCCGCATGGATCGCCGAGCTCGCCGCGACCAAGTCGCCGACGACGGTGAAGCGGTGCCACGGAGTGTTGGCATCCATCCTCGACGGCGCGGTGCGGGACCGACGGATCCCGGCGAACCCGGCGCGCGACGTGAAGACGCCGAAGAAGTCCAAGAAGCCGAAGCCGTATCTCAGCCACAAGCAGGTGGAGCGTGTGGCGGCTGCCTCCCGCTATCCCGATGTCGTCCGCTTCACCGCATACACCGGACTGCGCTGGGGTGAGGTCACTGGCATCCGAGTCCGGAACGTCGATCTCAAGCGTCGCCGGGTGCTGATCGAAGAGAACGCGGTCGAGGTCAACGGGCATGTGCAGGTCGGCACGCCGAAGACGCATGAGCGTCGCGCGGTGGTCTACCCGGCGTTCTTGGATAAGGCCGTGCGCGCGGCGGTGAAGGGGAAGGCGCCCGACGATCTGCTCTGGCCAGCGGAGTTCGGGGGATACCTCCGGCCGGGCAACGCCGTCTCGGGGTGGTTCGCGGGTGCCGTGAAGAGGATCCGCGCTGAGGATGCGAAGGCTGCGACTGAGGCGAAGGAGCGTGGGGAGGAAGTGCCGCCGATCATGCCGCGCGTGACTCCTCACGACCTGCGCCACACGGCCGCTTCGCTCGCGATCAGTGCCGGGGCGAACGTCAAGGCCGTTCAGCGGATGCTGGGGCACGCGAGCGCCGCGATGACGCTCGATACCTACGCCGAACTCTTCGAGGATGACCTCGACTCGGTCGCGGTGGCCCTCGACAGTCAGCGGTCGGCGTCACTGGGGCCGTAGGCGTTCGTTGGAGTGTGAAATGGCAACGACCTTCGCTCTCAATTCGATTGGTTTGCCTTTAGCGTGTTAGGGAAACGCAAAGTCGTGCGCGGCATGGTCGGCGGCCCTTACTCGGCGCCGATCTTCCCAGCTCTCTGGGAGGATGAGCGCATGCCTGATTCCTCGCTCGCCGCGCCGGACGCGAGCAACCAGCCGCCCGTGAGCGACGTGGTCGTTGGCGATCTGGCTCCGACTGCTGAAGAGATCGCGGCGAGTCGTTGAACAAGCTCACCCGGCACGCGTACGAAGACGGGCTGTACGACGTCGACGCTGACGCCTACAAGGACGCTCTGGCTCAGGCGCGGAAGCAGTCGTAGTGCTGTCGGCCTCTCGTGCTATTTTCGTTGCATCATGATCGGCCCGTCGCCACCAGGCACGGGCCGATTTTCTGCCTGTGTAACGGCCCGGTCGCACAGTTCACGCAGCTGGTGGGGCGACTTCAGCGAGGATCCGCTCTTGTGTGCGTCGACGCGTTCCCGGTCGACCGGGTGCGCAGTGCCGAGGTATTCAGTGCCATGGCGCCTTGGCTTGACAGCGGTTCGTTGGGTAGAGCATGCGCTCCATGGAGGGCAGTTACCTTCGATACATGGACATTGCTGAGCGGCTGAGACTGGCGCGGGAGCGTGTTCGGCTGCTTGAGAAGGAGCTTGCATCCGCTCGCCGAGATCTTGACGACCTTCTGAACGCCCCTCCTGAGCCGAGTCGAGAGGCGGCGCCCTCTGCTGGCCACGCCGCTGTGGAACCGCCTGCGGCCGTGTCGGCTTCGTCTTCATCGGCGGAGAAGGTCGCCCTGTTCCGGGCGCGTTTCATGGGGCGGGACGACGTCTATGCGTTGCCGTGGGAGAGTCGGCGGACCGGCAAGAAGGGGTGGAGCCCGGCGGTTCGGGGCGGCTTCTACACGGATGCGATCACCGACGCGGATCTGCTTCCGCTTACCGACGACGTGGTTGAGCGTCATCTCCGTGGAGACTCGGCGACGTTTCACGTCGGGCTCTACCCGATGACGCGCGACGATCACTGCGCCCTGCTCGTGTGCGATTTCGACGACGGCAGCTGGCGGGAGGATGCTACGGCGTACGCGGAAGCCTGTCGCCGCGCCGGGATCGACACTCTCGCGGAGATCTCTCGTTCGGGTGACGGAGCGCATGTGTGGATGTTCTTCGACGCGTCCGTGCCTGCGGCATCCGCGCGCACACTGGGATCGGCGATGTTGCGAGCGGCGATGGCGGACCGCGCGTCGATCTCGATGGCGAGCTATGACAGGTTCTTCCCGTCGCAGGACGTCTTGCCGCAGCGCTCTCCGGGGCGGATGCGCTTCGGGAATCTCATAGCGCTCCCTCTGCAAGGCGGCTGTCGGCGTCGTGGAACGACGGTGTTCGCCGATCCACACTCGTGGGATGCGTACGATGACCAGTTTGCAGCGCTGTCGAAGGTAGTGCCGGTGCCTGCCGAACGGCTGACGGAGTACGCAAACGGTTCGAACCGGTTGCCAGCCGGCCCGAGGGAATCGCTCGCGGTGCGGCCGCGACGCGCGGCGATCCGCGCAGAGGCCGCAGCGATCGCTGGACGCGCAATCACCGTACGCCGGGATGAGATGGTGCATGTGCCGGTTGCGAATGTACCGAACGTCGTCATCGCGGAGTTGAAGCACGTCGCCTCGATTTCCAACCCTGAGTTCTACCGTCGCCAGGCACAACGCTTCAGTACGTTTGGTACTCCGCGGCTGGTCACCTGCTTCGAGCACGATGATGTCGAGCTGCGCTTGCCGCGAGGTCTCCTCGACGAAGCGACGAGCGTGCTCCGGGATACTGGGTTCACGGTTGAGGTCGACTTCGACGGAGAAGAAGTCAAGCCGATCGATGTTGCGTTCGAGGGTGAACTGCGTCCGGAGCAACGCGCAGCGGTCACCGAGATGTTGCGGTATCAGACTGGCGTGCTGGTTGCGCCGCCCGGAGCGGGCAAGACCGTGATGGCCTGCGCGTTGATCGCCGAGCGGGCGACACCGACAGCGATTCTGGTCAATCGAGCTGACCTCCTGCAGCAGTGGCGTACGCGGCTGACGGAGTTTCTCGGCATCAGCGACAAGCAGATCGGGCAACTCGGTGGTGGCCGGCGCAAGCGCCGAGGCGTTGTCGACCTGATCATGATGCAGTCGATCGCGCATCGAACAGGCGATCCGCGCATCCTCGAGGAGTACGGACAGGTCATCGTTGACGAATGCCACGCGGTTGCAGCTCCCGCTGTGGAGGCTGCTATCCGCGTGGTCAATGTCAAGAATTGGGTGGGCCTGACCGCAACCCCGTATCGGGCGGATCAGATGGACGGGCTGATCACCATGCAATGCGGGCCTATCCGACATGTGGTCGATGCCGGTTCGCCGACTCCGCGACGCTTGGTGGTGCACGTGACCGACTTCACGACCGACGAGCCCGGCACAGACGGTCCGTCGATGCAGATGATCTACAACCAGCTTGCCGAAAGCGAGCCGCGCAACGGGTTGATCGTCTCGGAGATCGTCCGTGCGTCTGAAGCCGGGCAGCGATCGCTGGTGCTGACAAACAGAATCGACCATGTTCAGTCGCTCACAGCCAAGCTGGGCGATCAGACTTCGGTACCCGTCTTCGCGCTCCATGGTCGACTCCGGCCGGTCGAGAGACGTACTCTGCTGAACCAGTTGCGTGAGTTGGATGACGAGAGGATGCCCTTCGTCCTCGTCGCGATTGACAAGGTGGCGGGCGAGGGCATCGACCTTCCGTCGCTGAACGCACTCTTCCTCGCCATGCCCGTCTCGTTCAAGGGGCGTGTCATCCAGCAGACGGGCCGGATCACGCGTGGCGGAGCGGGCGCTGACAGTGTCGTGGTCGTCCACGATTTTCACGATGCCGCTGTGCCTTGGCTCGACCGCATGCACCACAAGCGTCGCAGGGTCATGCAGAAGGAGGGCTTCGCTATCAACCTTGACTCCGGTCCGTAGGCTGCCGGTTGATCGACCTTTGGGGACTGGGACTGAGCGCCTGCACGCCGCAATTAGGTTCCAGGTTGGAACTGGATCGCCACCGCTGGGGCGCAAATGCAACGCGGATCCCTCCCGATCCGTAAGACCTTCGGTTTAGCAGGGGGTGTAAACTGAAAGTCATGACGCAGTCGAGCGATCCGGTTCCCTTTCAGCCCGGCACTGAACTGGTCGCAGACCGGGCTCGAGCCGAGGTTGCCGTCGAAGAGTGTCTCGCGAATGTCCGCAGCGGCGTGCTGCCCAACGAGGCTGAGCGACAGCGTGTCGACATCAAGGAAGAAGCGGGCAGGCGGGGCACGGGCGGCCGCTTGTTGCCCGGTAACCGTGAGAACACGAAGGCCGCTGACCAGCTCGCCGACGAGGTCGCGGCCATGGCCAACACGCCCGGCGGTGGTGCATTGATCGTCGGTGTTGAAGACAAGACAGGTGATCTGCTCGGCACGGAACTGGATGTTGAGTGGTTGCGTCATCAGATCTACCGTCGAATCGATCTTGCTCCCGACGTCACAGAACGGGTCGAAGCCGGTATCCGTTTGCTCGTGATCTACGTGCCTGAGGCGCGAGAACCGGTAGAGGACACGAGCGATCGTATCCGCTGGCGTGTCGGGGCTGCATCCGTCCCTATCGATCGCGGCCAATGGTGGCTGCACCGGCAGGGACGTGCCGGATGGGACCCGATGTCGCGGCCGAGCGCGATGACCGTAGCGGACATTACGAACGGTGCGATCGCTGTGGCGCGCGATTATCTTCGCCGACGCGATCTGCGGGACGCAAGCATCATGGACATCGCCGATGCTCCCGCGGAGGACATGCTCCGACAGCTCGGGCTTCTGGGAGTGGACGGTCACCTGACTGAAGTAGGTGCATTGCTGTTCTGTGCGGCGGCCAGGCCATGGCTGAGCTGGACACGACTCGACGTTGAAGGCGGGGATGTGCTCGCGCGGGAGGAGAGCTACCAAGGCCTCAGCCTGCTCGAGCAGATCGCACGTGTCGAAGCTCTCATGGATGCTGCGAACGACCGAGTCACGATCTCGGGAGACTTCGCGGAACGATTCGTTCGCCTCATTCCGACCCGCGCCGCGCGTGAGGCGATTCTGAACGGCATTGTGCACCGCGATTGGAATCAGCACGCGCCGACGAGCGTGACCTGGGTTGAAGAGGACTGCTCGCTCACAGTGGTCTCTCCTGGCGGATTCGTCGGCGGCGTTACGGCGGACAACTTGCTCACCCAGAGGTTCAGTCGATCACCGGCGCTTGCAGATGCCGCGCTCGCACTTGGGCTTGTGGACAAGCAAGGAATCGGTGTCGATCGCATGTATCGCGAGATGGTGACGCTGGGCCATCAACCGCCACGAATCGTTGAAGAACCAGGGCCCCGAGTGCGAGCGAAACTGGTCGGCGGCGCGCCGGTCGTCCCGATCATGCGACTGACGACGAGGCTCCAGCCGGCCGCTCGGCAGCGCGACGTTCAAGTTGCACTCGTCGTGCACGCGCTTCTTCACAATCCGTTCACGACCGCTGATCGTATGGCGAATCTGCTGCAGCGCTCACCCCAGGAGGCGACGGAAGCGCTTGAGATCGCGGCGAAGTGCGTGCTCGACGCGCAACCGATCATCGAGCCGCACAAGGATGTTTGGGTACTGTCTCCGACCGCGAGGAGGGCGGTGACTGGTGGAAAGGCTGACGGCGCGGAAATGAAGCGGCGGGGCGTGCTCTGGTATGTCGCTCCGAACGCTGAGGAGATCCGCGCGATCGTCCGTGCATGGCTCGATGTCCACGACAGGATCACCTCGGGCGACTTCGCAGTGCTGTCCGGGATGACGACACAGGGAGCGCGGGGCGCACTGGATAGGCTCGTTGGAGACCTTCTGGAGCGCGGTGACGCATCTGGTCGGAACGCGCACTACCTGCTGCGGGGATAGGTTCACCCGCGATATCGCGAGTGCCCCGCGGTAACGCAGCGGTAACGGAATTTCTGTACGAACCCGTTTTCAGGTGTGCGCACATGTGCCCAACTTCCGCGGAATCACGCGGATCCCGCTGGTCGCACCAGCATCCATTGGCCTGCAATGAGGGTTCAAATCCCACCGTCACCGCCAGCTGAAAACCCCCCGCGATCTCTTGGAAACACTGGGATCGCGGGGGGTTTTGTTTTGCCCGAAAAGGGCCGCGGGGGAAGAAGTCTGGAAGATCTGACGGAGGATCGGCTACCGCAGGCGGGTGTCGGAGGGTGTTGGTGAAGGTCGATCAACGGCGCTGAACGGGCGGCTGAAGTCGAGGCTCTGGTCGCGTGCGCGGCTCAGTGCGTGTACCACCGCGTCGAGGTCGTCGTCGAACAGGTCGGCGTAGGTATCGAGCGTCATCGCCGCGGAAGCGTGTCCGAGCATGCGCTGCACGGCTTTCACGTTGGCGCCCGCGCTGATCGCGAGGCTCGCGGTCGTGTGGTGGAGGTCCTGTAGTGTGACGCGGGCGAATGTTGGGTCATCGGCCATCGCTCGACGCGCCGCGGCGGCGAACCAGCCGTCGTGGGAGTTCGATCGGATCATGTGGCCTGCACCGTCGCCGAACAGCGGCATCTCGGGGCGCTTGCCGCGCATCGCGGAGGCGACGGCCGGCGAGAGGAAGTCGGGGAACGGCACCGACCGCTTGACGCGCGTCTTCGGCGTGCCGATGTGAAGCGTGCTGCCGACCAGGACGGCGTTCCCCTGGATGAACACGCGCCGGCGAGTGCGGTCCACGTCGTTCACGAGCACGCCCGTCGCCTCACCCCAACGCGCGCCCGTGTACGCGAGGAAGTGGACGAGCTCGGGATGCCGTGAGGTCTCCGCCAGTGCTCGCACCTGATCGTGCGTCAGATAGACGCGCCGCTTCGGCTGCCTCTTCGGCAGGCGGATGCCCCGGGCAGGGTTCTCGACGATGCACCGGTCGCGGACGGCTATGTCGAGGATCGCGGCGAGGAGTTCGTACGCGCGGATGCCGCCATGCCGAGCCGAGCGGGTGGAACGAGGACGGTTTGAGAACCGCTTCCTGATCCCTGAGCCACGTCTCGCCGAGGTCCGCGATCCGCATCCGAGCGTCTCGCGGATCGATGAACTCGCTGCGCGAGATCGACGTCGCGATCGACGCGAGGAAACGCTCCGCGGTGTACTTCGTGGGGAAGCCCTTCTTGCTGCCCTGCAGGCCGCTCGGCTTGATGAAACCGACCAGGTACCTCTTTCCGGCCACTGAACCAGCCGTGCTCGAGCCGCACTGCGACGCAATGAGGCACCGCCGCCTGCAGAATCGCCTGCGGCGCGGTATGCCGGATCGCCACCTCGTCGAAGTTCTTGCGCACCGCGCGGTTCACGATTGTCTGCACGACGTATCGACCGAGCTAGCCGGGGAATACCTCGACTAGCTCGCGCTGACGCGCGGCGCCACGCGCGCGGACATCGGCGACATCGATGGTCAGCACCTCGCCGCCGCGCACGACGACCTCGCCGTCCACGAGCACCGTGTCGACGTCGTGGCCGGTCGCCGCATCGACCAGGAATGCGAATGGCGTGACCGTGACCGATGCATCCGGCCCGTCCAGGCGTAGGAGCACGATGTCCGCTGCCAGCCCTGCCTCGAGGCGACCGAGGCGGTCTGCCAGCCCCAGCGCCGCAGCGCCTCCGTGTGTCGCCATGCGCAGCGCCTCGTCGGGCTCGAGCATGAAGAGCTCATGCACTGGCATCCCGTACACCTGCTGTTGACCGCGCGCCACGATCGCGGCGATGCGGAACATGTCCAACGTGCCCTGGCTGGTTGCGGCGCCGTCGGTCCCAAGGCCAGTCGGCACCCCCGAGCGGAAATACTCCGTCGCCCGCGGAACACCGAACATATAGTTGTTGGCGCAGTGCGCGACGCTCGGCCCGTGCTGGGCGAACGCCTGCACATCCCAAGGCGACGCGTAGACCGCGTGTGCGCAGTGCAGCGCCCCGTCGAAGACGCCGAGATCGATCAGGAATTCGATGGGACGCTTGCCGTACCGCTCGACTGCATAATCGATCTCATCGGTGCCCTCGAGCAGGTGCGTGTGGATCTTTACGCCGCGAGCACTCGCCTCGCGATGGATCGTCGTGATGAGCTCTGGCGAGCAGTTCATGATCTGCCTCAACCCCATCGCGCCGCTCACCCTGCCGCCGTTCGGCCACGCCTCGACGAGACGGATGTTCTCCGCAACGGCCTCATCGGTGGTGAATCGCATCGACTCGGGGATGTCGAATGCGTCGTCGACGGTGGAACGGGCCAGGATGCCGCGGATGCCCGTCTCGACGGCCGCCCTGGCCGCACCGTCGGGATGCGGCCCGCCCGCGTCGAAGAACGTCGTGGTGCCCTGCTGCAGCATCGCGGAATACGCGAGTTGGCCAGACAGATACATGTCGTCCTCGTCCATAGCCGACTCGAACGGGATCAGATACTCCCGCCAGAACGGCTGGCGCATGCGGCCGACGCGCACCAGTTCGGGAAGCAGACCCTTCATCATGGTCTGCGCGGTGTGCAGATGTGCGTCGATCAGTCCTGGCATCGCGAGCATCCCGTGGGCCTCGACGATCTCGTCGGCGGTGTATGCGGCATCGATTGCCGCGTGCTCGCCGACCGCGACGATCTGGCCATTCCTGATCGCGATGCCGCCGGACTCGATGACTGTCCCCGAACCGTCGAAGGTGACGATGTATGCGCGTCGGATGACGGTGTCCACGCGCTCGGGTGCGGGCGGTGTGTTCATGCTGGCTCCTGACTGTAGATGAGTGGGACGGGTGCAGCGGAGAGCCCGGAGGCTTCCAGAAGTTCGGCGACGCCGAGCGTCGTGAGATCGTCGCCGTATCGCCCGATGAGCTGCGCGGCCACAGGCAGTGCCGAGTGAGCGCCGAGGCCGAGCGGCACAACCGTAGACGGCCCGGTGCCGAGATTCGCCGTGATGCTCCAGCGGCCGGCGTCGGGCGGGAGCGGCTCATTGCTGTGGACCGGAGCTGTGTGTGGCACGACGGGCGCGATGACGAGGTCGACGTTCGCTTCGTCCAGAGACGACTCCCACGCATCACGAATGCGTCGCTGACGGTCCCAGTCGGCCCAGACTTCGTCGATCGGAGCACTGCGGACTACGGGAACCGTCCACGCGATCTCGTGCTCGGTGAGGCGTTTGTAGAGCGACGCAGCATCGGCGTCGGCCAGCGGTGAGCCGGTGACCGAGGTGACCGACGCTCCCGCAGCGGCGAGCGCCGTGACCACGGCTTCCAGAGCATCACCCGTCTCAGCGTCGATTGGCAGAGACGGCTCGGTCCAGAACCCGATCCGCAGCGTCTTCAGCGAGGTGACTCGCGAGGGCGGCAGCACCGCCTGCCAGACGCGTGCTTCCGCGCCGGCAGCCCCCGCCATCACCTGCAGCAGCGCTCGCGCGTCTGCGGCGGTGCGCGCGATGGGACCGGCGGCCGATGCCGTGACGTCGACCCTCCCATCGAGCGGCCAGGGCAGATGCCCCCGCTTGGAGACGACGCCGTTTGAAGGGCGATGCCCGACAACGCCGCACCACGCCGCGGGGACCCGGATCGAGCCGCCCAAGTCGCTGCCGACGTCGCCCGAGGACAGACCTGCGGCGACCGCCGCGGCCGCACCACCCGATGAGCCGCCAGGCGTGCGGCGCGGGTCATGCGGGTTGAGCGTTCGGCCGTGCAACGCGTTTTGCGACTGCAGATCGGCAAGGTGTGTCGGGACGTTCGTCTTGCCGACGATGATCGCACCCGCCTCGCGCAGCCGTGCAACCGCCGGCGCGTCTGCGGCCGCGACGGCGACGGCATCGGGCGAGCCGTCGCAGGTATGCATTCCTGCGACGGCGAACGAGTCCTTGACGGTGACCGGCACGCCTGCGAGCGCGCCCAGCGGCAGACCCGCCGCGCGCCGACGGTCGATGGCGGCTGCGGCGTGCAGCGCGCCCTCCGGATCGACGACGATGACGGCGTTCGAGCGGCCTGCCGCGATCCTGGCCAGCGCGCCGCTCGTCACCTCGACGGCGGTCGCCTGTCCGCGGCGTTGCAGCTCGACCAGCGCGGCGATCGTGGGAAACGCGTCAATCGGCATCGGCGAACAAACCGGCGGCGACATCGTCCGCCACACGTTGCAACGCATCCTCGAACGACCCGAGCACCACGGTGCTGGATTCGGTAAGCATGAGGTTGAACGGGCCGCCGAAGTTCTCGATAGTCAAGCCGTCGACATCGACGGGTACGCCGTCCTCGCGGCGGGTGACGCCGCCGTAGAACGCTTCGGCACGCTCAACCGCGGTGTCGCCGTCGTCGGAGTAGACGTAGCAGCGCTTGCCGCGAGCGAAGCCATAGCCGACCTCGAAGCTCGTGCCTGCATCGGGGTCGGGGCCGCGGAAGTGGTTCATGTTGGCGACGACGGCGTTTGCGCGCTCGATCATGGCGATGTTGTTATCGAAGATCACCCGGACGAGCGGGCGATCGTCGACAGCGCCGTCGACCGGCTCGTCGCCCGCATCGAGTGGAGAGATCGGTTCGAGCCCGAATCGACGGCATGCGGCGCGCATCTGCTCGGCGATCTCCGGCCCATCGGGGCGGAACACCTCCGGGCCAGCGAGGTACAGGTGGATTGCGGTTGCGGACATTGACGACACCTCTGCAGATCGTTCGCGAGTGGGAACGGCCGAAACCTCGCGATTACGATGTCGCCGGCGTCCCCGCTGGCCGCATGTCGTACTTCCGTGCCGCGCAACACTGTACGTCGCCGATCGAGAGCTATGCATGCGCTCACGTTTCGGCGATGTAAAACCTCGCGTCGTGATTTGTCGCCGCGGATTCGCCGTGGCTACTGTCTCCACACCGGAGCCGATTCGGCCCGCCGCACCCAGGAGCCAGAGTGACCGCTGACACGACTGCCGACCGCAATCGCGGCAGCTGGCGCCTGTCCAATTCGCGCGCCCCCGCCTGCTGAAGCGCGCCTCCCAGTACCTCCGACGCGCCGCATTCACGGCCGTCAGGGGCGGGGTCTGCCGGTCCACCCCTTCGCGTTCCACCGCCGCCGCAGTCGGGATCGGATGCTGACGCTGCGCGCCAGCATCCGATCCCCGGACACGACGACCGCCCGCATGCTGCGGGCATGAGCGCGCTGCACCGGTACTGCTTCACCGTGCCTTTTCCGCAGCCGTTCTTTCCCGATAGGAACTTCATGTCCGTTCTCCGTTCGTCAGCGCCTCGCGCCCGACGCCTGGCGCTCGCCGCCACCACGGTCGCCATTGCGACCGCTGCCCTTCTCACCGGTTGTTCCGGCGACTCGACCGTCGCGTCGAGCGACGAGGCCGCCCTCACCCCCGCCACGCTCCAGCTCGGTTGGATCGCCAACGTCGAGAACATGGGGCCGTACATCGCCGAGCGCGACGGCGACTACGCGGCCGAAGGTGTCGACATCACGATCAACCCCGGTGGTCCCAGCACCACAGTCGAGCCGCTCGTGCAGAGCGGACAGGCGCTCGTTGGCCTCTCAACGGGTGACGTCGTCGCCCGCGCGAACGCCGAGGGTGCCGACCTCGTCATCGTTGCGGCGGCGTTGCAGGTGAATCCGATGAGCATCATGTCCCTCGCTGACGCACCGATCGATGACCTCGACGACCTTGAGGGTTCGCGCCTCTGCATTCAGACGAGCGGCGTGTCGATCATGGACGGAATCCTCGCCCAGAACGACATCAACGCGGACGCTGTCGAGTATGTGACGGCAGACTTCGACCCGTCGCCGCTCGTGGCCGGTGACTGCGACGCCTTCGTGTCGTTCCTTAACAATCAGCCGGTCACCCTCGCTCTCCAGGGAATCGAGACGGTCACGTTCCAGCTCAACGAGTACGGCTACAACTCATGGGGCAATGTGCTGTTCACCACCCGTGAGGCACTCGAGAACGACACCAGCCGCGCGGCCGTTAAGGGCATCATCGCTGCGACGGCCCTGGGGTGGCAGAAAGCGATCGATGACACCGACGCCGCCGCCGCGTACATCGTCACCGGTCCCGGTGAGAGCCAGAACCTCGATCTAGAGCAGCAGGAGCTGGCCGCCGCGGCGTTCATTCCACTCGTGCAGACGGACGAGACCGAGGCGAACGGCCTGCTCACCATGAGCGCGGACGGCATTGCCGCGAACATCGAGACCCTCAAGGCGCAAGGTGTCGAAGGTGACCTCGACACGCTGTTCGACACCAGCCTGCTCGACGAGATCTACGCGGGCTGAGTCCGGGCCGACCGGGCCCGCCTCTGACCGCTCCGGTCTGGCCAATCAGCAACATTTGAAGCAATCGTGCCCGCCATTCGCGGTGCACGAGAAATGACCCAGCCGCGCACCCGCGTGGAGACAGTGAGAAGCAACACCATGCCCGTTCACCACTCCGAAGACCCCTGGACCCGTGTCAACTCGAAGCGAGGCTACGCCGCCGACGAGCTGATCTCTGCGCTGCAGAAGAGCATCCGTCGCGGTGACACACAGCTCGCCCTCCTCATCGGCCGCGAGATGTTCGAATCGAGCGCCGATCTCGAAGAGATGATGTGGGCACGTCTCAACGTCATCAGCTGCGAGGACACCGGCGATGGCTCCTGGTTCGAGCCGGTGCTCATCAACAACCTGTATGGGATGCACAAACGGCTCGACCGTTCCTTCGGGGACCGGTGGCTGTTCGCGACCCACGCGATCCGCTTCCTGTCGGAGCGGCTCAAGGATCGCAGCAGCGACGAGTACGCGAACATGACCATGCACCTCATGAACTCGAGCGACCACCCGTTCGAGATCCCCGCGTACGCGCTGGACGTGCACACCCGACGCGGTCAGGAGATGGGGAGCTCGGTCTCCGACTTCTGGAACGACGGCGGTGGATCGAGTCTCGCCAACGAGCGGCCCGGCCGGGACACGACGTTGCGCGACGAGATCAACCGCCTCCGTGCTGCCGGGGAGTGGAACGCGTGACCGACGCCGGTGCCGTCGCCGACCAGGCCGCTGCGCGCAGCGGCCTGGTCGCCCGCGACGTGATGAAGGAGTTCGCCGTCAAAGGCGGGACGCTCCGCGCGCTCGACGGCATCAATCTGGAAACCAAAGATGGGGAGTTCACGGCGTTGCTCGGTCCGTCTGGCTGCGGAAAGTCCACGCTGCTGCGCATCTTCGCCGGGCTCGACAGTCCGAGCTCGGGCGTCGCGTCGTTGCACGGCTTGGACCCGGACGCGGTGCGTCGCGACCATCGTGTCGGTGTCGCGTTCCAAGACGCTGCGCTTCTACCGTGGCGCAGCGTCGTGAAGAACATCGCGCTGGCGTACGAAGTCTCCGGTCGCCCCGTCGACCGCGCCGCGATCGCCGAGCTCATCGAGCTCGTTGGTCTCACCGGTTTTGAGAAGGCGACGCCCTCACAGCTGTCGGGTGGCATGCGCCAGCGCGTGTCCCTGGCGAGAGCGCTGGCAATGGACCCGGAAGCGCTCATGCTCGACGAGCCCTTCGGTGCGCTCGACGAGGTCACCCGGCACCGCCTCAACCTCGAGCTGCAGCGCATCTGGACCGAGCGTCGGACGACCACGCTGCTTGTGACGCACTCCATCTCTGAGGCAGTTTTCCTTGCCGACCGGGTGGTGCTGATGGCCGCTCGGCCCGGTCGAATCGTGGAAGTGGTCGACATCGACCTGCCGCGGCCGCGCACCGCTGAGATCATGCAGACCCCGGAGTTCCACGCCCTGTGTGACCGTTTGTCGCGAGGGCTTTACGGTGAAGCGACGACGCCGGCGGCGGTGGAGCGATGAGTCTCTCGGCGACCTCGGAGTCGTCGCCGAGGGTAACTGCACTCCGATCGTTCGGCGGTCGGCTGGTGCCCATAGCTGCGTTGCTCGTCCTGTGGGCCGTCTTGGCGGTCGTGTTCGCATCGTTGCGCGTCGTGCCGACGCCATGGGCGGTCGTCGACGCGTTCATCGGCGATCTTCGCGTGCTTCCTATGAACATCGGCGCGACACTCACCAACGCGGCCATCGGCTACGCGGTCGGGAACGTGTTGGCGATCATCACCGCGATCGTGTTCATGCTGGTGCCCTGGTCGGAGTCGTTGCTCATGCGAGTCGCGGTGATGAGCTTTTGCATCCCGCAGGTGGCCCTCATCCCGATTCTGGTCGTGTTGTTCCCGGGCGACGCACCGAAGCAGATTCTCGCCGCGATCTCGGTGTACTTCACGACCCTCGTCGCGTGCCTGCTCGGCTTGCGCTCGGTGAACGCCGCGACCGTGGAACTGATCCGCTCGATGGGCGGCAGTGGTCGGACGGTGCTCATGAAGACCCGCCTCAAAGCGATGCTGCCCAGCCTGTTCTCCGGGCTCCAGATCGCCGCGCCGGCCGCGATCCTCGGCACCATTCTCGGCGAGTACCTCGGCGCCAGTCGCGGCCTCGGTGTGATGCTCGTGCAGTCGCAATCGTCGTTTGAAGTCGCCCGCACCTGGTCGACCGCGCTGGTGATGTCGTTGCTGGCCGGGTTCGTCTACGTGCTCGCCGGTTGGATCGGGCGGGTGCTGACGCCGTGGGTGAGCAAGGATGTGACGACCGCGGTGGGTCAGCAGGTGGTTGCTGAGTCCGGCGCCGGCCGCACCCGGAACGCGGGTGTCGCGGCACTAGCATTCCTCGCTTCGCTCCTTATCGTCGGGGCGGTGTGGTGGGGCTCGTTCCTGATCGCCGATCTGAGCCCGTACTTCGCCAAGACGCCCGCGGATGTGTGGGCGTTTCTCGTGACCGACGCGGATGCCGCCCTCAACAGGGAGTCCGTCTTCGGCGGACTGTGGATCACGTTGCGCGATGCCGGGGTCGGGTACTTGATCGGCACGGTCCTCGCGTGCGCCATCGCGCTGCTTATCGTGCGCTCCCAGTTCGCCGAGCGGATCATTATGCCGGTCGCCGTGGTGCTGCGTTCGGTTCCGCTCGTCGCACTGACACCCCTGCTTGCTCTCATTTTCGGTCGCGGGCTGCTCGGGGTCACGGTCATCGTGACGCTCGTGACCTTCTTCCCCACGCTCGTGAACGTCACGACCGCGCTCCGCGGTGCGCCGGAGCTTGCCGCGGACGTCGTTCGGTCGATGGGTGGCTCGTCCGGTCTGGTCGTGCGCAAGGTGAGGCTGCCGTATGCGCTGCCCGCCGTGTTCGCCTCAGCGCGCATCGCCGTGCCGGGCGCGATCGCGGGCGCAACGCTCGCGGAATGGCTCGCGACCGGAGAAGGGCTTGGCAGCATGCTCGTGCGCGACTATGCGGCGAGCCGGTTTGACTCACTTTGGTCGGGTACCGTCGTGCTGCTGATCGTCTCGGTCCTGCTCTACACGCTCATCTCGGTGGTCGAGCGGCCGTTCGTCCGCCGCTTTGCCTGACGATGCTGAGGCTCTCGGCTGCTGGCCAGCCAGCGCACGGACCACGTGGGTTGGATTGCGTAACTCGGCGGCGACTTGACCCCTGACAGGGTGTGCGCCGAGGAACCGCACCGAACTCGGCAGAGAGTCGGTGAGCGCGAAGCAGAGTTGCTATGCAGTTGGGGTGGGTTGGGTTGGGACGCGGAGGTGGAGCCAGCGCCTTCTCGCGAAGCTCCCCACTAGCCCTCCAACGTCCGAAGACTGCAATTAGCCAACGATGGAACCGAGGATCGTCTACGACGAACGCGCGCCGGAGCGCGCGAGTGCGCGAGCGCATGAAAGACGCACGAACGAAAGAAGAAGGACGAGCGAACGAAGAAGGAAAGAACTGCGATTCCGGCGCTCACGTCTCCCGCGGTGTCGAAGCGCTCGCCGAGTGCAGTGACGCAGCGTCCCACTCGGTCACCCGATTCGTCGTTGAGGACGGTGAGGTCAGCACGGACCGGCTCGACAGTGTCGCGCTGGCGCGGTGCGTGGGTGGGTGTGATCCGGTGTCAGGGGAGCGTCGGGGTCGGGAGTTGTTGTCGCCGCAGGCGGATCTGGTTCTGGATGGCGCGATCAACGCGCCGAAGTCGTTCAGCATCGCAGCGCTCGTCCACCCGGGCCTGGCGACAGAGTTCGAGGGGTTGCAGGGCCGGTTGCGGGATCGGATCATCCGCACTCCATCAAACTCAGAGCGGTTCAATGGGACTCGGAGCCTGACCCGGTTTCCCGGACACCTTGAGTGAGGCGATGATCGTCTCGGAAGGAGTCCGTGTGATGCCTGCTGCTCACCCGCCGGAGTTTCGGCGTCGAGCCCTGGATCTGGTCGCGCAGGGCAACCCGGTCGCGTCGACGGCTCGTGATCTTGGGATCAGCGAGTCGTGTCTTCGGAACTGGATGAACCGCGACGCGATCGATTCCGGCCGCAAGGCCG
>JASCPH010000056.1 GCA_029959545.1 Microbacteriaceae bacterium PS02066 | reverse complement strand
TCTCGTTCCGCGCCACGGCCTCGCTCGACGACCGAGGCTGATGTCGGTCGTCGAGCGGGCCGGCGGCGGATCAGCCGTTGGCGGCCGCGGACTTCTCGAGGTCGGCGAGCTTCGCACGCAGGGTGTCGACGGGGATCTGCACGAGCACCGTCGCCCCCTTGTCCTCTTTCTCGAGCGCCTCGGCTGCCCGCGGGTCGGCGTACGCCTCCTCGAGGATCTTCCAGGCGGGGTCGTCCGCGTTGTCGGAGCGGCTGGCGACGACGTTGATGTACGGGAGGTTCTTCTCATCCAGTGAGTCGTCGAGGTACAGGGCCTTGTCCGCGGTGATGCCCTGCGAGGGGTCGAAGTAGGACAGGCCGACGACGACGGCGGAAAGGCTGGGGTCGTCGAACTGCTGCGGAATGGTCGTCGCCGCGATCGGCACGAACTGGAGGTTCTTCGGGTTGGCGGTGACGTCGTCGACGGAGGGGAAGTCGCCCGCATCCTTGCTCAGTTCGATGAGCCCCGCCGAGGCCAGGATGCCGAGTGCGCGGCCGCCGTTGGACGGGTCGTCGGGGATGGCGATGCGGCCGCCGTCGGGGATCTCGTCGGTGTCGCCGAGGGTCGCTGAGAAGATGCCCCACTGGGTGATGACCGTCGAGAAGACGGGTGTGAGGTCTTCGTTGTTCTGGGCGTTGAAGTTGGAGAGGTACAGGATGTGCTGGAAGGCGTTGCCGTCGACCGTTCCGGCGGCGAGCTCCGTGTTCGGCAGCACCCAGTCGTCGACGTTGACCCAGGTCACGTCGAGTCCCTTCTCCGCCGCGATGTCGGCGATCGCGCTCTGGAAGTCGGAGTCCTCGCTGACCGCGATGCGCAGCGAGAGACGCTCCTCGGCTGCGGCGGCCGCGGGCTCCTCGGAGCGGGTGAGGTTTGCCACGATGGCGACCACGCCGACGATCACGGCGACGACGGCGACGGCTGCGACGCTCAGCCAGACGGTGCGTCGACGCTTACGCGATGCGTCGAGGGCGGTTCGGAGGTCGGGGGATTCTGACGGCTTCTCGGACATGGGATGTCTCCTTGCTCTGGCCCGTTGCGCCGTAGGTGCGCGGGGCTCGGTGTGCTGTGTCGGGCGACCCGTGGATCGCGATGCCCCATTGCGCCACACCGGGTCGACGACATCCGATCCGAGCCGTCACACCTCGTCGCGCGTCGTCACATCCCGTCACGGACGCGGTCAGCGCGAACGAGCATCCGTTCATCGAGCGAGCATCCGATCGAGTGCTCGCTCGATGAACGGGTGCTCACTCGGCGGCGCGGGGCGGGCGCGGGGTCTGGTAGGGTCGCAGCGTGCTTACCTGTCGTTGTTGTCGCTGAGTGATCCCGTGCGCCCTCTCGCGCACCCTCACCGATAACCTCCGACAACCTGCGGGCTCCCGCATCCGGGCCTCGCCGCACCCAGGGACACCTTCATGCGTTACGCATCCAGCGTCGCCGCGCTCGTCGGCAACACCCCGCTCGTCAAGCTCAACCGCGTCACCGACGGCATAGACGCCACGGTGCTCGCCAAGGTCGAGTACTTCAACCCCGGCGGCTCCGCCAAAGACCGCATCGCGAAGAACATCATCGACGCCGCCGAACGCGACGGACTCCTGCAGCCCGGCGGCACGATCGTCGAGCCCACGAGCGGCAACACCGGCGTGGGCCTCGCGCTGGTGGCTCTCGAGCGCGGCTACCGCATGATCTTCGTCGTGCCCGACAAGTTCGCGGGCGAGAAGGTCGCGGTGCTGCGGGCCTACGGGGCCGAGGTCGTGATGACTCCCACCTCCGTGCCGCCCGAGCATCCGGACTCGTACTACAGCGTGTCCGACCGGTTGGCGCGTGAGATCCCCGGGGCCTTCAAGCCGAACCAGTTCGCCAATCAGAACGGTCCACGCGGGCACTTCGAGACCACGGGTCCGGAGATCTGGGCCGACACCGACGGCGCCGTCACGCACTTCGTCGCCGGCATCGGCACGGGCGGCACGATCAGCGGCACGGGCCGCTTCCTCAAGCAGGCGTCCGACGGGCGCGTCACCGTGATCGGCGCCGACCCCGAGGGGTCGATCTACTCCGGCGGCCCCCTGCACGGCTACCTCGTGGAGGGCGTCGGCGAGGATTTCTGGCCGGCCACCTTCGACCCCGCCGTCGTCGACCGTTACGAGCGCGTGGACGACGCCGAGGCCTTCGCGATGACGCGCCGCCTCGCTCGCGAGGAGGGCCTGCTCGTGGGCGGATCGGGGGGGATGGCGGTGGTCGCCGCCCTCCGGACCGCGCAGGAGCTCCCCGCCGATGCGGTGGTCGTCGTGGTGCTGCCCGATCACGGCCGCGGCTACCTCAGCAAGATCTTCGACGACACCTGGATGAGCGACCACGGATTCGCCGTCGAACAGACCACGAGCCGGCTCGCCGAAGCCGGCACCGACGAAGGAGCACAACGATGACCAACCCCGCAGCCCGCGCCTTCGCCAGTCTCGCGGTCCACGCCGGGCAGGACTTCGACCCCACCACCGGTGCGGTCATCCCGCCGATCCACATGAGCACCACGTTCGCCCAGGACGGCATCGGCGGCCTTCGCGGCGGCTACGAGTACGGCCGCAGCGGGAATCCCACCCGCACCGCCCTGGAGACGCAGCTCGCCGCCATCGAGCACGGCGAGCACGCGCTGTCGTTCTCGTCAGGGCTCGCCGCCGAGGACGCGCTGCTGCGCGCCGTGCTGAAGCCGGGCGACGAGGTCCTCCTCGGCAGCGACGTCTACGGCGGCACCTACCGGTTGCTCGCCCGCGTGCTCGGCCCCTGGGGCGTCACGCTCCGCGTGGTCGACATGAGCGATCTGGATGCGGTCGCCGCCGCCCTCGAGGAGCGGCCGGCCCGCATCCTCTGGGTCGAAACGCCCTCCAACCCTCTGCTGAAGGTCAGCGACATCGCGGGGCTCGCACGCCTCGGACACGCGGCGGGCGCTCTGGTCGTGGTCGACAACACGTTCGCCACTCCCGCGCTGCAGCAGCCGCTCGCCCTCGGTGCGGACGTGGTCGTCCACTCCACCACCAAGTACCTCGGCGGCCACTCCGACGTCGTCGGCGGTGCGCTCGTCACGAGCGACGCGGAGCTCGCCGAGGCGGCGCGCTTCCTGCAGTTCGCCGTCGGCGCCGTCTCGAGCCCGTTCGACGCCTGGCTGACCACGCGCGGCATCAAGACCCTCGGGGTACGGATGCAGCGCCACAGCGAGAACGGCGCCGCCGTCGCGGACTTCCTCGCCGGCCACGAGCAGGTCGCAGCCGTCTACTACCCGGGCCTGTCGACGCATCCCGGCCACGACATCGCACGCGGGCAGATGAGCGGGTTCGGCGGCATCGTGTCGCTGGCGCTCGCCGACCAGGCCACTGCCCGCCGCTTCGCCGAGTCGACGCGCCTGTTCACCCTCGCCGAGTCGCTCGGGGGCGTCGAGTCCCTCGTGAACTACCCCGACGCGATGACCCACGCGTCGGTGCGCGGAACCGAGCTCGCAGTGCCCATCGAGGTCGTGCGGCTCTCGGTGGGCATCGAGGACGCGGCGGATCTTCTCGCCGATCTGGATGCGGCGCTCGCCGCGATCTGAGCGCGCACGTCCCCTGGCGGTCGCGTACGCAAAGCCCCGTGTGACGCCCGTTTCGTCGTCGACCTGGGTACAGTAGTCGCGCAATGCAGGTCGACCCGACGGCCTGAGGGGATCTATGAGATCGATGGTGCGCGGACACTCCGTGTCGTCGAAGGCGTCGAGCGACGACGTGACGCCTGCCCGCGCATACGCCGAGATGCGCCGAGGCGGTGCCGTCGGAAGTGCGCGACGCGTGGCGCGTATCTGGTGGGGGGCTCTGACCAGCGGCCGCTTCTTCAGCGGATGGAGCGCTGCCGTCTCCCTCCTGATCGCTGTGACGGTGCTCGGCGCGTACCGCTCGGTGAACTCGACGGTCGGGTATCTGTCCGCCATCGGCATCTCGGTTCTCGTCTGGGCCGTGCTCGTGGTGCTCGTGCTGCCGGTCGCGTGGGCCGAACGTCGGATACGGCGCCGTCGCCGGCGGGCCCTTCTCGTGCTCGTCACGGTCGTGGTCGTCGGCGCTGCACGCCCGCTGCTCAACGACGCCGCGGGGCTGTTGCTGCAGCGCGAGCCGAGCGCGGGGTCGTGGGCCGAGCGCATCACGACGAACGTGGTCATCTGGCTCATCGTGCTCTCCCTCGTCGCGACGGCGACGGTGTCTTACGACGCGACCCGGAACGCGAGCGCGCGTCTGCGGGTCGCGCTGTCGGATCTGAAAGAGGCCGACCGTCGCGCCGACGCCTACGCGCGCCGTACCCGCATCCTGCTGCACGAGCAGATCGCGATGCTGCGCGGCCAGCTCGCCGAGCTGGTGTCGAAGAACCCCGGCTTCGACGATGTCAGCGCGTTCTCGCAGTCGGTCCGCGCGGTCAGCCACGACCTCGAGGACGCGGCGGCGCTGCCACTGTCCGAGATTCCTCCAGGAACCGGTCCCGTGGAGATTCCCGCCGCGCCCCGGCGCCCGCTTCTGGCGCGGCTGCGCCCGCCGAGCCCTGTCGTGGTCAGCATCGCCTACGTGGTCGGCAGCCTTCCGTACACGCTGTCGACGGTGCCGACGGTGCTCGCTCTCATCGCGGTCGTGCTCGTCTTCGCCTGCGGCTTCGTGGCCGACGCGGTCGCGCGTCGGTCCTCGCGTCGCCGTTCGGCCAGTGCGCGTGGCGGCGCCATCCTGTTCGCCTGGTTCGCGACCGGGGTGCTCTTCTCTTCCGCCGCGATCTTTCTGGCGCCTCAGACCCTGCCGACGGCGCTCGCCCCGATCCTCGACTTCCCGCTGCTCGCAGTCATCGTCGGGGTTTCCTCCGATGCCATTCACAGCTCCATCGTGCAGACGCGTCGCCTGTCGCGCGCTCTGGCCGCGCAGACGGATGCGGTCGCGACGCGCACGACGCGCGCTCGTCTCGAGCTGCGCAGCGCGGCCGAGCAACTGCACGGTCGCGTCCAGGGGAGGTGCGTGCTGTTCGCCGCGACGGTGGACGAGCGCGCGGCCACGGCCGAGGAGCTGGAGGCCTTCGCGGCGACGATCGCGCTGGCCCTCGCGGAGATCGAGGGCACGGCACCGGCATCCGCCGCGTCGGCACGGGTCGCGCCGTCGGATGCTCTCGCTCAGATGCTCGAGACGTGGTCGCACGTATTGCAGATCTCGAGCGACATCGATGACGACGCACGGATCGCGTTGGGGCGGGAGGACGTGATGCGCCGAGTCGTCGACATCGCGAGCGAGGGCTTCCTCAACGCGGTCAAGCACTCGGGTGCGAAGCGGGCGACGCTCGAGGTGACCCACGGCGACCCGGATGCCGCCCCGGAGCTGCGCGTGCAGGTGTCGTCGCCGGGACGGCTCGGCTCGGCGCTGCCGCTCACCGCGGGCCGAGGCATCGCCCATCTGGGCGGAGCGCAGCTGTTTCAGCGGGGCCGCGACGTCGTGCTCGAGGCGCGCGTGCCGTTGCCCGCCGCCTGACCCGTTGCGCGCGTCGGCGCCCGCATCTCTGGCCGTTCCCGCTCTCCGTGTCTCGGTTGTGCACGCTGGGGCGTTGTCTTGCGTGCATAAATGAGACACGCGGGGGAGTGGTGATGTGCCCCGCTCGGTGGTGGTGTGCGGGGCGTTTCGTGTCTCAGTTGTGCACGCCTGGGCGCGGATCTGCGTGCATAAGTGAGACGCGCAGGAGGCGATCGCGATACCCGCAGGAGGCGGGACCAGGCGCGCACGAGACGATGCGACGCGAGAGGGTGCTGCGCAAGACGCCGGATGCGGGAGGGCGACGCTCAGGTGAGTTGGGGCGCCGACGGCAGCCGGAGCACCGCGCGCAGTCCACCGGATGCGGGCGAGAAGAGCTCCAGTGTCCCGCCGTTGCGTCGCGCGAGTCGCTGCGCGATCGACAGGCCGAGGCCGACGCCGGGCGTACCGGACTGCTCCGCCTCCGGGGCGCGGAAGAACCGGTCGAACGCTCGCTCCCGGTCGCCGTCGCTCATGCCCGGCCCGCTGTCGCTGATCGAGAACTCGGTGGTCCCGCCGTCGTCGCGCACGCGGACGAGGACGTCGCCGTCGGCCGGTGTGAACAGGATCGCGTTCGAGAGGAGCGCCGCCAGGGAGCGATGGATGTCGGCGGGAACGCCGTGCACGTTGGTTCCGGCGTCGATGTCGATCTCGAGCCGCAGCCGCTTCTCATCGGCTGCGGCACCGTGCGCGGCGACGACCTCCGCCACGACGGAGCGGGCCGAGAGCGTGCGCCGCTCGCCGGGGCTCACGGGCGTCGCGTGGGCACCGCCGACCATCAGCAGGTCCTCCACGAGGTCCGACAGGCGCAGGCCGTTGCGTCGGATGCGGGCGACCCAGTCGCGTTCGAGCGGCGTCAGCGCGGGCGACTCCTCGAGAAGCTCCGCGTAGCCCAGCACATTGGTCAAGGGCGTGCGGAGCTCGTGACTCGTGGTCGAGACGAAGTCGTCGCGCTGCCGGCTGAGATCGGCGCGCAGTTCGGTGGCCGCGGCACGCTCACGCTCCGCATCCGCCCGCGCCTGGATCATCCGTACGGTGTTCGATACGTCGAGCAGCTGCACGGCGAACAGTCCGGGATCGTTCTCGATCGGGTTGGCCACGAGGCGCAGCGACGTCTCTCCGTCGACGTGCACGCGCTCGACGCCGTCGCGGCTTGCGTGGCGGGCGACGTGCTCGAGGGTGCCCTTCCAGCCGTCGCCGTCGAGTTCCGCCGCGATCATCGAGCGGGCGGCGGGATTCGCCCACAGCAGACGCGTGCTCGCTTCGTCGCGGCGTGCGACGGCGAGGCCCACCTCGGTCTCGACCAGGCCGCCCGACAGCAGGTGCGTGGTGCGCGCTGCCACCCGCGCCGCCTCCCGTTGTTCGGCGCGTGCCGTCAGCAGCAACAGCGACACGGTCGCCAGAGCGATGAGGAAGATCTCGACGGTGACCGCGCGTTCGGTCGGGGAGAGTCCGAGGGCGAAGTGCCCCCGCCCCGCCAGGGTGACCAGGAGAATCGCGACGCCGGCGACCAGCACTTCGATGAGGGCCGCGACGAACGGCAGACGCAGGCATCCCCACGCGATGATCATGAACGGCAGGAAGGCGAGGGGGATCTCCACGCGCGGGAAGGCGACGAACGCGAGCACGCCGAGCAGCAGCGCGGGCTGCAGCACCGCCTCCCAGCGCGGCAGGTTCAGCGGACCGGAAGAGGGCGGGATGCAGGCGAACGGGGCGATCAGAAGCACGGCCGCGGCGTGAGAGGGGAAAACGCTCAGCGCCGTCGCGGAGAAGTCGCCGCCGCCGAGCAGTGCGGCCGTCGCGGCGACGATCACAGCGGCCACGAGGGCGCCTGTGAGGCTGGCCACCACGAGCACGAGCGCCTCGCGCGTACGGCGCAGGACGAAGGGGTTGGAGCCGCGGTATCCCCAGATCGCCAGCACGGCCAGCAGTGCGGCGGTCTCCGCCGCGTTGCCGAACGCGTAGCCCACCGCGACCGCGAGCGAACGCCCGTGGATGAGGTTGGGGATCACCGTCACGGCCAGGACGAGGAGCACGACCCCGCCGCGGCGACGCGGCGGATTGAGGAGCGCGAAGAGGGCTGACGCGCCCGCGGCCGGCCACCATACGGCGGCGCTGCCGCCGGGAGGCGTGAAGATCGTCCCGGTGAGGCCCAGCGCGGCGACGGCGATCGCGGCGATCGGCCAACTCCACCACGGGGGGATCCACTCGGACCTCGACGGGGCGCCGAGTGTCGCGAACGGGGCGCCAGCCTTCATACTGTGAACGTACCCTCTCGGCGGCGCCCGCCCCGTACACGAGACAAGGGTTGCAAGGAGGTGGCGGCCGTGGCGAGCATCCTGGTCGTAGAGGACGACGCCGATGTGGCGCAGCTGATCCAGCACCGCCTGGCAGCGTCGGGGCACGAGGTCGCCGTCGCACCGGACGGCGAGCAGGGCCTCGTCGCCGCGCGTGACGCGCATCCCTCCCTCGTGATCCTCGACTGGATGATGCCGCACCGCACCGGTCTGGAGGTGTGCGCCGAACTCCGTGGTGATGCCTCGTTCGCCGACACCCGCATCATGATGCTCACCGCCAGGGCGCAGGACGAGGACATCGCCCGCGCGCTGTCCGCCGGCGCCGACGACTTCATGACGAAGCCTTTCTCGCCGCGCGAGCTCGTCTCCCGGGTGGGGGCCCTGCTCGCCTCATGACCCGCCGGCGTGCCGCGCTCGCGCCGGTGCGGGTGCTCGCCGCCGGCGTGCTCGCTGTCGCACTGGCCGGCGTGGTCGCGTGCGCGAGCGAGCCGGCCTCGGTCTCGGATTCCGCCTCGGTGATGCGGCGGCCGCCCGCGGGAACGCCCGTCGACTATCAGCTCGGCGGCGCGTATCCACCGGATCCCCGGGTGGGGATCGTCGCCCGTGACCGCACGGCCGCACCCGCGCCCGGGGTGTACTCGATCTGCTATCTCAACGCGTTCCAGACGCAGCCGAGCGAGCGCGACGAGTGGCCCGACGACCTGGTCCTGCGCCAGAACGGTGCCGATCTGATGGACGCGGACTGGCCCGATGAAGCGCTCCTCGACACCCGTTCGGATGACGCTCGCGAGGCCATCGCGGCGCGGGTCGGTGAGTGGATCGACGGCTGTGCTGCGGCGGGCTACGCGGCGGTGGAGTTCGACAACCTCGACACGTACACCCGTTCGGACGGTCTCCTCAGCGCCGACGACAACCTCGCCCTCGCGACGCTGCTGGTGGAACGGGCGCATCGCGCGGGGCTCGCGGCGGGCCAGAAGAACGCGGCGGAGGATGCCGAGCGCCTGCGAGCCGAGGCCGGCTTCGACTTCGCGGTGGTGGAGGAGTGCGCGTACTACGACGAGTGCACGGCCTACACCGATGTCTACGGCGACGCCGTGGTCGCGATCGAGTACACCGACGCGATCGACCGGCCGTTCGGCGAGCTCTGCGCCGATCCCGCCGTGCCCGCATCCCTCGTGCTTCGCGATCGCGACCTCACGATGCCGGGGGATGCGGACTACGCCTTCGAGATCTGCCCGCGCTGACGCGACGCCTCGCCGGGGACGGGAGGCGGCGGTCAGTGCTCGTCGACCTCGGCGGTGGCGACGGGGTGCCCCTGCACCTGAGCGCGGTCGGCCTTGAGGCGGTCGTTCCGGGTCTTGAGCAGGCTCGCGACGGTGGCCACCGCGATCGTCGCGCCGATGAACAGCAGCGAGAACCAGATCGGGATCTCGGGGACCCAGTCGATGTGCTGGCCGCCGTTGATGAAGGGCAGCTCGTTGACGTGCAGCGCGTGGAAGACGAGCTTCACACCGATGAAGGCCAGGATGACGGCGAGGCCCTGCGCGAGGTACACCAGGCGCTCCAGCAGGCCGCCGATGAGGAAGAAGAGCTGACGCAGGCCCATCAGGGCGAAGGCGTTCGCAGTGAAGACGATGTACGCCTCCTGCGTGAGGCCGTAGATCGCGGGGATCGAGTCGAGGGCGAAGACCAGATCGATGAAGCCGATGGCGACGATCGTGAGCAGCATCGGGGTCACGAAGCGCTTGCCGTCGATCTTCACGGTCAGTCGGTCGCCGTGGTACTCGTCGTGCACCGGAAGGATGCGGCGCATGAGCCGCACGATGCGTCCGTTCGAGGGATCGGACTCGTGACTCGAGAACGCCTGCTGCCAGGCCAGGTAGAGCAGGAACGCGCCGAAGATGTAGAAGACCCACGAGAAGTTCTCGATCAGGGTCGCGCCGAGTGCGATGAAGGCACCGCGCATGATGAGCGCGATCACGATGCCGATCATGAGCACCTTCTGCTGGTACTCCTTCGGCACCGCGAAGCCCGTCATGATGATGAGGAAGACGAAGAGGTTGTCGATCGACAGGGCCTTCTCCGTCAGGTATCCGGCGAAGTACTCGCCGCCGAACGTCCAGCCCGAGACCATGCCGATCCCGACGCCGAACAGCAGCGCCAGGCCGATGTAGAAGACAGACCAGACGGCGGACTCGCGGATGGTGGGGGCGTGCGGCTTGCGCACGTGCACGAAGAACTCGAAGACGAAGAAGGCGATCGTGATCGCGATGGTGATGAGCCAGATGGCGGGGGTGACGTTCACGGAGAACTCCAAGGGGTGGGCGTACGGTCATGACGCCAAGGTCTCCTCCGCCCCGATGCTGGTCGGGACCGGCGGCCCGGGATCCGACGTTGGATCCGTACTGACGAGCCGACCGCGAGCGGGAGTACTCCCCTTGCTTGAATGACAGAATACGGCATCCGCGGCACGTCGGAAGCACGCCGCCGGTAGCGTCGGATCTGTGACGCATCCCTACGACGAACGCCGCCGCGAGACGCTGGATCGCCCGGAGAGTCGCAAGTGGAGCCTGCATCCGGGAAAGATCGGCGCGTGGGTCGCCGAGATGGACTTCGGCACGGCGCCGGTCGTGACCGCGGCGCTGCACCGCGCGGTGGAGGAGGAGACGCTCGGCTATCTGTCTCCCGCGCTCGCCCAGCGGATGTCGGTCGCGACGGCGGGATGGATGCGGCGCGCCTACGGCTGGAGCATCGAACCCGAGCATGTGCATCCCGTCGCCGATGTGATGGCGGCGCTGGGCGTTGCGGTGCGCACGTTCGCCCCCGCCGGGTCGCCGGTGATCGTTCCGACACCCGCGTACATGCCGTTCCTCACCTATCTCCCGGCCATCGGGCACCCGGTGATCCCGGTGCCGGGGCGCGTGGTGTCGGGGCGGTGGGAGCACGACATCGACGGAATCGATGCGGCGTTCTCCGCCGGCGCGCGCACGCTCGTGCTGTGCAACCCGCACAATCCGACCGGCTCGGTCCTCACTCGTGAGGAGCTCACCCGGATCGCTGACGTGGTCGAACGCCACGGGGGCCGGGTGTTCGCCGACGAGATCCACGCGCCGCTGCGCTACGGCGGCCTCGCGCACGTGCCGTACGCCTCCCTCTCCGAGGCCACCGCCGCGCACACCGTCACGGGCACGAGCGCGTCGAAGGCGTGGAACATTCCGGGGGTCAAGGCCGCCCAGCTCATCACCTCGAACCAGAACGACGACGACATCTACCGGCGAGTGGGCTTCGCCCATGTGCACGGCGCTTCGACGCTCGGCGTCGTGGCATCCATCGCCGCGTACGAGGAGGGAGAGCCCTGGCTCGCCGAAACCCTCGACTATCTCGACGGTAACCGGATGCTGCTGGTGCAGCTGCTCGCCCAGCATCTTCCCGAAGTGGGGTACACGCCGCCGGAGGGCACCTACCTCGCCTGGCTCGACGCGCGCCGCCTCGAGCTGCCGGGCGCGCCCGCCGACTTCTTCCGCGAGCGCGCCGGTGTCGTGCTGACCGACGGGGCACTGTGTGCTGCTCCCGGATTCCTCCGGCTCGTGCTCGCGATGCCGCGGCCGCTGCTCGCAGAAGCGGTCGCGGCCATGGGCGCGAGCGCGCGCGAGTAGACGGGTCGTCGCGGATACGCAACCCCCGTGGCGTGCCACGTCCGCCGACCTACCGTGATCGCAGCAGGAGGCGGTCATGAGTACCAAGGAGCACGACGATCTCCGCGATGACGCGGACTATTTCGAGGATGACGTGCGGCGGGAGTTCGAGGAGCGCTTCGGCACCGCCGCGCCGGAGCCGGCGAGCCCGATCAGCAAGCCCATCCCCATCCCGAGCTTCCGGCCGCTGCGCCGGCGGTAGCCGAACGGGGTTCTCCGTCTCGGGCTGACGGGCGACATCCTCCCGCGCGTAGCATGGCCTTCTCAGTCTGCGGGGGAAGGGACGGCCATGAACGCGATGACCGGTCTGCCGCTGGTGGGCGTCAGCGTCTTGGCGACGTTCGTCGTCCTCGCGGCCTTCCTCTGGGTGAGAGGCCCCTCATACCGTTCCGGGTCCTTCCTCGCCACCGCCACCGCCTCCGCGGTGTTCGCGGTCTTTTCGAGCCTGCTCTACGTCATCTACTTCTCGTTCGAGCACTCCGTGTGGACTCTCGCGGCAGGCGACGCCGCGATGGTGCTGGCACCGGCTCTGCTGTGGGTCGCCGTCGGCGCGCTCAACGACAGGCGGGCGTGGCGCCTCTGGGCGGTGATCGCGGGCGGCGTCGCGATGTTCGTGTGCAGCATCCTGCTGTCCGAGACGGTCTCGTCGGGGATCAAGATCCTGCTGCTGATCGTGGGCTGCACGCTGACCGCGATCGAGGCCCGCGTCGGCCGCGCGCGTGCCACGAGCGGCACCTTGGCGATCGCGGCGACGATGGTCGGGTACGCGATCTTCTCCCTCGGCCGCGCCGTCTTCCTCGCGATCGACGGTCTGTACGACGGGGTCTACGCGCAGTACTTCTCGACCGGCCCCACCACCATGGCGGGAGTGATCGCGGTGATCCTCCTCGCCTTCGGCGTGCTCGCCGCCGCCCGAGACGAGCGAGCCAGTCGCCGGGTGGAGCTGGTGAGCACGCGTGACCGGCTCGCGGCTCGTGCCCGGACGATCCTCGCCGAGAGCGGGGCGGTGTCCTGGCGCGTGGCCGCCGTCGACGAGCTGGAACTGATCCGCGAATCGTTCGGTCAGGAGTACATCGACGAGGTCAACGCGGCACTGGTCGCCGCCTGCACGGCGACGCTCGCGGACGACGCCGAGGTCGGGCTCATCGGCGCCGGTCGGGTCGCCATGGTGTGCGCCGTCACCACGCCGGAGGTCGCGGCGGACGAGCTGCGCCAGCGGTTCGCGCAGAGTTCGACCCGACTGCGGGAGACCTATGTGCCCGACCTCGAGGTGGCCGCGACGACGATCGAGTCCGCCGTCGTGCTGGACAGCGTCGTCGCCCACAGCTGAGTTCCGAAGAACGGCCCCTCGCCGGCGATGGCGAGGGGTCGATACGGAGTGCGAGCGCTCGGGCCTTCGCGGGGAGCGGGCGCTCGCAAGGAGTAAACCACGAGCGGCTGCCGCGCCGGAAGTGTCAAGCCGTGGGAATACCCTCACCGGCCGTCGACGGGCAGCGTGAGCGTCACCACGGCGCCCGATCCCGGCTCGCTGACGATGTCGATGGTGCCGCCGTGGGCGTGCGCGATCGCGCGCGCGACGCTGAGTCCGAGCCCCAGGCCGGGCACGGCGCTGGCACCTGCGTCGCGGCCTCGTGCGCTGGGCCTCGCGGCCCTCGGCTGCGGCGAAACGCACGGCTGCCGATGCGCCCATCGCGGCTTCTCTCCTTTGTCGCATTCTGCCCGCCGCCGGGGATGGGTCGTGATCGGCGACGGAAAAGTACTCAGCCGCAACCTGCGGGAAAACATGCGTGGGTATCTTCAGGGAAGGCCGGCGGATGAGGGGGGCTCCCGACTCTGATGCTCCGGCATCTCGACGGTCGTTCAGCTCCAACCGTTCCGTCCTTGGGAGGACGCATGCAGGCACCGTACTCGCGCTCAGAATATCGCTCGAGCGTCGGAAGCCGTGAGGCGGCGGTCGACGATCGCGAGGCGAAAGCGCGCTCCCGTCGTCGTCGTCGCCTCCACCGCCAGCTCTCCCAGCGTCCGCATTGGTCCCTCTACGTCGGTGCCGCTCTGCTCGCCGCCGGCGTGATCGTCCTCGTCGCTGCCGCGGTGCTCACGCGCTGATCAGCGAAACGCAGAACCCCCTCCACGGCGATGCCGGGAGGGGGTATGAGCATCTGGCCAAGGCCCAAGCTCGGGTGCGAGCGGTCGGGCCTTCGCGGGGAGCGACCGCTCAGGTGAATTCAATCACATGGAAGACAGGCGATTCACTGCTCTGAGCAATTCCGCTCAGGCGTGTTCGCCGTCGGCTTCGCGGTCGCCGTCTCCCGCGTCGGATGTCGCTTCGTCCGCGCCGACGGTCGCAGCGAGCACGCCCTCCGGACGGATCAGTTCGCGCACCTCCGACATGAAGCTCGTGAGCTGCTGCTGCTGCCACCGCAGTGCACGGGTCCGGTCCTCGGCATCGCGCAGGACGGCGGTGGAATGATCGATGACGGTGGACACGATCTTGTGCGCCTTCGTGCGTGCGCGGTCGAGGTTCTCCTGCGCCCGCACGTGCGCGTCCGCTTCGATCTGCGCGGCCTGAGCCCTCATGAGCTTCTCGTAGTCGTCCGCCTTCGCCGAGATGCGCTGGGCGTGCTCGAGGGAGGCGGCGACCTGATCGTTGGCATCGGAGGTGATGCGTTCGGCGTGCGCGACCGCCTGGTTGTGCAGCACCAGGAACTCCTGCTGCGCGTCATCCTGACGGCGAGTCAGTGTCTCCTCGAACTCGAGCAGGCGTGCGTTCATCTCGCGGACGTCGCGCTCGGTGTCGCTGCGCAACTGCGCCGTCTCGCGCGTCACCATCGCTCGCAGCGCCGCGGCTCCCTTCTCCGCCTCGGAACGGATCGTCTCGGCCTCTCGCTCGGCCTGCGCGAGCTTCTCGGCGGCGTGCGCCGCCTCGCGCTGGATCGTCGCCTCGTGCGCCGTGTACTCGGTCTCGATGCGCAGACGCACCTGATCGGCATCGTGCTGCGCCTGCGCGTGGATGCGGGAGACGTCCGCCTGCGCCTGGGCACGTTGGGTCGCCACTTCCTCGCGCGCTGCCTCGAGCAGGCGCTCCGCCTGCGCGGCGGCGTTCTGAACGATGAGGCCGGCCTGCTCCTCGGCGACGCGCAGAACGGCCTCGAACTGGTCGCGGGTCGACGGGTCGGAGGTATCCGGCTCCGCTGCCTCCGCCCCCTCTGCGCCCTCCGGACGCTCGACGAGCTGCGCGGTCAGGGCAGCGATGCGCGCTTCGGCTTCGGCGATCTGCGCCGTCGCCGTCTGCAGATCGGCCTCGAGCCGTGCCGCCTGCTCGTGGTGCTCCTCGCGCAGCCGGTTCACCGACTCCTCGGTCTCGGAGACGAGGCGTTCGATCTCGGCCCGCTGCTCCTCGCGCAACCGATCGAGGGTCTCTCGCTGGCGCGCCTCGGCTGTCCCGAGCTCCGCCGTGGTGCGCTGCAGGCGGTTGGTCAGCTCGGAGATGGCCGCATCGACCTCATGGCGGTCATATCCCCGGAATCCCACCGAGAACGTGCTGCCGTCTTCGCCCGAGGATGGGCGCATCAGTTCGTCGAACGGGCTGGAGCCCGCCGGTGAGTCGTCGGGGGAGTCTGGGCGCGCGTCGCTCATGCCGTGCCTTCCGGAGGTGTCGGGTGTGTTCTCCTACTCTGCCCGTTCTCGTCCATCGATGGCGATGTGAATCTCCGCTGTGAGCGCCGGCGCCGCTCTCAGAGCGTGGCGGCGAGTTCCTTGATCCACTGGGCCAGGTCGGGTCCGAGGTCGTCCCGATCCAGGGCGAGCTGCACGTTGGACTTGATGTAGTCGAGCCGGTCGCCCGTGTCGTAGCGGCGACCGCGGAAGACGACGCCCAGAACCGGTCCGCCGATGCTCTCGTCCTCGGCCAGCGCTTCCAGTGCATCGGTGAGCTGGATCTCGCCGCCCTTGCCCGGTGCGGTCTTCTCGAGCACGTCGAAGATCTCGGGCTTGAGCACGTAGCGCCCGATGACGGCGAGGTTGCTCGGCGCGTCGGCGGCCGACGGCTTCTCGACGTGGCCGGTGATGGTCACGACGTCGTCCTCGGCGGTGGGTGTGACCGCCGCGCAGCCGTAGAGGTGGATCTGCGACGGATCGACCTCCATCAGTGCGACGACGGTCGCAGAACGGGCCTGCGACACCTCGATCATGCGCGCGAGCAGCACGTCGCGGGCATCGATGAGGTCGTCGCCGAGAAGGACGGCGAACGTCTCGTGTCCCACGTGTTTGCGGGCGCGCAGGACGGCGTGGCCGAGTCCGAGCGGGTCGCCTTGCCGCACGAAGTGCACGTCGGCGAGCCGGCTGGCCTGCATGACCTTCTCCAGCTTCGCGGCGTCGCCCTTCCGCTCCAGCGTGTGCTCGAGCTCCGCGACGCGGTCGAAGTGGTTGGCGAGCGCGTTCTTGTTGCGTCCGACGATGACCAGCACGTCGTCACTGCCCGCGGCCACCGCCTCCTCGACCACGTACTGGATCGCCGGCTTGTCGACGACCGGCAGCATCTCCTTCGGCATCGCCTTCGTCGCGGGCAGGAAGCGGGTGCCGAGTCCCGCGGCGGGGATGACGGCCTTGATCGGTGCGTGTGCCATGCGCCGAACATTAGGGATCCTTCACGAACGCGGTGTTTCCGGTTGAGCAGTTCTTCGCGTCCACGAAGGGGGGTGAATCATCGGGCGAAATCACACGATCCGCAGAGCGTGCACCCCGCCGGCTCCGTCATGATGGGCACTGCAAGGTCCCCGCGAAGGCTCTTGCGCGGCGGGCCCCGGTCCCGAACATCCGGGGCCCGCCGCTCATCTCGGTTCGACATCGATCGCATCAGATCTATTAGCGGACCGCGCGGGGGAGTAGTCTTCGCCTGTACACCTCATGTGTCACGTCTGACGGGCCACCCCGACCCCCTCTGAACGCGGCACGATCCGGGCCAGTCGTGCCCGGATGCCGCAGCGGAAGAGGAAGCGTCATGGACCTGATCGTCTGGGCACGCGAGAATCCCGTTCTCGTCATCACCGCCGTCGCGATCGCTGCCCTGATCGTGGTGGCGATGCGGATGGCGCGCGTGCCCGACAGTGCCGAGGAGCCGCATCCGGCGGCCACGGAACGTCCCCCCGTCGAGCGGGCGATGCCCACGCGCCCGTCGTTCGCGACGGCGAGGCCAGCGTCGTTCGCGACGACGAGGCCGGCACCGGTCGCGCCGACGGTAGCGTCCGTGGCCCCACCTGCCACGCGCTCCGCGCCCACCGGCTATGTCCCGCTCGAGGTGCCCGAACTCTGGGAGCCCCCGGCCGGGTACCTCGGCGATTCCGGCGTGGCATCGTTCGCGCCGGCGGGGCCCGTGCACCGCGCCGCCCCCGACCCGACGGCTTCGCCAGCAAATCCGGCCAGATATCCCGCGCGTAGCGCCCCGTTCGTGCAGCCCGCTCCGCGCGCTCAGACGCCCCCTTCCGCACCGCCGGCCCCGTCCGCGCCGAGCCGCACGCCGCGGTGCTTCGATGATCTCCGCCGCGGCGTGCTCGCGGGGCGTTCGTTCGAGTCGCTGCAGCAGTTCGCCGTCGCCGCGGTCGTCGAGGCGGGGCATCCGGTGGTACTGGTCGCGCGCATCTTCCGTGTGCCGACCTGGAAGCTCGAGAGCTGGATCGAGGCGGCGTTCCATGCTGCTCCCGCCCCCACCCGCCGACCCTGGCGGGGCACGATGCCGCGCGCGGTGTGACGCGCTTCGGGTGAATAGTCCGCAGGGATGATGTGAAACATCCTCGCGGTGGATGTGACCGGCGCCGGGGGTCGCCAGGCTTGAGCCATGACCACCGAGAACCTCCGCACGCTGTCCTTCCACCCGCCGCTGCGCCGGAGCGGCGGCGGCCGGGCAATGGTGCTCGTCGTGCTCGGCTGGATCGGTGTGATCGGTCTGGTGGCGGTCGCCGCGTCAGCTCCCTTCGTCCTGGCGGGCGGATGGGTGCTGGCACAGGTCACGGGTCGCTGACGCGCCTCGCGGGCGGTCAGGTCAGTCCGAGCCGCCGACCGCGATCACCGGATCCGGGCGGCCATGCCCGGTGCCGCGGCGTTCGTCAAGGGCCCCACGTGAGCTGGAGCCGCAACGCACACTGAAGACATGGTCGGAATCGCTGTTCTCTTGGTCATCATCGGAATCGTTCTGCTGCTGCTCGGCGTGTTCGTGGAAGCGGTGAAGTTCCTGCTCTGGATCGGGCTGGTCATCCTCATCATCGGGATCATCGCCGCCCTCATGCGTTTCATCCGACGACAGGCATAGCTCGTCGGGATCCCTCACACCGCGGGGCAGAGGGCGATGCCGTCGGTGCGGTCGCCCTCGCGCGGTGTGCCGTTCAGAGCCGCGACGACGCGCACCGCGCGGTCCCAGAATCGCGCGTAATGCAGCGGGTCGGCGTTGACCTGCGTCTCGTGCGCGACCTGCGTGGGATCGAGTGCGGCCCGGTCGGGAACGCGCTCGGCCATCGCGCGGAAGAAGATCGTCGCCGCCGTGTACGGATCGAGGCGCTCCTCGCGCGTGCCCCACGCATCCTGCTGCTGGAACAGGCCGATCGAGGTCGTCGGCGATCCGTCGGGGTTGGTGACGCCGTTCGTCTCCCAGTCGCCGTAATCGAGGTTGCGCAGTGAGGACTCGCCCATCGCCGTCATGATCGCGATGGTCTGGTCGCGCTCGTCGAAGCCGAGATCGCGCCCCGCCGCGAGGATCGTGCACGCGTTGGCGAGCTGACCCGAACCGTAGCCCGCGATGCCCGGCTCGGCGATGCCGGGCGGCCGGGGCGCGTGGTCGACGCCGATGTCGATCCGGTCGCCGCCATCGAAGGCGCTGATCGCGGCGCTGCCGGCGGCGATCAGCGCCACGATCAGGACGAGGGGCGCGGCGGCCAGGGCGACGACCGCGGCGATGAGTCCGCCGCGTGCACCCCGGCGCCGCGCGGGCCGGGCGCGCCGATG
>JASCPH010000055.1 GCA_029959545.1 Microbacteriaceae bacterium PS02066 | reverse complement strand
CCCGCACCCCCCGCCACCCCGACACCGACGCCCACGCCCTCCACCGACCCGGTACAGCAGCCCTACATCGCCTTCTTCCAGCGCCCGGACGATGTCGGCCTCACCGGCGCTTTCAGCGGCATCTCGGAGCCCGAGCTTGCCGACCTGCTTGCGGCCGCGGCGGGCACACCGAATGTCACATTCCCTCTCCTCAACGGCTCGGGACAGGCGCTCGGCCTCGCGGAGCGGCCGTCTACGAGCGAGGCGGCCGCCGCATCCCAGCTGCTGTCGCCGGTGGTCTCCAGGCTGCCGGGTGTGACCGTGAACGAAATCTCGCTCACCGCGTTCGATCTCGAAGGGGCTCTGCGCGCTGTCCAGGATCAGCGTGTCCGGCTGCTCGACGAGCAGCTTTCCTCTCAGGTCACAGATGTGCAGAAACGCAACGCCCGCGTGGTCACGCTCAACGCGGCCATCACGGCCCTGAACGCATACGTCGCCGGACCGACTGATGAGTCGCTGGCCACAGCGATCGCGGCCGCACACCCGGCCGTGGAGTCGCACATTCTCCTTTCGGCGACGTCGGACTCCACCGAGGCGAGAACGGCTGCTGCCGACCTCGTCGCAACGCTGCGCTCAGAACTCGACGCCGTCACGAACACTCAGCAGATGGATATGTTGCGGCTGTCCGGCTTGACCGACAAGCGCAGTGAAGCGTTCGACCTGATGTCCTCATTCCTGAAGAAGATGCAGGGTTCGCGGTCGTCGATCATCGGCAACATGCGATCGACCCCGGTATCGCTCGGCACTGTTCAGTGGGACCGCGCCGCCATCACCGGCGGCTTCGACCTCACCGGCGTCACAAACGGGGAGCACCACCTCATCCTCAGCTTCGACGACATCGGCCTCACCGTCGTTGCCGCAGTGACCGTGCAGCGCAATGAACTCGCCGCGACCGGAGGCGAGTTGAGCCCGGCGCTCTGGGTCGGGGCAGCACTGCTCATGCTCGGAGCGGGCGCACTGATCGGCTCATCGCTGCGGACGCGACGCCGTGCGCGCGTCTGATGAGGTGACACGGACGGAGGCCGATCGTCCGCGAAACTTGTCGCGGCCTCCTCACCGTGCCGGGCCGGCACTCTCGTCGCCGCGAGATCCTCACGTCTTCGTCCCACGCCCGGCGATGCCGCGACGAGGCCGGGTTCGCTCGCTTGGGCGGGGTTGCAGCACCGCAAACCACCACGGGTCAGCGCCAGGTCCTCACGCGCGTGAGGGTTCAACCTGGTCGAGTCTTCGAGCTCAAGCGCTCGTCGTGTGACGCGAAAGTTCGGATAAGCGATGATGTGCGGGGACTTCCCGCCGTCGCCCGCGCCGGGATGTCGAGGGTCCGATGTCGGTGTCGATCTTCGCCCCGACGACCTCAAAGCCATACTCGCCGCGAGGGCGCGGCGAGTCCTCTTCCTGACGCTGGACACCAAACTCGTCGGGGCTCTCTCGTTCGCGAGACTGCTCAGGGAACGTACCCGGGGCGGGTAGAGATGAGCTCGCCGCCGGTGAACGCCAGCACGACGGCGAGGCCGACGAGAAGAGCGCGGCGAGGAGGTCGTTGCGCCAGCCGCGTTCCGCAGTCGACGCCGGGTACGTCGTCGCGCCGCCCATCAGACGGATGCGCGCCGCGCGGTGAGGCCGGCCTGCAGGGCCGTCGAGGGGCGGCCTCCGGCGAACAGCGCCATCCGCGGAAGATCCGGCGACGGCATCCGATCCTTCGTGATGCCGCGTCGGATGGGGGCAGCCAGCGAGAGCGCCACGAAGCTCGCGATCAGCTTGTCCAGCAGCGAGGTGATGAGATTCGCGGTCGCGACCGCGAGCGGCAGCACCATGCCCGCATCCCGGAATCGCGCCGTCAGGGAGTCTGCGGCCACATGGGCGCTGAAGCCGCCGTACACGAGATCCGTGATCGGGGCGGCGACGGCCGTGCACGCGACGGCGACGACCACGCTGAGCAGCAGGAACCGCGAGAGCGAGCGCCCCCATCCCCAGCGGTGCACGCCGTATCCCCACAGGAGCGCACCGACCACCGCGACGGGCGTGAACGGAAGACCCAAGGTGCTCTGGTTGACCAGGGCAACGCCCAGCTGGCTGATGACGGCCGTCGCGACGGCGTACCAGGGCCCGAGAGCGACCGCGACCACTCCGGTGCCGACCATGTCCAGGTAGAGCGGCAGATCGAGCCAGAACACGACGCGGCCGCCCGCCACGTTGAGAAGCACGGCTGCGACCATGACGGCGATGACGAGGGCGACGCGACGCCCGCCGCTCCGAGGCGCCTCGGAGCGGCGCACGGATGCTGCGGTGATCGGCGGCGCCTCGAGCTCGGATGCTGCCGCGCCGCGCGGGGAAGGCCGCGGTGCGGCGGGCTTGGTCGCGACGCACCGCGCGCGCCAACGCTCTGCGTCGGCCTCGGGAACACCGAGACTGCACACGATGTCGACGACGAGATCGGCGTCGAGTCGGGTACGTCCGGGACGAAAAACGTCGTACACCGTCGAGCGGGACACGGCGACCGACGATCGGCCGGAACGGTCCGCCCTGAGACTCGTGACCCGCGCCGCGATCTCGGCGTAGCTCACACCACCGGCCTCATGGCGGAGCCGCTGCAGATCCTCGGCGACGGAGATGACGGATCCGTCCCCTGCGACACGACCGATGTCGTCGCTGTTCATCCTGCCCCCCGCGTTTCCCAGACGCTCATTCTGGCGCACCGGCTCACGACGCGACAAACAGACGACCGAACTGTCCGGGATCGTCTGGAATCCGTCGGTCGATCCCGGATGCGCTGCGCTGCACCATAACGTCGTGACGAAGCCGTGGAACGGCGGACCGTCCTGTCGGAGTGCGAACCACCGGTCGGGTACACGCAGGAGCCCCGCGACCTTGGGGGGCGCGGGGCTCCTGCGTGGGTGGCGCCTCAGGCGACCGTGAAGACGACCTCGACCTCGACGGGGCTGTCGAGCGGGAGCACGGGCACGCCCACGGCGGAACGGGCATGACGGCCGGACTCACCGAAGATCTCGGCGAGCACGTTGCTGGCCCCGTTGATCACGCCGGGCTGTCCGGTGAACTCCGGCACCGACGACACGAAACCTGTCACCTTCAGCACACCGGTCAGGCGGTCGACGCCTCCTACGGCGGCCGCGGCCGCAGCCACCGCGTTCAGCGCCGACTGGCGGGCATACGTCGCGGCATCCGCCGGCGCAACGAGGCCCTCACCCTCGCCGACCTTGCCTGTCGCGGGGAGCTGACCCGCCACGAACGGCAGCTGGCCGGCCGTGTGCACGAGGTCACCGAAGGCCTTGGCGGGGATGTAGGACGCGACGGGCGGCACGACCTCCGGCAGGTCGATTCCCAGCTCCGCGAGTCGCTCGGACACGGTGCTCATACGTTCTCTCCTTCGAACTGGCGCGCGGCGGCCTGCGCCGCGCCGAGGCCGGTGTTGGCGGCCGCATCCGTGCCGACCGGACGCTTGAAGTAAGCGACGAGACCGCCCTCGGGACCCTGCACGACCTGGACGAGCTCCCAGCCCTGCTTGCCCCAGTTGTTCAAGATGGCGGCGGTGTTGTGGATCAACAACGGAGTGGTGAGGTACTCCCAGGTGGTCACGGCGTCTCCGGTTCGTGGATGGGGACGGGGTCTGAGCCCCGGAAACAGCGAGAGCCGGATGCGGCGCCATCGAGTGTTCGCCCAGCATCCTGGCTTACGATCACCCTATGCCCGATAAGAAACGCACGGCCACCGGTGTGCTCTCTGGCCTCGCCGGACTCGTCGGCCTGAGCGTCGTCGCCGGTGTTCTCATCACCGCCACGGTCACGCCCGCCATCGCGGTCACCGGCGCCGCGGCCTCGCAGGCGATCAAGCTGTTCGACAACATGCCGAACTACCTCGAGATCGACGACATCATGGAGCCGTCGACGATCTACTGGAAGGACAGTTCGGGCAACTACGTCCCGCAGACATCCTTCTATGACCAGAACCGCTCGCCGGTCACGTTCGACCAGATCGCGACCGTCATGTACGACGCGATCCTCTCGAGCGAAGACCCGCGGTACTACGACCACGGCGGCGTCGATCTGATCGGCACCACCCGCGCCGTGCTCTCCAACCTCGAGGGCGGCGGCAACACGCAGGGCGGATCGACGATCAGCCAGCAGTACGTCAAGAACATCCTCATCCAGCGCTGCGAGTGGAACGCGCAGAGCGAAGACGAGCGGCAATCGTGCTTCCTGCAGGCGACCGATTCCTCGGGCTCGAGCGGTATCGAGCGCAAGCTCCAGGAGATGCGCTACGCCATCGGACTCGAGCAGAAGTACTCGAAGAACGACATCCTGCTCGGGTACCTGAACATCGCCAACTTCGGCGGAATCACCTATGGCATCGACGCCGCCGCCCGCTACTACTTCGGTGTTCCTGCCGCCAACCTCAGCCTCAGTCAGGCGGCGACACTCGCGGGCATCGTGCAGAACCCGAACACGTACCGCATCGATCAGCCCGATCGCGAGACGAACGGCGCGGCCGACGGGTACGCGCTGACCAAGAAGCGGCAGACGTACGTGCTCGATCGGATGCTCACCGACGGCAAGATCACGCAGGGGCAGCACGACGCCGCTGTGGCGGAGCCCATCACTCCGCAGATCACGCAACCGACAACGGGCTGCGCTGCGACGGGTGCACCGTACTTCTGCCAGTACGTCGTCTCCGTCGTGAAGAACGACCCCGCCTTCGGCGACACTGCCGAAGACCGCGCGATGGCGCTCCGCCGCGGCGGTCTGCAGATCTACACGACGCTCGACCCGGAGATGCAGAACACCGCGAACATCAGCATGCGCGACAACGCGCCCGCGTCCGTATCCGGCATCGACTTCGGTGCCGCGACCGTCAGCATCGAGGCATCCACCGGCCGCATCCTGGCGATCGCCCAGAACACGAACTTCTCGGAAGAAGCGAATGCCGGTGAGGGCTACAGCTCTCTCGTCTACGCGGGTAACTCGACGTTCGGAAACTCCGGTGGTTTCCAAGCCGGCTCGACGTTCAAGCTCTTCACCCTCGTCGACTGGCTGGAACAGGGCCGCTCGGTGAACGAGGTGCTCGACGGCCGCATGAGGGTGTTCAAGAACTTCACGAACTCGTGCACCGGCAACATCGTCAACAGCACCCCTATCAACAACTTCGGCAAGGTGAGCGGCGGCGTGGGAACACCGATGTCGTTCACGGCGCAGTCGCTGAACACCGGCTACCTCGCCATGGCCGCCGAGCTCGATATGTGCGACATCGCCAAGGTTGCCAAGAAGATGGGCGTGACGACCGGCGACGGGCGTGACATCACGATGCAGAACGCTTCGGAGGTGATCGGTGTCGACAACATCTCGCCGATCGCCATGGCCGGCGCCTACGGCACCATCGCGAACAACGGCATCTACTGCCAGCCGCAGGCCATCGATCGCGTGACGGACGCCGCGGGCAACGAACTGAAGGCTCCCGAACGCACCTGCACGCAGCAGGTATCACCCGAGGTCGCCGCCACCGCCGCCTACGCTCTCCGAGGCGTCATGAACGGCGGAACCGGCTCGGGAGCGAACCCCTACGACGGCACCCAGCTGATCGGTAAGACGGGAACGCACGAGGCGCTGCAGACCTGGATGATCGAGTCGAGCACGCGCGTCGTCAACGCCGCGTGGGTCGGCACGGTGCAGGGCGACAACGACATGTTCGGTCGCGGTCTGCAGAACATCCGCTACACGCTGGCCAAGAACCTGCAGCGTACGGCCGACCAGATCTACCCCGCCGGCGACTTCCCCGCCCCGGACGCCAACCTCACCAAGCGCACGCTGAAGGAGCTGCCCAACGTGGTGGGCCAGACCCTCGAACAAGCACAGACGACTCTTGAAGCCGCAGGCTTCAGCGTGACGGTGGGCGATCCGGTCGACTCCGATCAGGCGACCAACATCGTGGCCGCGCAGAGCCCCAGCGCGGGTCAGGTCGCGGGCGGTACGACCGTCACGATCAGCCCCAGCAACGGCCAGGGTTTGACCGTTCCCGCTGTGAGCGGCAGCCTGCAAGATGCCCAGAAGTACCTCCAGAACTACGGATTCCAGTCCAGTATCTCGCCGGGGACGTGCACGGTCGACGATAAGTTGCCCGAGAACCAGACCGTGGCCACGGGCACTAACCCGGCAGCCGGTACCGCCGTCAACCGCACCACGGCGATCTCGGTCAACTACTCCAAGAAGACCTGCCCTTGACCGGCAGTCCGAGCCGTACCGCCCTCACCGCTGTCGCAGCGGTGGGGGCGGTCGGCATGGGCGCTGCAGTCTGGGGCATAGGTGTCGAGCGGTACCTGTTCACGCTGCGCGAGCACACCCTGCCGATCCTGCCCGCGGGCGCGCGCGAACTGCGGCTGCTGCACCTGTCCGACGCGCACATGGCGCCGTGGCAGCAGCGCAAGCAGGAGTGGATCGCGCGTCTGGCCGAGCTCGCACCCGACCTCGTTGTGAACACGGGCGACAACCTCGGTCACGCCGAAGGTCTCGCCGGCATCCGTCACGCCTTCGCCGGCCTGCGGGGTGCGCCCGGCGTGTATGTGCACGGCTCCAACGATCTGTACGCACCGTCTCCCCGTAACCCGCTGCGCTACTTCACGGGGCCGTCGAAGGCGCACCGGACGGCCGAGGCGCTCGACACGGGCTCTCTCGACCGCTTCCTCACCGACGAGCTGGGCTGGCACGCGCTCGACAACACCGCGGCGACTCTGGAAGTGGCGGGTCTGCGCATCGATGCGTTCGGCGTGAACGACGCCCATCGGCACTGGGACGACACCGCCGCCCTCATCCCGAAACGCGCTGAACAGCGCGCGGCGGGCGAGGCCGACCTCGTGCTGGGAGTGACGCATGCGCCGTATCGGCGGGTGCTCGATGCCTTCGTCGAACTCGACGCCGATCTGCTGCTGGCCGGGCACACCCACGGCGGCCAGGTCCGCATCCCCTTCTCCTCCAAGGCGCTCGTCGCCAATTGCGACATCCCGCTCGATCAGGCACGGGGCCTCAGCACCTGGACCCACGGCGGACGCCGTGTCCCCCTGAACGTCAGCGCCGGCATCGGCCACTCGATCTTCGCGCCGGTGCGCTTCGGCTGCCGCCCCGAGGCATCGCTGTTGACCCTGGTCCCCGCGTCCTGACGGAGCGGATCCGGTTCTCCACATCCGGATGCGGCGCGCGCGCCGTCCCCATTCGCCGGCTTCCGCCGATGCCGGGAACCGGCACCGTCCGAGCATCGGGACATGAAACGCGTGCTCGCCGCCCTTCTCGTCCTCGCCGCTGCTGTCGTCGCCGCTGTCGTGTCGATCATGCCTGCGTCCGCCGCATCGCCCGGAACCGGGTTCGGAGAGTGGGCGAGCTCCACCCGCTACGGGTGGCACGGGTCGATGGCGATCAACGGCATGCACACCTACTGCATCTTCCCGGGGCGTCCGCTGCCCACCGGTGACAGCGTCGACAACGGGCTGAGCCCGAATGCCGCGGGCCTCGATCCGCAGCGGCTCACGGCCATCAACATGCTCGTCTCGACCTACGGGCAGACCGGCGACCCGGTGCAGGCCGCGGCCGTCGCCTGGGCGGTCAAGGCGATCGCCAACTGGAACGAGTCACTGCACCACTTCGGCTACCCCGGCGACACCTTGCAGGGTGCGATCGACTGGGTGTTTCGCCATGTCGCGCCCGAGCACAACGGCGCGGTGCAGAACCTCGCGGCCGCGTACTACGCCGAGGCGATGGCGCTGCCCGCCGGACAGATGACGGCCACGGGGTCGCTGCAGTTCGCGACGGATGCGGCCTCTCCCCTGCGGGGCACCGTCACCGCGGTCGCCGACGCGCCGGGCGCGCGGGGGCGGATCACGCTGCAGAACGCCGTGTTCGCCGACACCGGCGCGGCCACGCGCGACGACGCCGAGATCGGGGTGGCGTACGACATCGTCGCGGCCGCTCCCGCCGGCGGGACCCGTTTCCGCGTTTCCGGCGACGGACAGTTCGTCGGCGGGTTCCTGCCCCTCGTTCGACACTTCACCACGCCAGGCGGCCAGGACACGGCGGGACCCGGCGGCCGCCTCGAGTTCCCGCTCGCGGGCGCCGACGAGCACGAGCGCGACACGACGTTCGACCCGGTCGTCACGACACAAGTGGTGTCACGGTACGTCCCCGGCGGCTCCTACGTCGACGACGTGACGTTCGCCAGCGCCCGCGGAGCGTGGGGACGCACAGGGGACGGCGGCTACCTTCCGGTCACGGCGACCGCGACGCTGTACCGGACCGAGACGGAGCCGCAGCTCACGGACACTCCCCCCGCGGACGCGGAGGAGGTAGCCGCGCTCGAGGCGACGACCGATCCCGCCATCGGACCGACGGCCCCGTACCGAGTCGAGTCCGCCGAGCCACTGCCCGGTCCCGGCTTCTACACCGCCGTCTGGCGCATCGAACGGTCCCGGCAGAGCGACGAGACCGCCGCGGCGCTCACCGCGGACTACACCTGGCAGGAACGCTTCGGGGTGCAGAGCCAGATCACGATGGTTCCGCAGGTGTCATCGAAAGCCGATGCCCTCGTGGCGGTCGGCGACCGGATGTCCGACGAGGTGATCGTGGCCGCGCCTCTGCCCGTGTCGGGGGTTCTCGTGACCGCATCCGTGTTCCGCGTTCCCGACGGCGTTGCGGCGACGGAGGCGTGCACAGCAGAGAATCTCATCTGGCAGGGACCGGAGGAGCCGGTGCGCGTGGCGGAGCCTGGGTCGGTGCGCGTCGCCGGGCCCGTCGTCCCCGACTTCGGCACGTACGTGTGGCGTGAACGCGCCACCGATATCGAGGGTCGCCTCATCCATGAGGGCGCGTGCGGGGTCGAGAGCGAGACGACCCGCGCTCCCCTGCCGACGGTGTCGACGCGGGCGGTCAGCACCGTGGGACTCGGCGGCGAGGCGGTCGACACTGCGGTGGTCGAGGGCCTCGTGCCCACCTCGGGCACCACGTGGCTGAGCTTCGAGGTCTTCCAGGCTCCCGAGGACGTCGATCCGGCGGAAGCGTGCACGACCGAGACGCGTGTCGCGGACACCTCCGCTTCCCCCGTTGCCGTGACCGCCGCAGGCGAGTACGCATCACCCGCGGTGCGCCTCCACGGCACCGGCGTCCACTACTGGATCGAATCGCTCTGGCACACGCCGGAGGGTGGCGAGGCTCGGCTGCTCGCTCGCGGATCCTGCGGCCTGGCCGAGGAGACCACCGTGGTCGAGCGGCCTGCCGTCACCACCCGCGCGACGGAACACGTGGGCGTCGGTGATCCGTACGTCGACCGGGCCACCGTCACGGGGCTGGGCGAGGGCGTGGACGCGCAGCTGGTGTTCTCGGTGTTCCACAACGAGCCTGGCACCGAGCCGCGCTGCGACGCGGAGACGCTCGAGCATCGGACGGCTCCGGTGGCGGTCTCCGGATCCGGTGAGTACGTCTCTCCCGAAGTGGCCTCGGATGAGGCCGGGACCAAGCTCTGGATCGCCGAGCTCGCCTACCGGCCCTCGGCCGGCGCGGAGCCCGTCGTACTGCACACCGGCACCTGCGGGGAGGAGGGTGAGACGACCTTCGTCGACATGCTGGCGCTCAGCGGCGGACCCTCGACACGCACGGTCGCGGGGCTCGGTGTGGGCGCGCTCGCACTCGGGTTCGCAGCCGCATCCATCCTCGCGTGGCGACGCCACCGCGAGCAGCGCCGATGACGCGCCTGCGATTCGGGGAATCGGTCGGGCTGGGGTAGACTCGAACGGTTGCCACGGGGTGTGGCGCAGCTTGGTAGCGCGCTTCGTTCGGGACGAAGAGGCCGCAGGTTCAAATCCTGTCACCCCGACCGCACAGCAGAAGAGGTCGACCTTCGGGTCGACCTCTTCTCGCTTTCCGGGCCTGCCGCATCCTCGCCGCGAGACTGCGTTTCCCGCACGAGATCACGGGTAATTACCGTGATCTCGTGCCCAAAGTGCAGTCTCGCGGTGAGGGGGTGAGGGGTAAGAGGTAAGGGCAGGCGGGCGCGGACCGCGGATGCGGCGTGCCCCGATAGGATGGCGGGAGCCGCGCCGCCGCGCTCAGATCCTTCCGCCGGCCCGCCGGCACAACCCGACACCCGCTGGAGAGCCGTCATGACTCAGCCGCCGAAGCTCGTTGCGTTCGATCTGGACGACACGCTCGCCCCGTCCAAGAGCGCGGTCGACCCCCGGATCGCGGACCTGCTGCTCGCTCTGGCCTCCCGCGTCGAGGTCGCGATCATCTCCGGCGGCCAGCTCGCCCAGTTCCGCGCGCAGGTCGTCGAGCAACTGCCCGACACCACCGACGACATCCTCGACCACATGCACCTGCTGCCCACCTGCGGCACCCAGTACTACCGCCTCACCCCCGCAGGCATCACCACCGTCTACGCCCACAGCCTCACCGACGACGAGAAGACCCGCGCCCTGACCGCCGTCGAAGAAGAAGCCAAACGCCTCGGACTCTGGGCCGAGCAGACCTGGGGCCCCATCCTCGAAGACCGCGGCTCACAGATCACCTTCTCCGCCCTCGGCCAGTCCGCCCCCCTCGACGCGAAGACCGCGTGGGACCCCACCGGTGAGAAGAAGAACACCCTCCGCGAAGCCGTCGCCGCCCGCATCCCCGACCTCGAAGTCCGCTCCGGCGGATCCACCAGCGTCGACATCACCCACCGCGGCATCGACAAGGCCTACGGCATGCAGCGCCTCGCCGAACACACCGGCATCAGCCTCGACGACATGCTCTTCATCGGCGACCGCCTCGACCCCGACGGCAACGACTACCCCGTCCTCGCCCTCGGCGTCACCTGCCACGCCGTGGAAGGCTGGCAAGACACCGCCGACTACCTCGACACCCTCATCCCCACACTCCCCACCCGCTGACCCTTCCCCGCGCCGCGGTGCGAGCGCTACGGTGACGTCATGGGCGCTCTGGGGATGGTCGTTGTACTCGCCGGCGCGGTCTGCGCGCTGTGCTGGGTCCTCTCGCTGATCACGAAGGACACCTCGTGGGTCGACCGGATCTGGTCGATCGTGCCGGTCGCGTACGTCTGGATCTTCGCGGGCGTCGCGATCGCGGGTGGTATCGACGCCGCACGGCTCGTCCTGATGGCCGTGCTCGTGACGCTCTGGGGAGCCCGGCTCACCTTCAACTTCGCCCGCAAGGGCGGCTACAGCGGCATGGAGGACTATCGCTGGGCGATCCTGCGCGCCCGGATGCGGCCCTGGCAGTTCCAGGTCTTCAACCTCTTCTTCATCGTGCTGTACCAGAACGCGCTGCTCGTGCTGATCACCCTGCCCGCGGCGGCAGCGCTGCTGAATGCGACACCGCTGAACGTCTGGGATGCGGTGTGGGCGCTGCTGTTCCTCGCGTTCCTCGCCGGCGAGTGGCTCGCCGACCAGCAGCAGTGGAACTTCCATCGAGCGAAGGCCGCGGCCGGCGGCGAGCTCGCGCCCGGCTTCGTGACGACGGGACTCTTCCGCTACAGCCGACACCCCAACTTCTTCTTCGAACAGGCGCAGTGGTGGGTGCTGTACCTGATCGGCGCCAATGCAGCGCTGAGCGCCGGAGCCGGCATCCTCGGCGGAGCGATCAACGTGACGATCGCGGGGCCGATCCTGCTGACATTGCTGTTCATCGGCTCGACGGTGTTCACCGAATCGATCTCTGCCGGAAAGTACCCCGCCTACGCCGAGTACCGCCGAACGACCTCGATGCTGGTTCCCTGGCCGCCGCGCAGCCGCCGGAGCGCCGAGGCGCTCAGCTGAGGCGTCCGCCGGATGCGGTCAGGTAGCACTGCGCGCACATCGACTCGTACGTCACCTTCTCGTGGCTGAGCTCGTCGATCGCGACCTGGTCGCCCTCGAAGACGAAGCGGCCTCCGACCAGCCGCGCGTTGAAGAGGGCCTTGCGACCGCAGCGGCAGATCGTCTTGAGCTCCTCCAGGCTGTGGGCGAGCTCCATGAGGCGACGTGAGCCGGGGAACGCCTGCGTCTGGAAGTCGGTGCGGATGCCGTAGGCGAGGATCGGCACGCCGTCCAGCACCACGATGCGCAGCAGATCGTCGACCTGGGCGGACGTCAGGAACTGAGCCTCGTCGATCAGCAGACACGCCACATCCACGCCGTCGCGCTCGCGTACCCGCGCGCGGTGCGTCGCGAACAGTTCACGCAGATCGTCGTCGGGTCGGATGAGGAAGTCGACTCCGCGCGAGACGCCGAGCCGGCTCGAGATGCGGTCTGCACCCTTCGTGTCGATCTCGGGCTTGGCCAGCAGAACGTGCTGTCCGCGTTCCTCGTAGTTGTACGCGGCCTGCAGCAGGGCGGTCGACTTGCCGGAGTTCATCGCCCCATAGCGGAAGTAGAGCTTGGCCACCTAGAGAGTCTAGGCGCCCCACCGCGTCCGCCTCGTGGCGGCGCCGGATCAGACCGTGAGGTGCAGCTCCTCGGCCGTCGCGGCGAGGGATGCTTCGGCGGCTGCGGCATCCCCGTTCAGCGTCGTTCCGTAGCTGGGGATGAGTTCCCGCAGCTGCGGCTCCCACTCGTCGATGCGGTCGGGGAAGCAGGACTTCAGCAGCCCCAGCATGATCGACACGGCCGTCGAGGCTCCCGGGGAGGCGCCCAGCAGACCCGCGATCGAGCCGTCGGCCGAGGCGACGACCTCGGTGCCGAACTGCAGCTTGCCGCCCTTCATGACCTGAGCGCGCTGACCGGCGTTCAGCAGCTCCCAGTCCTCGCCGTCGGCGGACGGCATGAACTCGCGGAGACTGTCGACCTTCTTCTTGTGCGTCTTCAACAGCTCGCTGACGAGGTACTTCACGAGGTTGAGGTTCGTGGCACCGGCCGCGAGCATGCTGCCGAGGTTCGAGAGGCGCACCTGCGTGACGATGTCCCAGGGCGAGCCGTTCTTGAGGAACTTCGGGCTGAAGGTCGCGAACGGACCGAACAGCAGCGAGGTCTCGCCGTCGACGACGCGGGTGTCCAGGTGCGGCACCGACATGGGCGGTGCGCCGACGGATGCCTGCGAGTAGACCTTCGCCTTGTGCTGGGCCACGAGAGCGGGGTTGCTGGTCTTGAGCCACTGCCCGCCGATCGGGAAGACGCCATAGCCCTTCGCCTCGGGGATGCGCGAGCGCTGGAGCAGCTTGATCGCCCAGCCGCCCGCCCCGATGAACACGAAGCGCGCGTTGATGCGGCCCGGCGTCCGACCGACCGTGTGACGGTAGCCCACCTGCCAGGAGCCGTCCTTCTGCCGCTTGAGCGAGCGCACCTCTCGGCCCGTGAGCACCTCGGCGCCGTTTCGCTGCAGGGAATCGAGCAGCTGGCGCGTGAGTGAGCCGAAGTCCACATCGGTGCCGCTGGGCACCCGCGTCGCGGCGAACGGCTCGCCCTTGCGGCGCTGCTGCATGAGCAGCGGCGCCCACTGATTGATGACCCGGGAGTCCTCGCTGTACTCGATGCCCTCGAACAGCGGCTGCTGCTTGAGCGACTCGTAGCGGCGCTTGAGGTAGGCGACGTCCTTCTCGCCGCGCACGAAGGTCATGTGGGGCGTGCGGTTGATGAACGTTTCGGGGGCGGCGAGCACACCGCGCTCGACGAGCGTTGACCAGAACTGCCGGCTCTGCTGGAACTGCTCGTTGATGGCCACGGCCTTGGTGGGATCGACCGAGCCGTCGGGCGCTGCGGGCATGTAGTTCAGCTCGCACAGAGCGGCATGCCCCGTTCCGGCATTGTTCCACGCGTTGGAGCTCTCCTGGGCGACCTCGCCCAGGCGCTCGAACACCGCGATCTTCCAGTCCGGCTGGAGCTGCTGCAAAAAGGTCCCGAGCGTGGCGCTCATGATGCCGCCACCGATCAGGAGGACGTCGACGTTTCCTGTCACCCGACAAGTCTAAAGCGGCGCGCGCGGCCCCTCCGCCAGTGGGAGGGGCCGCGCGCGGGAACTTTCGCGGTTCTTGCCGCAGGCGCGACTCAGGCGGAGACGCCCAGGCGGGCGGCGACGATCTCAGCGATCTGCACCGCGTTGAGCGCTGCGCCCTTGCGGAGGTTGTCGTTGCTGATGAACAGCACGAGGCCCTTGCCCTCCGGGGCCGACTGGTCGCGGCGGATGCGACCGACGTAGCTGGGGTCGCTGCCCGCAGCCTGCAGCGGCGTGGGGACCTCCTCGAGCGCGACGCCGGGCGCCGCCGCCAGCAGCTCACGCGCCCGCTCGGGGGTGATGTCGCGCGCGAACTCGACGTTGATCGACAGCGAGTGTCCCGTGAAGACGGGGACGCGCACGCACGTGCCCGCCACGCGAAGCTCGGGCAGCTCGAGGATCTTGCGGCTCTCGTTGCGGAGCTTCTTCTCCTCATCGGTCTCGTTGTCGCCGTCGTCGACGAGGTTGCCGGCGAAGGGGATCACGTCGAACGCGATGGGGGCGATGTACTTCTCCGGCTGCGGGAAGTCGACGGCCGAGCCGTCGTGCACGAGACGCAGGGTGTCGCCCTGGGCGAGGACGCCCTCGACCTGCCCGAGAAGCTCCTGGGCCCCTGCCAGGCCCGACCCGGACACGGCCTGGTAGGTGCTCACGATGAGCCGCTCGAGGCCCGCCTCGGCGTCGAGGACCTTCAGCACCGGCATGGCGGCCATCGTCGTACAGTTGGGGTTGGCGATGATGCCCTTGGGGCGCTCGTCGATGGCGTGCGGGTTGACCTCGCTGACGACCAGCGGGACCTCGGGGTCGTTGCGCCAGGCGCTCGAGTTGTCGATGACGACCGCGCCGGCCTCGGCGAAACGGGGGGCGTGCGCGCGGCTGCCGGTGGCGCCGGCGGAGAAGAGCGCGATGTCGATGCCGGCGGGGTCGGCCGTGGCGACGTCCTCGACGATGACCGTCTGTCCGCCGAACTCGACGGCGGTGCCGGCCGAGCGCGCCGTCGAGAACAGGCGCAGCTCGCGAATCGGGAACGAGCGCTCCGCGAGAATCTCCCGCATGACGGTGCCGACCTGACCGGTGGCGCCGACGACGGCGACGGAGAGTCCGGATTCGGAGATGCGGGTCATGTCTGTTCCTCGGGATGTCGCAGGGCGCGCCGCATCCGAAGCGGTCGGGGCGCGGGGTTGCCCGATTCTACCGTGTTCGGCCGGTGACGAATCCCTGGGGAAAGCACTTCGCGACGGCACGTGGTCGGCGTCGTGCTGCTCGCGCTCTCCCTGGTGGGAGCCGTGCTCTACATCATCGCCTGGGAGCTGTCGGGCGAGCGGCTGCCGGAGCCGTTCCGGAACCGACTGCCGGACCGCCGTCGCGTGGCGCCCTCGTCGCCGCGGACGGAGAGCTGGTCAGCGCCCGCTACCGGCGTAGACGACCGCGTCGCCTTCGCCGTCGAGACCGTAGGCGGTGTGGACGACCCGCGCGGCCTCCGCGATGTCGTCGGCACGCAGCACGACCGAGATGCGGATCTCCGAGGTGGAGATCATCTCGATATTGATGCCCGCCGTGCTCAGCGCCTCGAACAGGGTCGCGCTGACGCCCGAGTTCGTACGCATGCCCGCGCCCACGACCGACAGCTTGCCGATCTGGTCGTCGTGCACGAGCGCCTCGAAGCCGACATCCAGCTGATCGGCTGCCAGCGCCTTCAGCGCTGCCGTGGCGTCGGACTTCGGCAGGGTGAAGGAGATGTCGGTGCGCGCGGTCGCCGCGGCCGACACGTTCTGCACGATCATGTCGACGTTGGCGCCGGACTTGGCGACGATCTTGAAGATCTCCGCGGCCTTACCGGGCACGTCGGGAACACCGATGACGGTGATCTTGGCCTGGCTGAGGTCGGTGGCGACGCCGGCGACGATCGGCTCTTCCATGGCTTCTCCCTCGGGGATGTAGGCGGAACGCTGCTGTGCGTCGAGCACGTAGGTGCCCTCGCTCGAACTGAAGGTGGAGCGCGCGTGGATGACGACGCCGTGGCGGCGCGCATACTCGACCGCGCGGATGTACAGCACCTTCGCGCCGTTGGCGGCGAGCTCCAGCATCTCCTCCGTCGAGACGACGGGAAGCTTCCGGGCGCGCGGGACGACGCGGGGGTCAGCGGTGAAGATGCCGTCGACGTCGCTGTAGATCTCGCAGACGTCGGCGCCCAGGGCGGCAGCCAGAGCGACCGCCGTGGTATCGGAGCCGCCGCGGCCGAGGGTCGTGATGTCGCGGGTGTCGCGGTTGAAGCCCTGGAAGCCGGCGACGATGACGATCGCGCCCTCGTCCAGTGCGTCGCGCAGGCGCACGGGGGTCACGTCGACGATGCGGGCCGCACCGTGCTTCGCATCGGTGATCATGCCGGCCTGGCTGCCGGTGAAGGAGCGCGCCTCGAAGCCCATCGAGTGGATGGCCATCGCCAGCAGCGCCATCGAGATGCGCTCGCCCGAGGAGAGCAGCATGTCGAGTTCGCGGGGAGCGGGGATCGGCGCCACTTCGTTCGCCAGATCGAGGAGCTCGTCGGTCGTGTCGCCCATCGCGCTGACCGCCACGACGACGTCGTGGCCGGCGCGACGGGTGTCGACGATGCGCTTCGCGACACGCTTGATGCTCTCGGCGTCGGCGACCGACGACCCGCCGTACTTCTGGACGATCAACGCCACTGTGCTGCTCCCGGGGATGCGCCGTGTCCGGCGCGACGACGATGGAACGCTCGGATGCGGCGCCCAACGCTCCATCTTAGGCAGCCCGGCATTCCGTCCCCGCCATGTGACGGCGCGCTCCAACCTCGCCGGTTACCCTCGAGAGGACACCGCTGACACGGAGGCCGACGCACTCGATGTCCCCCCGCCCCGCCCTGCCGAGGTTCTTCAGGCCCGCGCGCCGACGCGTGGAGCCGCCCGCTGACACGACGGATCTCCTGCCCGTCGTCGACGACGCCCTCAGCGTGCGCATCCTGGATCTCGCGGTCCGGATGGGCGAGACGATGCTCGTCGCCGGTGCCCCGGCGAGCGAGGTCACCCTGACGATCGTGCGCGTGTGCGAGGTGTACGGCCTCACCCCGGTGCACGTGGACGTCACGTACAACTCGATCACCGCGGCCTACCACCGCTCGGGCGCCGCCCGCCCCGTCACCCTCCTGCGCGTCGTACGCGGCAGCACCCCCGACCACGACCGCCTGATGCGGCTGCAGGCGCTCGTCGCCGACATCTCCACCGGGATGGGGCTCGATGAGGCGCAGACGGCGGCGCGCCGCATCCGTCGCGCTCCATTCCGCTATCCGCCGGCCGCCGTCATCACAGCCCAGGGCGCACTCGCCGTCGGCGTCGCGGTCATGTTCGGCGCCAACTGGCTGCTCATCGCCCTCGCGTTCACGGGCGCGGCCTGCGCCGCCCTCACCCAGTTCGCCCTCGCGAGGGCACGCGTGCCGTATTTCTTCAGCCAGGTCGCCGGCGCCTTCGTGCTCACGGTCATCGCGGCCATGAGCCGGTTCCTCGCGGTCCTGGGGGTCCCCGGCGCGGAGGAGATCCGCCCTTCGGTCATCGTGGCCGCAGGCATCGTGCTCATGCTCGCAGGACTCACCGTGGTGGGAGCCGCGCAGGACGCGATCGACGGCTTCGCCCTGACGGCGACCGGCCGCATCCTGGAGCTCGTCACGCAGACGATCGGTGTCGTGATCGGCATCCTCGCGGGACTCGAGACCGTACGGGTGATCGGGCTCGCGATGGAGCCGCCCGACACGGCACTGCCACTCGGACCGCCGCTCATGCAGTTCGTCGGCGCATCGATCATCGCGATCGCGGTCGCCGTCTTCAACGGCGCCGGCGGTCGCGTGGTCGCCGTCAGCGCACTGCTCAGCCTGGTCGCCTGGGGCGGCTACACGATCGCCGGGGCAGCGGGACTCGATGTCGCCGCCGCGAGCGGGATCGGAGCCTTCGTGGCGAGCTTCGTGGGCATCGTGATCGCCTTCCGGTTCCATGTTCCGTCCGTGGCGGTGACAACGGCGGCGATCCTGCCCATGGTGCCGGGTGCCGCGGTGTTCCGCGGGCTTCTCGGCGTCGTCGAGTCCGCGGGCGACACGGCCGTGATGATGACCGGGTTCGCGACGCTCGTGAACGCGGCCGTCATCGGGATCAGCCTCGCCGTCGGCGCCTCGCTCGGCCTGTACCTCGGGCAGCCCGTGCGGGCGTCGCTGTCGGGCGTGACACGCTCGCGTGCGAAGCTGCGGCGCTACGACGGTCCCGGACGCGGCCGCTGACGCCGGTCGCTCAGACGGCGCGGCGGCCCTCGAAGGCCCGCCCGAGCGTCACCTCGTCGGCGTACTCCAAGTCCCCGCCGACCGGGAGACCGGAGGCCAGGCGGGTCACGCCGATCGACAGCGTCGTGAGCAGACGGCTCAGGTAGGTCGCCGTCGCCTCGCCCTCCAGGTTCGGGTTGGTGGCGAGGATCACCTCCTGAACCGTTCCGTCGGCGAGACGCTGCATGAGCTGCGTGATACGCAGGTCGTCGGGACCGACACCCGCGATCGGGCTGATCGCGCCGCCGAGCACGTGGTAGAGACCGCGGAACTCGCGCGTGCGCTCGATCGCCGCCACGTCCTTCGCGTCTTCGACGACGCAGATGAGCGTCTCGTTGCGCCGCGGGTCGCGACAGATCGCGCAGCGATCCTGCTCCGACACGTTGCCGCAGATCTCGCAGAAGCGCACCTTCTCGCGCACCTCGACGAGGAGCTGGGCGAGCTGGGACACGTCGAAGTTCGGCGTCTGCAGGATGTGGAACGTGATCCGCTGAGCGGACTTCGGACCGATCCCCGGCAGGCGCCCGAACTCATCGATCAGGTTCTGGACGATGCCGTCGTACATCAGGAGAACCTCGTCGGCTGCTGGTAGGGCTCTTCACGCACGAAGCGCGCATCGAGCACCTGGCGCACGACGGCTTCGCCGTAGCGCTGGATGCCGTCGGCCGGCGCGGAGCGCACCGGAGCGGGCGGGGGGACGACGGGCGGGATGGCCGCCACATCCGTCGGGTACATCTCTTCGTCGGCGGGATCGACCGGCTCTTCCGGATCGAACGAGGTCGCCACCTCGGCAGCGGGCAACACGGCACCGTCGGGGGGCGCGACGGTCAGCGTGCGCGTCGCAGACGCCTGGGCGTCTTCGGGCTCGTCGTCGACGGCCAGCTGCGCGACGGGCGCGGCGGGCGACTCGCCCGCATCCGAGGCGGGGATCGGCGCCACGGCCCACTCCGTGACCGGAGCCGCCGATGATGCACGAGCGGGACCCGGGCGCTCGGCCGACGGTGCGGGCGGTTCCGCACGGGGCGGGGCGGGGGGCGCTGCGGGAGCCACATCTGCGGGCGGGGCAGGGTCGGTGTCCTGGTCGTGGCGTGCGATGTACTTCACGCGGATGCCGAGCACGCCCTGAATCGCCTGGCGCAGGTCTTCGCTGGGCCCGGCGCCCGCAGTGCGCTTCTTGAAGGCGGCGATGTCGCTCTGGCTGCGGAAGCTGAGGGTGAGGATGTCGCCCTCGAGCGCTGCGACGCGCGCCGCCGTCGCGATCAGCCACGAGCTGCGGCTGATGGCCTCGAGGCGGCCGAGGACCTCGGGCCATGCGTCACGCAGCCGCTGCACCGTGACGGGGCCCGCAGGGATGTCACGCGCGGGCGCGGACGGTGCCGTCGGCTCCGCGACGGGTGCGGACGGCGCCGAGGCTTCTGGGGCGGGTGCAGCGGGTGCGGGTTCGGCCCCCGGCACCGGCACCGGCGCCGGGGGAACCTGAACGGCCGCGGCCTCCCCTGCGCGGGGGGCAGCGGGCGGTGCCGGCGGGGCGGGACGCGCCG
>JASCPH010000054.1 GCA_029959545.1 Microbacteriaceae bacterium PS02066 | reverse complement strand
GGGCGGGAGGGGGGACGGGGCTGGGGGACGGGCGGGAGGGGGGACGGGCGGGAGGGGCAGTAGTCACGGCGGCGGCCGGCGGGCACCGACGGGGGCGCACCTAGACTGGGGCGCGACACCAGGGGAGGAGACCGTGGCCGACATCGAGGCGCGACTGCGCAGCCTGCTCTCGCTGAATGCGGCGATCGTCGGCCACATCCATCTGCACTCCGTCTTGCGCGAGATCGTCGAGTCGGCCGTCGACCTCGTCGGCGCGCGATACGGCGCGATCGGCGTGCTGGGCGCCGACGGTGCGATCGTCGATTTCGTGCACGTCGGGATCGATGAGAAGACCGCGGCGCGGATGGGGCACCCGCCGCGCGGGCGCGGCCTGCTGGGAGACATCGTGTCCGAGAGCGTGCGGGTCGATCACGTCGCCGCCGATCCGCGATTCACCGGATTCCCCCCGCACCATCCCCACATGGACAGCTTCGTCGGCGTCCCGATCCGCGTCCGCGACGAGATGTTCGGCAATCTCTACCTGGCCGAGCATCCGGACGGCCATTTCACCGAGGAAGACACGGAGCTCCTGCGCTCGCTCGCCGTGACGGCGGGCATCGCAATCGAGAAGGCACGCCTGTACGAGGCGGCGAGGATGCGGGAGCGCTGGGCTGCGGCGACCGCCGAGGTGCGTGCGGCCTTTCTCGAGGTTGACGACGAGCGGCCCTACCGACTGCTCGCCGAGCACCTTCCGACACTGACCGGTGCGGCGCTCGTGGCGATCATCACCTCCACGGAACGCGGCACCGTGCGGCTGCAGATCGTGCGCGGCGACGCGATGGCGCGCCAGCTGGAGAGCGTGGAACTGCCCGGCCACGATCGCGTCGCCCGCGCCCTGCTGTCGACAGGGGCCACCGTCCTGCCCGAGGTGGCGCTGCCCACGTTCGAGGGGGAGACCGTGCGGTTCGGCGACGCGTTCGTGGTGAGCCTCGGGGGACAGGACGGTGCGGATGTGGGGGTGCTGCTGGCCCGGCACCTGCGCGAACGGCCCTTCAGCGACGACGACATCCGTCGCACGACCGCGCTGGCCTCCGTCGCGGATCTCGCCGGGGAGCTCAGCCGCGCGCGTGCCGACCGTCACCGGCTCGCGGTCTTGGAGGACCGCGGCCGCATCGCCCGCGATCTGCACGACAACGTCATCCAGCGCCTGTTCGCCGCCGGGATGCAGCTGCAGGTCGTCTCGGCCGGTGTCGACGATCCGCGCTTGGGCGACCGGCTCTCGGCGCAGATCGACGCCCTCGATGAGGCGATCGCCGAGATCCGCACCGCGATCTTCGCGCTGCAGCACGACGACGTGGGCGGCGTGACGCTACGCGATCGCATCGTCGACGTCGTCGGCGAGTATCGGGCCCTCCTCGCGGAGCCGCCGCGGCTCGTGTTCCGTGGTCCGGTGGATCACGATGTCCCCACCGAACTCGCACCGGAGGCGGCCGCGGTCGTGCGCGAAGCGCTCTCGAACGTCGTCCGGCACGCTCGCGCCTCGCACGCCGAGGTGCGGGTGGAGGTGCGCGAGGGCCGCATGGTCATCGAGGTCGGCGACGACGGTCGTGGCCTCGACCCCGCCCGGGAACGGCGCAGCGGCCTCAGCAACCTGCAGGCGCGGGCCGAGGCCCGCGGCGGCACCTTCGCACTCGCGCCGCGCCCCGGCGGCGGCACCCTCGCCGCGTGGAGCGTGCCGCTGGCCGCTCCGGCGGCCGCATCCGATGACGAGAGCTCACGGCAGGAGGCCGACCTATGATCCGCGTCTTCGTTCTCGATGACCACGAACTCGTGCGCCGCGGGGTTGTCGACCTCATCGACGCCGCCCCCGACATGGAGGTCGTCGGCGAAGCGTCGACGGCGGCCCAGACGCTGCCGCGCGTGGCTGCGGTGCGCCCGGACGTCGCGGTGCTCGACATGCGCCTGCCCGACGGCGACGGCATCGACGTCTGCCGCGACGTGCGCTCCGCGCATCCGGAGATCGCGTGCCTGATCCTCACCGCGTTCGACGACGACCGCGCGAGCGAAGCCGCGGTGCTCGCCGGCGCTGCGGGCTACGTTCTCAAGGACATCCGCGCGAACGGGCTGCTCGACAGCATCCGCCAGGTCGCCGCGGGCAAGACTCTCACCGGAACGCGCGCCGCCGAGCTCGTCCGCTCGCGAGCGGATGCGGATGCTGCTCCCGAGGTCGACCTGACCCTGCGCGAGCGGCAGATCCTGGACCTGATCGCCGACGGGCTCACCAATCGCCAGATCGGCGAGAAGTTGAACCTGGTCGAGAAGACGGTCAAGAACTACGTGTCGGGGCTGCTGCGCAAGCTCGGCATGGAGCGGCGCACCCAGGCCGCCGTCTACCGCGCCGAGCAGCGCCGCTCCTGACCCCTGCCCCCGGCCCCTCGCTCCCGCATCCTCTTGGTCGAGGCACGCGCGTTGTCGTCGCGGGGCCGCGGACGCGACATCTCGGGTCTCTCGGACAATGCTGAGGCCCCGGGTCCGGGAGCGGACCGCGGGGCGGAGAGCGCGTGGACGTGCGGACATGACGATGCGGCGCTCCCCGGGCGAGGAAGCGCCGCACCGTCACGCGGCCAGCAGGTCGGCTAGATGAGCCAGTGGTTCTTCTGCACGATGGGCAGCTTGCGCCACTGGGCGCCGAGGCCCCACGTTTCGCCGGCCGCAAGTGCGACGAAAACGATGAGCATGAGGGCGTAGATGATGTGGTAATCGACGATCGGGTTGGTGGAACCGGTGCCCCAGATCATCGGGAACTCCGCCATCCACATGAAGAGCATGATCGCGCTGCCGGCGACGGCGGCGACCCGCATCCCGATGCCGAGCATGACGGCCAGTCCGACGCCGAGCATGCCGGCCATGAACAGGACGTCGGTCAGCGGTGTCGCGATCGCCCGGAAGATGCCCTTGAACGGGCCGCTCACGGCCTCGCTGTTGAGGAAGCCCTGGGCGGGGGTGCCGCCGTTGATCCAGGCTCGCTCGACCGGGGTGGAGAAGCCCAGGCCGAAGGTCTTGTCGAGGAACGCCCACAGGAAGATGAAGCCGGTTGCGAAACGTGCGATGGCGACGGTGCGTCGAGCCGCGAGGCTGGTGACGACGCTCGCCTCTGCCGTGATCGGCTTGGCAGCGACCTGCGCCCGGACGTTTGCGGTGATGGTGGCCATGAGAGGTGTGCTCCTTCGATCCCTCGGAGCGGCGGTGTGGGGCCGGAACCTGGGGGGCTGTGTGTGTTTGTTGGTTCCACCCTCCTCCGCCCGCGCGCGGTCGGATAGGGACCTAGGTCCCACCATCAGTGCTGCAGCGCGGAGGCCGCATCCGTCGCGTGGAAGTAGTCGGTGCCGTCCGCCGCGAAGTGCCAGTTCGCCGCGAAGAGCGCGGACGACACCGCGTCGTGAAGTGTGCGCTCCGCGACGACGGCGTTGAACACGACGAAGCCGGCGCCGACCGTGAGGGCCAGGACGACGGCGGCGGCCGGCAGCAGTCGCCGCGCTCGCCGCCCGTAGAAGCGGGCGAGGCGCACGCGCCCCGTCGTCTCGACCTCGCGCAGCAGCAGGCCGGTGATCAGGAAGCCGGAGATGACGAAGAACACATCGACGCCCACGAACCCGCCGCGGGGCCACCCCGCGGCGTGGCCGCCGACGACGCCGAGCACAGCGAGGGCGCGCAGGCCCTGGATGTCTCGGCGGGATGCGGGGGATGGAGTGCGGTTCACGTGCTGATTCCGGCGGAAGCCGGAATCAGTGTACGGGGAGCGGTCCCACGCGCCGACGGGTCGTCATCTCGCTCAGATGATCGACAGCTCGCGCAGCTTCGCATCGACGTCCGCGTTGGACGGCTCGACGTGGTGGGTCGCGTCGGGATAGACCACAACGGGGATGTTGGTGCGACCGGAGATCTCGCGGGCGACCTCCGCTGCGGCGGGGTCGGCCTCGAGGTCGACGTAGGTGTACTCCACGCCCAGCTCATCGAGCTGAGCCTTCGTGCGGCGGCAGTCGCGGCACCACTCGGCGCCGAACATCGTGATGCCGGATCCCGTTTCGCTCATGGATTCCAGCGTACGGGTAAACGGCTCGTGATCGGGTGGTTACGAGTTGGCTAGCGGATTCCTATGCGGATGCTCAACCCCAGGGAATTGACATCACGAGCGTGCCAGGATGAGCAATGTCGCCCGCACTCGGGCGTTCACAGCTTCCATCAGGCGGTGCACATGCAGGTCACGGTCATCGTCCCCACGTTCAACGAGGCGCCCAATGTGGCAGAGCTCGTGCGTCGGGTCGCCGCAACCGCGAAGGGCTTCAGCGTCGACATCCTCTTCGTCGACGACAGCACGGACGAGACGCCCGACGTCATCCGACGCGTGGCGGCGACCGCCAGCATCCCCGTCCGGCTCATCCATCGCGACGACCCGGCGGGCGGTCTGAGCGGCGCCGTCGTCGCGGGTCTGGATGCCGCCCCCAGCGACGTCTGCATCGTCATGGACGGCGACCTGCAGCATCCGCCGGAGGACATCGCGCGGCTGGTCGCGCGCTACCTCCACGGCGACGTGGATGTCGTGGTGGCCTCGCGCTACACCGCCGACGGCACCGCGGGTGGTCTCGCCGACCGTTCGCGCGTCATCGTGTCGCGCGGCTCGACCGTCGTGACGAAGGCCATGTTCCCGATCCGCCTGCGCGAGGTCACCGACCCCATGACGGGGTTCTTCCTCGTCGACCGGCGCGCCATCGATCTCGATCAGCTGCGCCCCCGCGGGTTCAAGATCCTGCTCGAGATCCTCGCGCGTCGTTCGCTGCGCGTCGCCGAGATCCCGTTCGCGTTCGCTGACCGATTCGCGGGCGCCTCGAAGGCCTCGTTCTCGCAGGGGATCTCGTTCCTGGCGCAGCTGGCCATGCTCCGCTTCGGCAAGATGTCCGCCTTCGCGCTCATCGGCGCGCTGGGAGCGGTGGCCAATGTCGCGATCGTCTGGCTGCTCTCGCACGCCGGCATCACGGACCTCGCTGCGATGATCATCGCGGCGGAGACGACGATCATCGCCAACTTCCTGCTGCAGGAGCGGTTCGTCTTCCAGGACATGCGGGAGCAGGCGTCCGGCATCGGCAGCAGGTTCGCGAAGTCGTTCTCGTTCAACAACATCGAGCTGCTGATCCGCATCCCGATCACGACGCTGATGATCTCTACGTGGCACATCTCGGTGGTCATCGCCACCGCGGTCACCCTCGTGGCGGCCTTCGTGGTGCGCTTCCTGTTCCACTCGCTGGTGGTCTACGCACCCCGCAGCGCCTCGTCGCCGCGCCCGGCGCCCTCGCGCGCCCGGTACTTCGTCGAGGAGATCGACCGTCAGGCGATCTCGCCCGGGGAGATCTGACCGGCGGGTATCAGCCGATCAGGTTGATGAGCTCCTGCAGGCCCATCCCGTAGTTGATGCGGACGGTCGGAAGCGCGAGCTTGTCGGTCCCGGCATGCACGTAGCCGGGTTCGATCGTGCGAGCCATCTCGTAGCCGGCCTGGCGCAGCCCCTCTTTGGCCGTGTCGTTGTAGTGGCCGTAGGGGTAGGCCATGACCTCCTTCGCGCCGAGGATCTCGGCGGAGGTGTTCATGTCGGCGACGATCTGGTCGACCGAATAGTTGACCATCCGGCCCTTGCCGTTCTCGCCCGCCGTGTGCATGTCGTGCGTGTGGGAACGCTGGAGCACATGCAGTCCCGGTGACGGCGCCTGCCGCGCAGCGGTGATCACGAACGACGTCGTCAGCACGCCGTACTTCTCGACAACGGGGACGGCGAGCTCCAGCCAGGTCTGGTCGGCGTCGTCGTCGGTGACGATCACGGACTGGTGCGGAAGGAAGAGCCGGCCGTCGATGAAGGCGCTGAGCTCGTCCCAGGTCGGCAGATAGAACTGCTTCTCGGCGATGTGGGCCATGTGGGCGTCGAAGTCGTTGATGTACGCGTAGTTGCCCTTCAGCCAGCCGTCCTCGCCCTCGGGGCGGGTCGTGAACTGGTGGTACATGAGGATCGGGACGCCGACGTCCTCGCTCGCCACCTCGTCGGGAGTCTTCCATGCGCCATAGAGCGTGATCTCGTCGTCGGTGCACGTGACGACGTCGGCACCATTCACGCGCGCGGCGATCGTGAAGGCCTGCGCATCGGCGGGAGAGGCATACCACCCCGCGAAGACGGCGCCCTCGCGGCGCGGAATCGGCAGATAGGCGTACAGCTTGCCCTGCGACTGCAGCTGCGGCTGCTCGGTGATCGCGTCGCCGGCGAAGCTCACGGCGCACGCCGCCGGGTCGTCGCTGTCGGCGAGAAGCTGCTGGCTCGCGGTGAGGGGCGTGGGCGTCGGGGTGGGCGTCGGCGTCGGGGTGGACGGATCGGCGGCCTGAGCCGACGGCGTCGGCGTCGGCGCCGAGTTCACCGCGCGCACGACGGCAACGACGCCGACGGCGATCAGGGCTACGGCGAGGACGCCGACGGCCGCGGTGAGCGCTCTGCGTCGGCGCAGAACCGAGCGGCGTCCACGGTGTGCTCGTCTGGTCGTCTCCATGAATCCCCCGGTGCCGTGCGGTCGGCTCCCCCTGGCGGCGACGACCGCACCGATGCTATCGGGCCCCGCGCGCAAACGGATGCCGCGGCCCGCACATACGCCGTCCTAGACTGACCGGACGGTGCCAGAGCCTGCTCGTGCGCGCCGCATCCTCTCCCCGTCGAGAACGAAGACACGATGCTCCACTCCGCCGCCGGCCGCGCGTTCCGCGAGGCCAGGGACTTCCTGCTCGCCCACTCCCACGACATCGAGGCCGCGCGCGCCGGGTTCGTCTGGCCTGATGTCGGAGACCACTTCAACTGGGCCGTCGACTGGTTCGACGAGATCGCTCTGGGCAACGACCGCCTCGCACTGCGGGTGCTCGAGGAAGACGGCACCGAGGCCTCGCGCACGTACGACGAGATGCGCGTACGCTCCGACCGCGTCGCGAACTGGCTGCGCGAGCAGGGCGTGCGCCGCGGCGACGCCGTGATGCTGATGCTCGACAACCGGGTCGAGCTCTGGGAGGCGATGCTCGCCATCATGAAGCTGGGCGCCGTCCTCCTGCCGACCTCGGTCGTGCTCGGCCCCGACGATCTTGCCGAGCGCATCGAGCGCGCGGGTGTCCGTGTCGTGATCGCGGATGCGGCGGATGCGGAGAAGTTCGACGCGCTCGACCCCGACCTCGTGCGGGTCGTCGTGGGCGGCGACCGAGCGGGCTGGGCCTCGTTCACGGATGCGGACGCCGCATCCGACGAGCGCCCCGGGGTCGTCGTGGACTCCACCGACACCGCGATCGTCTACTTCACCTCCGGGACGACCTCGCGCCCGAAGATGGTCGAGCACACCCACGTCTCGTACCCGGTGGGTCATCTCAGCACGATGTACTGGATCGGCGTTCGCCCCGGCGACGTGCACATGACCATCAGTGCGCCCGGCTGGGGCAAGCACGCCTGGAGTCTGTTCTTCTCGCCGTGGATCGCCGAAGCGACCGTCTTCGTCTACAACTACCGCCGGTTCGACGCGGTGGCGCTCGCCGGCGAGCTCGATCGCGCGGGCGTCAACACGTTCTGCGCACCGCCGACCGTGTGGCGCATGCTCATCCAGGCCGACCTCGAGCACAAGCCGGGGGCGCTTCGCGAGCTGCTATCGGCCGGGGAACCGCTCAACCCCGAGGTGATCGCCACGATCGAGCGCTGGTGGGGCATCCAGATCCGCGACGGTTACGGCCAGACCGAGCTGACGGCCGTCATCGGCAACACCCCCGGTGTAGCGCTCAAGCCTGGATCGATGGGGCGCGCGCTTCCCGGCGTCGAGATCGTGCTGCTGGATCCGCTCACCGGGGAGGTCTCAGACGAGGGGGAGATCTGTCTGCCCACGGCTCCCGTGCGGCCGCTGAACCTCACGCCCGGCTACATCGGAGAGCCCGAACGCACCGCGAAGGTCGAGCACGACGGGTACTACCACACGAGCGATGTCGCCGTCCGGGACGCCGAAGGATTCCTGACCTTCGTCGGGCGCACGGACGACGTGTTCAAGGCCAGCGACTTCAAGGTGTCGCCGTTCGAGGTCGAGTCGATCCTGCTCGAGCACGCGGCCGTCGCCGAAGCCGGCGTCGTCGGCGCCCCGGATGCGGTGCGGCTGAACGTCGTGAAGGCCTACGTCGCGCTCGCTGCGGGCGTGGAACCGGATGCGGCGACCGCGCGCAGCATACTCGCGCACGCGCGCGAGCACATGCCTCCGTACATGCGGGTGCGGCGGGTGGAGTTCTTCGAGCTGCCCAAGACGATCTCCGGCAAGATCCGCCGCGTCGAGCTGCGCGAGCGCGAGGAGGCGGCCGGATCCGAGCGCATCGGCTCCGAGTTCCGCGAGAGCGACTTCCCCGACCTCAAGGGCTGAGCTCAGACCGGTCCACCGAAAGCCGGGTGGACCGGGGCCGGAGCGTCCGGGCGTGGGTAGCGTGGCACCGTGAGCGAGATCGAGCACTGGGCCGCCTTCTCCGACGACCCGGCCGGCGGCAATCCGGCGGGGGTCGTGCGCCGAGCCGAGGGCTGGAGCGACGAGCGGATGCAGCGCACCGCCGCCGAGCTCGGGTACGCCGAGTCCGCGTTCACGACCACGGATGCGGGCGGCGCGCGCCGCATCCGCTACTTCTCGCCGATCGCCGAGGTGCCCTTCTGCGGTCACGCGACGGTCGCCACGGCCGCAGCGCTCGCGGAGAGGGAGGGTGACGGTCGATTCGTCTTCGAGACCGCGGTAGGCGGCATAGAGATCACAACGCGATCGGACGACCGAGGGCGCATCGTCTCGTTCACGAGCGTCGAACCGGATGCCGCCGAGCTGGCGCTTCAGACGCTGGACGAGCTCGTCGCCCTGCTGGGCATTGATCGCGACGCGCTGCATCCGTCGTATCCGCCCGCTCTCGCGTACGGCGGCAACTGGCATCCGCTGCTCGTGCTCGCCGAGCGTTCCGTGTTCGACGCGTTCTCCTTCGACCCCGCCGCCGCGCGCCGCCTGCTGGATGTGAACGACTGGCCGGCCACGATCATCGTGCTCTGGCCCGAGAACGACACGCAGTGGCACACACGCAACATCTTCCCCGTCGGCACCGTGACAGAGGACCCGGCCACCGGAGCCGCCGCCGCGGCGACGGGCGGTTACCTTCGCAGCCGCGGCCTCGCTCCGCGGCGCATCCGGATCCGTCAAGGCGAACACGTCGGGCGGCCGAGCATGCTCGATGTGGACGTGACCTCCAGCGGCGGAATCGTGGTCTCCGGGAGGGCCGCGCGCATCCGCTAGAAATTCTTCCCATCCGTTTCACGGAGCACGCCGAACAGAGCATGTACGCCGCAAGAGTGCGGCGGCCTCGCTCCCGGCACCGGGACGTGTTCTGAACGAGTCGGCACACAGCGACTCTCTGATTCGGAGGACATCATGCGCACCAACAAGAAGCACCTGTTCGGCGGCCTCACCCTGCTCGCCGTCGCCGGGTTCGCACTCGCCGGCTGTGCGGGCGGATCTGCCGGCACGCCCGAGAGCACCATGGCGCCCGAGACCTCGACGGCAGCTCCGATGCCCAGCAAGACGATGGATGCCGCATCCGACCTCGTCGGCGCCGGCTGCGCCGACTACGCCGCGATGGTTCCGAGCGGCGCGGGCTCGGTCGAGGGCATGTCGCTCGACCCGGTCGCGACGGCCGCATCCAACAACCCGCTGCTCACGACCCTCGTCTCGGCCGTCGGCGGCCAGCTGAACCCCGATGTGAACCTCGTCGACACGCTCAACGGCAGCGAGTTCACGGTTTTCGCGCCCGTCGATGACGCCTTCGCGAAGATCGACGCCGCGACGATCGACTCGCTGAAGACCGACAGCGCGGCGCTGACCAAGATCCTCACCTACCACGTGGTCCCCGGCCAGATCGCGCCGAGCGCCATCGACGGCACGCACACCACCGTCGAGGGCCAGGACGTGACGGTGAGCGGCAGCGGTGACAACATCATGGTCAACGACGCCAAGGTCATCTGCGGTGGCGTGAAGACCAAGAACGCGACCGTGTACCTCATCGACTCGGTGCTGATGCCCCCGATGTGACCCCTGAACAGTGACGACACTCCGGCGTGACGCGCCGGACCGGCGAGCGGAGACCGACCATGACACGACTGCGGATGCGCACGACGTGGGGTTGGGCTTCGCTCGCCGGACTCGTCGCGGCGGCAGCCTTCCTCGCGGTGAGCGAGGCGGTCGCCGCCCTCGTCTCCCGGGGCACCAGCCCCCTGATCGCGGTCGGGTCGTTCGTCATCGACATCGTGCCGCGCCCGCTCAAGGAGTTCGCGATCTCGACGTTCGGCACCGCCGACAAGGCGGTGCTGCTCGCCTCCCTCGCGGTGGCCGTGGTGATCGCGGCCGCCGTCATCGGCATCGTCGAGACGCTCGGGCCGCTCTGGGGCGTCGTGCTCTTCGCGCTCGCCGCCGCCCTCGCCACCGCCGCCGTCGTCACTCGCGCGGATGCGGGTGCTCTCGCCGGAGTGGCGTGCGTCGCGGGTGCCGCCGTCGGCATCTGGATGCTGATGCTGCTCACCCGCCGCCTACGTCGGTGGAAGCTGGCTGCCGCTGCCGCGGCAACCACCTCGCCTGTTCAAGGGACTTGTGATGCTGCCCCCGGGGCGATTTCGCCGCATCCCGCGTCCCTCGAAGCGGATGGTGCCGCCACAAGCTCTGTTGAAGGGACCCGCTATGCGGGCGCGGGCGGCTCGGGGCCGCGTTTCGCGTCCCCCGGACGGCGTCCGAAGTCCGCGCCGTCCGATCCGGCGCCGGCAACCGCGCCGTCGGAGGTGCAGCTGGACCGCCGCGGGTTCTTCATCCTCACCGGCATCGTCGCGGCGTCCGCCGTCGTGGTCGGCCTCGGAGCGCGGGCGCTGAACGCGACGACCGCATCCATCCGGCAGATCCGCGAGGCGCTCCGGCTGCCGGCGCCGAAGACGACGGTCCCGATCCCGCAGGGCGCGGAGCTCGACGTCGACGGGATCTCCCCGCTCTTCACCTCCAACGCCGACTTCTACCGCGTCGACACCGCGCTGACCGTCCCCACGGTGGATCCGAACACGTGGCGCCTGGTCGTCGACGGGATGGTCGACAAGCGCGTCGAGCTGAGCTTCGACGACCTGATCGCTCTCGGACTCGACGAGTACGTGATCACGCTCACGTGCGTTTCGAACGAGGTCGGCGGAGACCTCGTCGGCAACGCGAGGTGGCTCGGCGTGCCGGTGCGCACCGTGCTGGCCGCGGCCGGCGTGCAGTCCGGCGCCGACATGGTCCTCTCGCGCAGCGTCGACGGCTTCACCGCATCCACTCCGCTCGAATCCCTCACGGACCCCGGCATCGACGCCATCCTCGCGGTCGCGATGAACGGCGAACCGTTGCCGCTGGAGCACGGCTTCCCGGTGCGGATGGTGGTTCCCGGCCTCTATGGCTACGTGTCGGCGACGAAGTGGGTCGAGGAGTTGAAGGTCTCGACCTTCGCCGCCGACACCGCCTACTGGACGCCCCGCGGCTACAGCGATCGCGCCCCCATCAAGCTGTCTTCACGCGTCGACACCCCGAAGATCGGCAAGCCGGTCGCGGCGGGCACGGTGCCGATCGCCGGCATGGCCTGGGCGCAGGGTGTCGGCATCTCGGCCGTCGAGGTGAGCATCGACGATGGCGAGTGGCAACGTGCCACGCTCTCCTCGCCCGTGAACAAGGACTCCTGGGTGCAGTGGGTGCTCGAGTGGGATGCGACGCCCGGCTCGCACTACATCACGGTGCGGGCGATCGATGCCGCGGGCAAGCTGCAGATCGAGCAACCCGCGCCCGTCGCCCCGGACGGCTCGTCCGGTTGGCAGCGCACGCTCGTGACGGTGAGCTGACGCGGCTCGCTCATCCCCCACCGCTCATTCCGCGAGACTGCACTTTCGCCACGAGATCACTGTAATTACCCGTGATCTCGTGCAAAAGATGCAGTCTCGTGGGACGCAGCGGGCTCGAATAGCACGGCGTGCGCCGGGGCGCCATCGGGCGCGCCGGCCGCATCCGTCACCGTAGCGTCGCGGGCGCGAAGGAGGGGCGATGGGTCGCGACGTGCGCGTGGGGATCTCGGGGTGGAACTACCCGTCGTGGCGGGGCGATTTCTACCCCGCGGGGCTCGCGCACGCGAGGGAACTCGCCTACGTCGGCGAGCGGATGCGGAGCGTCGAGCTCAACGGATCGTTCTACTCGCTGCAGCGGCCGACGAGCTATCAGCACTGGCGGGACGCGGTGCCGGAAGACTTCGTGTTCGCGATCAAGGGCTCGCGCTACATCACCCACATGCTCCGCTTACGCGACGTCGATCAGGCGCTCGCGAACTTCTTCGCGTCCGGCGTGCTGGCGCTCGGAGCGAAACTCGGCCCCGTGCTGTGGCAGCTTCCGGAGCGGGAGGAGTTCGACGCCGACGTGCTCGACGTTTTCCTCTCGCGCCTGCCCACGTCGACGGGCGTCGCTCTCAAGCTCGCCCGGCGGCATGATGCGCGGGTCGAGGGGCGCGCGTGGCTCGAGATCGATGAAGACCGTCCGCTCCGCCACGCCCTGGAGCCGCGTGCGCGCTCGTTCGAGTCGGCGGCGCTCGCATCCCTCCTGCGCGAGCGTGACGTGGCGCTGGTCGCTGCCGATTCCGCGGGAACCTGGCCCGGATTCGGGGAGCAGACCGCATCCTTCGCATACGCACGCCTGCACGGCTCCACCGACCTGTACGCGAGCGGATACTCGGATGCGGAGCTCGATGCTTGGGCGGAGCGGATCAGCGGGTGGTCGGGCGACGGGTACGTCTACTTCGACAACGATGCGCGCGGCCGCGCTCCGCACGACGCCCTCGCGCTCGCGGCACGGGTGTGACGCTCTGCCGCTCCGCGAGACTGCACTTTCACCACGAGATCACTGTCATTACCCGTGATCTCGTGAACACAATGCAGTCTCGCGAGCGCGCGTGGGGTCTCAGGCCAGCGAGTATCCCGCCTCGGCGATGGCGGCGGCGATCGCCTGCGCGTCGACGGGGGATGCGGCACGGAACGTGACGCGCGACGCGCCGCCGACCTGCAGGTCGACGGACACGTCGGTCACGCCCTCGATCGCGGTGAGCTCCTGGGTGACGGCCTTCACGCAGTGCGCGCACGTCATCCCGGTGACGAGGATCTCCTGGGCGCTTTCGGCTGCCGGCTCGGATGCGTGATGGTCGCCGTGACCGCCGCAGGCGCAGGCCGCCTTGGGCTCGGTGCGGCCGAACTCGATGCGCTGGATCATGTGTGCTCCGTTCCGCCGCCCAGCATACCCCTAGGGGGTATCGCTCGGGTGGGTATCTGCGGCCACTTTACGTGGTGTGGATAACGCGCGGCGGATAGGCGGGCTCGTTCTCGGTGGACGGGGTGCCTTCGCGCTACCCCTCGTGCGAGGCGATCGGCGCGGTCGTGTGGGCGCAGATCGCGGGCCTCGAGCTGTCGGACGAAACCATGGAAGATGGCTCCATCGCCTGCAGCTGGATATTTCCCATCGGCGCGGAAGCGGTGACTTTCGGCGTGAACGTCGATCCGAACAACATCGACGGCTGATCTCGCGCCGACCCTCGCGGCCTTGAGCGGTTCTACGCTCGAGGCGTGACCTCTCGACAGCGCCCGTGGGTGTGCCCCACCTGTGGCGACGCGCTGCGTTTTGAGATCCTGGACGATGAGGCGTTCCTCGTCGCGTGGTCGTGCCTGAATTGCGGTCTCGTCCGCATCACCGAACCCGCCTGAGCAGTTCCGACCAGCCGCTGACGGCGGGTAGCCCCGCATCCGGTCGTTGAGCGAGCGCGGCGAGACGAAACGCACCCCTGCGCATCAGAGATATCCGCATTCGCTCAGCCCGCCATCCGCTCCGATACGGGCCGGCGGCGGAGCGCAGTGCGACGGGAAGGATCTCGCGCTCGATCTCCCTGTCAGTCCTGCGAGGGACCTTCGGCCGGACGCCGGCCCCAAACCGGCCCAACTGCCTCCAGAGCGCGGGCCGCCGGCAACCGTCAGAGGCGTCTCGACTCGCTTCGCTCGCTCAACGACGGGGGATTGGAGCGTCGTGCGCGAGGCGGAAACTTCGCCCTCAGCACACAAAAGCAAAACCCCCGCCATGTAGAAGCTAGGCGAGGGTTTCTGGGACCGTTGTAACGACGGTCCGTGTGGCTCCGACGGGCGTCGATCCCGTGACCTCACGATTTTCAGTCAGATTTGCGCCTCATCGCCTGGATTCGTCGGCGCTCACACTCGTGCAGTTCCGGTGATCTTTGTGATCTATGTGATCACCTCGATCGTCGTTCGCGCCGGGAGTTGTGGTCAAACTGTGGCCAAAGGGGTCAAGGTGACCCAGTCCATGGGCGCGGTGGGCACGAGCGCCGACAACTCGCTGGCCGAGAGCTTCAACGCCGCGCTCAAACGCGAGCTCCTCCAAGGCGCGTCGGCGTTCCCCGATCAAGCCACCGCCTACCGGGCCGTGTTCCGGTGGACGAACCGATACAACACGCGCCGACGCCACTCCGCGATCGGCCAGCTCACCCCGAACAGCTACGAGAACACCTACGCGGCCGCGAGATCAGCTACCCTCACGGAAGCGGCATAACCGAAATGACACCGTGTCCACGATCCGGGGTCAAGGCCCACTACTCGTCGAGTCGGCACTTTCACCCGAGCCCGGCGAGACGGCCACCGATCGAAGGAATGCTCTGGAGATGTTCTTCCGTATCGAGCGACTCATCTCGAACATCGCAAGCAACGTGAATCAGATCACGAGAGTAGCGAACACTACGGGCAGCACCGATCTGTCATCTCTACGCGAACACCTTCAGCAAGCGAAGGCAGCGTACGAATCCATTGATCGATGCGTCGAACGGTTCTCCTTATGACCGGGACTGGGCGACCGAAGCCCAGGAAGGTCTCTTTCTACGTCGATCTATCGCTCGATGAGCGTATGCGGGCGGCCATGCTCAACACGATGGTCGCAGAAGGACACCGCTCCCTGTCGGACTTCTTGAGCAACGCCGTGCTCTACGAGCTTGCTCGTCTTGAGGCGCGGTACAACTCGGGGGAGCCATTCGTGGTCACTGCTTCGGGCTCGGTTCCTCGGGGCCGACCGCCGGCGCTTCGGGCGCGGTCGAGAAGTGTCGGCGATTGAACACGGTCTCGTAGATGTCGTCACTGATGAGGCCGCGGCGCGCCGCGTCGGCGATCTCCGACCAGGTGCCAGGCGGATCGACGATCAGCGAGTCATACCGGTCGGTATGGCCGCCTTGCACGTAGGGGAACCGCGTGAGTTCGTCCACGAGCTGCGCCCGATCGATGAACCTGGCGGCATAGCGCTGGCATATCTCGTACGGCGTCGCGCCGGAGAATCCGTCCAGAGGCATTGTCACCATAGCGGCCGTGCGGAGTGCGCTGAGCACTGACGGCTGGGCCATCCCGAGCCATCTGGCGATCTCGCGTTGGCTGTATCCGTGCTGGTCGAACCGGCGCAGCTCGCGCCGGTAGTCCAGCTCAGCCATCTCTTTCCGATGGCGCGCGGACACCGCCGCACGGGCCCAGTCCGGAACCTCTGAGATCGCCATATCTATCACCCCTGATAGGGAATTCTATCTCGTCCATAGTGATCACTATCGGACGAGTGCTCGTCGCACGCTAGAAGTTCCGAACCCGAGCACGCGCGCGATGCTTGCCCAGCTCTGCTGCCCGGTACGCATGCGCTCGGCCTCAGCAATCCGCTCGGGCGTCATCACGCTCGGACGGCCGCCGACACGACCCTGACTGCGCGCGTAGTCGAGACCGCGGAGGGTGTTTTCCCGGATGGTATCGACGCGGAGTTGCGCGAACACCGCGACGATGCCGTAGAGAGCTCGGCCCATCGGCGTGGTCGTGTCGATCATGGGCTCGGTGAGGCTGACGAGGTTCACCTGCCGCGCGTCTAGGTCCTGCAGCGTCTCGATCAGGATGCGTTCACTACCGGCGAGACGGTCGAGACGTCGCACTTTGAGAATGTCGCCCGCTCGCAAATAGTTCAAGCACTCGAGCCATTGCGGGCGGTCCGTGGAGCGGCTCGATTCGCCGTGGTCGACGAATACCCGTTCACAGCCGGCGGCGCGCAGCTCAGCCTCCTGAGCGTCGGGGTTCTGCTCGCGCTTGGAGACTCGGGCGTACCCGACTTCGTGTGCCATGCCGAAAACGCTACAGCCGAGGTATCGGGGCGTTTAGGTTTCGGCAGGGGGTATCGGCAGGCCACGTGCCGGCGTGTCGCGCAGGTGATCGAAATCGGTGGCAAGACCGTCGAAATCGATCGATTTCGGCGGGCGCTGAAGCCATATTCGCGTGACCCATGCAGCGCGAGCGTCCCAGCACGGGGAGGAGATTCACGCGGACATGGCAAACAGATGACTACGGTAAAGACGAGATGAGTTTGCGGAGGTCAGGCACCAGGAGACTGTCCACGGGGAAGCTCAGGGCGGGGATTCAGGATGATCTGAATGAGGCCCAGGCCGACGCCGATGCCGATGGAGATATCCGCGATGTTGCCAATGAAGAGGTTGCCGTAGGCGAGGAAATCGGTCACGTGACCGACGCCGAATCCCGGCGGGGCAAGGAGTCGATCGATGAGGTTGCCCACTGCTCCGCCCCAGACGAATCCGATAGCGACCGCCCACGCGATCGACTTGGATCGCCACGCAGCGTAGAGGAGTGCGATCGTCGCTGTGGTTCCGATCACAGTAAACACCCACGTGCTCCCCGACCCGAGCGACATGACTGTGCCGGGATTGAATGCCAGCTGGAGGCCCAACAGGTCACCAACTAGGGGAATGCGCTCGTGCTCGCTGAGCCGGGTCAGGGCTAGAGCCTTCGAACCCTGGTCGATCACCGTCATGCTGAATGCGACCAGGAGCGCAACAACCAGCCTCCGACCTCGATCCCGCCTCACCAGGCGCCACTCATGCGGTAGGTATGGCGGGCGCCAGCACGGTGCTCCGGTAGGAGTGATGAGGTGTGCACGAGGGGATTCCTGACGTTGAGCGTTTGTAGTCCAGACGCTTCGGATCGCGCCCATTCGGAGGATCTGGCGCCGCACTCGATAATACATCCAAGCGTGTATATTCATTGAGTGCTGACTATTACTACTCGCTTGGACGTGATGAATCGCCTCGGCCGCGCTATGGCCGACTCGACGCGATCACGCATTCTTATGTCGCTGCTTGACGGCCCGATCTATCCGGCGGCGCTCGCCCGCGAGCTGGGCCTGAGCCCATCGAACGTCTCCAACCATCTCACGTGCCTCCGTGACTGCGGCATCGTCGTGGCAGAGCCCGAGGGGCGGCGCACTCGATACGAGGTCGCAGATCCTCGGCTGACCACGGCGCTGACCGCTCTACTGGATACGACCCTGGCCGTGGATCACGAGGCCGAGTGCATCGACCCCACGTGCACAGTTGCGGACTGCTGCACGATGGAGGTCAGCGCATGATCTTCCTCTCCATCCTGCAAGCAGTTGGTCTGTTCCTGGTAACGAACATCGACGACATCATCGTGCTCTCGCTGTTCTTCGCCCGAGGTGCGGGCCAACGAGGTACAACGACCCGGATTCTGCTCGGACAGTATTTGGGGTTCGCTGGCATCCTCGGCGCCGCCGTACTCGTTGCTCTCGGCGCAGGAGCGTTCCTCCCTCCTGAAGTCATTCCCTACTTCGGCCTCATCCCCCTGGGTTTGGGTCTCTGGGCGGCATGGCAGGCGTGGCGCAATCGCGACGACGACGATGACGACGAGGGCAAGATCGAAGGAAAAAAGGTCGCGGTCTGGGCTGTGGCCGGGGTCACCTTCGCCAACGGCGGTGACAACATCGGCGTCTACGTCCCCGTGTTCCTCAGCGTGGGTCCCGCCGCGGTCGTCGCGTACTGCGTGGTGTTCCTGGCCCTCGTTGCGGTCCTGGTCGTTGTCGCAAAGTTCATCGCTACTCGTCGACCGATCGCGGAGATCCTGGAACGTTGGGAACACGTGCTGTTCCCGCTCGTTCTGATCGGTCTGGGCATCTTCATCCTGGTTAGCGGTGGCGCATTCGGGCTGCGATGAGTCGAGCACGAGTGACGCGGTTGCCTGACCCGGAGCAGGTGACCACCAGGGCGAGCAGCGGGGCACCTCCTGCTGCTCGCTCGCGTGCTGCGTGGGCGATGGTCGGTGTCGGCGTGTGCGTGATTGCGGCACTATTGCTGATCGAAATTTTCGCGCCGACGTTCTTCCCGGTTTCCCTCCCGACCCGCGCGCAGGACGGCCTCACACTCGCTGTCAGCGTCCTCATTGAGTCGATGCCATTCGTCACGCTCGGCGTGGTCTTGTCGATCATCGTGCAGGTGTGGATTCCCGCCGGGGTGCTCGAACGTTGGATGCCTCGACGGGCATGGCTGCGTCGGATGGTGCTCTCGCTCCTGGGCATGTTCGTCCCGGTCTGCGAATGCGGCAACGTGCCGTTTGCTCGGGGACTGCTGATGCGCGGCTTCACTGTCCCGGATGCGCTCACATTCTTGATCGCAGCCCCGATCGTCAACCCGATCGTCATTCTCACGACCCACCAAGCCTTCGGATTCGATGACGGCATCCTGATTGCGCGCCTTCTCGGCGGCTACGCGATCGCCAACCTCATCGGCTGGCTGTACAGCCGTCACCCCGATCCGGGAACTCTACTCACTGACCAGTTCCGTGATACATGCGACAGAGCCGCCCACGAGTCAGGCAGCCGTGGCCGCGGTCGGCGCAGCCTCACCCAGTTCGTCGTCGAGTTCCGCGCAGTCATGCCCGCACTCGTGATCGGCTGCGCACTAGCCGGTGCCATTCAGGTGCTAATCCCCCGTGAGGTTCTCCTGTCTGTCGGATCCAATCCAGTCATGTCGATCGTGGCAATGATCTTGATCGCGATGGTCGTATCGATCTGTTCGAACGTGGATGCGTTCTTTGCCCTGTCGTTCGCGTCATTCTTCTCCGCAGGATCAGTCGTCGCCCTCCTCCTCGTCGGCCCCCTCGTCGACGTCAAAATGCTCGCTCTCCTGCGCACCACGTTTAGCACCCGGACTCTCGCGGGCATCGTGGCTGTCGTGCTCCTCGCAGCCTTCACGATCGGGCTGGGACTCAACGTATTGGCGTAGCGGCGATGACGGGTTCCGAGTCGATGGATCGCCATTCGAGCCCTCGAGGCTCCGAGTGGAAAAAGCCCCTGCCATAAGGGATTTCCGGACAGCGTTATCGGCAACTGCTCACGGTCGCAGAACGGGCACGCGCCGGAAACGATCGATTCCGGCGGGTGCAGACCGATCAGCCCCACGCCATGCCTCGTCGAGGGCACGTTTGACGAGCCAGCAAGGGGCGAGGTCGACGGTTACTGTTGCGGAGAGCCCGGCGGCAACGACCAGAGGTAAGCGATCGCCAGATCAGCGACCTGACCTTTCACGCCCAGGATGCGTTCACCGTCGACAACGCGCGCGCGGAGTGCCGCTAGTTCTACCGGCCCGTCCTCGAACTTCCAATCTCGGGCCTCGAGCGTGTACTTCGAGTGGTCTTCGCCGAAGTACAGCCAGTGAGAGTGCACAAGATCGTGCCTGATTTCGCGGAACGAGGCAACGGTGTCTAGCCATTGGCTAACAAACTCTTGCTCTTCGGTCGCCCAGCCGCGACGTTGCATCAGACTTCGAATCGCCTTGAGGGGCCTTGACCCTCGATCGTGGACACGGTGTCGGTTCGGTTATGCCGCTTCCGCGAGGGTAGCGGACGCGGTCGCCGCGTGGGCGGCTTCGTAGGTGTTCGGGGTGATGTTGCCGATCGCGGAGTGG
>JASCPH010000053.1 GCA_029959545.1 Microbacteriaceae bacterium PS02066 | reverse complement strand
CCCGATGACGACGCGGCGCAGCCGCACCGGGGTGTCGCCGCGCAGCACGCCGCCCGCCTCGTCGCCGAGCGCGAGCGTGCCGTACTCGCCGCGCGCGACCAGGACACCGCGGGCGAGCAGCTGGCGCACGACGCTGCGCCAGTCCTGGTCGCTGAGGTCGGCGCCGATGCCGTAGGTGGCGAGCTCATTGTGGCGCTGCTGACGGATGCGGTCGGTGTCGGCGCCGCGCAGGATGTCGATGATCTGCCCGGCACCGAAGGACTGGTTGCGCTCGCGCTGCAGGCGCACGACGGTGGACAGGAGCTTCTGGGCGGGCACGAGGCCGTCGAAGATCTCGGGCGGAGTGAGGCACGTGTCGCAGTTGCCGCACGGCTCGGAGCGCTGCCCGAAGTAGTTCAGGAGGTTCTGCCGGCGGCATTCGACCGTCTCGCACAGCGCGAGCATCGCATCGAGGTGCTGGCCCATGCGGATCTTGAACGTGCGATCGCCGGGGCTCTGATCGATGAGGCGGCGTTGCTGCACGACGTCGCCGAGCCCGTACGCCATCCAGACCACCGCGGGGTCGCCGTCGCGTCCGGCGCGACCCGTCTCCTGGTAGTAACCCTCGACGGATTTCGGCAGATCGATGTGCGCGACGAAGCGGACGTCGGGTTTGTCGATGCCCATGCCGAACGCGATCGTGGCGACCATGACCACGCCGTCCTCGCGCAGGAAGCGCGACTGGTTCGCCGCGCGGACCTCGGCCGGCAGACCCGCGTGGTACGCCAGGGCGTCGACGCCCTGGCCCCGCAGGTACTCGGCCATCTGCTCGACGCTCTTGCGGCTGAGCGCGTAGACGATGCCCGCCGCGCCCTCGGGCTGCGAGCGCACGAAGGACACGAGCTGGCGTCGCGGATCGACCTTCGGCTCGATGCGGTACTGGATGTTGGGCCGGTCGAAGCTCGCCACGAAGTGGCGGGCGTCGCCCAGGCGCAGCCGCTCGGTGATCTCGCCGTGCGTGGCGTGGGTGGCCGTCGCGGTGAGCGCCATGCGCGGCACACCGGGGAACAGCTCGCCGAGCCCGCCCAGCGCGAGGTAGTCGGCGCGGAAGTCGTGCCCCCACTGGGAGACGCAGTGCGCCTCGTCGATCGCGATGACGCTCAGGGTGCCCCGCTGGAGCAGGGCGGTGGTCGCCGGCAGGTTCAGGCGTTCGGGCGCCACGTACAGCAGGTCGATCTCGCCCGCGACGTAGGCGCGCTCCACCTGCTGGCGCTCGGGGGGCGTCTGGGTCGAGTTGAGGTAGGCCGCGCGCACGCCGTTGGCCCGCAGCGCCTCGACCTGGTCGTGCATGAGCGCGATGAGGGGACTGACCACGAGACCCGTACCCGGCCGCACGAGCGCGGGCACCTGGTACGTGACGCTCTTGCCGCCGCCGGTGGGCATGAGCACGATCGCGTCGCCCCCGCCGACGACATGGTCGACGATGTCGGCCTGGTCGCCGCGGAACGCGTCGTAGCCGTAGACCTCGTGCAGCACGGCCCGCGGGTCCTGCCCGGTGAAGTCGCGGCGGGGCGCAGCCGGTGGCGCGTCTTCGGGCGGGACCCAGCCGTCGTCGGGCGGGACCCATCCGCCCTCGGCATAGGGGTCGTACGGTGGCTCGTCTTCGGGCGGAGCCCACTCGTCCGGGGGGACGTCCCACGAGGACGGATGCGGTGAGCTCACCCCTCCAGCGTAACGAGCCTCACCGACCTCCGCCGCGGCGGAGGTCGGTGAGGGGGTCGGACTCAGGCGCGCGGGTCGACGAGGATCTTGACCGCGGTCTCGTTCTTGTTGATGAGCGTGTCGAAGCCCTCGTCGACGAGGTGGTCGAGGCCGATACGCCCCGTGATGAAGGGCTTCAGGTCGACCTTGCCCTCGCGCACGAGCGCGATGGTCTTCGGGTGGCTGTTGACGTACCCGATGGTTCCGCGCACGTCGACCTCCTTGAGCACCAGCTTCTGCATGTCGAGCGTTCCCGGGTGGCCCCAGATCGAGACGACGACGATGACGCCCGTCGCCTTGATCGCCTCGAACAGCGTGTCGAGGGCGGGCTGCACCGAGGTGCACTCGAAGGCGACGTCGGCGCCGCGCCCGTCGGTGAGCGCCTTGATCTCGGCGACGACGTCGACCGCGCGGGGGTCGAACACGTGCGTGGCGACGCCGGTCTGCAGCGCCTTCTCGCGACGCAGCGCGCTCGGCTCCGAGATCGCCACGGTCACGCCCTTGGCCGCGAGCACGGCGGCGGTCAGCAGGCCGATGGGGCCGGCGCCGGTGATGAGCGCGACGTCGCCCTCCTTGGCTCCCGAGCGCTCGTAGGCGTGGTAACCCACCGAGAGCGGCTCGATGAGGGCGGCCTCGTCGAGGGGGATGTCGGGGCCGATCGGGTGCACCCAGCGGCGGCGCACGACGATCTTCTCGGCGAGGCCGCCGCCGCGTCCGGCGAGGCCGATGAAGTTCATGTCGGGAGAGAGGTGATAGGCCATGTTGGCCTCGCTGGTGTCGACGTCGTCGCGGATGATGTAGGGCTCGACCACGACGTGATCGCCCACTTTCAGGTCGGTCACGCCCTCGCCCAGCGCGTACACCACACCGGACATCTCGTGTCCGAGCGTGACCGGGGCCGACTCGCCCGAGATCGGATGCGGGTGGCCGGCGGGCGGCACGAAGATCGGGCCGTCGAGGTACTCGTGCAGATCCGTGCCGCAGATGCCGCAGTAGGCGACATCGATGCCGACGGTGCCCGGCTCGACCTCCGGCTCGGGGATCTCCTCGATCCGGATGTCCCCCCGGTCGTAGTAACGTGCAGCCTTCATCGCGAACTCCTCGCTTCTCACTGCGGAGCGTGGTGCCCCGCGAGACGTCGGGCGCTTTTGTCGCCCTCCTACGACGCTACTCCGGGAAAAAGACGCCGAGAGCCGGCTACATCGACAATTCACCCGGCTCCGCGACGAGGCGGCTCAGCACCAGCGGTCCGCGAGCGCGCCGACGACGTTGATGTTGCGGTTGGTGGCCGTCCCGAGCAGCGGTGCCGCGGAGAGCGGGTCGACCGTGCCCTCGGAGTACCCGGGTGCCAGCAGGGCGTGCGCGGCGCGACCGATCACCCGCATCTCTCCGCGCGGGCCGCTCGTGGCCTCGACTGCCGCCGCCTGCTCGGCGGGGAGCGGCTCCCTGAGCAGGTACACGTAGTGGCGGGCCAGGCGCGGTCGGGCCTCCGAGAGCGCACGTGCGTCGGCCGCCAGCGCCGCGAACTCGTCGCGGGTGAACACGATCGTGGGCACGTCGAAACCGCGGTCGTCGTGGAAGGCCTTCTCGAGCGCCTGTTCGATGCGCGTCCGGGAACGCATGCGCGTCGTGAAGCGCACATTGCCCGTGTTCAGATGCGTGGCGACGTCGTCGAAGCCGAGCGAGGAGACCACGCGACGGAGGTCGTCCTTCGGGAAGACGCGCCGCGCGCCGAGGTTGATGGCGCGGAGGAACCCCAGGTAGGTCGGCATCGGCCCATTGTGACCCGAGCCGGCATCGACCGCATCCCCCATGTGGATGATGCGGCCGATGCGGCCGAGCTCAGCCGATGCGGCGGCGGCGCACCCGCACCGCCGCGATGCCCGCCACGAGCAGGAGCACACCCGCGAGGGCGGCGATCGCCGTCCCTGCGAGCTGGCCGCCCGTGACCGCGAGCCCGTCGGTGATCGTCAGCGCGATCGTCGCGAGGGCCGTGCCCGGTGCGGCGGATGCCTCCAGGCGCAGCGTGTGCGCCCCGGCGGGCGTGTCTGCGGGGATCAGCACCCTGGTGTCGATGGCACCCGCCGCATCCGCCGTCACGGTCGCGAGCAGCACGGGCTCCGAGTGCAGCACGAGGCGATAGGCCACGCCGGGTGCGAGTCCGCTCGCGGTCACCCGCAGCTGCTGGCCGCGGCCGATCTGCGCGGAGCCGACCGTCAGACTCGGGCCGGGCTGCTGCGCGCCGGGGGCGGCGCCGCCCGGGTTCTGTCCGCCGGAGCCCGGCAGCGAGGGGTTCTCGCCGCCCGCCCCCGGGTTCTGCGGGCTCTCCCCGCCCGTTCCCGGCGTATCGATGCCGCCGTCGCCCGGGCCCCCGGGGTTCTGTCCGGCGGGGACCGTCGTGAAGGTGCGCACCTCGGAGAACTGCTGTCCGCCCTGCGGACCCGTGGCCGACACGTACCAGCCGTGGCGGCCCGGCTCGAGACCCGACCAGATCACCGACGAGGCGGTGCCCGACGGCGCCTGCGGGACGGCGCCGATCTCCCGCCCGGTCAGGATGTCGGCGCGGAACGAGTCGGCCGCGAGCACCTTCTCCTGCGGGCGCAGGCCGATCGCCGAGTAGGGCACCTCGAACTCCTGCATGCCCTCCGGGGTGATCAATGACGCATCCTGCGAGTCGAACACGTCGAGCGACGGCGAGTAGGTGCGCACGATCATGCGCCCGCCCTCGTTGTCGAAGTGCAGCAGCCGCAGGTAGCCGAGACCGCCCTCCTGCAGACCCTGGTAGTCGAACAGCATCGAGTAGACCGTGCGGTCGGCGACGCCGTCGCCGTCGTCGTCGATCGGGTCGGTGCGCGTGTAGGCGTCGTGGTAGTGCCCGGAGCTGACCGCGAACACGTTGGGGTTCGCCTTCACGACCTCGTCGAAGATGCGCTGCGGGATGGGTCCGAGCCCTCCGGTGGTGAGCATGTACTCGTGCAGGTCGATCCACACCTTGCGCTCCGGGTACTGACGGATCACCTCGTTCATCCACGCGATGTCCTCGTCGTTGGATGCGGTGTTGTTCACCGACGGCCAGCCCATGTAGAGCATCAGGAAGTCGACGCCGTCGACGCTGATCAGGTCGTAGTGACCGCGGTTGTCCTTGTACGAGCCGCCGTACCAGGGGTTGGCCGCGTAGCGGTCGGCGCCGAAGTACTTCGCGTAGTTCGCGTAGTCGCCCGCCGCGTGGCCCACGTCGTGGTTGCCGGCCAGGACGCCGTACGGCAGACCCGCCTGGTCGAAGCGCGCGTACTGGGCGTCGGCGTTCTTCCACTCGTACTCGGGGTCGTCGTTGCCGGCGGCGCGCTCGGTGGCGATGTAGTCGTCGACGATGTCACCCGTGTGCATCACGTACTGCAGGTTGAGGTTGTCGCGCTGCGCCAGCAGGAAGTCGTGGATGTTGACCTGGTGGCGGTAGTAGGCGTCGTCGCCGGTCGTGCCGGCGCGGTGTCCCTGGTTCTCGTTGTAGTACTGCGTGTCCGACTCCCAGCCGATCGTGAAGTCGTACGCGCTGCGGTCGGTGGCCCCGGCGTTGTAGGGGGCGACCGCATCCGAACGTGCCGAACGGGACGTGCCCGCGAAGCCCTCGGAGTGCTGCACGAGGAAGGTCAGCTTCCCGTCCTCGGCGTGACCGGAGACCGGCACCTGCGCGCGCAGGGCGAACGATGTCGGCGCCCCGGCGGTGGTCAGGTAGCGGTCCACCTGCTCCCAGGAGCCGTCGACCCGGCGCACGTACAGCTGCACCTTCGCGTCGGCGTTGGCCCGGCCCTCCCACGCGACGCGGGCGAGGGCGTCTGCTCCCGCATCCGCGGGCACGTCGACCGTGAACAGCTGGTACGGCAGCGCCGTGCCGCTGGCTGCGGCGACCTCGAGCCCGTCGGTGGTGGCGAGCGTCGCCAGTTCCTCGGCGCTGAGCGCCCTCGCACCGGACCGGTCGAGCGCGCGGCTGTCGGTGGTGGTGCCGGTCGCGACGCGCACGCCCCCCTGACCCGGCGTGGCCCGGTAGCCCTCGCGGAAGCTGAGATCCAGCGCATCCGCCTCCGCGGAGGTGGCGGTGGCCGTCAGCGTCGCGCTGTCGCCCTCGACGGTGCCCTCGGCGGAGGGGGCGTTCAGCACGACGCCCGGCCGCTCGTCGGCGGTGCGGAACGTGACGGTGCGCGTGGCGGTGTTGCCGACCGCGTCGCGCGCCGTGAACACGGCCGTGTGCGTGCCCGGCACGAGGGTCAGCGAGGACGCCGTCATCGGCAGAGTGGCGGGCACCCCGTCGACGGTCGCGGTGAGCGACGCGACTCCCGAGCCCGCGTCGGTGGGCACGGCCGTGATCGAGAAGTCGCCGCGGTACAGGAAGTCCTCGACGAGATCCGTGTCGATCGTCGGCGCGGTGTTGTCCACGAGCACCGAACGCTCGATCGCGGCGACGCCGTCGCTGACGCCGACGCGGTGCGCGCCGTCGGCGACCGCGGTGGTGTCCCACTGCGCCGCCGCGGAGGTGAACGCGTCGGCGGGCAGGGCGAAGGTCAGATCGATCGAGACGAGCGAGTCGTCGCTGAAGTTCACGCGGGTCTGACCGGTCGGGCACGTGAAGGGGGCCGGGGCGGTCACCGTGCCGTCGGCCTCCTTGATCGTGGCGCACGCGACCGGATGCAGCACCCGCCCGTCCGGCAGCGCCAGACGGAAGTTCATGGCGGAGAAATCGTCGTTGTTCTCGTGGGGATCGGCCACCGGGTACGCCTTGGTGCCCGAGGTGACGGTGATCGTCAGCGCATCGTCCTTGCGCACCCGCGTGACGGGCACGGCGGTGTCGACCGTGACGATGCGGGAGTAGTACCCCTCGTCGAAGATCTTCAGCACGTCGTCGCCCAGCTTGACGCCGTTGCGGAAGAACGCGTCGGTGGCCGTGGCCTCGAACGCGAACACCGGGGCGCTCTCGAGGGAGGGTGTCAGCGGGCTCAGCGCCGCGCCGTCGGCCGTGAGGGCGAGGGCGCCGGGCGTCGTGTCGCTCGTGCCCTGCACGCGCACGGGGCCCGCGACGAACTGGCCGTCGGCGAGGTTCACCCGCACGGGATCGGCGGGCGCGGGCGTGAGGGGGACGCGGATCGGACCCAGCACGCTGCTCTGGAAGCCGTCGGTCGCCGACACCGTGTACTCGACCCAGCGCTTGCCGAACAGGTCGGCGCCGGGCACGGCGTAGTCGTAGCGGTCGTCGGCCGCCCGGGTGAGGTTCTTGGTGATGACCGCACCGAGGTTGTCGGTGAGCGTCAGCCGCGCGGTACGCACCTGCTGGTCGTCGCTGATCGTGAAGCCGAGGTCGAGGCCGGATGTCTCGGGGGTCTCGGGCAGTCCCGTGCGATCGGTGATCGTCGGCGCGCTGCCGGCGGTGGGAGCGGGGGCGAGACCCGCCCGCACCTGATCGGCGCTGACCGCGCCCGGCGTGGGCGTCGCGAGCCGCGTCATCGTCTGCACGACGCCGTCGGCGGGGCTGGGGCGCCACAGCGCCTCGCCGTCCACCGGGTTCCACGCATACTGGATGGCGGTCGTGGGCGTGGTCTGGTCGTCCGCGAAATAGTAGGCGCGGCTGATGTCGTCGCCCGTGTTCGTCGCGATCTGGATGCCGCGCGATCCGCCGTTGGCCATACCGCCGGAAGAGATCTGCAGCAGGTCGACGCCCGCGGTGAGCGAGGTCGAGAACTGCGCGTTGAAGTCGGCCGCCGTGAGTGCCTGGTTGCCACCGTTCTTGATCCAGAGCACGATCGCGCGACCGGGGGCGATCGTCGTGTCCGACGGGTCGGCCGCCCACTGCAGCGCGCTGGAGGTGACCGGGCCGGTCAGGGCGTTGTCGGTGTAGAGGTAGTTGACCGTGTAGTCGCCGAAGTTCACGGGCGCGTTCGAGGAGTTGTACACCTCGATGAACTCGTAGCCGTCACCGCCGCCCACGTTGACCGTGTCGGGGGCGAGCTCGGTGATCTGCAGGATCGGCGAGCGCAGGCTCGGGTCGGTCGGGCGCTGCAGGGCGCTGGTCACCTGGGCGAGGCTCACGCGACCGGGGGTGCGCGGGGCGTTCTCGGCCACGACGTCGGCATCGACGGCGCCGATGGTCGTCGGGACGGCGAACTGCACGACGCCGCCGTTGTCGTCGATCTTGCCCTTGCCGACCCACGCCCGGTTCACGGGTGCGTCGCCGCGGACGAGACTGAAGCCGCGATCGCCGGCGTTGGCGAACCCGGCCTGGTTGCCGAAGCGGAAGACCGGCACGTCCGCGCCGAGCCCGTAGTAGTCGCGGAACTGCTGCAGGCTCATGCCGCGCTGCGTGCTGCCGGCCGCGTAGTTCATCCAGAACAGGGCGACGCCGCCCGCGGGGATGACGGTGGCCGTCGCGTCGTCTCCGCTGCCGCGGAAGACGGGCTGATCGGTGCCGGTGTTCCACCGGGAGGTGTGGTAGCGAATGCTGATGCCCGCCGCCTGCAGATCGATCGGCTGGTCCGTGGTGTTGGTGACCTCGAGGTACTCGTAGAGGTCGTCACCCGGGTTGTTGCCCATGATCTCGGTGATCGTGAGCGGGAAGTAGGCGGCGGCGTTGCCCGCCGCACCCGGCCCGACCGCGGGGGCGCTCTGGGTCGGACTGGCGCTGGGGACCTGCGATGCCGTGGGCGAGGCGGTGGGGCTCGCGGTCGGCGATGCCGTCGCGGTCGGCGAGGGCGACGGCTCGGGGGTGCCGGTGATGCCCTTCTGAGCGTCCGTCACGGTGCCCGCCGTGTAGGCGGCCTCACCGAGCGACACGGCGCCCGGTGAGGAGGAGTCCGCCGCAACGGCGAAGTGGGTCGAGCGCCCCTTCGCGGCCGACTCGCGCGTGTACGACGACCACGTGACGGTGCGGCCGCCCTGCTCGATGCGGATGCCGCGGGTGCCGGTGTTCGCGAGGCCGGCCTGGCCGGTCAGGTGGAACAGCGGCACGTCGTTCGCGGCGCCGACGTGCGCGCGGAAGTCCGCATCGGTGAACGTCGTGCTGTCGACCGTGGTGCCGCTCGTGTACTGCAGCCAGAACAGCGCGCTCGCTCCGGCGGGGATGACCGCGGAGGTCTCGGAGATCTTCAGCGCCTTGGCGTCTGCGCCCTCCGTGGACGAGCCGGTGGCGTTGTAGATGTAGCTCAGCGTGTAGCCGGCCGACGGCAGGTCGATGGCCTGGTCGGAGAGGTTCGTCACCTCGACGAACTCGAACTGGTCCTGGTCGCCCACCGTGCCGCCCGTGAGGTTGGGGGTGCCGGCGTTGTCGGGCGCGATCTCGGAGATCAGCAGCGGCAGCGAGTTCGCCGCGGTCGCGGCGCGCAGTGCATCCGCGGCGGACGCGCCGGCGGGCACCCGGGCGGTGCTCGCCGCTGCGGGCACCGTCGCGGTCAGTGCACCGAAGGCCGTGATGACGGCGAGGGCGGCGGCGGGCAGGGAACGGGAGAGGACGGCACGGCGTGGGGGCACGAGGCAGCACCCAACCGCACCCAGGTGAACGAGAGGAGTTGCATAGGCAAATCCCAGCGAACGCGGCCCTTTCGCGGCATGCTCATCGCGCGGGGGCGAAGCTCGCCTTCAGCCGGAGGATGCGCGCGGCCGCCGCATCCACCTTCGCCGCGAACGCGGCGTCCGTGCGCGCGCGCTCGAGCACCGCGGCGTACATCTCGGGGAACACGGAGGCGTCGGCTGAGACCAGCAGCAGATCAACGCCCGCATCGACGGCGAGCAGCGCGCGATCGGCGGGAGACCAGCGGGCCACCTGCGCGGTGGCCGACAGGTCGTCCGTCATGACGACGCCCTCGAAGCCGAGCTCGCCGCGCAGGAGCGAGGTGACGACCGTGGGTGAGAACGCGGCGGGTGCCGACGGGTCGATGAGCTGGTAGACCGCGGTCGACATCATGACGGTCGCCGGCCCCTCCGCCAGGAGCGTGCGGTACACCGCGACGTCCGCGGCGTCCGCGCTCACCTCGGTGTCGACGACGTCGGCTGCGTAATCGGTGTTGCCGGTCACGCGCCCGAGCCCCGGGAAGTGCTTGAACGTGGGAAGGACGCCGGAGGCGCGCATGCCGCGGGCGAACGCGCCGGCCTTAGCGGTGACGATCGCCTGGTCGTAGCCGTACTCCCGGTTGTACACGCCGATGGGCTGGTTGGAGCGCGCCGTGTCGGGGCCGGTGACGATGTCGGCCACCGGGGCGAGGTTCATGTCGACGCCGGCGGCGCGCAGCTGCGCACCCCAGCGGGTCGCGTCGTCCTGCAGCGTCGCGTCGTCGTCGTTCGCGCTCGTGAGCGCGGTCGGCATCGCGTCGAAGCCGTCGCCCGAGAGCACCTGCACATCGCCGCCCTCCTGGTCGGTGGCGATCCAGGCCCGCGGACCGGTCGCGGGCTCGGCCGCGGTGAAGGTGGCGACCAGCGCAGCCGTGGCGGCCGCTCCCGCCGAGGAACGGCCCCGCAGGAACAGTCCCCCCACTCCGGGTGCCGCCATCGCGGCGAGCGCCGTCGGGTCGGGGGAGCCCGCATCCGTGCCGACCATGAACAGCTGCCCGACGCGGTGTTCGAGCGTCAGGGACGCGGCCGGATCGGTGGGGGTGGGCGTCGGAGTCGGAGTCGGGCTGGAGGCCGCGGTCGCCGAGGGGGTGGGGGTCGGCTGCGCCGGGGCGCACCCCACGAGCACCGCGAGTGCCGCGATCGCCGCGAGGATCGTTCCAGTCCTCATCCGCACGACCCCAGTCTGACCGAGAACACCCACCCGCGCACTCCCGCCTGTGGATGCGCGACGCACGCGGCCCGCACATGCCAGACTGACGCCGAGGGGGAGATTCCGATGATGATCTCGATGTCCTGCGCCCGATCGCGCACCGTCGTTGCCGTCTCGCCCGAGACCGTCCGATGAGGCGGCGCACGCTGGTGGGGGGCGCGGTCGTGGCCGGTGCGGCCGCGGTCCTGCTGATCTGGCAGGGCGTCGGCGTGACCCAGACGCTGCCCGGCGGCACCCAGGAGTCCGTCTGCGGGGTGTCGGTCGGCGTGGCCGCCGCTGCCGACGCGAACGTCGCCCTGGCGTGGGGCGGCGGCGGGCGCGCGACGCTGTCGGTCGGCGAGCGCACGCGCGTGGCGCCCTGGTGCGTCATCGAGATCGAGGGGATGACCCCGCCCGGCGACGGCGAGGACGGCGGCGGATCGGTCGCCGTGCGGTGGCGGCCTTGGTGAACGCGTCCGCCGCCGCGGGCGGCTAGAGCCGCACGAGCTCGTTCACTGTGACGACGGCGGCGCCGGTCTCCGCGGATGCGGCCAGATCCACGACCGCGCGGATGCGCCAGTCGTGGTCACCCGCCGGATCATCGATGACCTGCTCGACGCGCCAGAGCCCGCGCGACGCGTCCGACTCGTCGATCGTGCAGAGCGCGGGCGAACGCGCGCCGGCGCCGGTGAGGACGCCGTCGTGCTCGTCGTAGTAGGCGTCGAGGGCCTCGGGCCAGCCCGCATCCGGATCCAGCGCGACGAGATCGTCGTCGCGCTGGAGCGCCGCGAGCTGCACGCGCCGGAACATCTCGTTGCGCACGAGCACGACGAAGGCGCGACGGTTGGCCACGACCGAGGGGGGCGCGGGAGGCACGACCGGCTCGCCCGCCACGTCCGTGGGGTTCACGAGCCGCTCCCACTCGTCGACGAGGCTCGAGTCCACCTGCCGCACGAGCTCGCCGAGCCAGGCGATCACATCCAGCAGCTCCTCGGTACGCGCCTCGGCCGGCACCGTCTGCCGGATCGCACGGTAGGCGTCGCTCAGGTAGCGCAGCACGAGGCCTTCGCTGCGGCCGAGCTGGTACCAGGAGACGAACTCCGCGAAAGAGAACGCCTGCTCGAACATGTCGCGCACGACGGACTTGGGGCGCAGCTCGAAGTCACGCACCCAGGGCTGACTGGAGGCGAACACCTCGAACGCCTCGCCGAGCAGCGTGGCGAGCGGCTTCGGATAGGTGATGTCCTCGAGGGCCGCCATCCGCTCGTCGTAGTCCAGTCCGTCGCGCTTCATCGCCGCGACCGCCTCGCCGCGCGCCTTGAACTCCTGTTGCGCGAGCACCGGACGCGGGTCGTCGAGGGTCGCCTCGATGACGCTGACCACGTCCAGCGCGTAATGACCCGACCCGGCGGTGCGCGCCGGTCGGAGATCCGGCCGGATGTCGGAGGTTTCGCCGTCGACCCTCCGACCTTCGTCGCTTTCTCCGACCGGAGCGACCGCCGCGGCGGATGCGGGCGGCGCCGCATCCGGGTCGAGCAGCTCGATGGCGGCGAGCGCGAAGGGCGAGAGCGGCTGGTTGAGCGCGAAGTTCGGCTGGAGGTCGACCGTCAGCCGGATGCGGCCGTCCGACACCTCGACGACGTCCGCGGCAACGAGCGTGCGGAAGATCGCGAGCGCCCGGCGCGCGAGCTCGTAGCGGCGCGCTCGGGGCTCGTGGTTGTCGAAGACGAGGGAGCGCACATGAGCGAAGACGTCGCCCCCGCGGGCGATGACGTTGATGAGCATGGCCGCCGTCAGCTGCATCTGTGGCACCAGCGGCTCAGGCACGGCCTGCACGAGTCGCTCGAACGACCCCTCGCCCCAGTTCACGGCGCCGGCCGGTGCCTTCTTGCGCACGATCTTCTTGCGCTTGGCGGCGTCGCCCGCGGCCTTGCGCAGCGCCTGCTCGTTCTCGATCTCCCGCTCGGGGGCCATGACGACGACCGTGCCGGCGGTGTCGTAGCCCGCACGACCGGCACGACCGGCGATCTGATGGAACTCGCGCGCGGTGATCTGCCGCATCCGGGTGCCGTCGAACTTGGTGAGCGCCGTCAGCAGCACGGTGCGGATGGGCACGTTGATACCCACGCCGAGGGTGTCGGTGCCGCAGATCACGCGCAGCAGCCCGCGCTGCGCGAGCGTCTCGACGAGACGTCGGTAGCGCGGCAGCATGCCCGCGTGGTGCACGCCGATGCCCGCGCGTACGAGGCGCGACAGGGTCTTGCCGAACGCCGTCGTGAAGCGGAAGCCGCCGATGGCCTCGGCGATCTCGTCGCGCTGCGCGCGGGTGGCGACTTTCACGCTCGCAAGCGCCTGCGCACGCTCCATCGCCTGCGCCTGCGAGAAGTGCACGATGTACACCGGCGCCTCGTTCTCCTCCAGCAGCTTCTCGACCTGCTCCTGGATCGGGATGCGGGCGTAGGAGAAGTGCAGCGGCACGGGGCGCTCCACTCCCGTCACCTCGACGGTGGGGCGCCCGGTGCGGCGGGTGAGGTCGGCGGCGATCTCGGTCACGTCGCCGAGCGTCGCCGACATCAGCAGGAACTGCGCCCGCGGCAAAAGCAGCAGCGGCACCTGCCAGGCCCACCCCCGGTCGGGCTCCCCGTAGAAGTGGAACTCGTCCATCACGACCTGGTCCACCGGCGCATCCGCCTCGTGGCGCAGGGCGAGGTTCGCCAGGATCTCCGCCGTGCAGCACACGATCGGCGCATCCGGGTTGACCGAGGAGTCGCCCGTGACCATCCCGACGTTCTCCGCGCCGAAGATATCCACGAGCGCGAAGAACTTCTCGCTCACGAGGGCCTTGATGGGCGCGGTGTAGTAGCTGCGCCCGCCCCGCGCGATGCTCACGGCGTGCGCGGCGACGGCGACGAGCGACTTGCCCGTGCCGGTGGGGGTCGACAGGATCACGTTCTGACCCGAGACGAGCTCGATGACCGCTTCGTCCTGCGCGGGGTAGAGCTCGATGCCCCGAGCGACGCTCCACTCCAGGAATGCGTCGTACAGCGCGTCCGCATCGTCCCCGGCTGTGCGGGCGAGCTCGGTGAGGGATGCGGTCATCCCTCGAGTCTGCCCGACGCTGGCCACATCCAGCGGGCGACCCTCGTCATCCGACGCAGGCGTCCTCGGCGGATGACGCAGCCCGAGACCGCCCGCCCACGGCTAGCGTGGGAGCACGCGAGCAGAGGAGAGCCATGTCGGATGAGCTGAACGTGCGCGTCGAACGCGGCGAGGACAGGTACGAGGTCTTCCTCGATGACGTCCCCGCGGGCTTCACGGCCTTCTACACGGACGAGGAGGGCCGCACCGTCTTCCCCCACACCCAGGTCGATCCCGCCTTCAAGGGTCACGGCGTCGCCAGCATCCTGGTCGAACGCGCTCTCGAGGACGAGGCGCAGCGCGGCGAGACGATCGTCCCGCTCTGCCCGTTCGTGGCGAAGTACCTGCGCGAGCACGAGGTGCCGGGCCTCAAGGTCGCCTGGCCGTGACCCGACTCGACGCACACGCCGAGGAGAGCCTCGAACAGTCCGTCGAGTGCGACGGGCCCCGTGCCGTCGTGCTCGACGCGCGCGAGGTTCCGCTGGGCGGGGTGCGCGCGATGCAGGTGCACCGCGCCCTCCCGCAGCGCGAGTTGCCGATGGTCGGTGCGTGGTGCTTCCTCGACCGCTTCGGCCCCCAAGATGTGCGGATGCGGGTGGAGCCGCACCCGCACATCGGACTGCAGACGGTCACCTGGCCGCTGGTGGGCGAGGTACGCCACCGCGACGGCATCGGCAGCGACGTGCTGATCTCCCGCGGCCAGCTCAACCTCATGACGAGCGGGCGCGGCATCGCCCACTCCGAGTACTCGGTCACCGACGACCCGATCCCCCTCGACGCCCTGCAGCTGTGGATCGCCCTCCCCGACTCGCGTCGCCACGGCGAGCCCGCGTTCGAGCAGCACACCGACCTCCCCGAGCTGGCGCTCGACGGCGGCGGCTGCGCCACCGTCGTCATGGGAGAGCTCGCAGGGGTGCGCTCGCCCGCATCCGCCTACACGCCGATCGTGGGGGCCGAGATCCGCGTGCCCGCAGGCTCCGGCATCACGCTGCCGCTGCGCGCGGACTGGGAGCATGCGCTCGTCGGCGTCGCCGGCACCCCGCGTGTGCATACGGCGGATGCAGAGCGCACCGAGCTGGTGGGGCTGCAATTGCTGTATCTCGGTCGCGGACGCGACGAGGTGGAGATCTCGAGCGCCGAGGACGCGACGCTGTTCCTCCTGGGCGGCGAACCCTTCGAGGACGAGATCGTCATGTGGTGGAATTTCGTCGGACGCGATCACGACGAGATCGTGGCGGCCCGTGAGGAGTGGGAGGCGGGCTCGGCGCGCTTCGCCCACGTGGTCGGCCACGGCGACGAACGCGTCCCCGCGCCTCCCCTGCCGGCCGTGCGGCTGACACGTCGCCGACGTCGGCTCTGAGCCGCGGAGTTCTCCCGGTCGCTGAGAGCCGCCCCTCGCCCTCGCGCCGATAGTCTGGGGACGTGGCCCGCACCTCTGTCCTGTCGACGCGCGTGCTGCTCGTGTGCGCCGCGATCGGTGTGGCCACGGGCATCCTCGGCGGCATCGCCGGCTGGGCCACGGTGCCGCTTCTGGGTTTCGTCCCTCCGCTGTACGGTCTGCTGCTGGGCGTGCACGTGCTGCCCGGCATCATCGCGCAGGAGGTGCTGCGCCGACCCGGCGTCGCCCTCCTGGCGCACCTGCTGGCTGCTCTCGTCTCCAGCGCCACTGCGCCGCAGTACGCACTGCAGTTCCTCGGAACCGCGGTGCTCTTCGGCGGTATCCAGGAGGTGGTCGCCGCCGCGACCCGATACCGGTCTTGGCGCGCATGGCGGTTCTTCGTGTCGGCCCTCGTGATCGGCGTCGTCATCGCCGCCGCCGTCTTCTTCGCCGCGGGCCTGAAGACGCTGCCACTCTGGGCGCAGATCGCGTACCTCGCCATCTCGGTGCTGGCCCCCGTCGCGTGGACCGCCGTGGGTCTGTGGGTCGGCATCGGTCTGCGCCGGGCGGGCGTCGTGCGCGGCGGGCGCTGAGTCGATGACCGAGGGCGCGGACAGCCCCGAGCGCCGCCGGCTCGCGCAGCTCGCGGCCGACCTCATCCTCGAGAACGGCCTCATCGACCTGAGCCTGTCCGGCATCGCCCGCGCGGTGGGCTCCAACAACCGGATGCTGCTCTACTACTTCGGTTCGAAGGAGCGGCTGCTGGAGGCCGCATCCGAGATCGCGATCGAGCGCTTCCCGCACCTCGCCGCCGTCTTCGAGCGCCTCGCCGCCGACGATGCCCCGCTGCGGGAGCGCCTGCTGCGCGCGTGGCAGGACATCGGCGCCCCCGAGAACCGGCCCTACCTGGTCATGTTCTTCCACCGTTTCGCGGTCGCCCTCGGAGACCCCGAGCGCTGGAAAGAGTTCCTCACGCACCTCGGCACCGGATGGGTGACTCGCGTGCGCGCGGTGTTCGTCGCCGAGGGATGGGCTGCGGATGCGGCCGAGCTCGCCGCGACGCGCGTCGTCGCCCAGTGGCGCGGCCTGCAGTTCGCGCTCCTGTGCGGGATGGGCCCCGCGCGGCTGACGGCGGCGTACGAACGCAGTATCGACGAGCTTCTGGAGAAGGCGAGTTAGGTTAGGCTAAGTTGGGAGGACCCGCCCGCCCGAACTCTGGAACCTCCGTGCCCGCTGCCTCCGCCGATCGCGACGCCTCGTTCGCCGCATCCGGCGTCGACGCACCCCTCCTGCAGGTCGAAGACCTCTCGATCACCCACGAGAGCGCCGGGCGCCCCTCGCCCGCATCCGCCACGTTCCGGATCGACCCCGGCGAGGTCGTGCTGCTGCTGGGGCCCAGCGGCTCCGGAAAGTCGACGCTGGCACTTGCACTGAACGGGCTCATCCCTCACGACATCCCGGCCGAGGTCACCGGGCGCGTGAGGGCCGGGAGCCTGGATACCCGCGACGCCTCCGTCGCCCAGCTGAGCACGCAGGTGGCGATGGTGTTCCAGGATCCGGATGCCCAGCTCGTCACCGGCACGCTCCTGGACGAAGTGGCCTTCGGCCCCGAGAACCTGCGGCTTCCTGTCGACGAGGTGCTCCGCCGCGCCGAAGACGCCCTGCGCCGGGTCGGGCTCTGGGACCGGCGGAACGAGAACCCCGACCGCCTGTCCGGCGGCGGACGCCAGCGCCTCGCCATCGCCGCGGCTCTGGCCATGGCCTCTCCTCTGCTGGTGCTCGACGAGCCCACCGCCAACCTCGATCCGCGCGGCATCGAAGAGGTGTACGCGACGCTCGCCGAACTCGTCGCGGCCGGCGATCGCGCCATCCTGCTGATCGAGCACAACCTGGATGCGGCCGTGCCGCTGATCGATCGCGTCGTCGTGCTGGATGCGGCGGGCGCGGTCATCGCGGACGGCGGCGTCGACGAGGTGCTGCGTGCGCGGGCCGACGAACTGCACGAGCTCGGCGTGTGGCTGCCGACCTGCGCCCTCGCGGCGCTCCGTCTGCGCTCGGCCGGGTACCGCATGGACCCGCTGCCGCTGAGCCCTGCCGAGCTGCGCGCGGCGCTCGAGGCGCAGCCCGCGCCCGCATCCGTTGCCCCCGCCGCGCCGGCGGCCGGCACCTCACGAGAGCCCCGCGAACCCCGCGAGCCGATCGTCCAGGTGCGCTCGCTCACCCTGCGGCGCGGGCGCACCGAGGTGCTGCACGACGTCTCGCTGAGTGTCGCCGCGGGCTCCTTCGTCGCGATCGTCGGAGCCAACGGTGCCGGAAAGACGAGCCTGCTGCAGGCGATCGCGGGAGTCGTCGTCCCCCCGCGCGGCACCGTGACGGTCGCCGGGGTCGACGTGGGCCGCGCCGATGCGCGGACGCTTCCCGCCCGCATCGGCTTCGTGTTCCAGAACCCGGAGCACCAGTTCATCGCCCACACGGTCGCCGACGAGATCGCGCACGGCCTGCGCCGGCAGCGGCTCGCCGATGACGAGGTGCACCGGCGCACCGACGACCTGCTCGCGCGGTTCGGGCTGGCAGAGCGCGCCGGGGCACATCCCTTCCTCCTCTCGGGCGGCCAGAAGCGCCGCCTCTCCGTCGGCACGGCACTCGTGGCCGGCGCTCCGGTGCTCGCGCTCGACGAACCGACCTTCGGGCAGGACCGCGCCCGCGCCGACGAACTGCTCGCGCTGCTCGCCGAGCTCAATGCCGCCGGCACCACGGTGCTCGTGGTCACGCACGACATGCAGCTCGTGACGGAGTACGCCGATCACGTGGTCGTGGTGCACGAGGGGCGCATCGCCGCGTCCGGCGCCGCATCCGACGTGTTCGCCGACGCGGCGCTCATCGAGCGAGCCGGGTTGCGCCCTCCGCCACTGCGGCACGCTCTCGCTCAGCTCGAGGGTCATCCCGCCCTCGCCGGCGTCGTGCGGTTGGCGGATCTGCCATGACCGCGACGATCGACCCGTTCGCGGCGCCCACGGCGGCATCCGGGGTGCGCTTCCTCTACGCGCTCAATCCGCTCGCCAAGTTCGCGGCCATCATCCCCCCGAGTGTCGCGCTCATCTTCGTGCGCGACCTCACCACCCCGCTCGCGTTCCTCGTGCTCGCCTATGCGGTGCTGCTCGTGGGCGCGCGGGCGTCGCGTCAGGTGCTGCTCACGCTGTTCCTGGCGCTGCCGGCCGCGGTTCTCGTGCTCGGATGCGGCTTCGCCGCGTGGACGGATGCGGCCCAGGTCGACACGACGGCGCTCGTGCTGCAGATCGGCGAGTGGCGGCTGTTCTCCGGCGCTCTCGCGATCGGTTTCGCCACGGCGCTGCGCCTGATCGCGATCCTCGCGCTCGCCCTGGCCGCAGGTTTCACGACCGCAGGGGCCGACCTCGCCCGATCGCTCGTGCAGCAGCTGCGTGTGCCGTACCGCATCGGCTACACGGCTCTCGCCGCGTTCCGTTTCGTGCCGCGGTTCGCTCACGAACTGGACGTGATCCGGCAGGCGCACCGGGTGCGCGGGTCGCACGGCGGGCGCGGACCCTTCGCCGCGATCGCCCGCTGGGGCGGGTACATCGTCCCCCTGCTCGCGGGGGCGATCCGTCACGCCGAGCGCGTCGCTCTCGCGATGGACGCCCGCGCGTTCGGCGCCTACCCCGACCGCACCGAGCGTCATCCGGTGCCCTTCCGCATCCGCGACGTCGTCTTCGTCCTCGCGTTCTGGACCGTCTCGGCGGCGGTCTTCCTCATCGCGCGCCCGTGGACCGGCGCCTGACCCACCCGACAGAAAGGCTCCGCATGGCTCGGTTCTCCCGTCTCGTGAAGCCCGCATCCCCCGACCTCCTGCACCTGCGGGTGGTGCGCACCGAACGCCTCAGCGAGCACTGGATGCGGGTGACTCTGGGCGAGGGCGAGATCGACAGGTTCGTGCCGCTCGGCTACGACCAGTGGTTCCGCCTCTTCCTCCCCGTCGGCGGCGACCAGGGCCTGGAGCGGATCCCCGCGAAGGCGAACAAGCTGATCGGGTACCTGAAGTACCTGCGCATCCCCGACGGCGTGCGTCCGGTCATGCGCAACTACACCGTGCGCGCCTACCGGGCGGCGACCGCGGGCGCGGGAGCGGAGATCGACGTCGACTTCGTGCTGCACGGCACAGGACCCGATGCGGGCCCTGCATCCCGGTGGGCGGCATCCGCACGCCCCGGCGACGGCGTCGTGATCATCGACGAAGGGCTCGGGTTCGATCCGGCCCGCGGCGTCGATCGGGTGATCCTCGTCGCAGACGAGACGGGCCTGCCCGCGGTGTCCGGAGTGTGCGCCTCGCTGCCGGCGAGCGCGACGGGCGTCGCCCTCATCGAGGTGCCGTCCGAGGGTGACGCGCTGGCCTTCGACGCCCCGGTCGGCGTCGAGGTGCGGTGGCTCGTCCGGGACGCCCAGACCCGCCCCGGCATGCTCGCGCTCGCGGCTCTCGAGGAGGTCCCGCTGCCCGCGCAAGGGGTGCACGCGTTCATCGTCGGCGAGCAGTCGCTGCCCACATCCGCTCGCCGCGCGCTCGTCGCCCGCGGCCTCGATAAAGCATCGATCAGCTTCATCGGCTACTGGCGCGTGGGCGCAGCCCGCCCCGCGCCGACCACCGCGGGGGTGGACGCGTGAGCGCCCCGTCCGCCGAGACCCCGCGCGCGGCGCGCGGCCGCATCCCGACCCTGGTGCTCCTGACCTGCGCCGCGATCGGCGTCGCCGGCGGCGTCGCGCTGTGGGCCGTGACCGGTCTGTCGACGCTGCTCGTCGCTGTCGTGCCGTTCGCATCGGTGGCGCTGGCGGGGATGTGGCTGCTGCCGGCGACCATCGCGCTGCGACTGTTGCAGCGTCCGGGGGTGGGCCTTCTCGTGGGCCTCATCTCCGGCATCGTCGTGCTGCCCTACATCGGCACCAACCTCTGGTGGGCGTTCTTCGCCGAGCTGCCGTTCCTGCTCGTGCTGTACCGCTACTGGGGAACCTGGCTGCACTTCGCCGGCGCGCTCGTCATCGGCGTGGTCTATCCGTTGTTCGCGGCCGAGTATTTCAACCTGTGGGCCATGCCGCTGCCCGCGGTGATCGGCTTCTTCGCGCTGACGATCGCGAGCTGCCTCGCGGGCACAGCGATCGGCGTCGTGATCGCCGATGCGCTCCGCCGCGCGGGCGTCGCTCGCCTCGCCCGCCGCCAGCCCCGCTGACCCCCGGAGATCGGCCCAACCTGCCCCGTTCGCCTGTCACAGATCGACGCGCGCGCGTCGATCTGTGAC
>JASCPH010000052.1 GCA_029959545.1 Microbacteriaceae bacterium PS02066 | reverse complement strand
GGGCCGGGACCTCGCCGCAGGCGGCCCGGTCCCGGCCCACGCATCCGCTCATCCGCGCAGGGGCGTGATGCCCTGTGCCGTCCGCGGGAAGGTGGCGAGAACGGCGGGATCGATGTTGAGGTAGGCGGACACGAGCTGGGGCGGCACGTGCGCCTGCCAGTTGGCGAGGCTGATCTCCTCATACCTGTCGGTACGGAACACCTCCAGAAACTGCAGAACGTCGTCGCCGGTGTTCTCGATGTAGTGACCGTCGTTCTTCTTCACCACGCCGACATCACCCGGACGAAAATCCGTGGTGTTGGCGTGCGGGCCGGTGTTGAAGACCGTCATGCGGGCGGAGCCGCGCAGGTAGTACTGCCACTCGTCCGCGTTGGGGTGCCAGTGCAACTCACGCATCGAGCCCGGCTCGACGGTCACAAGAGCCGCCGCGACGGTGTTCGAGTATGCGTAGTTGGTGGAGTCGGCGACCTGAACGCTGCCTCCCGAGTTCTGATACCGCGGTTGGGAGCGCGACAGCCGGAAGATGACCGGCTCCATCCCCCACTCGACGCCCGCGGCGGCCTGATCGACCTCCAGGGTGGGCGGTTCGTCACCGGGGAAGATCCAGAGGTTGTGCAGCGGGACGTCGGAGAAGACCTCCTGCGCGACCCCGAAGTTCTTCGCCAGTACCTCCGGTGGCGTGTGCGCGAACCAGTCCGTCAGCGCCAGCGTGTTCGACTCCGACTGCTGTCCGTCGTCGAAAGCGAGCACGAACTCCGCGCCGTCCGGGCCGAGTCCCTGCAACGAATGCGGAGTGCCCGCGGGGAAGAACCACAGGTCCCCCGTCTCCACGTCCTCGACCGCCGGCAGCCCAGAACGGCTCAGCGTCGTCACACGAGCCTTGCCGCGCGTCATGACGGCCCATTCCGCCGTCTGATGCCAGTGCAGCTCGCGGATCCCACCCGGCTCGAGGTACATGTTGACGCCGGCGATCTCGTCCGAAATGTGGAAGTCGCTGCTGGTCAACTCGCGCGCCCAACCCCCGCGCTGCACGCGACGCGGCGAGATGTTGAACGAGGACCAGAAGAACGGCTGTGTCGAGATGTCGGTGGCCGGGGCGTCGATCTGGTTCGGGAACTGCGATGCGATGGCGGGGTTCTGCGGGCCCGTCATCACGGTGCTCTGCGGCCGGTCGACCGTGTTGATCTCGCCTTCCGGCGGAAGGTCGGGGTTGCCGAACGTCGCCACCTCGTGGTGCGGCGCTGTGCGCTCCGGGGTGTCCATGATGGTGCTCCTTCGTCCGTGAAGTGGATGCCGGCGAGTCTCGTCGAACCGCGCCGTGCCGTGGCACCGCGGCGTGACGAAGGCGACTTCGACGCGCGTCGAGCCTCGTCAGGGAGCGGGGCGGCTTCCGACTCGGAGCGGATGCGGGTCACCGGCGCGGCTTATAGGTTCGGGCCGTACTCGCCGCGCCGTCGGGCGCCCCGCGAGCGAACACAGGAACCTGAGGAGAATCCGCCCATGTCCGATATCACCGTCGTCCTCGTCCACGGCGCCTTCGCCGAGTCGTCGAGCTGGAACGGCGTCCTGACCCTGCTGCAGGATGCGGGCATCGACGCGATCGCCACACCGAACGCCCTGCGCAGCGTCACCACCGACGCCGAGAACGTGCGTCGCCTCGTGGACTCGCTGCCCGGCGACGTCCTGCTGGTGGGTCACTCGTACGGCGGTGCGGTCATCACCGAGGCCGGCGCAGGAAACGGCAAGGTCAAGGGACTCGTGTACGTCGCCGCCTTCGCACCCGACCACGGCGAGAACGCGCTCGACCTGACCGGTCAGTTCCCGGGCAGTACCCTGGGCGAGCGCGTGCGCCCGTGTCCGCTCGGCGACGGCACGAACGATCTCCTCGTCGATCGCGCACTGTTCGCCGACCAGTTCGCCGCCGACGTGCCGCTCGAGGTCGCGAAACTCTCCGCCCTCACGCAGCGTCCTATCCGCGACTACGCGCTCGGCGAAGGTCTGCCCGCCGAGACGCCTGCCTGGAAGACGCTCCCGTCGTGGTTCGTCTACGGCACGGGTGACAAGAACATCCCCGAGGCGGGGCTCGCGTTCATGGCGGAGCGCGCGGGCTCGCGTGGCACGCGCGTCATCGACGGCGCGTCGCACTCGGTGATGGTCTCGAACCCCGGCGCCGTCGCCGAAGTGATCAAGAACGCCCTGGCAGAGCTCGCCTGACCCTTGCGCCTGCCCGGCGCGGCATCATCCCGCGCCGGGCGGGCTCGCCGCATCCCGGCCTTCCACGATGACCGCAACGCGGATACAGCAGTCACCGTGCTGCCCGCGGCGAGCGGCTACCGTCTCACCGCGCACTGTGCAGTTATCGCGGTCCATCCACCGCAGGTACCGCGGCAGGCTGAACACACCCGAAGACCAGAGGTCTGGGACGCACGCTGCGTCCTCTCGCTATCAAATGATCGCCGGCCACGCCAGCTGATGTACATTGCGATTCGGCGAGCTCGCCAACCACGCAAACCAGTCTGTTCGCCACGTCACCCGCTGATACGGGCTTAATCGTCGTGCAGCCGGGCCGCGGCTTCGCAATCGATGGGGCTCTCGCGATAGCTACGATTGGTAGAGGAGGCATTCCAATGGGGGAAATCGACGACATCGCCGGCGATACGACGGACTACTACAAGCTGCGAATCGCGTTCCGTGCGGCCGCAGCTTCTGACGATGCGGACAGGGTTCTCGCTTTACTCGCAAGCCTCCTGTCGGTTTCGCTTGGAACCTCACGGGACGGCGAGCGATTCGTTCCAACCGTCGCGTTTACGGACGGCAGCACAACGTTTCTCCCGTCGGACATGGCCGCCGAAGAAGTAGCCATGCTCGCTGGGCTCGATATTCGGAACGTTGCGGTCCGAACGCGAGTCTCTGACGCCATCTGGGAACGAGTGTCTGGAAGAGACCGCGTGGCCCATGTCCACGTGGCGATTGACGGCTACATCGAGCTGAGCCGGAAAGAGGCCGGCCGAACAAGGTGGCTGTACCTCCAACGAGCGCACGATCTAGCCGTGCGATTCCGCGGCACCGACGAGTCTCATCGTGAGAACGTTCTCTCCGACATTGCTATCGACGCCGTGCAGACTTCATCGAGGAGCGGTCTGGTTCTCGCTGCCGCCTTCCTCCGCTCGAGTGGAGGAATCGACGCAAACCGTGCGATCGTGCGGCCGAAACTCCAAGAGGCAGCCGATTCGAGCAGAACAGACGGGGAGTTTCACCGCGAACGCAGGATTCTCGAGGAACTCGCCAGGTGGGTAGATAACACGTCCGAGCAGGCGGACGTAACCGCGCGAATCGCCAGCTCATGGGAACTCGAGGCGAACACTCGACTCCAAGCAGCCAACCGCAGCGCATTAGCTGCAGCATCCTTTATTGAGAACTCGATACAGGCATTACGAGCCGTTCCTCGTGCCGAACGGCAACGACTCAACGTAGAACAGCGTCTGAGAATGCTGCGCACGCGTCTCTCGGACCTCAACGAGGAGGCCCTGGATGAGATGGCTTCCTTCACAACCGAGCCAGTGGATCTTTCCAACGCGGCCCGCGACGCACGCCGACGCGTAAGCGGCCACCCGTGGCCCGCCGCTATCCTTCTGTTTAGTAGAGCTCACGCACTCAGCAATGAGACGGAAGCTCGCTCCGAAGCAGAGGAAGCGCTTGAGGGCACTATCGCCCGCTTGTTCAGCCACACGACATTGACCTCCGACGGACGCGTTGCCGACAGATCGGGAGAAGACGAAGCTGTCGACCGCCAGATGGCAACAGCGTTTCAGTTGCGAACCGAGCTCATCAGCAGAGGGATCCTCCTGCCCGCGCTCCATGCGCTTCGCGAGGAACACTCGCCCAGCTACAACGACTGGTACACGATGTGCCGCGAATCGGCCGCGGTCCCCTGGGGTCGTGAACATCTGATTGCCACGGGCCTTGCTGCGGGCTGGAACCACGAGTTCGCGGTCGCCGTTGATCTGCTCTCACCTCAGACGGAGGCGATCGTCAGACACCATCTGAAGGCAGCAGGAGTGTTCACATCACGGATCGACGAGGCTGGCATCGAGGATGAGCTCAGCCTGCCTGCGTTGCTCGACAAGCCCGAGATCTCCACCGTCTTTGGTGACGAGATGGCATATGAACTGCGAAGCATCTACACCGCCCGGTTTGGGCTCAATCTACGGCACAACATCGCCCATGGCCTCGTCTCAGATGGCATCGGCTCATCAACGATTGCCGCCTACGCGTGGTGGCTCACCCTGCGATTGGTCATGACGCCCTTCTGGAATCAGGCCGTCTCCGCTGAGGAAGATTCAACAAGCGGAGAAGGCGAGAGTGAGCCACCGCATTAAGAACGGCCGCGCGACTTGGCATCCCAAGAGTGGGGGTTACCCGTACAGGGGCCCCTCACGGTTGACCACCGGGGCCAACTTCCCGTCTCTCCCCACGGCAAAATCGGGACCAAACGTCCGGCCTCTCGAGACAGGCTGGAAGAGTCAGACGTCGCGCGGCGCAGCTGCGCGCGCCTGCTCAACCTTCCGCTGAAAGCGTCGATCCTCGTTCAGCGCATTCCTGATCGCGTTCTTCGTCACGAAGTAGCTCACTATCCAGTTGGCGACGACGATGATGACGGCCGCAACGACGATGGTGACGGCATCCACTACTTGCGCTCCGCCATCGCCTGAAGGACCGCTTGCGTGCTGAGACGGATCGCATGCGACACCCAGCCCGCCAGCAGGCACACGAACCCCAGCGGCAACAGCAGCCACGACAGCACTGTCACGGGCGGGATGAAGAGGCACACGAATCCAAGGAATATCGTCACCCCCGCACCAATCATCAACGCGCTGACCCACTGCGCGATCGGATACGACTTGTCAGCTTCTGTCTTCGACTCGCTCACATACCCCCCTGTCTGCGAGCGATGCTAGCGGGAAAGCCAAGACGTGGGGGTAACCCTGAAGCCCCCTCCCAACCAGCCGGTCGCCTGGGAGGAGAAAAACGAGTCTGTCAGGTCAAAGGTTTTCGTCTCCGCCGCGCGGCACCTCGCTCACGGCTGACGCCCACACCCATGTCCGCATCTGCTTCCCCGCTACCTCGAACGAGATCCCGCATGCCTTCGGCGTCCAGCGGTGCACGAGCACGTCGACGAGAACGGGCGTAGACCCGAACCGCACCCACGCTTTCGCTGGCTTTGGACGGGGGTCGATCGTGAGGGGGTGCCGGTCGAGCTCAAGCTCCGCGTCGGTCAGTCGATGCAGGGGCCCGTCAACCGCAGCACGCTCGAGAATCCGCTCCCCGACACGTCGGTCGATGGCGTCCGCGTATCGCTTGTTCGTGCCCATGACCAGGCCCCCCTCCCCCGGCCGGAACCACAGAATATGCGACTCCAACGACATGCCTCCCCTGACCACGAAGTGATTGGAACAGGCGGGGACATTCTCGCTGCGTACGAAAAGGTCCCCTTGCGTGGCGGTTGAGGGCCTCCGACAGCCTCTTACGGGTGCCGAGCTGGAGGCGGGCGTCACGGTCACGTCGCGTCGCGGCTTCAACCTTCCTAGTCACGCACTACATTCGGTGACATGTGGGGGATAGAGACGCTTGACGCGAGTCGGCACGATCGTTCGCAGTTTGATTGCGGCGTGGACGAAATGAACGACTGGCTGCAGCGAGTGGCGAACCAGGCGGCTAAGAAGGGGAACAGCCTCACGCGGGTGCTGGTGGACAGCGGGGACCCGCGAATCCTCGGGTATTACTCTCAGACGGCGTACCAGCTGGTTGGCGAAGAACTCGCTCTCGCCTTCTCGGGTCGGCAAAAATACCCAGTCCCCTGTGTGCTGCTCGCGAGGCTGGCACGATGCCTGTCGGTACGGCGGCAAGGTGTGGGTGAACTGCTGATTGCGCATGCCCTCAGATCTTGCGTCCGCGTCTCCGAAGAGATCGGGATCGAGTTCGTGGTGGTGCATGCCCTCGACGAGAACGCCGCCCGGTTCTACGAGGGCTTCGGGTTCGAGAGATTCGCAGACCACCCGAACCACCTTCTCATCCCTATGAAGACAGTCAGAAAGTCCTTCACGGATTGAGTCGTACACACGTTGTGGGTACACTGGACGTACAGATCAGGAGGAGATCATGTCATCCATCACCGCCCCCGCCAGCTCTCGAGTCAATATGAGGGTGTCCTCTGCGACCCTGGAAGTGATCGACGAGGCGGCATCTCTCCAAGGCGTGGACCGCACTTCATTCGTGGTTGATGCCGCCGTTTCGCGCGCGCGTGCTGTTCTGCTTGAGGAGCGCCTGCGCGTGACGGCTACAGAGGTTGAGCAGATCAAGAGGCTTCTAGCCGAGGAGTCGCCAGCGAACCCAAAGCTGCGAGAGGCCGCCCAGCGTTTGACTCAACTGGGCCTCTAGCCGAAGCAGGCGTTCAGGGCTGAGCCGGATGCCTTGATTGGCAACCGGCTCAGCCCTGTTATCGCTCGTGCCACCTAACGAGGCAGCGGAATTGGCGTGAATCCTGACTGCGGCGAACCAATCTGCAGCTTCACCAGCGACTCGTTGGCCCGGAAGGCATTCCATGTCCGGAAGAGGTAGAACAGCGCCTGACCGGGCAGGATGCGCCGTGAGGCTCCCGCCTGCAGATCGCTCGACACGCGGCGCGCGAGAGTCAGGAACGGGTCCCCAGGGCCGCTCTGCACACCGTCCCGGATCCGATTGAAGAACTCCGCCGTGTCGTCAACGTCGGTCTCCGAGAACTCGAGGAACGCGACACCGAGCGCGCTGACCGGCAGTCGCAGGTAGCGATACATCGCGCGCGCGTGACGGGCCGCGAAGTCAATGTTCGGCACAGACATCACAGCTTCAGCCATCTCCGTCTTCGTCATCGTCGCGCTGCCACCGATATGGGATGCGGCGTGCTTCACGTCGCCGGCCTTCCACGCCACATACAGACGAGCGATCGCGCCGACATCCTTAGCATCGGCCTTCTCCGCTAGGCCCGTGATGATGAGCATGTCTCCCGTGTTCCGAGCAGAACCCGAGTCCAGCACCACGAGCGCACTCTCGCTGATCCCCCGCACCACCAGCACCCACGCCCCCTGACCAGCCGTGACGATCGCGTGACAGCGGTTCTGCCCGTCGATCAGCTGACCGTGGACGTCGAACTTGATCGCCTCCCCCGTGATCACCCAGTTGTCGTTCTGGATGTCACGGACGTACCCGTTGATGCGGCTCTTCTTCACGTTGCGGTTGCGGTCGGTGTTCTTCGCCAGCCACGAGACGGCCATCTCCGGCGTCACGAAGACGTACTCCGCCGTCTCCCCATTTGGTCCCGTCGCGATCGAGTTCGACACGCCGGTGGCGCGAGAAAGTTCCGAATCCTGTGTTGTTGCGTCAGCCTGAGCGGCGTTATCCCTGGTCATAGGGCAGTTCTAACGACCCGGCGGAGCAGATGCACTATTGCCCGGGCTCGCCGAGCAGTATTGCCCAGATGTTGCCCAAGTCACCCCGGAAACGAGAAAACCCCCGGATGACCGGGGGTTCTTCGGTGCGCGATACTGGGATCGAACCAGTGACCTCTTCCGTGTCAGGGAAGCGCGCTACCGCTGCGCCAATCGCGCCTGTACAGGCTGTTCAGTTATGGGCGAGGTGGCGACGGGATTCGAACCCGTGTAAACGGCTTTGCAGGCCGGTGCCTAGCCGCTCGGCCACGCCACCGTGTGTGGTTCGACCCACGTGACGTGATCTCCCCGGAGGGAGATCCCCGCACTCGAGCGGATGACGAGACTCGAACTCGCGACCCTCACCTTGGCAAGGTGATGCGCTACCAACTGCGCTACATCCGCATTTCGTTCCCGATCTCTCGGGCACTTGGAAAACATTATCCCAACTCCGACGCTTCGCAAAACCGAGACGGGCCCGCGCGTGTCTCGCCGTCTGGTCAACGGAGCCCGTCCGCATCCGGTATGCTCGATTCTCGGCCCCACGGGTCACGGGCGATTGGCGCAGTTGGTAGCGCGCTTCCTTCACACGGAAGAGGTCATCAGTTCGAGTCTGGTATCGCCCACCATCGAAACCCCCGGTTCAGCCGGGGGTTTCGCGTTTCCTGTCGCGCCCCGCGCTTCTGTCACGGAGTCCTTCGCCGAAGTACCCGGTAGCCGGTACATGCAGCGACGAGCGCCCACAGAACCCAGAGGATCCACACGCCCGCCACGCCCACGATCGGCCCACTCGTGCAGTAACTCGCGTCGGGATCGGTACCCGAGTCGTAGCACGCTCCGTGGGTGGAGCTCGTCACGAGGACGACGACCGCGGCGGCGATGAGGACGGACGCCGCCCAGGCCAATCCGCGGACAGCCCACCTCCGTGTTCGCCGGATGCTCGCGCTCATGGCCCCGAGGCTACAGGTGCCCGGGGGCGGAGTGACGGCTCACTCCACGAGACCAGCCGTGACGCGCCAGGATGGACGCATGGCGCCGCTCCCGAAGCCCCCGCAGTTGAATCTCCTGCACCTGGACGATCTCGCCGACAGCAGCCTCGCTGACTTGCACGCCGGGGCGACGCTGACGGGCGTGAGACTCGCCGTCGAGAGCCACTCCCCCGCTGAGCTCACCGACGCCCGGCTCGACGGCGTCCGCTTCGACCGATTCGTCGCCCCCGAGCTGTGCCTGCGCGGCGCGGGCCTGCTCGAGGTCGCGCTCGACGCACTGGATGTCCCCGTGATGGATGCTGCTCGCACAGACTGGTCCGACGCGCGCTTGAGCGGCCGCGTCGGCGCTCTCACCGCATACGACAGCTCGCTGCGCAGCATCCACTTCATCGGATGCCGCCTGGGCTTCGTCATCCTGCGCGGCTCGGAGCTGCTCGATGTCCAGTTCACGGACTGCTCGATCGACGAACTCGATCTGGGGGAAGCACGATGCCGCCGAATGCGGTTCACGGACACGAGGATCGCCTCGCTCGAGGTGCCTCGCGCAATCCTCGTGGATGTCGATCTCAGAGGGGCAGAGCTCTCAGCCGTCTCCGGCGTCGGCCAACTGTCCGGCGCCACGATCACCCACGAGCAGACTCTCCAGCTGGCACCGCTTCTCGCGGCGCACGTCGGTCTGTCAATTGCCGACGACTGAGGCTCATCGCCAGCCGAAGCGCGCGCGCAGAGCATCGACGACGTGGGTGAAGCGCGCTGCGTCGAGCGTCGCCCCCTCGCGGCGCAGCCCCGCGTGGGAGACGCTGTAGAGCTGATCGATGTCGGCCCACGACGGCCGACGCTGTGGGTCCCATGCGCCCGCCCCCAGAGGGACGTAGGCATCGACCCCCGGGTGCGCGCGACTGGTGAGTTTGACCGCGTACACACGGTCGCGGCTCTGACGAGCCACGACGAGCACCGGGCGGTCTTTCCCGCGGCCGTCACGTTCGGCGTACGGCACCCACGTCCAGACGATCTCCCCCGCATCCGGAATCCCATCGGGACACGGCGCGTACGCGAGTCTCAGCCGACCGATCGAACGGGGGTCCACCTCGTACGTCTGTGACGACGCCCCGGGGCGCACCAGACGCAGGATACGGCGGCCGAGGCGGGAGAGCAGACCCATCGCGCCAGCCTATCCAGCCCGACGGATGCTGCACGCACCGAAAGGAGAGGGCGCCGCGGTGACCCGCGACGCCCTCTCCTGCTGGAAACGATGTGTCAGGACTGCTCGGCGAGCGAGTAGCCCTCCTCGCCGTGAACCGTGGAGTCCACGCCGGCGAGCTCGTCCTCGTTCTTGATCCGGAAGCCGATGGTCTTCTCGATCGCGAAGCCGATGATCCAGGCGACGACGAAGGAGTAGACCAGCACGCCGACAGCGGCGATGACCTGCAGCACGAGCTGCTCGTAGTTGCCGCCGACGAACAGGCCCGTCTCGGTCGCGAAGAAGCCGAGGTAGATCGTTCCGATCAGACCGCCGACGAGGTGGATGCCGACCACATCGAGCGAGTCGTCGTAGCCGAGCTTCCACTTCAGCTCGATCGCGAGGGCACAGACGGCACCGGTGACGACACCCAGCAGCAGGGCCCAACCCGGCGTCAGCGCGGCGCACGAGGGGGTGATGGCGACGAGACCGGCGACAGCACCCGAGGCGGCGCCCACCGAGGTGGCCTTGCCGTCCTTCAGCTTCTCGACGACGAGCCAACCGATGATGGCGGCCGCGGTGGCGCCCAGCGTGTTGATGATGATGAGGCCGACCGAGGAGTCCTCGGTGCCGAGCAGGCCGAAGGTGCCCTCAGCGCCGGCGTTGAAGCCGAACCAGCCGAACCACAGGATCGCCGCACCGAGCATGACGAGCGGCACGTTGTGGGGCTTGGTGATGCCCTTCTGGAAGCCGATGCGCTTGCCGAGGACGAGCGCGAGCGCGAGCGCCGCGGCGCCTGCGTTGATGTGCACAGCGGTACCACCGGCGTAGTCGATGACCGAGGTCGAGAACCCGAAGGTCTCCCCCAGCTTCATGACCCAGCCGCCACCCCAGACCCATGCTGCGACGGGGAAGTAGACGACCGTTGCCCAGACGCCGGCGAAGATCATCCAGGCGCCGAACTTGGCGCGGTCGGCGATCGCACCGGAGATCAGCGCGACGGTGATGATCGCGAACGTCGCGCCATAGGTGGCGCCGACGAGACCGTTGTCGTCGAGGCCACCGAGACCGAAGTCGGAGAAGGGGTTGCCGGCGAACGACAACGGGCTTTCGACCGCGCTCATGTTGAACCCGTAGAGGATCCACAGAACGCTGACCAGGCCCAGCGCGCCGAAGCTCATCATCATCATGCTGACGACGCTCTTGGCCTTGACGAGTCCTCCGTAGAAGAACGCGACGCCCGGCGTCATGAAGAGCACAAGTGCCGTCGCAGCGACGGACCAGGCGAGATTTCCGCTATCCATGAAATTCCTCATCCATGTCGTGTTACTCGAGGTATCCCAGGGCCGCAGATCGGGTCGCAGCTCCTCAGGACGTCCACAGTTTGTCGAGAAGGAGTTCCAGTGGTGCGCGAATGGTGTTTCGGCCTTGTTACAGCGAGCCCGCCACGGTAAACAACAGGTTTCCCCACACCGGGAACCCGCCAGGGATCACGGCTCAGGAGTGGGTGAGCGCGATCAGACGTGAGATGGCGCGGAGGTACTTCTTGCGGTAGCCGCCCGCCAGCATCTCGTCGCCGAACACCTGGTCGAGAGCCACGCCGGTCGCCCTCACGGGAATCTGCGCGTCGTAGGCGCGGTCGACGAAGGCGACGAAGCGCAGGGCCGCGGACTGGTCGGTCAGCTGCTGCACGTCGCGCAGCCCGATGGTCGTCACTCCCTCGATGAGGCGGATGTAGCGCGAGGGGTGGACTTTCGCCAGATGGGCGATGAGCGTCGAGAAATCGTCATCGGAGACGACGCCGGATGCGGCGGCCTCGGCGAGTGCACTCTCGTATGCTCCCGCATCCAGAACGACCGCGTGACCGTCGACCGCTCGCTGGCGGTAGTCGACACCGTCGATCCGCAGCGTCTCGAACGAGGCCGACATCGCCTGGATCTCGCGCAGGAAGTCCTGCGCGGCGAAGCGCCCCTCGCCCAGTGCATTCGGCGGCGTGTTGGAGGTGGCGGCGAGCTTGGTGCCGGATGCGACGAGCTCGCCGAGCAATCGCGTCATCACCATCGTGTCGCCCGGATCATCCAGCTCGAACTCGTCGATGCACAGCAGGTCGGAACCTCGGAACAGTTCTACGGTCTGCTGGTACCCGAGTGCACCGACGAGGGCCGTGTACTCGATGAACGAGCCGAAGTACTTCCGGCGCGCGGGCATCGCGTGGTAGATCGATGCGAGGAGGTGGGTCTTGCCGACGCCGAAGCCGCCGTCGAGGTACACGCCGGGCTTGCGCTCGGGCGCGCGGGGGGCGCGGCGGAAGAGGCCGCGTCTTGGCGCCTCGACCGCCGCTCCGGCGAACTCGCGGAGGGTCTGCTTGGCCTCCGCCTGCGAGGGGAAGGCATCGTCCGCACGGTAGGTGTCGAAGCTCGCGTCGGCGAACTGCGGCGGAGGTACGAGGGAGGCCACCATGTCCGCACCGGTCACCTGCGGAGACCGCTCGGCGAGGTGCACGAAGGCGTTCTGTTGCGCAGGCGAAGTCATGCGGGATCCTGTGTCACACGGTTACGGGGCGGATGCGGACGCGGCGACTCGAACCTAGGCTCGATCAGGCGACTTCCCCACTTTACGTGCTCGGTCGCGTCCCGACTGAACAGGAGAATCCCGTGCCCGTCGACCTCGATTCCACCTCCGAGAAGTTCGCCGCCTACGCGCACCCCGAACGACTCGTCACCACCCAGTGGTTGCAGGAGCGCCTCGGCACTCCCGGACTCGTCGTCGTCGAGTCGGACGAGGACGTCCTCCTGTACGAGACGGGCCACATCCCCGGCGCGGTGAAGGTCGACTGGCACACCGAGTTGAACGACCCCGTCGTACGCGACTACGTCGACGGCGCCGGATTCGCCGACCTCCTCAGCCGCAAGGGCATTTCGCGCGAGGACACCGTCGTCATCTATGGCGACAAGAACAACTGGTGGGCCGCCTATGCCCTGTGGGTGTTCTCGCTGTTCGGCCACGAGGACGTCCGACTGCTGGACGGGGGCCGTGACCGGTGGATCGCAGAGGGGCGAGAGATCACCACCGAACCCGCGAACCGCGCGCGCACCGACTACCCCGTCATCGAGCGCGACGACAGCGTGCTGCGCGCGTACAAGGAGGACGTCCTCGCGCATCTGGGTCACCCGTTGATCGACGTACGGTCCCCCGAGGAGTACTCGGGCGAGCGCACGAGCGCCCCCCCATACCCCGAAGAAGGAGCGCTGCGTGCCGGCCACATCCCGTCGGCGCAGAGCGTGCCGTGGGCGCGCGCGGTAGCCGAGGACGGAACCTTCAAGTCGCGCGCCGACCTGGACTCCATCTATCGCGATGAGGCCGGACTCACCGACGGCGAGCCGGTCGTCGCATACTGCCGGATCGGTGAGCGCTCCAGCCACACCTGGTTCGTGCTCAAGCACCTCCTCGGCTTCGAGGACGTCCGCAACTACGACGGCTCCTGGACCGAATGGGGCAGCGCGGTGCGCGTTCCCATCGTGACCGGTTCCGAGCCGGGCGAGGTGCCCGGCCGCTAGGCGCTGCGTGCGAGAATGTCGCGGATGACCGACAGCGCCCTCCCCGAGAAGCTCGCCGAGATCCGCGAGGACTTCCTCGCCCTCGCCGAACCCGAACGCCTGCAGCTGCTCTTGGAGTTCTCGCAGGAGCTCCCGCCGATCCCGGCGGAGTATGAGGGGCATCCGGAGTTGTGCGAGCGGGTGGCGGAGTGCCAGTCCCCCGTGTACATCGTGGTCGATGTGGATGACGACGGCATCGTCGCGATGCACGCCACCGCTCCGGCGGAGGCTCCGACCACCCGCGGTTTCGCGAGCATCCTGGCCCAGGGGCTGACCGGCCTCACCGTCGCAGACGCCCTCGCCGTTCCTGACGACTACCCGCAGAGCCTCGGCCTGACCCGCGCGGTCTCCCCCTTACGCATCGCGGGGATGACGGGCATGCTGCTGCGCGCGAAGCGACAGATTCAGCGCAAGAGCGGCGCGTGAAGATGCACCTCACGCGCGTGATCCCCCGCCCGGCCGAGCGTATCGACGCCGGTGACGACGCCGGGCTCCGGTGGCTGCGGAGCGAGTACGAGCCGCATGCCGAGCGCTCGGTGCGGCTCAACATGATCACCTCATTGACGGGTTCGGCGACAGGCGCGGACGGCACGAGCGACACGCTCTCGAGCCCCGTCGATCGACGCATCCTCGGGGTGATCCGCGGATGGAGCGATGTCGTGGTGGTGGGTGCGCAGAGCGTACGCGCCGAGCGATACGTCGTGCCCAAGCGCACCCGGCTGGCGATCGTCACCCGGACGGGACGACTCGAAGGCCACCAGCTGGCGCCGGACGACGACACCGCCCGCGTGGTCCTCGTGTGCGCCGAGCACGATGCCGACACCGTGAGAAGCAACAGCGAGGGTCTGGGGCTCGACGTCATCGCCGTTGCGGGCGACGAGCTCGAGCCCTCCCGCGTGCTCTCAGCCTTCGCGGATCGCGGGTGGCTGCGTGTCGTCTGCGAGGGCGGACCCACGCTCGCCTCGCAGTTCGCTCGCGCGGGCGTGATCGATGAGTTCTGCGTCTCCGTCGCGCCGCAACTCGTGCCTGCGACCGCGCCGTTCATCCGTGTTCCCGACGGTCACACGCTGGCAGCGCCGCACGGCCTGCTCGTCGACGACTCGGGCTTCAGCTATCTGCGGGCTCGCCCGTCGGCGTGAGTCCCTGCGCGCGCACCCAGTCGCGGATGCGGGCACTCCAGCGCTGCTCGTCGTAGTTCCACAGCTTGGTGTGGCGCGCCACCTCGAAGACCTCGAGCTCGACGAGGTCGGGGCGCGCCTGCCGCAGATCGTGAGAGGCGTCCGAGGGGACGAAGCCGTCGTCGTCGCTGTGCAGGATGAGGATCGGGTCCCGCAGCTCGCTCGCGCGAGTGACGACATCCAACCGATCGAAAGGGATCGGTGTCCCGGTGCGGGTGAATGCCGTGCCCCAGTCCGACTCGAGCGCCGAGATGGCGAGCTTCGTGACCGTGGGCGGAAGCTTCATGAGGCCCGCCTGGTAGTCGAGCACGACGCGCCAGTCGATGACGGGCGAATCCAGAATGACACCGGCGATCATGTCCCGGTGCGCCGAGCTGAGCGCCAGCTGCAACGCGATCGCGCCCCCCATCGACCACCCCATGAGCAGGATGCGGCGGGCACCGTTGCGTCGGGCGAAGCCGATCGCGGCATCGACGTCGCGCCACTCCGTGGCACCGAGCCCGTAGGTGCCCGTGCGGCTGCGCGGCGCCTCACCGTCGTTGCGATACGAGACCACCAGCGTGGTGATGCCCAGGCTGTGCATGAGCGGGACTGCCCGCAGGCACTCGGCGCGCGTCGTTCCCCGACCGTGGATCTGGATGCACCAGAGATCCGTCTCCTGCTCCGCCGGGAACAGCCATGCGGGGCAAGGCCCGACGGCCGAACCGATGAGCTGAGAGCTGAAGGGCAGTTGTAGCTGATCGGGGCGGTCGAAGTACCAGCCGCTGAGCGCGGCCTCGGCGGAGAGTCGCGCGTCCTGACCGACGTGCGTCAGCAACTTGCGCTTGACGCCCGCTTCGTTCTCGGCGAGGACGCTGCCGAGCTTGACGTAGTCCTCGGTGCCCCGCGTGAACAGACCGTAGCGCCCCGGCAGCTCGGTGTCTTCGTTGCGCTCGAGGGTGATCGTCTGCGACGCCGGATCGAGCGCGAGGATGCGGGTGTCAGCGCGACGTCCGGCGGGCGTCACGACCTGACGCGCGACCCGGATGGCCACGGCGCCGATCAGCGCGGAGCACAGCGCGGTCGCGGTCGCGAGAGCGACGGCTGCGCCACGGAAGAGGGCGAAAGCGGTGGGTGAGGCGCCATGGCGGGCGGCGCGCCTGGAGTCCAACATCGTGGCTTCACTCTAGTCTGTCGCCGTGCCCTCCGACCCAGCCGCACCCGCGTCTGCACTCGATGACGCCGTCGCGCGGATCCTCGAGGTGTCGTTTCGCGAGGACCTCGTCGTGCGTCAGATTCCCGCCCCGTCGGGAATCGCGCCCGCCTCGTTCGCGCTGGCGGGAGATGTGCGCCCCGAGCCCGGCGAGCACGAGTCCGCCTTCGGCACGGGTCGCTTCCTCCTCCTGCACGACGCGAGCGAGCCCGAGCCCTGGGACTCGCCGTGGCGCATCGTGTGCTTCGCGCAAGCGCCTCTCGACGCCGAGATCGGCGCGGACCCGCTTGTCGCGGATGTCGCCTGGTCGTGGCTCGTCGACGCGCTGCAGACGCGCGGCGCCGGATACCACGCCGCCTCCGGCACAGCCACGAAGACCCTCTCCAAGGGGTTCGGATCGCTCGCGGCGGAGGGAGACGGCGCCCAGATCGAGCTGCGCGCGTCGTGGTCTCCGGAGGGCGAGATCGAACGGCACGTGCAAGCGTGGGCAGAATTGGTATGCATGCTCGCCGGGCTCCCACCCGGCTCGGAAGGGATCGCACAGATCCGGGGAAGGGGTTCATCCCGTGCCTGAGTACTCCGTCATCGCCGACGAAGCAGAGTTCACGTCGGCGATCGAGAGACTCGCCGAGGGTGAAGGTCCGTTCGCTGTCGACGTGGAACGCGCATCCGGCTTCCGCTACTCGCAACGCGCCTACCTGGTGCAGATCTATCGACGCGGGTCGGGCGTGTTCCTCATCGACCCGCCGGCCCTCTCCGACTTCTCCCCGCTGCAGGCCGTTCTCGGCACGGCGGACTGGGTGCTCCACGCCGCCAGCCAGGATCTTCCCTCGCTGCGTGAGCTGGGACTGGAGCCGCCGCGCATCTTCGACACGGAACTCGCGTCACGGCTTCTCGGACACGCGCGCGTCGGGCTCGGGGCTGTCGTCGAGGACACGCTCGGGATCACGCTCGCCAAGGCGCACTCCGCGGCGGACTGGTCGACGCGTCCGCTCCCGCAGTCCTGGCTCGAGTACGCCGCACTGGATGTGCTGCATCTGATCGACGTGCGTGACGCGCTCGTGTCGGAGCTGGCAGAGCAGGGCAAGACGGACCTGGCCGAGGAGGAGTTCCAAGCCGTGCTCGACCGGCCGGTGAAGCCGCCGCGCACCGATCCGTGGCGGCGGTTGAGCGGGCTGCATACGCTCCGAGGGCGACGCAATCTCGCCGTGGCGCGCGCACTCTGGGAGGCACGCGAGGAACTCGCCGTCGCGCAGGATGTGTCCCCGGGACGGCTCGTACCCGACCGCGCGCTCGTGGCGGCTGTCGCGGCCGCCCCCGAGAGCAAGCGCGCCCTCGCAGCCGTGAAGGAGTTCACCGGTCGCGCCAGCCGGTCCGAGCTCGATCGCTGGTGGGCGGCTATCGAGCAGGGGCGCGCGACGACGGATCTTCCCCTCGAGCGCGTCGGCAGCGAGGCGCTGCCTCCGCCCCGCGCGTGGATCGACCGCAACCCCGAGGCCGACGCCCGGTTGAAGGCCGCGCGCCCACTCGTCGAGGCGCGTGCCGAAGAGCTGACGATGCCGACGGAGAACCTGCTGACGCCCGAACTCCTGCGACGCGTGGCCTGGGAGCCGCCGGCCCCGATCGACGCGGACATAGTGGGAGCGGCCCTGCTGGCGCTCGGCGCTCGGCACTGGCAAGTACGAGAGACCGCACAGGTGATCGCCGACGCTTTTGTGGCTTCCGTGCAATCGGTCGAGAACGCGGCGGAGAACGCTTCGTAGGTTCGATCCAACCGGTTTTTTCCGGCCACGAGCCCCTCCTACGTTGGAGGAAACCCCGATCATTGGAGGCAGAGTGGCCGAGATTTCGGACGTCTTCTTCGTCGACGGTATGCGTACGCCCTTCGGGCGCGCCGGCGAGAAGGGCATGTACTGGAACACCCGCGCGGACGATCTGGTGGTCAAGACGATCATCGGCGTCATGGAGCGCAATCCGAAGGTCCCCGCGGACCGCATCGACGATGTCGCCATCGCCGCGACCAGCCAGACCGGCGACCAGGGCCTGACCCTCGGCCGTTCGGCGGCGATCCTCGCGGGCCTGCCGATGACGGTTCCGGGCTTTGCTATCGACCGCATGTGCGCCGGAGCGATGACGAGCGTCACCACGATGGCTGGCTCGATCGGCGTCGGCATGTACGACGTCGCTCTCGCCGGCGGTGTCGAGCACATGGGGCGTCACCCCATCGGCGCCAACGCCGACCCGAATCCGCGATTCGTCGCCGAGCGGATGGTGGACCCGGGAGCGCTCAACATGGGCGTGACCGCGGAGCGCATCTTCGATCGTTTCCCTCACTTGACGCGCGAACGCAGCGATATGTTCGGCATGCTCAGCCAGCACAAGGCGCAGGCCGCGTACGAGAACGGCAAGTTCCAGCCCGACCTCGTCCCGGTCGCCATCAAGGACGGCGAAGGGGCGTGGGGCCTGGCGACCGAGGACGAAGGACGCCGCCCTGAGACGACGCTCGAGCAGCTGGCTACTCTGAAGACCCCGTTCCGCCCTCACGGCCGCGTGACGGCCGGCACGTCGTCACCGCTCACCGACGGCGCGACGATGGGTCTGCTTGCCGGCGGCGGCGCGGTCAAGGAGCTGGGCCTGCAGCCCAAGATGCGTCTCGTCTCCTTCGCCTTCGCCGGCGTGCAGCCCGAGATCATGGGCATCGGACCGATCCCGGCGACGGAGAAGGCGCTGCGCAAGGCGGGGCTGACGATCGACGACATCGGCCTGTTCGAGCTGAACGAGGCGTTCGCGATCCAGGTCATCTCGCTGCTGGATCACTTCGGGATCGCCGACGACGACCCGCGTGTGAACCCCTGGGGCGGCGCCATCGCCCTCGGCCACCCGCTGGCCGCATCCGGTGTACGCCTGATGATCCAGCTCGCCGCGCAGTTCCGCGAACGGCCGGATGTCCGCTACGGGCTCACGGCGATGTGCGTGGGGCTGGGGCAGGGCGGCTCAGTCATCTGGGAGAACCCGTTCTTCGACGGCAAGAAGCGGAAGTGAGTGCGACCATGACCGATTACGACGCGATCGATTTCTCCCCGCTCGACCAGTTCAGCGGCGACGAAGTGGTCACCCACTCCCCCGTGCGCGACATCCGGCTGCCCTCCGGCAGGGTGCTCGCCCTCATCACGCTCGACAACGGCCGCGACCACACCCGACCGAACACGCTCGGGCCGGCGACCCTGAAGGAGCTCGGCGACACGCTCGCGGCGCTCGCCACGCGGGCCGCCGCGGGCGAGATCCATGCCGTCGGCATCACGGGCAAGCAGTACATCCTCGCCGCAGGCGCCGACCTCTCCGATGTCTCGAAGGTCCCCTCCCGGGAGGCCGCCAAGCTCATCGCGCAGCGCGGTCATCAGGTGCTGGGCCGCCTTTCCGAGCTCGGTGTGCCCTCCTTCGCCTTCGTGAACGGTCTGGCGCTCGGTGGCGGGGTGGAAATCGCGCTCAACTCCACATACCGCACGGTCGATGCGTCCGCGGCAGCCATCGCGTTGCCCGAGGTGTTCCTGGGCATCATCCCGGGCTGGGGCGGGTCATACCTGCTCCCGAACCTCATCGGCATCGAGAAGGCGCTCGAGGTTGTCATCTCGAACCCGCTGAAGCAGAACCGGACTCTCAAGCCTCGCCAGGCATACGAGCTCGGCATGTTCGACGCGATCTTCTCGCCGGCGAACTTCCTCGAGGAGTCGCTCATCTGGGCCGACGGTGTCATCGGCGGCACGATCAGGGTGGAACGCAAGAACGAGCCCGGCAAGATCGAGCGCCTCACCAAATGGTCGATCGCGATCAAGATGGCGCGCGGCATGCTCGAGAGCCGCATCGGCACCGTTCCGCGCTCTCCCTATGTGGCTCTCGAGCTGCTGGACAAGGCCAAGGGCGGAACGAAGTCCGAAGGCTTCGCGCGCGAGGACGAGGCGCTCGCCGACCTCGTTGTCGGCGACCAGTTCGCGGCGTCCATGTACGCATTCGACCTCGTGCAGAAGCGCGCCAAGCGCCCGGTCGGCGCACCCGACAAGACGCTCGCGAAGAAGGTCACCAAGGTCGGCGTCATCGGCGCGGGCCTCATGGCCAGCCAGTTCGCACTGCTGTTCGTGCGCAAGCTCCGGGTGCCTATACTCATCACCGACATCGATCAGGCACGAGTGGACAAGGGAGTGGCGCACATCCACGAGGAGATCGGCAAGCTCGAGGCGAAGGGTCGGCTCGACGCTGACGCCGCCAACCAGCTGCGCGGGCTCGTGACCGGCACGACCGACAAATCGCAGTACGCGGACTGCGACTTCGTCATCGAGGCGGTCTTCGAGGAGGTCGGCGTCAAGCAGCAGGTGTTCGCGGAGATCGAGGCGATCGTCGCCGATGACGCGATCCTCGCAACGAACACCTCATCGCTGTCGGTCACCGAGATCGGGTCGAAGCTCGCCCACCCCGAGCGGCTGGTCGGTTTCCACTTCTTCAACCCCGTCGCCGTCATGCCGCTCATCGAGGTGGTCAAGACGGAAGCCACTTCGGATGCGGCTTTGGCCACGGCGTTCGTCGTCGCCAAGGGGCTCGGCAAGAACGCGGTGCTGACCGCCGATGCTCCCGGCTTCGTCGTCAATCGACTGTTGGCCAAGGTCATGGGCGAAGCGGCGCGCGCGGTCTACGAGGGCACGCCCCTGCTGACCGTCGAGAAGGCGTTCGCCCCCCTCGGCCTGCCGATGACACCGTTCCAGCTGATCGATCTCGTCGGCTGGAAGGTGGCGGCGCACGTCCAGGACACGATGGCGCACGCATTCCCCGACCGGTTCTTCGCGTCGGAGAACTTCCACAAGCTCGCCGAGCTGTCGGAGATCGTCGAGAAGGACAAGAACGGACGAGTCACCGGCTGGACGAAGGCGGCCGAGAAGGTGCTGAAGCCCGCCGTGGGCACGACGCCCGTCGCGGAGGCGGAGATCCTCCGCCGCGTGCAGGACGGCCTCGCGCAGGAGATCCGCATCATGCTCGACGACGAGGTCGTACCCGAGGTGCAGGACATCGATCTGTGCCTGATCCTCGGCGCGGGCTGGCCGTTCATCGACGGCGGTGCATCGCCCTACCTCGATCGAGAGGGCGCCTCGGAGCGCGTGTTCGGCGCGACGTTCCACAATCCCCCGATCCGCGGCGTCGGCGACTGACGAACGACGAAGGGGTGGCCCCCCCCACTCTGGGGGGCCCCACCGGCGGCCATATCATTTAAACAAAAACCA
>JASCPH010000051.1 GCA_029959545.1 Microbacteriaceae bacterium PS02066 | reverse complement strand
CGACGACCGCATCCGGGATCGCAGGCGGGCGCTGTGCCGGTGGGGCGACGGCGAACACGGGGGCGGGACGCCCGGGCGCCACCGCCGGCTGCTGCGCCGCGGCCGGAGCACGACCGCCGGAGAGGACCGCAGCCCACACGGGCGGCAGCAGCACGCCCAGCACGGTCGTTCCCGCGCCGCGCCCCGCGTCGCTGTTGATGCGGTGCACGGCCATGATCTTGAGGATCAGGGCGTAGACGTTCACGAAGGGGACGAGCAGCAGCGCGGCCTTCACAGGGTCGACGTTGCCGAGCCGGAAGAGCTCCGCCTCGTTCATGATCGGAACCCACGCCCGCCAGGGCTCCGTCTCGCGCTCCTGAAGAACCCGAGAGAGTCCGATGGCATACCAGACGTGCCAGCCGGCGGCGAAGATGCCGCCGAGCACGGCGGCGACGATCACGACGGTCAGCAGGACCGAGCTGTCATCCACGGATTCTCCGTCTCCCCTCGGGCCGCGCGCTCGAGGGCCCTGCCTCAACGCTACCGGCCCGCATCCGAGGGATGCAGCCCCTTGCCTTCCGTCAGCGGAGCGACCACGAGGTCATGCCCTCCCTCGACCAGCGCCGCCGCCCCGCGGTCGAGGGCATCGGCCGTATAGGGCACCGCGATCGTGCTTCCGTGCGTGAGGCGATCGAGCATGATCAGGATGCGGGTGCGACCGGCATCCTGCTCAGCCGTCATCGTCGCGCGCGCCTCGAAGCTCCAAGACCTCATCCGCGAGATGAGCTCGACCCCGACCACGTTCGAGGCGATGAAGCGCATCGCCGAACCTGCCTTCAACCGGCGCAACGACGGCGCGGAGTCGATCACGCGGTACTTCGCGTCGGCCAATGCCCTCGTGAAGGCGTCGAGCGCGACGGATGCGGGCGCCGTCGTCGACACGATCCAGGTCGGCTTGATGAAGGGGCCACCCCCGGTCGGGAAGTGGCTCGCGGCATCCGTCTCCACGCGCCCGCTCCGACGCCTACCGGCCTCAGGCGCCGCGCAGGCGCTCCGCCAGGTAGCCGTGCAGCGTTGCGAGCGGCACACGCTCCTGCGTCATGGTGTCGCGGTCGCGCACCGTGACGGCGTCGTCATCGAGCGAATCGAAGTCGACCGTGACGCAGAACGGCGTGCCGATCTCGTCCTGGCGGCGGTAGCGGCGGCCGATGGCGCCGGCGTCGTCGAAGTCGACGTTCCAGCGTCCGCGCAGCTCATCCGCCACACGTCGCGCGAGCGGCGACAGGTTCTCGTTGCGGCTCAGCGGTAGCACCGCGACCTTGACGGGCGCGAGGCGCGGGTCGAGCTTGAGCACCGTGCGGGTGTCGACGCCTCCCTTCGCGTTCGGCACCTCTTCTTCGCGGTAGGCATCGACGAGGAAGGCCATCATCGCGCGCGTGAGACCGAACGAGGGCTCGATGACGTACGGCGTGTAGGTCGTGTTCGAAGACTGGTCGAAGTACGCGAGCTTCGTGCCCGACGCGTTGGCGTGGCTCGACAGGTCGTAGTCGGTGCGGTTGGCGACACCCATGAGCTCGCCCCACTCCTTGCCCTGGAACCCGAAGCGGTACTCGACGTCGATCGTGCCGGCGGAGTAGTGCGCGCGGTCCTCCTCGGGCACATCCAGGCGCCGCATGTTGTCGGCGTCGATGCCGAGATCGATGAACCAGTTCCAGCAGGCCTCGACCCAGTGCTCGAACCACTCGTTCGCCTCGGCGGGCGGCGTGAAGTACTCGATCTCCATCTGCTCGAACTCGCGCGTGCGGAAGATGAAGTTTCCGGGCGTGATCTCGTTGCGGAACGCCTTGCCCACCTGACCGACGCCGAACGGCGGCTTCTTGCGGCTCGCGGTGAGCACGTTCGAGAAGTTGATGAAGATGCCCTGCGCGGTCTCGGGACGCAGGAAGTACAGCCCCGACTCGTCGTCGACGACGCCGAGGTAGGTCTTCACGAGACCCGAGAAGGCCTTGGGCTCGGTGTACTGCCCCTTCGTGCCGCAGTTCGGGCACGGGATGTCGGCCAGACCGTTCTCCGCCGGGCGCCCCTTGCGCTCCTCGAAGTCCTCGATGAGGTTGTCGGCGCGGAACCGCTTGTGACAGTGCAGGCACTCCACCAGCGGGTCGGTGAAGGTCGCGACGTGGCCGGATGCCTCCCACACGCGCTTGGGCAGGATGATCGACGAGTCCAGACCCACCATGTCGCCGCGGCCGCGGACGAAGGTCTGCCACCACTCGCGACGGATGTTCTCCTTGAGCTCCGTGCCGAGGGGGCCGTAGTCCCAGGCGGAACGCGATCCGCCGTAGATCTCCCCCGCCTGGAAGACGAACCCGCGATGGCGGGCGAGGGCGATGACTTTGTCGAGACGGGACTGCTCGGCCACGGTGGCTCCAATGGTCGCTGTGCGAAGGGCGCGCGGGCGCATCGGGGATGCGGCGCGGGATCATCCGATTCTATCCGCGCCGGTGCGGCGCTCCGCCGCGCGTTCTGCGAGGGTTAGCCGGCGGGCACCGACGCGCACGCGGCAGCGATCCGAGCCGCCACGACGCCCTCGGGATCGGCCAGCGGCGTGACCGCGACACCGATGGCGGCGCCGAGGGCGAAACCGATCGTCACTGTAGGGTCCTCGCTCGCGCCGCTCGCCGACGGCGAAGGGGTGGGCAGCCGCGCCGCATCCGCTCCGGCGGGCGTGCTCGCGTCCGCCTCGCAACGGATCTGCGGCAGCGACACCACGATCTCGGCGCTCTGCCCCGCTTCGACCTCGATGCTTCCCGAGCCGACCTTGCGACCGATGCCGGCGAATCCCGGAGCGTCGATGCGGATGCGGGTGAGCGCGAGGTTCTCGTCGGTCGTGTTCTCGACCCACAGTCGGACCTCGTCGGCACTCTGGGCAGGCGTCGCGGGCAGGAGGGTCGCCGTGATGCCCGAGGGAAGCGCGGTCGCGCTGGGCGCCGGGCGCGGCTGCGCGCCGCATCCGGCCAACGCCAGAGCCGCGATCAGCAGCGTGGCTGCGGTCGCTCCGGTGCGTGCCGCCCCACGGCACGCAGGCCTCGCAGACGCGGCATCTCCCCCATTCGGCATACCTGCACTGTATCCGGGGGGTGCCTATGGCTTGCCTGAGGGCTCAGCTCCTTGCGGCGGCTTTCGCGGCCCGCTTCGTCTCGCGGACCTTCGTGAGGGACTCGGGACTCGTGATGTCGGCGACCGAGCGGAACGAGCCTTCCTCGCCGTACGGAGCGGATGCCTCGCGCCATCCGGCGCCGGTGAACCCGCGCTGCTTGCCCAACAGCGCGAGGAAGATCTTCGCCTTCTGTTCGCCGAAGCCCGGCAGTGCCTTGAGCCGCTTCAGCACCTCGCGGCCGTCGGGGTCGCCCTCGCTCCAGATCGCCGCCGCATCCCCGTGCCATCGGTCGGCGATCTCGGCGCTGAGCTTCTGCACGCGCTCCGCCATCGATCCGGGGAAGCGGTGCACGGCGGGGGTCTGTCCGAACGCCGCAGCGAAGGTCTCGGGGTCGTATGCCGCGAGCGCCGCAGGCTCCAGCGTGCCGACCCGGTCGAGGATCTTGAGAGGCCCGGCGAACGCGGTCTCCATCGCGACCTGCTGGTCCAGCAGCATCCCGATCAGCAGGGCGAACGGGTTGCGCGTCAGCAGTGCGTCGGCGTTCTCGTCGGCGGTGATGTGCAGCTCGGCGCTCATGCGTCTCCTTCGTGATGCGGGGCAGGTACAGGCGTGCGAAACCGATCCGGACGGTTCTTCTGCGGCCGGCGCCGGTTCTGCGCGAGGGGCCGTAACGCGCCCTCGAAGTAAGCGATCGCCGCCAGAGCATCCACGTGCCCGTGCGTGATGTTCCGGCCCACCACGGGAAGCGGGTAGTGGGGGTTCTCGTACACCGCGGCGATCCGAAGGATGGCGGCGTGATCGTCGGCGCTCATCGCCAGGGCGCGTTCGGCGAGCTCGTCCTCGCCGAAGTCCCAGAGGCACCCCGCGATCAGCGTGACCGGTGCGCTCACCCGGAAGTTCGCGACGCCCTTCATGGCTTCGCGGACATCCGGCGCCCAGGCGGCGGCGATTCGGCGCTCATGCCTCCATGGTGCCACTCGCCCCGCGGCACGGGCGGGCCGCCCTGCCGTCGGCGGGTCAGCCGGCGAGGTACGCGTGCACCCGACCTGTTCCCCTGTCACAGATCGACGCCAACGCGTCGATCTGTGACAGGGGAACATCAGCCCGGCACGCTCGCCTGTCAGAGATCGACGGCGGAGCGTCGATCTCTGACAGGCGAGCTGATCAGGTGGGCCGCGCCAGCCAGCCCGGCCGGGCAACCGGCGGGACGGGGACGTGCGGGCAGAACCAGGGGACCGGCGGTGCGGGCAGGACAAGGCGGCCGGCGGGACGGGGACCGGCGGGACGGGGACCGGCGGGACGGGGACGAGCGGGCAGGGTCGGGTGCTGGGCGGGCGCGCGTCCAGCGAGTGCGGCGGGTCAGCCGGCGAGCTCGGATGCGGCGTCGCCGTCGTCCTCGGATGCGGCGTCCTCCGGCGCGAGGCCGTAGAGCACCTCCAGCGCGGCGAAGACCTCGTCGGCACGGCCCTGCTCGGCGAGGGCGTGCGCGCGAGTCGTGGGGGTGTGCAGCAGACGACCCACCAGGTGGCGCAGCGCCTGCTCGGTGCGCTCGTCGTCGCCGCGGCGGCGCCCGCGGGCGATCTCCGCTTCGAGCAGTTCGAACATGTGCGTGCGCAGCGCGACGACGGCCGGCGCGACCATGCGTCGTTCGCCGACGACCGCGAAACGCCGGGCGGCGTCGGCCACGAGGGCGCGGGCGGCATCCGTCGCCTGCAGCTCTTCGAGCGGCGCATGCACACGGATGGTCTCGAGGTCGAGCAAATCGGTGCCGCTGACGGTCGCGACGTCGGGATCGACGTTGCGCGGCAGACCGAGATCGATCACAAGGCGGCGGTGCCGGTCGTGCCCGGGAGCCGACCGGGCGACGGATGCGTCGTCGCCGAACGTCGCGGCGTTGAGCACCGGGTGCTCGACGCTCGTGCACGTGATGATGAGGTCCGACAGCTTGGCGGCCGTGGCGAAGCCCGCGGCGTCCGCGACGGCGAGGCCGTGCTTGCGGGCGAAGCGCTCGCCTCGACCCGACGGCGAGTGCACGGTGATGTCGGTGACGCCGCGCTCGCGGAGGGCCGCGAGCGTCGCGGCCGCGTAGGAGCCGGTGCCCACGAGCAGGACGCGCAGCGTCGCCCAGTCGGCGAACCGTGCCGACGCGAGATCCAGAGAAAGACGCACGAGCGAGCGGCCGGCACGGCCGAGCGCGGTGCCGTTCTTCACGCCGCGCTGCGTCTCGGATGCACGCTGGAACAGTCGCTCGAGTTCGGGAGAGGTCGTACCGTCGCCGCGCGCCTCGGTGAGCGCCCGGCGCACCTGACCCGCGATCTCGCCCTCGCCGACGACGACCGATTCGAGACCGGACGCGACGGCGAACAGGTGCTGCGCGACGCGGGGGCCGGAGATGACCTCGTAGGAGCCGGAGAACTCGTCGGCCGAGACGCCCGTGGCGGACTCGATCGCCGACAGTGCCGCCTCGAGCCCGACGGCCTCGGCCGCGGTGACGGGCTCGTCCATGTCGACGTATGCCTCGAAGCGGTTGCAGGTCGCCACGACAACGGCACCCTGCACGCACTCGTCGTGCTCGGCGATCAGAGGTGCGACGCGGGTGGTGTGGATGCTGAGTCGCTCGAGGAGCTCGAAGGACGCGGTCTTGTGACTCGCGCTGACACACAACAGCACCCCTCGATTGTACGCCGCGTCGAAATCACCGGCCGCGGGAGCTTGCGCACGAACGTGCGGGTGCTCGACATGTGGCGCTCACCCACCGGATGGGAGGATGTCGGGGTGAGCTCCACCGGACCTGCTTCCTCCCCCCTCATCCGCGCCCTGAAGGGCGAGCGCACCGACCGACTCCCGGTCTGGTTCATGCGTCAGGCGGGGCGGTCGTTGCCCGAGTATCGCGACCTGCGTGTGGGAACCCGCATGCTCGACGCCTGCCTGACACCCGACCTCGCGGCCGAGATCACCCTGCAGCCCGTGCGCCGTCACGGCGTGGACGCCGGCATCTTCTTCAGCGACATCGTCGTGCCGCTGCGCCTCGCCGGCATCACCGTGGAGATCGAGCCCGGACGCGGCCCGGTGTTCCCCGACCCGGTGCGCACCGCATCCGACGTCGCTCGGATCGTGGACATCGACCCTCAGGCGGTCGCGGCTGCGGCAGAACCGGTGCGCGAGGCCGTGCGCATCGTCGTGGACGAGCTCGGCGACACCCCGCTCATCGGGTTCGCGGGCGCGCCCTTCACCCTCGCCGCGTACCTCGTCGAGGGCGGGCCGTCGAAGGAGCACCTGCGCGCCCGAGCGCTCATGCACGCCGACCCGGAGTCGTGGCACGCGCTGGCCGGTTGGCTCGCAGAGGTCTCGCGCACCTTCCTCGCCGCGCAGACGGATGCGGGAGCCTCCGCCGTGCAGCTGTTCGACTCCTGGGCGGGCTCCCTGTCGGTGGCCGACTACCGCACGTACGTCGCGCCCCACTCGCGGGCAGCGCTGGCCGGTGCGGACGCGCCGCGCATCCACTTCGGCGTCGGCACCGGACATCTGCTGCCGGACATGCGGCTGGACGGCACAACCGATGCGGTGGGCGTCGACTGGCGCACACCGCTCGACGAGGCCGCCGCGGTCCTCGGTCAGGGCGTCACGGTGCAGGGCAACATCGACCCGGCGCTCCTGCAGGCGCCGTGGCAGATCGTGGAGGAGCACGTGCGCGACGTCATCGCGCGCGGGCGTGCGGCGCGCGCGCACATCCTCAACCTCGGCCACGGCGTTCCGCCCGAGACCGACCCCGACGTGCTGACGCGCATCGTCGAGCTGGCGCACGAGGAGCAGGCGTGAGCAGGGCAGATCTCGACGATCTCGCCGCGCGGGCCGACGCCACCCGCGTCGCGGTCGTCGGCGGCGGCGTGGCCGGTCTCGTCGCAGCTCTCGACTTCGCCAAACTCGGCTTCCGCGTCACGGTGCTCGAAGCATCCGCGCAGCCGGGCGGCGTGCTGCGCGGCGCAGAGGTCGCAGGGCTCTCCGTGGATGTGGGAGCGGAGAGTTACGCGACGCGCGGCGGGACCGTGCGAGCCCTGATCGACGAGCTCGGCATCGGCGACGAGGTGGTGACCCCTGCCGCCGGCGGCGCCTGGGTCGCGGGCCTTCCCGGCGGACGGGCCGCGCCCCTGCCGCGGGGCGGAGTGCTCGGCATCCCGGAGAATCCGTTCGATCCGAACGTGCGGCGCGTCATCGGATGGCCGGGCGCCTGGCGCGCCTACCTGGATCGCCTGCGCCCGCCGCTGACGATCGGGCACGACCGCAGCCTGGGTCATCTCGTGCGCAGCCGCATGGGCGAGGCCGTGCTCGACCGCCTCGTCGCCCCCGTCACGAGCGGCGTCTACTCGGCGCGCCCCGACGACATCGACGTGGACCTCGCGGCACCCGGCCTGAACGCCGCGCTCACGCGCGCGGGTTCGCTCAGCGGCGCCGTGGGCGAGCTGCGCGGGCGCAGCAGCGGCACCCCGGGAAGCGCGGTCGCCGGGCTCCGCGGCGGCATGACCCGCCTCGTGCGGGCGCTCGTCGCCCGCCTCGAGGAGCTCGGGGCAGAGGTGCGCACGGATGCGGCCGTGACCGCGCTCGAGCGTGTCGGCGACCTGTGGACGCTCACCGCCGCTGAGGAACAGATCGAGGCCGACCTGGTGGTCGTCGCGACCACCGAAGATGAGGCGCGCCGCCTGCTCGTGCCGGTCGTGCCGACGCTGGAGCCGATGACCAGCGCGCCGCCGGTGGTCGAGATCGTCACCCTCGTCGTGCACGAGCCACGCCTGGACACCCCGCCGCGCGGAACCGGCGTGCTCACGGTGCCGGGCTCGCACCGTGCGAAGGCGCTCACCCACGCGAGCGCGAAATGGGAGTGGATCGCTGATGCGGCCGGCCCCGGCGTGCACGTCATCCGCGTCTCGTTCGGCGCTCAGGGCGAAGATCCGGCGACGGCCGCGCTCGGCGACGATGCCGCCACGGCGCTCGCGCTCGACGAAGCATCTGCCCTGCTCGGCGTCCGCCTCGACCCGGCGTCGGTCCGCGGCTCGCATCGCGCCCGCTGGGTGCAGTCGCAGCCCGCATCCGTCATCGGGCGCGCGGAGCACACCGCAGCTGCACGCGGTGCCATCCGGGCCGTGCCCGGCCTCGGCGCTGTCGGCGCGTGGCTGTCGGGGACCGGGTTCGCCCAGGTCGTCCCCGACGCCCGCGAAGAGACCGATCGACTGCGCCGTTCAGCGCTGTGGGGGTCGGGACGTTCTCAGGAGTGAGCGCTCATGTCAACCGGATAACCCGAACGGCATACAGCGCTACGCTGGTCGCACACTCGCTTGATCCACCCCGAACGTGAGGAGACCCCATGAGGGGCAAAGCTGGACTCGTCATCGGACTGGCAGCGGGCTACGTGCTCGGAACGCGCGCAGGCCGTGAGCGCTACGAACAGATCAAGACGCAGGCGCAGAAGGTGTGGAACCTGGCGCCCGTGCAGAAGCAGGTCGGCAAGTTGCAGGAGGTGGGAAAGTCCGCGCTGCTCGCGGTGCCGACCGCCTTGTTCAGCGGCGCGGTGAAGATCACCAAGGCCGTCACGACCGACGGCACCCCCGGTCAGCGTCTGGATGCGGCACTCGACGCCGGCGCCGACGCGGCGGAGGATGTCGCCGACGCCGCCGAGACCACGGCATCAGCCGCGAAGAAGGCCACGCCCTCCACGACCGCGAAGCGCCCCGCCGCCAAGCGCAGCACGGGCGGCTCCTCCTCGGGCGGGAAGTGACATGACCACCCCCCGCGGCTTCCGCGACAAGTCGGAGAAGAGCCTGCTGACCCTGGTCGGCGAGGTCCCCGAGCTCGTCCGCAACCTGGTGACAGCGGAGATCGACTCCGCGAAGAAGTGGCTCGGCAAAGCGGCCAAGAACGCCGGTATCGGCGGCGGCCTCATGCTGGGCGCTCTGTTCATCCTGTTCTGGTCGATCCCGGCGCTCGGCGCGTTCATCATCATCGGGCTCTCGTCCTGGTGGCAGCCCTGGGTCGCCGCCCTCGTGCTGTTCGGCGCGATGCTGCTCATCGCCGTCGTCCTGGCGTTGCTCGGTTATCTGCGCTTCCGCAGGATCGGCAAGGACAACCCCGCATCCCACATCGCCGAAGACGTGCGCGTCGTGAAGGAGGCAGGCGAATGACCGCCCCGGTTCCCGTTCCCCGCACCGGTGTCCCCCTGGGCATCACCGATCCCGTCGAGAAGGCGCGTGCGGAGCTCAAGGCGACGCTGGCCGCGATCGAGGAGAAGGCCAACGTCCCGCGCCGCGTGGGGACGGCGGCCGAGCGTCGCATCGCCCAGTTCCGCCGCTTCGCGCGGGAGGAGCCGGCTGCGGCGACGCTCGCTGTCATCGGCACGGCGGCTGCCGTCGGCGTCATCGTGTGGGGCGCCATCCGCGCCTACGTGCGCTGATCTCCTCCGCCGCACCGACGCATCGCGGATAGCACCGGCGGTCGCCGTTTGGCGTCTGACGACGACGGGGTGAGACTGGAGGTCATGAGCTCCGCACCCGAGTCGACGTCCACGCAGTTCACCCTCTGGGCGGTCTTCCGCCGCGACCCCGCGAAGCCCGTCACGGCGACGGACGACGCCGAGCTCGCTGCACTCGTCGAGCTGATCGAGGCGGGCGGCGTCACCATCCGCGGGTTCTACGACGTCAGCGGACTGCGCGCCGACGCCGATCTGATGATCTGGATGCACGGCCCCGTCGCCGAAGATCTGCAGCGCGATCTGCGTCGCCTCCGACGCACAGACCTGCTGAAGGACCTGCTCCCGGTGTGGAACGCGATGGGCGTGCACCGCGACGCCGAGTTCAACCGCTCGCACGTGCCCGGCTTCCTCCGCGGCGAGCACGCCCGCGAGTGGCTCACGGTCTACCCCTTCGTGCGCAGCTACGAGTGGTACCTGCTGCCGGAGGAGGAGCGCCGCGCCATGCTGGCCGACCACGGCCGCAAGGGCGCCGCGTACACGAACGTCGTCGCGAACACCGTCGCGTCGTTCGCCCTCGGCGACTACGAGTGGCTGCTTCCCATGGAGGCGGACGAACTGAGCGATCTGGTCGACATGATGCGGGCGCTGCGCTACACCGAGGCGCGTCGCCACGTGCGCGAGGAGGTCCCCTTCTTCACCGGCCGCCTCATCCCCACCTCGGCCATCGCCGAGGTTCTGTCGTGACCCGCGAGTGCCATCGCCGGAGCGGGGCGTGAGCGCACCGCTGCGCCTGGGTACTCGGCGCAGCGCGCTCGCGACCGCGCAGTCGCAGCAGATCGCCGATCTGCTCGCGACGGTGTCCGGGCGCGAGGTCGTGCTCGTTCCCATCACCTCCGAGGGCGACGTCTCGCGAGCCTCGCTGTCTCAGCTGGGCGGGCGCGGCGTGTTCGCGACGCGTCTGCGCGAGGCCCTGCTGGCCGACGAGTGCGACCTTCTCGTTCACTCGCTCAAGGACCTGCCCACCGCCGACGCTCCGGGCCTCGTGATCGCCGCGACCCCTCGGCGCGAAGACGCCCGCGACGTCGTGATCACACGCGACGGCACCCCGATCGCCGAGATGGCCGCGGGCAGTCTCATCGGTACCGGCTCGCCCCGCCGCATCGCCCAGTTGCGCCGGCGCAACCCCGGACTCGTGGCGCATGACCTGCGCGGCAACGTGGACTCGCGGCTGTCGCGCGTGCGCGACGGAGAGCTGGATGCCGTCATCCTCGCGGCGGCGGGACTCGCGCGCCTCGGCGGCGCCGCCGATGGCCTGTTCACCGAGCCGCTCGAGCTCGCGCAGTGGCCGACTGCTCCGGGACAGGGATCGCTCGCCGTCGAAGCGCGCCAGGACGCGCCGGACGACCTGCTCGCGGCGATCGCTCGACTCGACGACGCCGCGACCCGCATCGCGGTGACCCTCGAGCGAGCGGTGCTCGCGGGGCTGGATGCGGGCTGCTCGGCGCCGGTCGGCGTGCACGCCGTGCTCGAAGGCGATCAGCTGCAGGTGCGCGCCTCGGTCTACGCGGCGGACGGAAGTCGCGCGATCGAAGCTGAGAGAAACCTGTGCGTGAGGGACGGGTATGCTGGGCCGACAGGCAGCGGCGATGGTGCAAGAGCTGCCGGCGATGACGACCCGATCGCAGGTGCACGCGAAGCCGGGCGTGACGTCGCACGCGAGCTGCTCGAGCGTGGAGCAGCCGAGGTCTCACCATGAAAGCCGAAGCCATGCACGAAGAGCCCCGACGGCACGAAGCCGCCAAGCCCCTGACGGGCTGGCGCGTGCTCGTGCCTCGCGGCGGCCCCTGGGGCGACGGGGTCGCAGCGACGTTGCGCTCGCAGGGCGCCGTGCCCGTCGTCGCCCCCCTCATCAACTTCGCTCCGACCAATGACGAGCAGACGCTCGAAGCCGCTCTCGCCGACCTCGCCGCGGGCCGCTTCGACTGGGTCACCATGACCAGCGCCACCACGGTGGATGTGCTCTTCGCGTACCGCGCGGTCGTTCCCCCCTCCACCAAGGTCGCCGCCGTCGGCGAGACCACTGCCGCGGCGCTGCAGGCGGCCGGCTATCGCGTTGATCTCGTTCCCGACCGCGACAACTCCGCCGCGGGCATGGCAGAGCAGATGATCGCGCTCGAGCCGGAGCCGCGCCGCATCCTGACGCTGCGCAGCGAGATCGCCAAGCCCGTGCTGACTCGCAAGCTCACCGAGGCAGGTCACGACGTGCGCAGCGTCGTCGCCTACCGCACGGTCGGCGTGCCGGTCACCGAGCGCATCGCCCACGACGTGGCGTCGGGCCGCATCAACGCGATCCTCGTCACGAGCGGGTCGGTCGCCGAACAGGTGCAGCTGCAGTTCCCCGACATCCCCGAGTCGACCGTCATCGCCGCGATCGGTCCGCAGACCGCGAACGATGCGCGGCGCGCGGGGCTCGGCGTCTCGGTCGTGGCCGACCGGCAGACCGTCGACGCGCTCATCGAGGCCGTGTCGCACTTCGCGCTTCCGCACGCGGCCGACGAGTTCCAGCCGTGAGCTTTCCCACCCATCGCCTGCGCCGGCTGCGCCAGTCCCCCGCTGTCCGGCGCCTGGTCCGCGAGACGCATCTGGTGCCCTCGCAGCTCGTGCTGCCGATGTTCGTGCGTGAAGGCCTGAGCGAATCCCAGCCGATCGGTTCCATGCCGGGTGTCGTGCAGCACTCGCTCGACTCGCTTCGTCGCCACGCGGCGGATGCGGCGGCGGCCGGAGTCGGCGGAGTGATGCTGTTCGGCGTGCCGACCGTCCGCGACGCGGTGGGCTCTGGGGCGGACGACCCCGACGGCATCCTGAACGTCGCCACCGCCGCGGTCGTCGCGGAGGTGGGCGACGAGATCGTCGTGCAGAGCGATCTGTGCCTCGACGAGTTCACAGATCACGGCCACTGCGGCGTACTGACCCCGGATGGCGCCGTCGACAATGACGCGACCCTCGAACGCTACGCAGCCATGGCCATCGCACAGGCCTCGGCCGGCAGTCACCTGCTGGGGCTCTCGGGCATGATGGACGGCCAGGTCGCCCATGTCCGCGCCGCGCTCGACGCCGAAGGCTTCACCGACACGATCCTCCTCGCCTACGCGGCGAAGTACGCGGGGGCCTTCTACGGCCCGTTCCGCGAGGCCGTCGACTCGCAGCTGAAGGGCGACCGCCGCACCTACCAGCTCGACCCCGGCAACGGCCGCGAGGGCGTGCGCGAGGCTGTCGTGGACGTCGCCGAAGGTGCCGACATCGTCATGGTCAAACCCGCCCTGCCCTACCTCGACGTGCTCGCCGACGTGCGCGCATCCGTCGAGGTCCCGGTGTGGGCGTATCAGGTGTCGGGCGAGTACGCGATGATCGAGGCCGCTGCCGCGCACGGCTGGATCGACCGTCGCGCCGCGATCACCGAGTCCCTCCTCGGCATCCGCCGCGCCGGTGCCGACGCCATCCTCACCTACTGGGCGCTCGAGGCGGCCGCGTGGCTGCGCGAGAGCCGCTGAGACCGCATCCGATCCGCCCGCACCGGATGCGGCGAGATCCTCGGAAGGACGAGTCATGACCGACCGTAACGACGAACTCTTCGCGCACGCCCGCGAGGTCATCCCGGGCGGCGTGAACTCCCCCGTGCGCGCCTACGGCTCGGTTGGCGGGTCGCCGCGCTTCCTCGCATCGGCCTCGGGTCCGTACGTGACGGATGCGGCGGGTCGCCGCTACGTCGACCTCGTCGCGTCGTGGGGGCCGGCGCTGCTCGGCCACGCGCATCCCGAGGTCGTGGCGGCCGTGCAGGATGCGGCCGCGCGCGGGCTCTCCTTCGGCGCGCCGACCGAGGCCGAGGTCGAGCTGGCCGCCCTGATCGCCGAGCGCGTGCGCGTGGGCGACGCCGCACCGATCGACCGCGTGCGCCTCGTCTCGACCGGCACCGAGGCGACGATGACCGCCATCCGGCTCGCCCGCGGCTACACGGGCCGCGACCTGCTGGTGAAGTTCTCCGGCCACTATCACGGTCACTCGGACGGGCTGCTGGCGGCGGCCGGGTCCGGCGTTGCCACCCTCGCCCTCCCCGGATCCGCCGGCGTACCCGCCCCCATCGCGGCTCAGACGCTCGTCATCGACTACAACGACCTGACCCAGGTGCACGAGGTGTTCGCGGTGCACGGCGACCGTATCGCGGCCGTGATCGTGGAGGCTGCGGCAGCGAACATGGGCGTCGTCCCTCCCGCGCCGGGTTTCAACGCCGCTCTCGCCGACATCGCCCATCGACACGGCGCCCTCCTCATCCTCGACGAGGTGCTGACGGGCTTTCGCGTGCATCCGGCGGGGTTCTGGGGGCTGCAGCAGGCCGCGGGCGAGCACTACGCCCCCGACATCTTCACGTTCGGCAAGGTCGTCGGCGGCGGCATGCCACTGGCCGCCCTCGGCGGTCGCGCCGAGGTGATGGACACCCTCGCGCCGGTGGGGCCGGTGTACCAGGCGGGCACGCTGTCGGGCAACCCGCTCTCGGTCGCCGCAGGTCTCGCGACGCTGCGCCTGGCCACTCCCGAGGTGTACGCGCGGGTCGACGCCGCCGCATCCACCGTCGCTGCGGCCCTGTCGGGCGCGCTCGCGCAGGCGGGCGTGACGCACACCGTGCCACGGGCAGGTTCGCTGTTCGGCGTGGCCTTCCTCGCGGAGGCACCGCTGTCGTACGCGGCCGCGCAGACGCAGGAGGCGTGGCGGTATCCGGCCTTCTTCCACGCGATGCTGGATGCAGGCGTCTCGCTACCGCCGAGCGTGTACGAGGCATGGTTCCTGACCGCCGCGCACGACGACGACGCTCTCGCCGCGGTTCTGGCGGCGCTCCCCACCGCCGCTCGTGCGGCCGCCGAGGCCACTCCGCGGAGCTGATCGATCAGACGCCGTGTACAGCGGCGCTTGCAGAGCCCGTTGGCGGCGGAGCAGGCCGACCGCTCCGCGGTGACGGTGACGTCTTATGCCGCACAGGTGACCGCATCCACAAGGGCCCCGCAGCGATTCGTCGATCTGAGTAGGCTCCCACTGAAAAGCGCGTCCAGGAAGGGCTCTGCGTGGAAACTGCCGCACAGATCATCACGGCCATCACGGCGCAGCTGGCGCAGGCTGCACAGTTGTCGGCGGTAGCGGAGGAAGTCGGGGCGGAGATCGCCCGGCTCCAGGGAGTCGGATCGAGCGAGGAGGGGGGCGTGACGGTCACGGTCGACCATCACGGCATCCCGCTCGACATCACGGTCCACGACGACGCGCTGGCGTACGACGGCGCCCAGGTGTCGGCGATGGTGCTCGAAGCGACCCAGCGCGCCATCCGGGACGTGCAGGAGAAGGCGGAGCCTCTCCGGCTCGCGCTGTTGCAACCGCACACGGCGACACCGATGCGGGAAGACCTGGGCGATCGAATCCAAGAGCTCTACGAGCGGATCGAGGAGTACGAACGCGGAACCATCAGCGGCGACGAGCCGGCCGACGATGACAACGGAGGGCAGCGAGGATGACCAGACTGGATGTCCAGGCGCAGGCGCTGGAGACGCACGCAGCGAAGATCGATGAGGCCGGTGGGCGGATCGGCGAGGTGTCTTCCACGGCGCTGACCGCCGTGGCTCTGCAGCCTGCCGCGTTCGGACTGCTGTGCTCGTTCCTCGTTCCCATCGTCTCGATGCAGCAGGTGAGCGCGCTGGCCGGCATGGCAGCTCTTTCCGGAGCAGTGAAGGCGGAGTCGACGGCGATGAAGGCCGCGGCGCTGGGTTATCGGGCGGCGGACTCCGAGCTGGCGGATCAGATCCGCCGCTTGATCGGCATGGAGAGCTGAGATGGCAGACCTGTTCGTCGCACCGTCCTACGAGGGAGTCAGCGGCGCCGCCGTGCTCGACGCCGTCCCGGTAGCGGGCAACATCGCATCCGCCGCGGAGAGCTTCGGCAGCGGGGACATCGGCGGGGGGATCCTCGATGTCGCCGGCACCGCCCTGGACGTCGTGGACATGATGGTGAACCCCATCGCGACCCTCGCCTCTTCCTGCGCGTCGTTCCTGCTCGATTACATGCCGCCGCTGCACCAAGCACTCGAGCTGCTCACCGGAAGCCCCGAGATGGTGCGGGCCCTGGGCGAGACGTGGGACAACCTGGGCGGAGCACTCGAGGAGGTGGCCAGCGCGCGGGGCCCCGCGGTGCAGGCGCTTCTGGCGAGCTGGACCGGCGTCGCAGCCGACGCCTACGCCACGTTGGCGGAGGGCCTCACGCAGATCGTCGAGTCCGTCGCACAGGCGAGCCACGGCGTCGCGAACGGTCTGCGCAATGCCGCGATGATCGTGGAGATCGTCTACGAGATCGTGAAGTCCATCATCTCCGACCTCGTCGGGCAGCTGATCCAGGCGGTCGTCATCGCCATGGCCACGGTGGGCGTGGGCCTCCCGGCCGTCGTCGCGCAGTGCTCCAGCAAGATCGCGACGCGGGTGCCTCAGGTGGCCAAGTGGGTCGAGAAGATCCAAGAGGTCATGAAGAAGATCAGCGACATCGTCGACAAGCTGACGATGTTCCAGCACGAGTTCGAGATCAACGGCAAGGCGATCGCTCAGGTGCTCAGCGCCGCCGAACCGCTGGAGATCACGGTCAATCTGCCGGGAATCGTCGACGCCGTCCGTACGTCGGCCGAGAACAACAACGGAGAGAAGTGATGCTGGATCCTTCTGTCGATTTCAGCGGGGTTCCCGAAGACATCCGGCGTCTGGTCGCCGATCACCAGGCCCAGTACGCCCGTGCGGTCGAGCAGGGTGCGGCCGCGGAGCGGGTGCAGGAGGTGCTCGCCGCACGCGGGGGCGCATCCGCCACGTCGCTTCGGGGGGAGGTCACCGTCCGAGTGGCGTCATCTGGCCTTCTGGAGGATGTTCGCATCCAGCAGCGGGGACTGGACCTGGGGGCCGCCGGACTCTCGCGGCTGTTGACCTCGACGCTGCGTCAGGCCCTTCTGAACCTGGAGGAAGCCGCTGCCGAGAGCGTCGTCGAGGCCAATGGTGGGGCAGTCGGCTCCGCCATGCTCGCGGAGATCCGCGCCGGTCTCGCCGCGCCGATCTCCTCGTTGGACGACGACGGGTCCGAGATCCGCGAGCGCTGAACGCCGCGGATCAGAACGAGCGGGCCAGCGAACGCTCCTGCTCGGCGAAGGCGCCGCCGGCCTCTTCCATCACTCGCGCGTATGCGTCGAGCTGGCGCTGCATGGCGCGCATCTGGGCTTCCCAGTGCACCCGCATCCCGACGTACGCCTGATAAGCGCGGCCCTGCCACGCCGAGTCGAGGTGCGAGAGCTGTGCGTCCATCTCGTCGAGCACTCTGCGAATGTCCGCCGACGACTGCTGGATCGCCTGTACCGACTGCGCGACCCGGTCGAAGTCGATGGTGATGTGATCAGACATTCAAGACCCCCTGGTCGTGGCGAAGGATACGGACGCACACCATCATGGCAAACGGCGTCGGCTCACGCAGGGGGCTGGACATCACTGTGGATCGAGCGTCGATGCAACCGTCGGGATGCCGCGGTCGATCGGTCCGCCCGCCAGCAGGGTGCGACCGAAGCGGACGGTGAGCCCGGTCGGCGCGGCGTTCGGCGGTTCGTCGTCCCACACGTCGCGAGCCTCGCCCAGCTTCAACGAGACCATGCCCTCGGCCGTCGGCGTGTCTCGCCAGTCGACCTTCTGCAGACCGTAGCCCTTCCAGTCGCGCGCGATCAGCCGATCGACGAGTCGGAGTGCCGCACCGTCCTTCATGACGATGGGAAAGACGCCCGTGCCCGCGACGAGGGCGTCGGCCCGGCCCCAGGCAGCGGCGGGCACAGCGTCCACGAGGCGGGCGAGCAGGGCGATTCGGGCGTCGACGGAGGCGACGTCGAGCGCTTCGGCGCCGTAGGTGAGGATGACACCCGCCCGGATCACGACCGGCGATCGCTCGGGAGCGGTCTCGAGCGCTGCCACGAACTCGGGAGTGAGCAGGTCCTGCGCAAAGGCGGGGATGAAGCCCTCCACGCTCCAGCGCGTGCTCGGCCAGACCGGGCCGAGGGGCGGGATCGGCGGCAGCTTGATGCCGTAGTCGCGGGCACGCAGCGACTGGTCGCCGAAGCGGATCTCGGGCAGTGAGGCGGGCAGCCGCATCCAGATCAGGTTCGTCTCGTAACGGTCGCCCCACGCGTTGCCCTTGTTGCCGCGACGCTGCAGATAGCCGACCAGGCGTGCGACCGTGACGTCGCGACCGTGCGCCTGACCGGTGACCACTTCGCTCATCCCCGTGGGCCAGATCTCCTTCGCCGGGGTGGCGCGGAAGGCGGCCTCCGCGATCTCGATCAAGGGGGGCGGCGCGGCGTCCTCCCAGTGCCACCCGCGAGCCTCGAACGCCGGACGCGTGGCCCGTCGTGCGGCGGCATCCGCCTCACGACGTTTGGAACCGAACGGCAGCATGCGCTCAGCGTAACCGCGTCACCGGCTCTGGGAGACTTGTCGGATGGCACAGAACGAGCAGGCCCGAGTCGTGGTCATCGCGGGCGGCGTGGGCGGATCCACGTTCAGCGAAGGGATGCGGGCGGAGCTGGGCCGCCGCAGCGCAGATCCCGCGACGATCATCGTCAACACCGGCGACGACCTATGGCTGTCGGGCGTTCGTCTGCAGCCGGACATCGACTCCGTGCTCTACCGCCTTGCGGGTCAGAACGACATGGTGCGCGGCTGGGGGCGCGCCGGCGACAGCGAGCGGGTCAACGCCGAGCTGCAGGCGTGGGGAGCCGGCTGGTCGTGGTTCACGCTGGGCGATCTGGATCTCGGAACGCACCTCGCGCGCACCGGCTGGCTGCGCGAGGGCGCGACGGTGTCCGAGGTGGTGGCCCGCCTGTCCCAGCGATGGCCGCTCGGGGTTCGCCTGCTGCCGATGACCGATGCCGAGGTCGACACGCATGTGCTCCTCGAGGACGGCCGGCGACTCCACTTCCAGGAGTGGTGGACGCGCCACCGCGCCACGCTCGCACCTCGCGCCTTCGAGAACCCCGGAATGGATGCGGCCGCGCCCGCGCCGGGCGTCGTCGAGTCCATCGCGCGAGCCGACGTCGTGGTGCTCGCCCCATCCAACCCCGTGGTCTCGATCGGGCCCGTCCTCGCCGTCCCCGGCATCCGCGAGGCGCTGTCCGCGACCTCGGCACGGATCGTCGGCGTCTCTCCCATCATCGGCGGACGCGTCGTGCGGGGTATGGCGGATGTCTGCCTCACCGCGATCGGCGTCGAAACCTCCGCGGCGGCAGTGGCCGCGCACTATGGCAGTCGCAGCAGCGGCGGCGTGTTGGATGCCTGGCTGCTGGCGGAGGAGGATGCCGCATCCGCCGCATCCGTGGCAGCGCTCGGAATCCGGCCGGTCGTCGCGCCCCTGTGGATGCGGGATGTGGAGGCGACGCGCGCGATCGCCGCGACGGCGCTGGAGGCCTGATCGGCGCGGGCGCAGAATCGTAGCGGTTCTGTGGACAATCCGCGCGCGGGCGTCGGAGGGCGACGCCGGACGTTACGCTGTCGAGACGTGAGAAGTGGGGGCGGCACGACGATGGCAGGCGCACACCGGGCGCTGCGGCGAGACACCGCGGCTGGAGGGCAGCAGTGACGACGCCCGCCGACACCGAGGAACGCCGACGGATCGCGATCGTCGACGGAGCCGCGCGCCACGATCTGCTCATTCCGCCGGCGGCCAGCATCGCCGATGCGCTCGCCAGCCTCGGCATCCGGCAGGAGGTCGGCCGCGACGTCCTGCTCGAGGTCGACGGACGCGAGGTGAGCCCGCTGCTCCGGGTCGATGACCTCAGCGACGGTACGGTGCTCGCGCTCGTGGATCTCTCCCAGAAGGTGAAGCAGGACCGCCGCCGCCGTCGCGACCGCTCTCGCGGCGAAGCGCCCGGCGCCTGGTGGGTGCTCGGCGGCATCGCACTCGTACTCGCGGTGTTCTCGCTCATCGCCCCCGATGCCGTCCGTGAATCGCTGCGCTTGCCGCTCGCGGGCGCCATGGGAGCCTTCGCCATCACTGCCGGAATGGCGCTCGCGGTGCGCGCGACGGGCGTTGCGAACGGCACGGACGCCGCTCTCGTCGCGGTGCTCACCCTGGCGTTCGCCGCGGGCGCGGGCGTGGTGCCCGCGTTCCCCGCCGCGACCTCGACGCTGCAGGTGTTCGTCGGCCTGCTCTGCGCGGCGGTGCTCGCGGGGATGCTCGCGCTCGTCGGGCGTCCCGCGGGGCTACATGCACGCCTCTCGGCCGCCACGACCCTGCTGCTCGTGCTGGCCGGAGTCTGGGGCTTCTCGCTCATCCTCTCGCTGCCGCTCTCCGCACCCACCGCCGTCACGCTCGGCCTCGCACCCGTGGCGCTGCGCATCCTTCTCGCGACCCTCGTCGATGTGCCGCCCGGCATCTTCATCGACTACGAGCGCTACCAGACCACACGCTGGAGCGTGCGTCAGCAGCTGCCCGAGGAGATCCACTCCATCGGCGCCGCCGACGCCCGCGACCTCGTCGCGCGTTCCACCGGCCGGCTCGTGGCCGGCACGTTCGTCCTCACGGTCGCGGTCGCCCTGAGCGCTCCCTTCGCGCTGCCCGACATGGACGATTTCGACCCGCTCGTGCTCTCCGGCCGCATCGCCCTGGCCATCACGGTCGTGCTGGCACTGCTGCTCGGTGCACGTCGCTTCTCGATCCCCCTGCTGCGGTGGCTGCCGCGGCTCGCCGCGGGCGCCGTCGCCGTCGTCATGGTGCTGACGGCGACCCGAGAGGCGAACCCCGTGCTGTTGACGGTGCTGGCAGGGATCCTCCTCGCCGTCGGTGCGATCGCCGCGCTGGTCATCATCCCCACGAGCCGCGGTGCGCAGTCCCTGCGCTGGTCGCGCTTCGGAGACGTCATCGAGTGGATCGCAATCGCGTTGTCGCTGCCGGCCGGCCTGCTGGCCGCCGACACCATCGATATCCTGCGTGGAATGATGGGCGCATGAGTCTGCCGCCGCAGTTCACGGGCGAACCCGCCGGAGTCGGAGCACGACTCGCCGCCTTCACGATCGACGTCGCGCTCGTCGTCGCAGCGACCGTCACCGTCGCCGTCGTGAGCGGCTCCGCCGTGTTCGGCCTGCTCGTCGGAGCCGAGGCGATCCTGGCGCTGTGGGTACTCCAGGCCCGCACCGGATCCGGCCCCGGGAAGGCGTTGCTCGGGCTGCGCGTCGCGCGCCTGGATGCCCCCTACTCACCGGGGGCCGGGCGCAGTTTCGTGCGCGGTCTGCTGGTCGGCATCGGCTCCCTCGTGTTCGGCGCGGGAGCATGGGTGGTCGAAGGCTCCGCATCCGCCGACCGCTCCGGGCTGCGGCGATCGTGGGCCGACCGCGCAGCACAGACGGTCGTGATCGCGGTGCCGCGGCGGCCTGCTGCGGAACGTCGGAGCAGAAGGCGCGGCGCCGACGAGATCGTCGCCGTCCCCTCCCCGACCGTCATCGCGCGTCCCTGGTCGCCCGCACCGGTCGAATCCGGCAGAGCCCGGGGACCGATCGCCGCGCCCGCGCCCACCGAGCCGCCCGCGGCTCCCCTCACGGCGCCCGACGCTCCGCCTGCGGCCGCGGCCGTCGCGGGATGGGCCGGCC
>JASCPH010000050.1 GCA_029959545.1 Microbacteriaceae bacterium PS02066 | reverse complement strand
GCGGGTGATCGTGAAGCCGCCGTCGACCATCGCGTCGAGACCGACCTCGCGAGAGTCACCCTGCGCGACGGTGTTGGTGGCGATGAGGCCGAGCGTGCCCTTCGCCTGCAAGAGCGAGGTCGCACGCAAGAAGAAGTAGGCAACGAGATCGGCATTGCCGCGGCGACCCGAGGCCACGACGTTGACGAGCCAATCGCGCACGTTGGTGCCCATAGCGCCTGTGAGCTTGCTCCCACCGAGGAACGGCGGGTTTCCGATGATCGCGTCGAACCCGCCGTGGTCGACCATGACGTCCGCAGCTTCAATGATCCAGTGGAGCGGCTTCCAGCGGTCGTAGTCGGTCTCGACAGTTGGGGCGAGCCCGTCCTCGATCTTGGCGTTGAGCCACGTCGAGTCGGCCGCACCACCCCGCGGGACGGGGTACGCCTTGCGTGCCGCTTCTCGTAAATCCTCGTACGCGGCGTCGAGTGCGCGGCCAGGCTTGCCGCCCAGCGAGAGCCCCGTCGCGACGATGCCGTCGGCGAGCTTGCGCAGATCGGCGGTGACGTCGCGGAGTTGGTGGAGTTGGCGGCGCTTGGCTGCGGCCGAGCGGGCCGGGCTGTCGTCCGACTCGACCGGCGACGCCAGGGACTCGCGGAGTTCGACGGCGCGCTTGATGATCGAGTCGATATCGACCTCGAAGATGTCGAGCATGCCCTGCTGCCGGTTGCCCTTGGCTGGGTCGATGTGCATCGCGCGCAACTGCCTGATGTCGGTGAGGCCGAGCAGCGAGTTGCCAAGGAAGACCTTGTCGTCGACGAACGAGAACGGCAGGTCGCGATCGAGGGAGACAAGCCAGAGCGACAGCTTGCACATCTCGATGGCCATGTCGTTGATGTCCCCGCCGTAAAGGCACTTGGCGACGACCTCGCGGATCGCGAGGGTGTGCAGGTCTCTGCGCCCCGCGAAAGCGGGGTTGTCGCTGACCCAGGCTTCGACGAGTCGGTCGGCCAGGAAGCGCGCGGCGGCGACGAGGAATGCGCCGGAGCCACAGGCAATGTCGGCGACCTTGAGGTTCAGGATGTCGGCGGGCGACTTCAGCTTCCACTCGTTGCGGTTGGCAGTCTGGTGCGCGCCGGGAGCGTAGACGAGGGGTTCGAGGGCGTACTTCACGACGTCTTCGGCGAGCGACTTCGGCGTATAGTGCGCTCCAGCGTTCTTGCGTGAGGGCGTCTCCTTGACGAGCAGCGCGCCCTGAAGGACAACGAAGGGGCGGTTGCGCAGGTCGAGGCGGACCAGTCCCAGCCAGGGCTTGACGCGTTCGCGCAGGTCAAGGTCGTCACCCACGGCCTGGGTGAGGGCACTGACGATGCTCGGGTCGACGGCCGCGTCAATCGCCTTGGCGATGGCGGCCTCGGAGGACGGTTTGGCTGAGGGCTGGTCTGTCTCGATGAAGGCGCGGATTGCCTTAGCGAGCTTCCTGCGGTCGGTGTTCGCCGCGGCGAGTTCTTCCAGCTTGGAGAGTGGAATCTCAGGCTCTTCACCGCGGGAGCCGTGGATGCCGAGGACCACTTCGCGCGCGACGGTCGCGGTGTAGCCAAGCAGACCCTCGTACATGTAGCCGATTTGCTCGACGTCGATGTCGCGGAAAGAGATGCGGCGGGCCTCGCCTTTGATCTCGGCGACCTGCACGGCACGAAGGACGTGCAGCATGACGCGGTCTGAGACAGTCACGCCGAGAGTGCCGAGTTCGTTCGTGGCAGTCAGGAACGGGAACCGTGCCGGGTCGAAGAGCGATCCGCCGTACGCGGGCATGCGGAGGTTCTCGAACGTCGCGCCCTTGTAGAGGGCGTTGCTGGTGGCCAGGAGACGGTGCCAGGTCAGCGAGGTGGCGTCGAGTGCTTCCTCGCTCTCCGCGGACTCCCGGGCAATGAGCTGGTCGAGTTCACCGGCGATGCCGTAGCCCTGGTCGAACAACTCGCCCTGCGGCAGCAGCCCGCGTTCCTCAGCGAAGAGCAGGAATACCACGCGCATCATCACCGTCACGGCGGCCTCGTAACTCTCGTGCGGGCGGGTCGAGAGTGGGTCAGGCAGGCTGCGCCGCTTGGCATCGGCGGCGGACTCGGAGAACGACTGGATGAGCAGCTCGACCGCACGGCGCACCTGTGCGCCCAGCGCCTCGGTGATCTCCTCCGCCGCGGCAACCGACTCCTCGAACAGCACCGGGAGCCGCTCGGCGGGGTCGCCTCCGATGAGGTACTGCCGACCGATCAGAGCGAGGAAGGCGTCGCGGGTGCGCGGCTCCTCGGTCCACGTGAGGGCATCGACGATGCCCGACGCGGCCATAGCACCCTCGCGTGCGCACACCAAGCCCCACCAGCGGCCGTCGGTGACTATGCCGATCGGTACCTTGCTCTCGCGCAGCATCGCCTCGACGCGGTCGACCGGGTTTGCCGCCCACAGGTCGCCGGGCACCTCGCGGAGCGAGTCGACCGGGTCGATGACATGCACGATCGCGCCGATCGCGTCATCGCCGCGAAGCGCCGCCTGCGCGCGGACGCTCACGGCACGGTTTGGCGACTGGGCTGCGACTCCCGCCACTTCGCCCCAGGCCAGTGACTCAGCCCAGCCTGCGATATCCCGCAGCACCGTCTTGACCCACTTGTCGCGGGCAGCGCGGTAAGCGTCGAGCGCGGTGTCGGAGTCGGGGCTGCGGTCGTAGCGCTCCCATGCGGATTCGAAGTCCTTGCGCGCGTCGGCGAGCGTCGCCTTCCGCGCGTCTGCGAGCCGCGGCATCCCTTCAGGCCAGACGCGCTTGAGCGGCGGGATCGCCAGGAAGGGACCCTCGGTGTCGACAAGTTCGAGCCACGCGCGGTGCAGTTCCGCGGTGCTCTTCATCGGGCGGTTGCGTGCGGGTCGGCGCGCCATCAGTCGCGCCACCCGTCTGCGTCGGAGCGGGTGAGCGCGAAGACTACGGCGGCGGCGGTGGTGTGGGGTTTCACATCGGCGTACCGGTCCTTGATGGCTGCGATCTCGCGGGCCTCTTCGTCGTCGAGTTCGTCAAGGCGGCGCTGCATGGCTTCGCGGTCCCGCCGCCACTGCCGCTCCTGGTCGGGATCAGCGAAGAGCTGACCTTGGGCTTCGGCTTCCTGCGCGCGGAGGCTGGCCAGCGAGTCGCGCAGGTTCGTGCGAAACGCCGCGAAGATCTCTCGCGCACGTTGCACGTCTGCGGCCTCGCGACGCTGAAGCTGGTCGGTGACCTGAGTCTGCTTGCGTGCCGCCCGGTCGCGCATGGCAGTTTCGAGGCTCTGACGCAACGGGGCATCCGGCACATTCCACATGTCGGCGAGCTGGTCGCGCACCTGTGCGTCAGCGAGCATGAGGTTCTCCGCATCGAGCGCGGTGTCGAGCGCGGCCTCGGCACGCTCCTCGGCCATGGCACGGCGACCGCGCAAGCGCACGCCGGCGAGGAACACCTCCTCGTGCAGGCGGATGCCGCCACGCCCGACGAGTATCATGCGGGTCACGGCGGCGACGAATGACTCCTCCAGGTCATCCACGACGACCGCGGTTACCCGACGCAGCGTGGAATCGACGCTCCACAATGAGCGGCGCAGGAGGCGCTGCGCCTTCTGCACGATCGGGTGACCGAGGTGTACGTAGACGAGGTCGGCGCGCCCGTCGGCCGCGTTCGGGTCGAAGGTGATCGGGCGCAGCTCGCCCGGGTTCAGGCGGGTATCGAGTCCGCGGAGCGTGTCGCGCCAGCCAGCTGTCAGCGTCGGCACCGTGAACACCTCGGCGTCGGTGTCCTGCGCGAAGTCGTAGTTCGGCACGAGCGGCGACTGGTGGTTGATCCGCAGCGCAGTATCGACCACGCGGCGCAGGTTGGCCGGGTCGAGGTGCATCTCGGTGCGGGATGCGTCGTAACCCTGCTCCAACTGGGTCAATCGGGCGTTCAGCTCCATGCCGCCCGCCAGCGCCTGGCTGATTACCTCGTTGGTGTCGATGCCCTTGGACTTGCTCTTCGGGGCACTGCGGTTGCCGAAGTGCCCCTGGATCTCCGCGCCGACGACCTGATTCGCCGAGCCGAGATCGTACTCCACCTGTGCGATCTTGCGGGCGATGATCTCCATGAACCGCAGATCGGAGCCGTAGGTCGACGAGGCACGCTCGGGCACGAAGTGGAAGACCTGTGGCGCCTCGGTCTGCCCGTACCGGTCGATGCGGCCGATACGCTGCTCCAGGCGCGAAGGGTTGAACGGGATGTCGAAGTTCACCAGCCGGTGGCAGTAGGTCTGAAGATCGATGCCTTCGCCGGCGGCATCGGTGGCAAGCAGCACTCGCACCGGCTCCTTGGAGGGGTCGGCGGTGAACTGCGACCGGATGTACTCGCGATCCTCCGGGGCGGTCGAGCCTTGGATAACTGCGAGCTGATCATCGGTATACCCGTTCTGACGCAGGACACGGGTGAGCCACTCGACGGTGTCGGCGTACTCGGTGAAGACGACGACGCGCTCGTTCGACCAGAGCCTGCCGTCGGGACGACAGACCGCGTCGAGGAACTTGATCAACTCGTTGAGACGCGAATCGGCACGGCTCTCATAGCCCAGGCCCCAGTTCGCGAGCATTTCGAGCTGGCCCGGTTCGGCGCCAACCAGCGGGTCAGAGCCCTTCGACTCACGCAGCCGCTCAGACTCGTCCTGCTCCCACAGACCCTCTTCCTCGTCGGACTGGCCCTCGCCGAAGATGTCGTCGTACTCGTCATCCGACAGGCCCCGGCTGGCGTTCGAGGCCAGGTAGTTGCTCAGCGTGGTACCGAACGCGTATGGGCTCGACAAGAAGCGCTTCTTGAGCAGCATCGTCACGATGTCGCCGGTCCGCTTCGTGCCGTTGAGGTTCGCGCTCTTCGCAACGATCTCATCGAGGAGCGCGAACATCTTCTGCTCGTCGTCGGAGGGGTCGAACAGCAACGTGTTGACCTTGCGCTTCTTGAAGCCCTTTCCGGCCAGGTCGGTCTTGAGCCGCCGGACGGTCACGTCCTTCAGCGCGCCCGAGTCGAGGTGCGCCCCGCGGGCGAACCGGCGGGGGTCGATCATCTCCATCAGCGCGGTGAACGACTCGGGGTGGCCGTTGTGCGGCGTCGCGCTGAGGAAAAGCCGGTGCTCGCACTTCTCGGCGAGCTGACGTACCGCGACCGTGCGCTGGGTGTCGACGGCGTACCCGCGCCCGCCCGCGATGGTCGACGGGCTGGAGGGCGCGACATGATGAGCCTCGTCAACCACGAGCACGTCGAATGCGTAGCGGCTTCCCGTCTTCGGGTTGCTCGCCTGTGTATAGACGTCACGGAGGAGCCGTTGGGCGCGCACCTGCGGGAGCCACGCCATGCTGACGATCGCTCGCGGGAAGATCTGGAACGGGTTCGCCTGGAGACCGTGCGTGCGGCGCACCTCCGCCATCAGCTCGGAGTTCACGATCGTGAACTCAAGGCCGAACTTCTCTCGCATCTCGTCCTGCCATTTCAGCGACAGGCTCGGGGGGCAGACGATCACGGCCGTGCGGGCGCGGTGGCGCAGGAACAACTCCTGGATCACCAGGCCCGCTTCGATCGTCTTGCCCAGACCCACGTCATCGGCCAGGAGCAGGTTCGCTCGCGGCGCTCCTAGCGCACGACGAAGCGGCTCGAGCTGGTACGCCTCGACGTTCACCCCCGACCAGAACGGGGCTTGGTATCGATTCGCATCGGCACTGGTGACCGCGCCCCAGCGCATCGCGTCGATGAAGCCAGCGAGCATCTCCGGCTGATCAAAGCCGTCTGCATGGATCACGTCCGGCAAACCCTGCGCGGGCGTGACCGTGTGACCGACTTCGAGTTCCCACACGACGCTGAGCTGCGCGCCGAGGCTTCCCTCGTCGAGGGACTGTAAGTCGACAACGTGACTTAGCTGAGCGACCGTTTCGTCCGCCGGGCTGCGCGGAAGACCCTGCGCCTGCACGTTCGAGACCGCCCAGGTTGAGCCGCGGACCTCGACGACCTGACCTGCCTCGGGAAGCGGTGGGGCGGTGGTTGCGCTTGACACGTGGACTACCTCTTCGACGACAGGCGGGCTTCAGTTGACTTTCTCACATTGCCACGGCGTGACCGCATTGGTTGGACGGTTCCGCGCACGTTTCAGAGGCGGGGACGTCACCACGCCAGCTGTCCTAATCTCGACTTACGTCGACGATGTAAGGCAGCGAGGAGCGCACCGACTTGGACGCCAAGACCTACCCACTGCAGGAGATCCTTAAGCCCGAGCGCCGCTATGTGATCCCTACCTTCCAGAGGGACTACGAGTGGACACGGAAGGGTCAGTGGGAGTTGCTTTTCGACGACCTTGCCACCACGGCCGACCGGCTCATCGATGTCCGGACGAGTGGAGGTGAAGGCTCGAAGCTCAAGTCGAAAGAGCAGTCGATTTCTCCACACTTCCTGGGTGCGATCGTGTGCGCGAGCCTTCCTTTCGCGACTGGGGGCGTTGCGCTGCGATCAGTCATTGACGGCCAGCAGCGGCTCACGACCATTCAGCTTCTCGTCCGCGGCCTCCTCGATGTGCTGAACGAGACTGGCAGCGAGCGTGCGAAGTCCGTCAAACGGATGCTCTTCAACCCTGACGATGTCGTCGAGACGCCCGACGAGATCTACAAGCTTTGGCCACGGCGCAAGGATCGAGAGGTCTGGCCTTCCGCAATGGGGGATGCCGAACCCAACGCTGATACGGACCATCTTTATCTGGAGGCGAGGCGGTATTTTGCCGAGGCGTCGAGAGAGTACGCCCTCGTCGAGGATGAGGTGGACCCGACTCGGTTGGCCGCTTTGGCAGACGCAGTGTCGAGCCTGTTCAAACTGGTTGTCATTGATCTCGACGAGAACGACGATGCCCAGGTGATCTTCGAGGTCCTCAACGGCAGGCAGACTCCGTTGTCTGCGATCGACCTGGTCAAGAACCTTCTCTTCCTACGCGCTGAACTCGATGAAGAGGACGTCGAGTCGCTATACAACGCGTACTGGGCACAGTTCGACGACAAGTGGTGGAAGGAGAATGTGGGGCGAGGCCACGCTGCGCGGGGACGTCGCGATGTACTGCTCTCCGTTTGGCTTACGGCCGCGCTCGGCGAGGAGGCCAACGTCGGGCACCTCTACCGAGAGGCAAGGACCTATCTCAACGACGGCCCGTCGACAGAGCAGGCTCTCGAGGAGTTGAACGCCTTCGCGGAGGCGTACCAAACCATCTACGAGAGGCTGCCGGCGCCCTCTCGGCGCCTCACCGTGGCGTATAGAAGGCTCCGCGCGCTCGACATCACCACTGCGGTTCCGCTCCTGACGTGGCTCGCGACATTGGACGACTCACAACTGAGTCTGGACGACCATGTGCGGACCGTTCTGGCCATCGAGTCGTGGGCGCTTCGTCGCGCCTTCGTCGGCTGGCAGACCCGCGGCTACGGCTCACTGCTGGCCAAGGTGCTGAAGGAGGCGAAGACTGCGCTGAGCGAGGGCCGCCCGATCGCAGACGAAGTTGAAGGAGCGCTCCAAGTAGGCGCGCTCGCCTGGCCGACCGACGACGACGTGCGCCGCGCGTTCGGGGGTCGACAGTTCTACAACGGGATGTCGCAGGCTCGCATCCGCCTGCTCCTCGGGTCGATCGACCAGCATCTTCGGGACGAGGACCCCCACGAGCCCGACGCAATCGTTGAGTACGACAACCTCCAGATCGAACACGTCATGCCACGCTCGTGGGCGGCGCACTGGCCACTGCTAGCCGAGGACGCCACGCCCATCGTGGCGGATGAGTCCGATCCAGATTGGGTGGTCAGGAGCCGTGAGCGAAGTTCGGCGGTCGACCGCATAGGCAATCTCACCCTGGTCACAGGGACCTTCAACAACGAGGTGTCGAATCTGTCTTGGGACATCAAGCGCCCAGAGTTCCAGAAGCAGCGAAGCCTTGTGATCAACTACGCGATCGCCGCGTCAGACGCCTGGACTGAGAGCGAGATCGCGTCCAGATCGACAGACCTGGCTGAGGTTGCGATTCGCATTTGGGGACCACCACCAGCAGCAATGCCCGAGCCAGCGTCGCCGTTAGCTTGAGCGCCGTTCGGGCGAGGTCTGCGATCTGAGCGCCTCCAGCAGTTCTTGGAGGTGCATGTGAAGTTCGTCGTACGCCTGCATGAAGAACATCAAGTCCATGTTCGACGGCGGCGTGTCGTCCAGGTCGGCGATGACCTCCCGCGCCTCGCGGACCGCGGTCTCGATTCCGGGCAGGCTCTGGATCCAGTCGTCGATGACGCTGAACGGGATCGGCGCGAAGTCGTGGGCGTCGACGCCGGCGTGGAACTGATGGCCGTTCGGACCGTGGTCGCGCGCGCGTGTGCCCGTGGATGAGCGGGATGCCGTCGTCCCACCGTGGGCGATGCGACGTGTGGCGGTCCTGTTCCTGGCTGTCGCCGGCGTAGGGGTAGTGCGAGGCGATGATCCGGTACCCGTGGCGGGTGCCCTCGATGACCTCTGGGAGGATCTCCCACCCCGCCGCCTCGTACATGGGCAGGAATCGCTCGATCGCCCGTTTCGACTGGGTCGCGGGTGAGACGCGATCGTGGTTCCCGGGTACGAGCAGCCTGCGGCCGTTGAGCCGCGCGGTGAGCGCGATCGATTCTTCGATCGGGCCGAGCGCCACGTCGCCGAGGTGGAGGACGACGCTGCTGGGCGAGACCGTGTCGTTCCACCGGCGCACAAGGTCGTCGTTCATCTCATCGACCGTGGCGTACGGTCGACCGGCGAGTTCGCTGATGCGGGCGTGGCTGAAGTGCGTGTCGGAGGTGACGAAGTCGACTTGGTCGAAGTCGAACGTCGGATAGTCAAGCATCGTGGACCTCGTCGTCGCCGTCGATGTCGAAGGCGCGCAGGAGGAGCCGTTCCACGTCGCTCACCGGCTCAGGAGGAGACCTCAACCTTAGTTGAGGTCCTAGCTTGGCGACATGACTTCGCCCGACCGCGACGACCCGCGCGACGCTGCGGTCTCAGCAACCATTCCACCCGCATCCGAGGGGAGCCGGCGGACGGCGGGGGTGCTCGACCCGGCGTACCGGTGGGTGAGCATCGGCCTGTTCCTCATCGTGATGCTCGACGCGTTCGTCGCGCTCGGCGTCACCACGATGATGCCGACGGTCAGTCAGGAACTGGGCGGAGCCGGGCTGTACGCCTTCGCCTTCGCCGGGCCGATCGCGGTGAGCGTCGTCGGGATGGTGCTCGCCGGCATCTGGTCGGATCGGGGCAACCCGCGTCGTGCGCTCGTCGTCTCGGTGATCGTTTTCGCCGCGGGGCTCTTGGTGGTGACGCTGGCGCCGAGCATGTGGGTCTTCGTCACCGGCCGGCTGGTGCACGGTCTGGCCGGCGGGGCGATCACCGTGGCCCTGTACGTCATCGTCGCCCGGGTCTACCCCGAGGCGCTGAGACCGAGGGTCTTCGCGGGGTTCGCGGCCGCCTGGGTGATCCCGTCCCTCATCGGGCCCGTCATCGCGGGCGTGTTCGCCGAGACCGTCGGATGGCGCTGGGTGTTCCTGGGGGTCGTGGTGCTCGTGCTCCTGGCCCTGCTGATCGTCATCCCCGCGATGCGCGACGTGCGCGGACCCTCCGATCGAACCGTACTCGGCCGCGCAGAAGCCGTACGGGTCGGTCTGGCCGTGATCGTCGCATCAGGCGCCCTCGTCATCGCCCTCGCGGCCGAGTCGCGTGGAATGACCCAGTGGCTCGTGCCGACGATCGCGGCCGCCATCGCGCTCGTCGCCCTTCGCCCCCTGCTGCCGGTGGGCACATCGCTCGCCCGTCGGGGGCTCCCCAGCGTCGTGCTCATGCGCGCCCTCGTCGCCGCCATCTTCTTCGCGGCGGAGATCTACGTTCCACTGCTCCTGGTCTCGCAGTACGGCACCTCGGCTGCGGTCGCCGGCCTCGCGCTCACCGTCGCTGCCCTGAGCTGGTCGGCAGCATCCTGGGTGCAGGGTCGACTCCCGAGCATCAGTCACGTCGTCGCCGCCCGGCTCGGCACGCTCGGCCTCACCATCGGCGTCGCGTCCCTCCTCGTCGTGGACGCGACCGGTGCCTCACCCGTCGTCGCCGTGGTCGGGTGGGCGTGCGCCGGAGCGGGGATCGGTCTGATCTATCCGCGGCTCGGCGTGCTCGCGCTCGAGTACTCGACCACAGCGAATCAGGGCTTCAACAGCTCCGCGTTGACCATCGCGGAAGCGACCGCGTCCGCCGTCGCCGTCGCTGTCACCGCGATCGTGTTCTCTGCCTTCGGGGGTGCCGCGTCGCCCGGCTCCTTCGCCGCCGCCTTCGTCGTCGTGGGAGCACTGTGCGCGCTCGCCTGGCTGTGCGGACCGCGCATCGTGCGACGTTAGCGCTGCCCGACCGCCGGAAGTTCAGCGAACCCAGAACCCCAACGTGCAGAGCAGCCGCGTCTCGTCATCGGCGTCGGCCGGCGGCTCGATGGCCGGCGGGAAGACACCCCACTGCCGCCATTCGTCCGCGTGCGGGGTGACGTGCTCGTTCACCCCGGCGATCAGCTCGGCGGAGAGGTGGAACGGGATGCCGAAGTGCTTCGCGATCGAGTACGCCTGGAAGGCGCGGTAGGTCGCGAGGTGCGCGAAGCCCTCGTCGGCCGGGTAGTCGCCGTAGGTGAAGCGGAAGGTCTCGGCGATGTCGCCGGATCGCACCGCTGCCGTCGCCGTGTCGTTCAGGGTGTCGTAGGAGGCGATGGGGGAGTCGCCGAGCAGATCGGTATCCGCGTACGAGTCGCCGTCCACGGCTGCGCGGCCGGCGAGGACGTCGGGAATCCAGGCTTCGTCATACGCATGCCGGCCGAGGATACCGAGCAATGTGGGCGACTCGAGCTGGCTCCACTCCTTCGGCACGGGGGCGGAGAAGTCGGCGGGATCGAGCTGATCGATGACCTCGCGCAGCGCGGCATCGGCGTGCAGGAAGAGTTCGGCTGGAGTCATGGCGATGACGGTACTCCGGGGGTCCGGCATCGACCAGAGCCGGAGCACCGCTTCCTCTACGCGGCGGTGCTCGGATGACGCCGCGCGAGGTGCTCGGAGCGCAGGACGGCCCACACCTGCTTGTCGTGGAAGACGCCACCGTTCCGCCAGGCGCCGCGGAGGGTGGCTTCATGCCGCATCCCCACGCGTTCTGCGACAGCCGCGCTTCGCACGTTGTCGGCACGACACCGCCACTCGGCGCGGTTCAGTCCGCGTTCGAGCAGGGCCCAGTCGAGGAGTGTGGCCACCGCACGCGTGACGAGTCCTCGGCCCTCGGCAGCCGGTTCGAGCCAGCATCCGATCTCGCAGACTCCGGCGGCAGCGCTGAAGCTCACGAACATCACGCCGCCGCGCAGCACGCCGTCGACCCAGATCCCGTACAGACGCCCACCGTCGGCGGCGGCCGAGTTCGCATAGCGGGCGAGGGTCGCGGCGGCGCCCTCGACGGAATCCGTGACGAACGACGGCCCCACCCACGGACGGATGAACTCGCGCGCCCGGTCGAGATGGTCGGCGAACTCGTCGGCCTGCCAGATCTCGAGGGGGCTCAGATAGGCGGTCGCATCGAGCTCGTGTCGGAACATGGGACCAGCGTTGCATAACGACTGTTATGTCGTCCAGACTGAGCGGGTGGCGGGATCGGATGCGTACCGGCAGCGGCGCGAGGACGTTGCGGCGGCGGTGTGGCGTGTCCTCGACCAGGCCGGCTTCGCGGGCCTGTCGATGCGCGCGGTCGCCCGCGAACTCGACGCGACCACCGGCATCGTCACGCACTACTTCCCGTCGAAGCGGGAGCTGACGAGTTTCGCGCTCGAACTGCTCGCCGAACGCTCGGGCGCGCGGGAGCGTCCCGCCACCACCCGAGGGCCCGCGGATCTCCGGTCCGCGCTCCTCGACATGCTCCCGCTCGACGACAACTCGCAGACGTCGAACCGCATCTGGATCTCCTCGTGGGACGCCGCCCTCGCCGACGAGCGCCACGCCGCCGAGCACGCCGAGCGCTACCGGGCCAGCAGGGCCAAGGTCGCCGGCCTCGTCGCCGAGTTCCTCGGTGTCGATGATCTAGAGGACGAGCGGGTCGAGCGCGTCACCGAGACGCTGCACTCGTTCGTGCTCGGCCTGACGGTTCAGGCGGTGCTCGATCCGTCGGCGTACCCGCCGGAACGTCAGGTCACGCTGCTCGACGGGATCCTCAGCGACCTCGGGTAGGCGCTCCGACCGGATCGTCAGCGCGAGCGACCGAGTGCCCGCTCGATCAGCGTGATCTGAAGCGGCAGCCGCGCCAGCGACACCGCGAACGCGGCCCACGCCTTCAGGGTGCGTCGGCGACGGGCCCGGCGTCCGAGGTCGATGCTCATCTGCGCGTTCGCGGGCCAGACGGCGGCGAGCACCACCGCGCTCGCGCGGCCTGCGGCCACACGAGTCGTCGGGACGGCGAGGCCGACGGCGCACGCGAGCTCGGCGACGCCCGAAACCAGCACCAGCGCCTTGTCCCAGCGTCGAAGTGCGCGCGGGATGATCGGCGTGAAGACGCTGGGGCGGATGAGATGGACGACGCCCGACACCGCGAACGGAACCATCACCGTCCACGGGATGGTGGCGGTGGGCTTCTTCGCGCGACGGGTCATCAGGCCATTGTGCGGCTGCTCGCCCGGGATCGGGAGCGGAACTCGGCAAGACACCTCGACTCGTCGCCATCCCTGCCTGCAGCCAGAATGTACGGATGCCTCGCATCCAGCTCACCGGAACCCTGATCTGCGCGAACGAGGAGCAGGCGGCCATCGTCGTGAGTCACCTGCCGCGCCACATCGAGCTCACGCGGGCGGAGGCGGGCTGCGTCCGGTTCGATGTGACGTCCACGGCCGACCCGCTGGTGTGGGATGTGGCGGAGCTGTTCGCCACGGAGGAGGCGTTCCGCGCGCACCAGGAGCGCGTCGCGGCGAGCGAGTGGGGCAGCGCGACCGCGGGGATCGAGCGGAAGTACGTGATCGCGGAGCTCGCCGACTGACCCCGGAGCCGCCGGCACCTGCGCCGGCGTCACTCGCTCGACGTCCGCGGGCGTCGGTACGTTGAGCGAGCGGGTTGAGACGGAGCGAGGGAGCAGGGGATGCGGTACGACCTCAAGCGGGATCTCGGGGCGCTGTACAAGGCTCCGATCGGTCGGTTCGTCCAGGTCGACGTGCCCGAGATGCAGTACCTCGCGATCGACGGGCACGGCGACCCGAACACCGAGCCGGCGTACCGGGCCGCGGTCGAGGCGCTGTACGTGTCGGGCTACCAGGTCCGCAGCGCGTTGAAGACGCGCACCGGCTCGGACTTCGTTGTCGGACCTCTCGAGGGGCTGTGGTCGAGCGACGACCCCACCACCTTCGTGCAGGGAAAGCAGAGCGACTGGGCCTGGACGATGATGATCCCACTGCCCGCCCCGGTGAGCGCGGAGGATGTCGCGGAGGGGCTCGCAGCCGCATCCGTGAAGAAGCCCGCCGCACCGATCGCGCAGGTGACGCACATCACGATGACCGAAGGGCTCTGCCTGCAGACCCTTCACATCGGTTCTTACGACGACGAAGCGCCGGTGCTGGCGCACCTCCACGACGAGCTCATGCCGGAGCTCGGTTTCACGTGGAACGGTCGGCACCACGAGATCTACCTCGGGGACCCGCGTCGCACGGCGCCGGAGAAGCTGCGGACGATCCTGCGCCAGCCGGTCGCGCCGAGCTGACGGGCGCCGCCGCATCCGCCACCCGTGCGGAGAGCGAGCGCACCGCGGCGGCGAACTCCGGGGGGCCGAGCACCGTGAACGCCGCATCGAAGCGCAGGACCCACGACAGCACCCCGGCCCACGACCACGACCCGACGCGGATGCGACACGTCGACTCAGAGACAGCGACTCCCTCCGCGTCCCCGAGCCACGGCGCGGCAGCGCGAAGCGGCAGCTCCAGCAGGACCTCGCCGTAGACGGGCCACTTTTCCGGGTCGTCGGAGCCCTTCATTCGCGCCGCGAGGACCGCCACCGCATCGCCGTGGGGAATCGGCCGCGGCGCGAACCGCGCCCCGAGCGGGATGCGGGGCACCATCCGATCGAGCCGGAAGATGCGCCAGTCCTCGGCGTTGAGATCCCAGGCGACGAGGTACCACCGGCCATCGCGGGCGACGATGGCGTGCGGCTCGGCATGGCGGGATAGGTCGTCGCGGTAGTCGAAGCGCAGGACGCGGCGGTTCTCGGTCGCGGCGCTCACCGCCTCGAGCACGGCAGGGTCGACCGTGTCCGAGCCTGCGGCGTCGGTGAATCGGATGTCGTCGATGCGGTGCCGCAGCCGGGAGGGCATGACCTGCCGCACAGTGGCGAGGGCGCGCGCGGCGCCCTCGGCCACATCGACACCCGTCGCGGGAGCGTTCTGCAGGGCGACGGCGATGGCGACCGCCTGGTCGTCGTCGAAGAGCAGCGGCGGCAGCTCGCTCCCTGCGGCGAGTCGGTAGCCGCCGTCCGGACCCTTCGCAGCGTCGATCACGTACCCGAGTGCCCGAAGCCGCTCGATGTCGCGGCGCACGGTTCGCGGAGTCACGCCCAGGCGCTCGGCCAGCACTCCGCCGGGCCAGTCGCGCCGCGCCTGCATCAGCGACAACAGCGACAACATGCGGGAAGACGTCGCGGACATGTCCTCCATTCTCGATCGAGTAGCGGACAGAAAGCGTCCTCTACGTCGTCGAACGTGGAGATCCCGGCGCTCGCCGCATCCCATCTACCGAGGACGCACCATGACGATCACGACCACCACCCACCTCAACTTCCGCGGCGCCGCACGCGAGGCGCTCGAGTTCTATCAGTCCGTCTTCGGCGGCCACCTCATCGTCGCCACCTACGCGGACATGGGCATGCCCGCCGACGCGCCCGGTGCCGACCGCGTCGTCTTCGGCCAGCTCGAGAGCGCCGACGGATTCCGCGTCATGGCCTATGACATCCCCGGGCCGGATGCGGGTGGCATGGATGCCGGAACGACCAGCAGCGCGAACGGCGTGACGGTGACCGATCGCACCTTCTTCCAGTCCGTGCGCGGCCAATCACTGGAGGAGATGACGGTGATCTGGGCGCGTCTCGCGGAGGGCGCCGACATCATCGAGCCGCTCGCCGCCTCCGCGTGGAGCCCCGGCTTCGGCATGCTCACCGACCGCTTCGGCGTGACGTGGGTCGTCGACGTGCAGGCGGCATACGCCGGCTGACACGCGCCGCGTCTCTTCTCGCGTCGCTCGCTCGACGACCAGAGTCGAGGTCGTCGGGCGAGCTCCGCGGGAAGAAACGACGGCCCGTGGGGTCCCGCAGGACGGCCCGATGCGTCCGGGGTGAACCCGGTCCGGCTCGTAAGGTGAGCACGTGACGCTGTTGATGACCCTCACCTCCGGTCTGCTCTGGCTGACGGCGGGCAAGACGCGGCGCGACCTCTCGGGCAGCGCGTACCTGCAGAGCCTCGACCCGGCTCGGGCGCCCGAGCGCGCTCCACGCAACGCCGCGCGGTGGGGTGAGCTGACCGAGCGAACGATCGGCGGCCGAGTCGTCCGACGGTGGCAGCCCGCCGGTCACGTGGCGGGTCGCGAGCTGATCTACTTCCCCGGCGGCGGCTTCGTGAATCCGCTCGTCACGGCGCACTGGTGGATCATCCCCAGGCTGATGACGCGCACGCGCGCGGCCGTCACGATCGCCGACTATCCGCTGACCCCCGAGCACACGTACGACCAGGCGCGAGCCTTCGTCGATGCCGTGTACGCCCACGTCGCCGACGACCCCCGCACCACGCAGCTGCTCGTCGCCGGGGACTCCGCCGGCGGAAACGTGGCGCTCTCCCTGGCGCTGCGCGTGCGCGACGAGAAGCGCAGACCGATCGACGGCCTCATCCTGCTCGCCCCGTGGGTCGACCCGACGATGCGCAACCCGGAGGCGGCGCGTCTGCAGCGTCGTGATCCGTCGCTGCGGTGCGAAGGCCTACGGGCAGCGGGTGTCGCGTGGGCGGGGACCCTGCCGACCGACGATTCCCAGATCAGTCCGATCTTCGACACCCTCGCCGATCTGCCGCCGACTGTGCTGTTCCAGGGCGGGCGCGACATCTTCCTCGCCGACGCGCAGCTCTTCGCGGCGAAGGCGAAGCGGGCGGGCAGCCCGGTCCGGCTGGTCGTCGCGCCGGACGGCTTCCACGTGTACCCGGGCGCCTACTGGACGCGGGAGGCGCACGAGGCCTACGACCTCCTTGCTCGCTTCGCGGACGACCCTGTCGGCGTGAGCGGGCGCTAGATTCTCGCCATGGCGGATCGAACGGGGATCACTCCTTCTCGGTGTCGCCGGCTTCGTCGGTCTTCTCGGAATCGCCGCCCTTGGACGTCATACCGATCACGAAGAAGCTCATCGCGAGCACGAAGAACGGCAGTGCGACGGCGATGTTGTCCATCGTCAGCCAGAACGTGACCGCGATCGCGAGGAACGGGATCGCCACAGCCACGTACGTCGAGTTCCAGGACTGCTTCCGGTCGCTCATGCCGTGAGCCTACGAGCGCTCCACCGCGTCGCGGATCCCCCTCCAGGCGGAGAACGCGCCCTTCTCACGGCCCGCGCCGGGGCGCTCCGCCGATGCCGATGCCTACGCTCGTCGGCGGTGCACCCCTTCTACGATCCGACCCTGACCTACGAGCAGAACTACGCCCGCGGGCCCTTCGGAGCATTCGCCGAGTCCGAGCCGGATGCGGCCCCTCCGGCCTCTGGGAACAGCTTCCTCGGACGCGCCGTCGGCATCCCGTTCGGCATCCCTGCGGGGCCGTTACTGAACGCGCGGTTCGTCGCGGCCGCCTTCGCGCAGGGCTACGACCTCGCCATCTACAAAACGGTGCGCACGCGCGCGCACCCCAGCAACCCGTACCCGAACGTGCTCGCGGTGCACGTCGACGGCGACCTCGCGCCGGATGCCGGAACGGTCCGGGCGGACGGCGAGTTCACCGAGCCGCTGTCGATCAGCAACTCGTTCGGGGTGCCCTCGCGCGATCCCGACGTCTGGCAACCCGACATGGCCGCGGCGGTCGCCGCCGCGGAGGATGGTCAGCTGCTCGTCGGCAGCTTCCAGGGCACGCGCGGCTCAGCGGGCGAGCTGGCGCTCGTCGCCGATCACCTCCGCGCCGCCCGGCTCGTGGTCGAGACCGGCGCCCCGGTGCTCGAGCTCAATCTGTCGTGCCCGAACGAGGGCGCCGCATCCCTGCTCTGCTTCGACACCCCGCGCGTGCGCCGCATCCTCGCCGTAGTGAAGGACGAGATCGGCGACATCCCCCTGCTCGTCAAGCTCGCGTACTTCGAGGCGGATGCGGACCTCGAACGCTTCGTCGACGCGACCGCGGAGTTCGTGGCGGGCTACGCCGCGGTGAACACGATCCCCGCCCGGCTCGTGACCGCATCCGGGACGCCCGCGCTCGGTGCCGGACGCGAGAGCGCGGGCGTCTGCGGCGCCGCCATCCGGTGGGCGGGGCTCGAGATGACCCGCCGGCTCGCCCGCATCCGCGCGCTCCGCGACGCCGACTTCGCGATCGTCGGCACCGGCGGTGTGGCGAGCGCGGCGGATTACTTGGCATACCGCGAAGCGGGAGCGGATGCGGTCATGAGCGCCACGGGCGCGATGTGGCGCCCGCACCTCGCGCGCGAGGTGGCGCGGGTGGCGCCGGAGGGCTGACCGGCGCGGCCGGACGCTGCGCTCCGGCGTCGGAGATTAATCCTCCGGTCGGAGGTTCGGGCGGGAATCCTCCGACATCGGGCCGAATCTCCGACGGGAGCCGAGGGGGCGACAACCGGCGCAGGAACCCCTCTGAGGTATCACGCGGGAGATACTTCCGAGGGATGCGGGCCAGACGCCCCGATTCGTAGCGTCGAGGGGTGGACGTCGTCACCGATCTCATCCTCCAGGCCGCCGCCTCGCCGTGGCTGCTGCGGGTCATGTTCGCCGCGGCCGTGATCGACGGGTTCTTCCCGCCGATGCCCAGCGAGACCGTGCTCGTCGCGGCGGCCGCTGTGGCCGCAGCCACCGGCGACGTCCCCACGCTCGTCGCGCTGTGCCTCGTGGCCGCTCTCGGCGCCGCGATCGGCGACAACATCGCCTACGCGATCGGCCGCAGAGTCGGCACGAGCCGGTACGGATGGATGCGGCGACCCCGCGTCCCGGGAGCCTTCGAGCGCGCTCGCGCGGCGCTCACCACGCGGGGTGCCCCGCTCATCCTGGGCGCCCGCTACATCCCGGTCGGCCGGGTCGCGGTGAACATGTCGGCCGGAGCGCTGGGATACCCGTGGCGACGCTTCGCTCCGCTGAGCATCGTCGGCGGGATCAGCTGGGCGCTGTACAGCGTCGTCATCGGCACCCTCGCCGGGCAATGGCTCGGACATCAGCCGGTGCTGAGCGCCGTGATCGGCGTCGCGCTCGCCCTCGGGGTCGGGATCGTCATCGGCCGCATCGCCGCGCTGCGTCGCCGCGCACGCGACGTGGCCGAGACGATCGCGCACGAGCCGGCGTCGGCCACACTGAGAGCATGACCGAGATCCCGCGCTCCGCGCCACGCGGGCTGAGGCGGCGGGCGCGCGTCGGCGTCGGAGAAACGCGCTCCGGTCGGAGGATCCGGCGGGAATCCTCCGACATGCGTGCGAATCTCCGACCGGAGGAGACCGGAGGAGACCGGCGGAGACCGGCGGAGACCGCCGGTGACCGGGGGATGCGGGGGGCCCGTCAGGCGCCGCTGAACCAGAGCCAGGCGATGGGGGCGATCATGACGGCGCCGAGCACGATCGAGGCGATCGACAGTCCGTAAGAAGTGCCGCGGCGGGCGCCGACGACGGCCCCGACGGTACCCAGGAGCAGCACGAGAACGCCGATGACGGCGAGCATGGGGATGAGGAGGATCCCCAGCCACCAGATCGGATTCATGTCGGGGATGAAGCCGATGAGGAAGATGCCGACGGTCGGCAGGATGGCGATCGCCGCCATCGCGACACCGGTCGTGCCCCACGCATCCAGCTTCGGCGTGCGGCGGCGGATCGGCTGCTCGGATGCGGTCACTTCTCCCCCTCGGTCGCCTGCCCCGACAGTACCGAACCCGCTTCGCCTGTCACAGATCGACGCGAAGCCGTCGATCTGTGACAGGCGAACGGGGAGGAGGGCGGAGAGGAGAGAGGCGGGCGAAGCGGGGAAGGAGAAAAGGAAGGACAGGCGAACGGGGAGGAGGGTGCCCTGGGCCCCGGGAACGTCAGCCGATCGTGGTGCCGAACAGGCTGCCGACCGCGTACGTCGCCGCGAGCGCGAGTGCGCCGCCGATCACCGTCCGCGCGATCGCTCGAGGCCGGTTCGCCCCGCCGATCCACGCCGCGACGTACCCGGTGACGGCGAGGGCGATGAGCACGGCGACGAAGGTGAGGGCGATGCGCAGCGGATGCGGCGCGAGCAGGATCGTGGCCATCGGCAGCAGTGCCCCGACGAAGAACGAGATGGCGGATGCGAGGGCCGCGTACCACGGGCTCACCACGTCGTCGGCGTCGATGTTGAGTTCGGCGGAGAGGTGCGCCTTCAACGCATCCTTCGCCGTCAGCTCCGTGGCGACCTTCGTCGCGGTCTCCTCGCTGAGCCCCTGCGCGCGATACAGTCCGATCAGCTCCTCGAACTCCTCCTCGGGCTGCTCGCGCAGCTCGCGCGTCTCCTTCGCGATGAGTGCACGCTCGGAGTCGCGCTGGCTCGACACCGACACGTACTCGCCGAGCGCCATCGAGATGGCGCCGCCGACGAGAGCAGCCGTGCCGGCGAGGAAGACGGGGGCGACAGCGGCGGTCGCCCCGGCGACGCCGACCACGACGGCGGCGGTCGAGACGATGCCGTCGTTGGCGCCCAGCACGCCCGCGCGCAACCAGTTCAGGCGCTGCGACAGACCTTGGCGGTGGGGCTCGTCGGGGTGGACCCCGTACTCGGCGGATTCGCTCACCCCGTCAGGCTATTCCCCGTCCAGCGACGGCACCACGAAGGTTAGGCTGCGCTTGGGCCTCAGCCCGCGGCGCGACGCACGAGTTCGCGGAACGACTTCTCGGCCGCCGGAGTCATCTCCAGCACGGCGAACGAGGTCGGCCACATCTCGCCGTCGTCGAGCGCCGCCGTCTCGTTGAAGCCGATCGAGCCGTAGCGGGTCTCGAACTTCGAGGCGGGCTGGTAGAACACCACGACCTTGTCGTCCTTCGCGTAGGAGGGGAACCCGTACCAGGTCTTCGGCGCGAGACCCGGTGCCTCCTCGGTGACGATCACGTGCAGTCGCTCGGCGATCTGACGGTCGCTGCCCGTCAGCGCGTCGATGGCCTCGAGGCAGGCGTCATACTCCTTGGCCCGCTTCGCGGCGCCCTTCACGCCCTTCATCTCCTTGAGCTCGGCGGCCCGCTGCTTCATGGCCTCGCGCTCCTGCGCGGAGAATCCTGTGCTCATGCCTGCTGCTCCTTGTTCTGCTGGATGCGGATGAGGTTGCCCGCAGGATCGCGGAACGCCGCATCCCGCAGCCGGTAGTCCTGCTCGATGGGTTCCTGCACGATATCGGCCCCCGAGGCCTCGACGCGCGCAAAGACGAGAAGCGGACGGCGTAGTCGCGGTCCATGCGGTCGCGCGCTCGCCGGAGCTGCGCGATCGTCGCCACATCCGGACCCTCGACGCGTGCCGCCACGAGGCGATCATGCCAGCCGGTCAGCGCGCGCGGCTACGCACGGCGCCGGCCGCGCACAGGATGACCGCGGCTCCTCCGAGCACGGTCGCCCAGGTCAACGGTTCACCCAGGATCAGCGCCGCCCACACGATCGAGAGCACCGGCTGCACCAGTTGCAGCTGGCTGACGCGCGTGATGGGCCCGATCGCGAGCCCGCGGTACCAGGCGAAGAAGCCGAGGAACATGCTCACCACTGCGAGATAGCAGAACGCCGCCCACTGGCCGGGCGTCGCCGTCGGCGGATCCGCGACCGCCGACACCGCCGTCAGCGCCGCCATCACCGGAGCCGCCACCACGAGGGCCCACGAGATCGTCTGCCACGAGCCGAGCTCGCGGGCCAGCAGCGCCCCTTCCGCGTACCCGATCGCCGCCGACACGACCGCTCCGACGAGCAGCAGGTCCGACCAGTGGAAGCCGCCCCATCCGCCGCCGATGACCGCGAACACCGTCGCCGCCACGGCGCCGGCGGCGGTGAGAAGCCAGAACGTTGGTCCGGGGCGCTCGCCGGCGCGCAGCACTGCGGCAACCGCGGTCGCGGCGGGCAGGATCGCGATCACGACGGCGCCGTGGCTGGCCGGTGTCACTGTGAGGGCGTACGACGTGAGCAGCGGGAAGCCCGCGACCACGCCGCCGGCGACGACGACGAGCCGCATCCACTGTCCGCCGCGCGGGAGGCGCGACCGGGTCGCGGCCAGCGCGACGGCCGCGAGGGCGGCGGCCACGACCGCGCGCCCCGCCCCCACGAAC
>JASCPH010000004.1 GCA_029959545.1 Microbacteriaceae bacterium PS02066 | reverse complement strand
CCGTGAGGGCAAGTGGCTGCGCCACTGGCCTCGGGCAGCCGGCGAGCCGGCCGCGGGCGGACTGAGGGCAAGTGGCTGCGCCACTGGCCTCGGGCAGCCGGCGAGCCGGCCGCGGGCGGAGGGCAGTTCGTCGAGGCAAGGGGCCGGCGTCGGCTTCGCTGCGCTCTGCCGGCGCCTCGGATCGCGGGTGGCAGCTGCTCCCCGCGTCAGCGGGTGCGGTGGTTGCGGGTGGCAGCTGCGTGGATGCGCTCGAGGGCGGTTTCGACGGGAGTCCAGGGGCGCACGATCTCGTCGACGGTGGCCTGGGTGATGCCGCGGCTCTCCATTTGCCAGGTGACACCGAGTCTGCCGTCCTCGAGGTACATCGGCCGACCGTCGTCCCAGCTGGCGTAGATGCCGATGGCGCGGGTGGCGTCGCGGGTGCGCATCAGGACGTTGGTCTCGATGATCTCGGTGATGATGGCGCCGGCGGCGCACCAGGAGACGTTGTGGCCGGCGAAGTCGGGATCCTCGTCGACAGGGCCGGTGGGGGTAACTGCGTAGAGCGTGCCGCGGGATGTGAGCGTGCCGGAGGGTGTGGTGATCTCGGTCTGGAAGGCGAACGCGCGGGCGAAGTCTTGGTTGGTGGAGAAGTAGACGCGGTCGGTGCGCGAGACGATGCCGAGCTCTGGGCGCTCTCGGGGCGTGTAGGGGATCCGCAGGCCGGCGCCTGCAGCGTCGAGCGGACTTAGCAGCGGAGCGCCGATTTCGAGCCCTGGGCAGCCACCGTGCCAGTAGGTCGGCGGGGATGTCATAGGGAGCTTTGCCAGACCCAGGGCTCGTCGGGAAGTGCGCCGCGCACGAAGTACTCGCGTGCGACATCCTCGGCGGTGGAAGAGAGATCGAGGCCGGCGTTGTCGGTGATCGCATACCACTGCTGCACGACGTAGCGGATCGCGTCGAGGGTCGCATGGTCGGTGGTGACCACACGAGGGAGATCGCCGCTCTCGACGTCGTTAGTGAGAGCGGCGATCGCCTCGTCGAGGGGGACGTGTGTCATGCGTTCTCCCGTGTGGTTTTGCGGACGCTGGTGCGGGCTTTCTTGCGGTAGGAGCGCAGCGGCTTCCTGGGCGCCTCGTCGAGGAAGGCCTTGCCGGCGCCGCTGGCGAGTTTGGTGTTGCGCAGCTGGACCCGGTAGGGGTAGACGTCCTCGAGGAGCTCGCTGCGGGCGACGATTGCTGCCCAGTAGCTCGGGAAGGTGGAGATCTCGATGAGCTCACCGCCGGCGGCGAGGCGTTTGTCTGCGGCGCGGTCGCGATCGGTGCGTGCCATGCGGACGGTGAGGACGGGCATGTTCTTGATCTTGATGATCGCGAGATCCCACTGCTCGAGGTAGCCCTTGTATCCCCACAGTGCGACGGCATTCGCGGTGTCTGTCGAGATCTTGGTGACGGCGCCGCGGGCGTAGACGAGATCCTTGCGCTCCTGCTCGAATGCGCCCTGTGGGGGCCGGACGAGGCCGATGACGTGCTCGATCCGTCGTGGGGGCACGCCGTCACGGATCCACCGGCGGATGGTGCCTTCGGAGACGCCGAACGTGTCTGAGGCTGTGCCGGCGTCGACGTGGCCGAGGCGGTTGAAGCTGCCGAGTGCGGCGCCCATGATCTGGCTGAGCTTGCGCGCACCCCAGGCCTGCTCGAGCGCTTCGACATTCGCGCTCTCGGGCGTGAACCAGAGCGGTGCGGGGTCGTAGGTCGACGAGTCGTCCACGTATCAGCCTCCCTAGTGAATGTGACATTCACAGCTTAGGCGGTGCCGATGTCGTGGTCAACGCCGGGCGCGGTGTGTTGGGGTGTGGCTGTGGGCTACTTCCCGCGGAAGCGGAGGACGTGACCGACGAAGGCCGAACCGGTCTCGTCATAGAGCTTCTTGAGCGCCGGTGTCGAGACGGAGAGATCCTCGGTGCGGGGCAGGCCGAGATCCTCGAAGAGCGCGGCCTGCAGCTGCTCCCGGCTGCGCAGGTTGATCTCGCGGCCGAGCTCGACGTATGCGCTCTGGGCCGCCTCTTCCTGGTCGCTGTCACCGGCGGTCTCCTCGAGGCGCCGCTTGATGAAGGCGTCGGCCTCTTTCTTGTGGAAGAGCGGCGAGCGCGCACCCTCGGGGAGCGCGGACTTGGGGAAGCCGGCCTTGCGCTGCTTGGTGCCGGTGGCGTAGACGCGCACGGTCTGCTGAGAGACGTTGAGCTTCTCGGCGATGTAGGCGTAGTCGACGAGCTCGGGCATGGTGGCTGCCATCGGCTGGTCCTTTCTCTGAGGGCGGGCATTCCGTTCACGCCTGATAAAAGCGTGACATTCACTACATAGAGCGTATCGCGCTGGCCGACGGATTCGAGTAGCTGCGAATCGAGGGCTACTCGAATCGAGGGTGGATCGTCTCGCGGAAGCCTGCGTGGTGCAGCGCGTTGACGAGGACGAGATAACTGTGGTCCTGGTGGGTGGGGAAGGGGTGGCCGCGCTCGGGAATGTCCACGACCCGGAGCGAGACCCACTCCGGGAGGTTGGCCATGTATCCCGACAGTGTGACGCCGAGTCCGTAGGGGGCGAGGAGCGCCACGATGCGGCCGATCTGGTCGTGGTGAACGACGATCGTGCTGTCCTGGCCCGCGGCTATGCCGTAGCTAAACGAGATCGCCTCCTGGCCGGCCGGGATGGGGTCGGCGGGCGTGGCGGGCTGGCTGGTGACGACGAAGTCGACGGTTCGTTCAGGCATCGGGACTTCCTTCGTTTCGCGGTTGCTCGTGGGCGAGGTCCAGGGTGTCAGCGCCACTCGACGCCTTTGATGCCGTGGAACTGCCAGCCGTCGACGTAGCGGGTGTCGTAGAGGCCGGTGAGGTAGTCGGTGGCGCCGGCGTCGCCGCCCTGCACCCAGGCGTCGTAGAGATGCTGCTGCTCGGACGGTGACATGTCGAGGTTGCTGAACCGCTCGGCGACGTACTTCTTGTCGTTGGGGTCTGAGGAAGGGCCCTGTAGGGCGTTGACGCGGATGGTGCGCTGCCGGGTGGGGAGCTGGGCCTGGACGCGCTTGGCGAGCTGTCCGCGGCCGCGCTGGGTCGTCACGGATTGGCGGACGCGCTTGGTGATCTCTTTGGTGATAGCGGCGCGGGGGTTCTGGGCGCCGCGGATCCAGCGCTGCACGGTGCCCTGGGAGACGCCGAGCTTCTTGGCGGCGAGGCCGGTCGCGATCGGGAAGCGATCGCTCTTGCCGGGGAAGAGGAACTTGAGCATCGCGCGAGTGTCGGGGTGCTCCGCGGCGTAGTCAGGGATCTTCTGACCGGTGAGGCCCTCGAACATCGCTTTCATCTGGCGGGCTTGGGCGCCCTTGCTGAGTGCCATCAGATCAGCTCCTCGAGGTACTTCTTGCCCTTGTAGGAGCCGTCACCGTTGAGGAACTCGGCGTGATGCGCGAGCGGGTCGGATCCTTCGTACTTGTACTGGCCCAGGCCGCGGCCGAACCAGGAGGGGTCGCCGGGCCAGGCCTCGAGCGGGTCGGTGTGGTCGCTGGTGTAGACGACGGTGTCTTTCTCGATGGCGACGGGCCACCGGCCGCTGCGCTCGGCGTTGGCGAGGACGCGGCGGATGATGTTGGCGCGGGATTTCGCGACGATCATGTCGTGGCGGTGCGGGGCCCACACGGCGAGGGTGTCGTGGTCGCCGCGGTAGTCGAGCATGCCGATCGCGGCGGCGTAGACGATCTTGAGCAGGTCACGGGCGGCCTGGTCGTCGGAGTCGCTGGTGTCGAGGGTGGTGCGGGCGTCGCGGATGCGCTTGTACCAGGCCTCGAAGACCTTGGCCTTGCGGTCCCACAGCCACGCTTCGTGGATCTCGAGCTCGAGGCCCATTTCGCTCGCGAGCTCGAGGGTAGGTGTGCTGACCCAGATCTGGGAGCCAGCGAACCCGTCGCGGACGATGCCCTGGGCGGCGAAGATGTCGGGGATCAGCCAGCTGCCCGGTTCGGGGGCGGTGATCAGCCAGTAGCCGGGCTTGTTTGTGGCCTTGGTGAACTGCAGCGGCCCCGCGTAGTGGGTGGGTGTGCCGACGCCGACTTCGGTGCTGGCTGCGGCGAGGTAGGAACCGCCCCGGTCGAACCCGTGTGCCCAGTGCTGTCCGATCTCATCGCCGAAGAGCTTGCGCTGCCAGTTGAAGTCACCCTCGGCCATCATCTGGTCCTTGACGGGCGCTGGCCGGTCCTGCGGGTAGTAGATCTCGTCGTGCTTGTCGCGGGGAAGCAGCGCGCGCATGAGCTTGGTTCCGGTGGTGCCGGCGCTGCTGCGGTAGGGGAACTTGAGCGCCGCGGTGAACTTCCCCAGTCGGCGGGCGATGGTCGCGGGGTCCGGGTCGCCGTCGAGGATGGTGCTGATGAATCGGAAGTCCTGGGCGGGGATGAGCGCGATGTGGACACCGATGCCGCGGTTGTCTTCGCGCCACACGTCGATGCTGCCGGTCATGGATCCGTCGCCGCTGAGGGAGAACCCGGTTTCGGTCGCCATGGTGATGAACGGGTGGCCCTTGGTGGCCTCGCGCAGCAGCTTGCCGTAGTCGGAGTCGGTGGACTCGGGCAGGGTGTCCAGCGGGAGGCCGAGGGCGAGGGCGGCATCCATGGTGAGGTAGATCTGGCCGCGCTCGGTCTTGCGGGCACCGTTCGTGCCCTGGTTGATGCGGGTGCCGAGGTTCAGGTCCGTGGCGAGCTGCGCGAGCTGACCGGCGTGCTCGAGCTGTCCCTTGATGCGGATCAGCTCACCGTTGGACAGCCACAGCCCGTCTGTGTGGAGCACTCCCAGGGGGGCGCGGAAGTCCTCGGGCGACGTCGTAGAGGCAGGACGCGACGGTGCGGCCTCGTCGCGGAGTGCAGAGTTGGCGGGATGTGGTGCGGCGGCGGGCTGCTCGGTCTCGGCCGGGGCGGCAGGGGCGGCCGGCTGGGTGGGCGTGGGCTCCGCGGGAGCGGCGGGCGTCTCGTCGACCGTGGGGGCATCGAACAGCGACGGCACACCGCCCTCGGGGGATGCCTGGGGGCCCTCTCCCCCGTTGTCGATGCCGTTGCCGCCGGAGGGTGCGTCGGGGCCGCTGCCGGTGAGCGCTGACAGCGGGATGTCCCACACGCGGTGCTGCATCGCGCGGCCGGTGCGACGGACGACGCTGCGCTTGCCCGCGCCGTCCGCGATGAGCCACCCGTGGGAGAGCATCGACGAGGAGAGCGAGGTCTTGGTGTCGCTGAACGCCTCGTCGGCCCGCTGCGACATCTGCTTGGCAACGGCGACGGCGGTGGTCGGGAACAGGTAAAGGCGGTCCTTGTTGATGACGCCGACGCGCTGCCCGTTGGGGCGCCACTGCGGGTGCATCCCGGCGGATTGATCGCTCCATCCCAGCGAGCTCGCGTCCTCGGGCACAGCGCTGTCCAGGCCGGCCAGGTGGGCGTTGCCGTTGGCGATCGCCTCGCGCAGGTACTCCATCAGCTGCTCGCCGGGGTCGGACGCGGACGAGTCCTGCAGGCTGATCGCCTCGGCGATGCCGGCGCGCGCCCAGCCGTAGAAGTCGCGGGCTTCGTCGTCGCTGATGACGTCGAGGTCGCGCAGCATCATGAGCATGATCACGATGCCGCGGTCCAGGACCACGGCGGATTGCACGAGGCGGTCGTGGAGTCCGCCGTGCCCGTTCTGGTTGGGGATCGTCTTGCGCCAGTAGGCCTGCGTGCACAGGCGGTGCTCGCTGTCTTCCTCAGCTTCGGTGAAGTCGTTGACGAGCTGCTGGCGACGAGCGGCCGTCCACTGCACGAGCGAGGAGCCGATGAGAGCGCGGGCCTGGCGGGCACGGCGGGACTCGAGACGGCCGAAGATCTCGCCGCCGTTTTCGAGGGTGGAGGGGTCCAGCGGCAGGTTGACGATGCGGGAGTCGGCGGAGCCCTGGGCTGACAGCTCGCCGGATGTGATGATGCTGGCCAGGATCGGGCGGTCGGCCTCGGCGCCGCCGCGCTGTTTGCCGCGGATGCGCCCGATGCCGTTGAACACGATGCGGCCGAGAGTGCTGATGCGGCGGATCGCGTCGCTGGCGTTGCCGTCCGGGGCGAAGTCGTCGACGATCACGGGGACATGGCTGATCCCGGAGAGGGTGCGCTGCAGGCCGATCGCGGTGGATCCGCCGGAGGCGCCGGAGATCAGACCTTTGGTGTTGTGAGTGAGGGTCGGGGCGAAGTACTGCACGGCTAGGCGGCTGTGTGAGGTCTTGTAGGACGCGAACCCGCCCACCAGGTGCAGCAGGATCGGGCCGGGCAGGACCGGGGCGGTCCACGAGTGGCCGAGCAGAGGGGCGATCACACGGGCGGGGAGCTCGGATTCCCGCAGCGCCACGGTGCCCTCGAGCCACGCCTGGCGCAGCGTGTCGCGGTCTGTGGTGGGTTCGGGCATCGCGTAGATGTCGGAGGTCTTTGCTACGTCCACGTCGACGTCGACCGCGCCGCCCTTGGCGATCGCGCCGGTCGCGTGGACGAAGTAGTCGCCGGTGTCGGTGGTGCGCCACCCGACCGTGGTGTGCACGATGCTGTTGTTCCTTGGCGGCTTGATCGCGTTCATCGCATCCCACGCCTGATCGGCGCCACGGCGGCTGTTCGACTCGAGGAACCCAGGCCAGGGCATTGCCTTCGACCACGACCCGTCGCGGATCTGGTCTTCGGTGTACTTGAGGGTGACCGACTCGGTTTTGAACTGGCCGGTCTCGGTGTCGCGGGTCGGGTAGCCGCGGTCGTTCGGAACCCACCGGGAGAACTTGATCACGTACATGTGCGGGGGCCGGGCGATCTCATTGTCGGTGCCGTCGTCCTCGACGGCGACTGTCTGAACCTCCGCCCACCCGCGCATGACCCGGAAGTACTTGTTCTCCTCGTCACCGGGGGTGTGCTTGATGAGCACGGTCTGCCCCTCGACGATGTCGTAGTGGTTGCCCTGGATGAACGGGCGCTTCTCGGGCTGGTCCTCGGTGTTTTCGTTCCCGAAGAACACTCCCCCGTTGCCGCCTCCGCTGCCGGTCTGCGTGCGGGGCGCGGAAGGGGTGATTTCGATGGTCTCGGTCGGCTGCTGCTCGTCGAGGTCGGGGCGGATCGCGACGAGCGACGACGCGACTGCCTGAGGGACGTCGAGGCCGGCGACGATGTAGGTGTCACGGGCGATCCGCGCACCCTCAGCGGTCGCGGCCGCGTACTCGTCCAGGGCGATGCGGCCGCGACCGCCGAGCTGCTCCGGGGTGAGGACAGGGTCGATCGCTTTGATCCGCTCGAGGCGGTTGAGCGACTCCCGCGCCCACGCCTCGGCGTGCTGCTCGGAAGTCGCCCGGTCCTGCTGGCTCTGCTCGAGCTGTGCGGTCGCTTCCTTGAGGCACACGGCAACGCCGGTGCGCCCATGCACGAGCTTGTCGGCCTCGGCTGCGGCGACGATCGCGCGGGCGTCGTCGACGGTGATCTCAATGAGCGTCGCGACCGTTCCGCCGGCGTCCATGTGGTCGGTGAAGTCCGACTTGCGGTCGTCGAGGTTGGGTAGGAAGATCCGCGCCGGGATGCCGAGTTCGGCCAGCTGCGCACCGACACCCGCGGCACGCTGTGCGCCGGCGGGATCGTTGTCGACGACCAGGTTGACCGTGGCGCCCCGGAAGTGCTCGAGCAGCTCGGCGGGGAACGCCGTGGCGCCGCCAGCATTGGTGGTCGCGCTGAGGCCCTCGGCGATTGCGCTGTCGGCGTCCTTCTCCCCCTCGAGTAGCCACACGTCGCTGCCGCCGGCGACCGCTGTGCGGATCGCGGCGAGGTTGTAGAGCAGTGGGGCGAAGCCTTCGGGCTTGCGCTTGACCCAGCGGCCGTTGGCGCCGCGGTAGCTCTGGGTGAACCGCTTGTGCCGCTGCCCGTCCAGGGTGGTCTCTTCGCGGTGGACGCGCTGCAGGACGACGCCGTTGTCGTCGACGTACTCGTAGACCTTGACCCGGCGCCACGTCGCGCCGGTCAGGTCCGGGGTCTGGGGGGCGAGCTCATCCTGCGTCAGCCGTGGCGGCAGTGACGGCCGCTTCGGCCGCGGGGCGTGCGAAGAGTTGCGGCGATCGGCGGGCAGTGGCGCATCGAACAGATCGCTGACTGTCAGGCCGAGCGCGCCGCACACGTCGCGGAGGTCGAAGGCATCGCCACAGCCGAAGCAATGCATCATCACCTTGCCGCCGGCGTGGTCGTAGCGGATGCTCAGCGAGGGTTGTGCGTCGCCGTGCACCGGGCACAGAGCCATGTGCTGGTTGCCGCGGCGCCGAGGCTTCCACCCTCCGCGGTCGAGCGCCTCGAGGACGCGGTCGAGGGAGTTGGTAGCCGTCGACGTCCCGGTGTACTCAAGCGTCATCGCTGCAGCACACCCCCTCGGGCGCGCACAGCGGATTCCAGCGTGTGCGACACGACGGTCACATCAACGCTAGACATCCGCAATATCGCGGCTATAATCATGCTTACCTGCTGATTCTGATTCTGATTCAGACGTTCGTTGCAGCCTCTTGCCGGAGGCTGTGACCCCAAAGCACTCAAGACCCCCGACGGTTTGCCGACCAGAGGGGGTCGAGTCTTTATGCGGACCGAAGCATGGGCAGCTCCTCTGCGTGTGCGTTCTCTTCGGCGTGGCGCCGTTCTGCTGCCTTACGGATCTCCTGGTTGATGTACTCGGGGATCTCAAGGCCCTTGGATGCGGCAAGCTGGATCGCTGCCCAGCTGCCGATGGGGATGCCGAGCGCATCCGCATCGCGGGAGTACTGCTCGTACTGATCGTCAGGAACCCGGACGGTGATTGCCGTTCGCTTTCCGCGCGGCCGCGTGCCTCGTCGACGGGGCAATGCCTCGTCGACGGTCGCAGCGTCAGGCTCGCCGCGGTGCTCTTTGTCAGCCATACGGCATGTCTACCAGAACTCTGATGCCGCATTGGGATTTCCTTTGCCGCGTCCCACTGCCGTGTTTTCTCGCCCATGTCAGGTATAGGCCCAACCACGGACGGTTCGCGGACATCGGTTCCCGAAAAAAGTTTGGCAGCACCGGTGGTACACCTTTCTCGTCTCGCGCGGGCACGCATGTGTGAGGGCTTGCGCTGAAAAGGTGTACCAGGTGTACCAGACACGAGAAAAAACCTGATCAAACGACTAAAATGCCTGGTACACCTTTGCGTATCGCAGGTGTACCAGCCGAAAATAAACCCCAGATCAAACTGCATTTCGTTGGTACACCTCAAAAGTGTACCGCTGCGCGCGAGGGGCCATTTTCCGATACGTCGGCATGCGCAGGGGGTTGCACGTACATGTCGGAATGGCGTTGCCATTGCATCAAATGCAACGACGTGCCGGCGCCCTGCGCGTTCGACACGGGGCCGGTCTGTCGGCGTGTCGCGTTAGATCTCGCGGTCGGTGGGGATCTTCCAGACGCGGGTGGGTTCCCCGCCGATCCGCACGGTCACGGTTCCGGTCTTGGATGTGATCAGGTGCAGGCGCCGCAGCGCCGCGGTGATCGCTTTCGTGCTGAGAGTTGGGTCGCCGTGTGCGGCGCGGATGAATGGCAGTGCCTCAGTCGGGCGGATGTACAGGTAGTCGCGATCGGTGCGCCCGATTACCCACTCCTTGCTGTCGCTGGCGTTGTCGGTGAGCTCTCCGCCGTTGGCGAGGAGATACCTGACGGCATCGCGCAGAGCCCAGACGATCTGATCGTCCGGACTGAGCCATGAGGTCGCCGGGGTAGCGAGGGTGTCGAGCCCGAGGGTGCGCAGGATCGTATCGCCGAGGTAGAACGCTGCGTCGAGGCGGCGGGGCTTGTCGTAGTCGGGATGGCGAGCGATATTGATCGCGTGCTCGTTGAGGTCCAGGTGGCGTGTGCTCTGTTGCAGGTAGCTCGCGATGATGCGTCGGCCGGCGGCTGCCGGTTCGCTCTCCATGGCGCGAAGCGGTCGAAGGCTGCGGGGACGTTGGGGCAACTCGATCGTGATGGAACGTCCGGCGCTGAGTGGCTGGATGGTCTGTGAGCTGGCGACGATGAGAGCGGATGGGTTGCTGAGTGTGGTCGAGAACGAGACGAAGCTCTCGATCTCGATCTCGTCGAGCATGCTCAAGGTCGACCGGGAACTGGTCTGAGGTACCTCGTCGAGGATGAGCGGCCTACCAGGTGTCACGGCACGGCGAATCCCGTTGAGCGTGGGCGGGTCTATGTGCGGTCGTTCGATCTCGCCCGCGAGCTCGGCGAGTGCATTCGCGAGGGCCTCCCTCGTGAGGCGTGTTCCGCCGACGATAAAGATCGGGGTGGGGAGGGGCTCGATGTGGGAGTAGGCGATCGCTCGGATGAGTTTGTCGGCGTGGAGGGGGAATGCTTCGCGCAGCGGTTCGATCCCTGCGGCCCAGGCGCTTCGCGCGTGAGCTGCGGGGATCGGATCGGTGGTGAGTGCGTCCATGGTCAAGTGTCGGTGTCCGTGCGGATGACGATGAGCTCGTGGCCTTCGGGGATTCGCGCCTCGAGCAGCTCGCGAGCCTCCTGGTAGTTGTCAGCCTCGACGGTGATGCGTTCGGTGGCGGTGCTGCGGATGGTTCCGATGACGCGCATGTGCGGACCTTAGTGGTGGTCTCCGACGTTGGACTGCGGTGGGGCGTCGGGGCTGTGCGCTGGCTCGTCGTCGTGCTGTGAGGCGCGGGCGAAGGCGTCGGCGATGAGGCTGCCCAGCAGCGCGCCGCCGGGCGTCTCTGCCCAACCTCGTTCCGTGGTCATGCGCTGGCCTGTAGGTGCCGTTGCACGTACTCGTCGAGCGCGGCTCGGACGACGTCGGAGTCGCTCTTCATCCCCAGCTGCGCACGGAGCTGATCGACCTCGCGCTTGCGGGTCGGGGTGACGCGGGTGCGGATCGTCGGGGACGAGCCGGCGCCGGCGGCGGTTCCCCCCACGCGGGGTCGTCCTCCCACCGCGCGTGCGACGGCCTGTGTGCTTCCGAGGGCGTCGAGAAGCATCTGCTGGCCGATGGCTGCAGCGTCCGCCCCGTGGGCGCTCTCCCCCGGCGTCGAGGCGCCGGTGGGCTGTTCCTCGAGAGCGGCGAGGGCTGCGTAGCGCTCCTGGTCCTTCTTGCTGAGGGTCATCCGGTCTCCTCCTCCATCTGTTGGCGGTAGTAGGAGCCCAGCGGCATGACGTGATAGACGACGAAGGTGCCGCCGGGCTTGAGTTCAATGAGGACTTCGATCAGCCGATCGGTCTGCGCGTGTTGTGGGCCGACGAAGAGGCGGCGCTGGTTGCGGGTGTCGCGGTCGTTGATCTTGACTTTGGTGCTCGTGTAGATCGAGTTCTGCATGGCGTAGAGAGCATCGGCGTGGGTGATGTCGTGCTTGTCAGCTGACTCAGCCCACTCGATTCCCATACAGGTATTGTGCCACAAAACCGCCCGGTGGGGAAGCCCACCTGTGGAAAGCCGCGTCGTGCGTGCGGGCCGGAGGCGTACCTTCGCAGGATGGTCGACGATGAGTTGGCGGACGCCGCGCAGCCGCACTGCTGCGGCGTGGTGATGCGCGATCGCCCTGGCGTCCTGGTGTGCGTGGTGTGCGGCGGTGAGGCCTCCCTGCCGCGCGTTGCCGCTCCCCCGGTGTTTGTAGGGGCGAGCCTCTACGGCGGGTGAGCCCGGATGTTCTGGGCCGCGGCTAGAGGATCTCGGGCTGGTTGGCGGCATCCTCGGGCCCGGTGAGCTCAACGAGGGCACCCAGGGCGTGGGTGAGCTGATCGGCGTCAGGGAGCGCCTCTTGCTCGGCTGGGGGCAGCGAGTCATAGGTGTACGTCGAGATCGCCATCGGCTGAGTCGTCCCACGAAGCGCGTAGCGGACCACCGATTCGTTCTTCCCCGTGCACAGCAGGATCCCGACAGTTGGAGCGTGAGCAGGCTGACGGAGTCGCTCGTCGACGAGAGCGACATAGAAGCCGAGCTTGCCGGCGTACTCAGGCTCGAACCGCCCGATCTTGAGCTCGACGACCACGTAGCGCAGCTGGATGGTGTGGAAGAACAGGAGATCCAGAACGTACTCGTCGCCGTCGACGTCGAATCTCATCTGGCGTCCGGCGAAGGTGAAACCGGGGCCGAGCTCGCGCAGCGTGTCGACGATGCGGTCCATGAGTGCTTGCTCGAGGTCGCGTTCCGCGATGCCGCGGCTGAGCCCGAGGAAGTCGAACACGAATGGGTCTCTGACCATGCCCTGGGCTTGGGCGGCGTCAGCTGGCTCGAGCTGAGCATCGAAGTTCGTTGGCGCGGCGCCGATGCGTGGGCGCAGCTGGTTCATGATCTGGTGCTCGAGCACGGCCCTCGTCCACCCGTTCGCGGTGGACTCGACGGCGTACCACTCTCGTTCCTCCGGGTCGTCGAGCCTGTCGAGGAGGAGCCGGACGTGACCCCAGGCAAGTTGTCCCACAGCCTGTGGGACATTTGATGGCCACGCTGCGGCCAACGCTCGCATGTACATCAGATTCGAGCGGTTGAATCCGCTGGTGTCGGGGAACTCGGTGCGGAGATCCTCGGCCAGTCGCGCGACGATCTTGGCGCCCCAGCCGGACTGCTGCTGCTGCTCGAGGATCGTCTTGCCGATGGTCCAGTAGAGCCCCACCATCTCGTTCTGCACGGCACGTTGGGCGCTGCGCTGCGCCGCACGCACCCGTGCTTTGAGGTCAGCGAGGACGCGATCGTACCCGTCTGGGTGCTCGATCTCGCCGGATGCCATGATCGAAGCGTATCCGCGGCCGCGGACCTGGCTCGCGACCGGGGGCTACTCCTCTGTGATGACTTCGACGAGACGGGGCGCGATCGCTGCCGGCGCCGGTGTGATCGGGTGCGAGGCGAACTCGGCCGGTTCGGCTTCCCGCCAAATGATTCGCCGCTCGTTGCACCAGGTGCAGTGCCCTGCCCAGTGGTACGGGTCGGCCTCGTGAAGCCTGGTGCGCAGCGGCGCCGCGTAGGGGCTCTGAACGCCTGCGCGCCAGCGGATGCGAGGGTGGAGCGCGGCCGCGGCGAGGTACAGGCGTCGGCCGATGCCCAGCCCGGCGTACAGCTCCCAGCGGTTGCCGTCGTCACGCGGGTTGTCCGGGTTGATTGAGGGGATGTCGTAGGGCTTGGAGAACACGTCACCGAACCCGTCAACGGGGTCGACGGCGAACCGTGCGCGGAGACCGCTGGTGGCGTGCTGCAGCACGGTCATTGGGTCACCATCAGGCGTCGTGGTGCGCAGCAGGTAGATCGTGGGGTCGTCGACGACGGCCCTGACCCGGTCGACGTTCTCGCGTGCGATCTGTTCCGCGGCCGCAGCGGTGAGATGCATGTGGAGTTGCTCGTCGTCACCAGCCTGCAGTCCTGCCTCGGCCGCGGCTTCCTCGGCGAGGCCGGGGAGCTGCTCGAGTAGTCGCGGGTGCCACTCGTTGGCGTGCCGGGAGGTCCGCGCCCAGGCATTCGCGATCTCGGTTCGCAGCAGCTCGCGCGCCCACCGTTGCGCGGCCGCGTCGAGGCCATCGCTCTCCTCGAGCTCGCGGAGCCGTCCCTGTGCTCGCCTGCGCCCCCACCAGCCCGCGGCCGCGACCTCGCGGTGCGCGTGCCGGCGGTCCAGCACACGCCGCAGGTACTCCCCCTCGGGGCTGTAGTACTCGTCGGACATTTAGCTGGCGATGGTTGCGGTGATCGCGACGATCGCGCCGGCGGCGATCATGTACGGCCCGAACGGGAGATCCGTGCTGTCATGCCCGCGGCTGCGTCGCACTGCTGCGGTGATCGCGTGCGGGAACGCGAGCACGTAGGCGAGTGCGAGCGCAAGGAACGGGAAGTACCAGGTGTGCCATCCGGTGAGCAGTCCGACGCTGAGCGCGAGCTTGACATCCCCGAATCCGACTTGCCCGGCCAGGCCGATCGCGGCCAGCAGGACTGCGAGCCCGATGCCGCCGCTGATCGCGGCGATCGCGGGACCGACTGCGCCGGCGGTGAGAGCGAGTGCCAGGACGGCGCCGGCGAGGATCGCCGCGAGCGTCAGGGTGAGCGTGTCGGGTAGGCGACGCTCCCGCAGGTCCGTGCGCGTCAGGAACGCTCCGTAGACGGCGTAGACGGCGATCATGCCCCAACTGCCCATCGTGAGCCGCAGATCGGCGCTCAGCGGCGCTGTGACGGCCGCTGACAGCGCGAAACCCCCCACGGCGGCGAGCGGGTACCGCAACGTCGGGAATCGTCGCGCGCGCACGCCCTGGGGGGCTTCACGAGTCATGGTCATGGATCAGCTGGCGATCGCGTGCCGCTGTCGCAGCTGCGCGATCAGGGACTGTGTCTCGGGCTCGGGCTCGTAGTCCTCGTCGACGGCGGCAAGGCTCTGCTCGAGCTGTGTGATGAGACGTTCGACGCCGGCGTGGTCGCCGGCCTGGTGCTCGGCGCGCAGCCCGTCTCGCCAGAAGACCTCGTTGACGGGGTCGACCATGCGTCCGATCGCTGACGCGAGCCTTGCGTGGCGAACCTTGCCGGTGCTCAGGCTGCGGGTGGATACCTCGTGGGCGACGTCACCGATCGCGGCGATCATCTCGTTGCGGAGCCGGTCGGCGAACACGTAACGCTTGTCGGGGACGCCACTGATCGGCTGTCCCTTGACGAGCTCGAGCGCAGCCAGCAGCCGATCCGTGGATGTGTCGGAGATCTCGTCGCCGACGAGACCGAGGAAGTCCTGCCAGTCGGATCGGACATCTTCGTGCAGTCGGTACTCACCGGTCGTGATGAGTGGCACGTAGAGTTCGCCGGCGTCGTTCTGGCCGAGCCAGCGGCGCGTCTTCGACAGGAGGCCGTTGCGGTCGTCGTTGGCCTTCTTGCCGGTGGCGACCTGGCCGGGCCAGAACACGGAGTGTACTTGCTCGGCCGAGGCGTTCGGGTTCACCGACAGGAATGCGACCAGCTCGGTTCCGCGGCGCACTGCGGAGCGCCATTGGGCAGCGGTGTTCGGGTTCACGGGCGCCTCGCCACGCGCACCGCGGACCTCCACCGGGCCGAGCATCTGCAGGTACGGGCCACGGTGCAGCGGGGTGACCGCCGCGAGAGCCTCATCCTGCCCCGCCCCGGCATCGACGTCGACCAGGTTGTGATCGGCCGCATTCGCCGGCTCCTCGTCGACGGCGGCAGCCGCGGCGACGTCGGCCTCGGTGGCCTCCTCGGCCTCGGCCTCGGCCGGCTCGGAGATCTCGACGTCGGCTTCCTCGTCGACGAGCGGGAGCTGCTCGGCTTCGATCTCGGCTGCGGGGATCTCGTCGAGCTCGAGTTCGTCGTCGAGGGCGACGCCGGTGGCGGCACCCTCGGTTGCGATGTCGAACAGCGCGAGGATCTCGTTGTACTCGCGGGTACCGACCATCTGAGGGGTGATCGGGATCGCGACGCCGGTTCCGGGGATCTCGAGCTGCGCGCGACGGTCCTCAGTGAGTGCCAGGTTCCAGCTGCCCGTCAGGTGGCCGGCGCTGACAGCGGCGATGCCCACCCGCGGGATCCGGGTGACGAGCTCGCTGATGGCCTCACGAGTGGCATCGTCCGGGTTGTCGCCGAGGATGATGATCTCCGGCGCCCAGGCCTCCGCGTCCGCACCGGTGGTGCGGGCCTGCTCGAGTCCGTCGACGCCGAGCTCGGCGAGGGCCGCTTCGACGGCCGCGGCCTGTCCGTGCAGGTTGCGCAGCAGTGTCTCGGTGTCCTCGACGTGACGCACTCGGCCGCTGCCGAGCGCGAGCGGCAGGCGATCGCCGACACCGACGAGGGTGACCTGCACGTCCTCAGACCAGGTGTTCGCGGCGAGCTCGATCGCGATGGCGGTGAGCACACCCTGGCGCAGTTCCCCGGTGGCTCCGGTGACGTTGAGCGCACCGATCCGCTCGAGGTCGACGAAGATGTGCCCGTTGTTGTCGTCGTGGCCGATCATGACCAGCGCCGGGTACGGCGCGGACGGAACCGTGTCGAGCGGCTCAAGGTCGGTCAGCGCGACCATCCAGGCGAGCTTGTCGTCGGGGTCGTACTGGGTGAACGGTGCCGGCAGGTCGGTGGGCTCGTCGAGGTAGACGGCCACAGAGCTCTCGTCGAGGCGGAGTGCGTACAGCGCGGGGAGCCGGTTGCCGGTGTCCTGCGCCCACACGGCCAGGTGACGCAGCGCCGTGTCGACCGCCTCGGCGCCCAGCGGGTTCTCCACGGCGCGCAGCTCGAGCTCGACACTGGACACCGTTTCGTCGGGCATCGCGATCCGCTGACGTGGCTTGCGATCGCGGCGCTGCTTGAGCCGCCGCCATCCGAGCAGAGTGAGCAAGCCGGCGGCGAGCGTGGCGCCGATGCCGCCGATGGTGGCGACCATGAAGTAGTCCTCGATACCGCTCGTGTCGGCCTCGTCGACGTCGACCGGCGCTGCGGGAGCGGCAGCCTCGTCGGCGGGTGCCTGCGTCGCGTCGGTGGTGAAGCCCAGGCCACTCGTCGCCTCATCCTCGGCCGCGGCATCCGTGCCGTCGTCCGTCGCCGCTGCTCCGGCTCCCTCATCGGCAGCCCCGCCGGTACCGGCGCCCTTATCAGCCTCGACATCGACAGCGCCGGCGGCGCCCTCGTCTGTGTCGGCGGATCCGGTGCTCCCAGTGCCCGTCGAGCCTGCAGCGTCGTCGCTCGGGGCGACCGGAACCGTGGTGACCACGGGGATGTTGACCTGCTGGCCGGGGTAGATCCAGTTCGGGTCGGTGATCGTGCCACCGCCGGGCTGAACAACGTCCTTGGACGCCTCGAAGATCTCCGGGTAGCGGGCCCCGTCGCCGAGCTCGTCGGCCGCGATATCCCACAGGGTGTCACCGGAGACGATTCCCCGCTGCTCGTAGGTGACCTGAGTGACCGTCTCCGCTTCGACGCTGGCGGTCTCGGCCACGGCGCCCGGAACGACAGCATCAGCCGGCAGCGTGAGCACCCAACCCTCCTGCAGCCAGCCCGATGCGCTGAGCGCTCCCCCATCGGCCTGCTGGACACCGATGTTGAGCGCGGAGATCTCCGCGGCTCGTTCCCGATCCCCCAACGTGGTCTCCGCGATCCGCGCCAGAGTGTCGGTGCCCGAGACGACGTACTGCGGCCCAGCCTCGACGATGGGAGTTTCCTCATCGGCAGCCTCGGCGGCGGCGACCGATACGACGGATGCGCTCATGGATACCGAGGGCTGCACGGGAACCTCAGACGCGAACGCGGCAGCGGGCGAGAACAGTGCGATGACCGCGGCGAGCAGACCGCCCATGACCTTCTGCTGGACACCGAGACCGGGGATCCGCGGCCGCGGCACGCCGCGCAGCTGCGCAGGCAGCTCGGCGAGGAAGCCGACAGCGAATGTCGCCCACGCGATCCACGCGGCGATCGGCATGATCGTCCCGACCAGGAAGGATCCGGTGTAGTCGCGCATCGTGAACCCTGCCACGAGCTCGTCCCACGACGGCAGCGGGTTGCCGGCGAAGAACACGAGCCCGGCCGGTATCCCGACGAGGAGCACGGCGAGCAGGATCAGCGACCCGACACCCTTTCCAATGCGATTGACGTGCTCCCCGCGACTGATGCGTGAGGATTCCAGCGATGGTGCCATTAGGCAGCCCTCCTGTCGCTTGCCGAAGCCCCGCTATCCGGTGCCGTGGCCCATTCCCCGCCGTCCGCGGGTTCCTGTTCTTGCGCTGCCCCAGCAATCGCCATTCCTCGCTCGAGGATGTTGCGGGCGGCATTGAGATCCGCGTTCGCCCTGTGTCCACAACTCCGGCAGACGAACACCGCTTGGCTTTCGCGGTTCTCGGCTGCCGTGTGCCCGCACTCGGGGCAGCGGCGTGAGGTGTTGCGGGGATCGACTGCGAGCACAGCCGAAGTCTTGTCTCTGAGACGAGTTGCGAGCCTGCCCATCCGTGACGCATGAAGCACTCGATTCAGGCCGGACTTCGCCGCGGCGCCATTGGGCAGGAAATCACTCGGATCTTCTGGATCCGAGATCGGTGCCGGCCGACGCATCATGTCTGTCAGTCGGAGGTCTTCGATGACGATCAAGTCGTAGGAACGGGCCAGGTGTGTTGTGGTCTGCTCGATCCAGTTGGTTGCGAGATCGTTCTGCCGACGTCGTAGCGCTGCCAGCTGGTCAAGCACCTTCACCCGTCGCTTTGAACCCTTAGTCGTGCGCGACTTTGCTCGCTCGAGCCGTCGCCATCTGCGCTGCTGCCCCACAGTGAGGGTGGGAATCCGGGACAGCGTTCCATCGGAGGTCGCGATGGTGTTCTTGACGCCCCGGTCTATGCCGACCATCATTCCTGTCCCGGCGACGATCTTTCCTCGCGCTGGCACCGTGAGGCTGACGTGCCATTGCCCGTTATCCAATCGTGCGCGAGCGGTGGAAGCGCTGCTGATTTCTGCCCACGGGCGCGAGATGCGGAAGCGCACCGGGCCAACCTTGGGAACACTGATGACGGCCCACCGGCGATTAAGGCGTCTGAGCGTGACATCGCGGATGACGAACCCACCCGCACGGGAATCCTTGCGGTGGAATGTGGGGGCCTCGGCGCGTCCGGCGTAGTAATTCGACAGAGCACGCTCGAAGTCGCGGCTGGCTGACTGGTGAACGATGGAGGGGCCGGCGGACAACCACGGAAGACGGGCCCTGAGCCTCTTGACCTTGTCCTGGGGGCCCCGTTCTGCGACCCAGGCGCCGCCAGAAGCCCGGAGCTCCCTCCGCATTCGAAACTCAGCGACCTGCACGTTGTAGACGAATCGAGCCTGATGGCACCATTCGAGCATCAGGCTTGCTTGCGCTGGCGTCGGGTACAGCCGCTGCCTGATGCTCTGCTTGGTGCTCATGCTTGCCTCCTCGTGTGACTAGGGGACGATGACCGTCTGCAGCTCATTGACCTCGAGGTCAACGGCGCTGTTGGTGGTCAGGTTGACGGTGCCGCCGGGGCCGGCGAGAGAGGTCCACGTCACGGTCCAGTTGGTCGTGGCCGTGACCGTGAAGCGATCGCCGGGCGTCCGGCTCGAGGTCGACGTGTACTGATACCCGCAAGTGGGCGACGTCGTCATGCCGTAGCCGATGTTGTACGGGGTGCCAGTGTTGCCGCAGGTCGTCGATGCGCCATCGCCCATCTGCCAGCGAACGGATGTGGCTTGAGCTGTTGCCGTGATCGTCTGACCGCCCAGCGTCGCCGTCTCCGAGTACGGGCCCCAGGTCAGCGGTTCGGGGTTGTTGACCCAGAGCCAGATCGGCACCCCGACGTAGCCGCGTCGGTGACCCCACGCGGGGTTGACCTCGGGTGCCATGCCGATGTCGATGCCGCGCAGAGCGAAGGTAGAGATCAGCTGTTGCGCAGCGGCGCCCGGAGTGAGAACGGTCAGCCCCGGTGGGACGGTTTCTGACCAGAAGTAGGTCCAGTCGTCGTCAACGCCGCCCCCGCCGGTGAACTGGACGCTCGCGCAGAAGTAGTAGCCGGCCTCTTGCGAGTACTGAGAGGGCCGCGTAGGCCACTCCCCCGAGACCATGCCGACATAGCACTGTCGGTTGTTCGACCAGTACCGCTCACCGTTGCCGCAGCTGATGATGACGTACCACTCGGTGTAGCCGTCCTGCTGCGCCCAGACGTAGATCTCATCGGGCTCGTATCCCTGCAGCGTGGCTTGGCTCTCGCTTGTCAGGAAGTAACAGGTCGGCGCCCCCGAGGTCCAACCGTTCGAGTTCGGGTTCGGAGCGGGATCGGAAGGCTTGTAGCTCAGCATCGTGTAACAGACGTTCGCTTCGTTGCAGTAGAACTCCCCGGCAGCCTGTGCAGGCGCAGAGAACCCCACGAGCGCGCCGAGCGCGAGCGCAGCTGCCGCAACAATCGAGGTCAGAGTACGTCTCAGCATGTGGTGCCCAGACTGATCTGGTCGTTCACGAACCAGGCCTTCTTGTCGGCGTCGTAGATGACGTGCATTTCAACTTCATTGCGAGGGTTGGGGTTCTTCATCGCGGGCTTGCCATCAGCCGTGGTGATCATGCGTCCCGAGCCGTCGAGGCAACCAGGGACGATCACCAGCCCGTTCGCAATGCCTTCCCACTCCTGGCCGTACGCCGTCTTGGGCTCGAAGACCAGCGCTCCCTCGACGGTTGAGGGACCATCAATGCTGTCGCCGTCCTCGTTGATGATCGGTCCATTCGCGATGCGCGCCGCGTCCGCCTGGTAGAACGCGAGGGCCTTTCCAGTAGCGACCGCATCGTAGGGCGACGGATCCGTGCCACCGGCCGCGCTCACTTCTGCGTTCACCTGGAACAGCAGATCAATGGTGGCTTCGGCCTTCGTGATCGCCTCGTCCTCGTCCGCGGGCGCTTCGCCGGTGATGGACGTGGCCGTGGGCGTGGGTGTTGCTGTGTGGGTGGGACTGCCGGTGGGGGTCGGGTTGCCGGTGCCCGTGCATGCGGTCAGCGTCAGTGCTGCGGCGATGATGCCGGCGATGGCGATGCGCTTGATGCTCATGGTGGGGGCTCCTATTGGGTGATCAGCTCAGCCGTGGCTGTGGCTTCGATGGGGAAGGCGAGGGGGATGAATGCGGGACTGTAGTCGGTGGTCACGACGACGGTGATGCGGTTGCCGCTGACGGCGACGGTGCCGCCGACGCCTGCCGCGGAGAGGTAGTTGTTGGCGGCGGTGACCGCGCGGCCGCTGTCGATCGCGGTGGATCCGTCGATGATCGCTTGCCCGCTGACGGCGTTCGCTGCGGCGCGGGCGGCGCTGTCGGCGGTGCTGTAGGCCTGTTGGTTGGCTTGCACCTTGCCGGCGCCGTCGACGACGAGGCCAACGATCGCGAGGAACGCGACGGTCATGATGACGAAGTAGATCGTCGCGACGCCCTTGTCCTCGTGGAGCTTGGCGCGGAGCTTCTGGATCATGGTGTTCATCGCCGCTCCCTGTAGGCGTCGACGGGCGAGACGGCGTTGCCGGTGAGGACGCGCGTGCCAGGCAGTCCGACCATCGCTGCGTCACTGAGGGCGACGGTGCAGGAGACGGTCGCGCTGACTCGGCCGGTGGTGCCGATCGGGGCGCTCAGGCCGGAGGCGTCGATGTTGACGGAGAGTGTGGTGCAGTTGACGCCGGACTGTTCCATCGAGATCCGCGCCATGTCTTCGGCTGCTTCCTGCGCCTGGGCCGTGGTGCGCGCGAGCGATGCTTCGCGGGCCGCGGCCGACGCTGCGGACTCGACGGCGTTGCCGGCCAGCGCGAGACGTCCGGAAGCTGCGAGCAGCACGAGCACCGCGGCGAGCGCCGGGGCGAGGATGGCGATCTCGAGGCCGGCGGAGCCGCGTTCGTCGCGGAGCTTGGCGATGAGGGTTCGGATGGCGCGCATGGTCAGTTCACCCACCTTTCGGTGGGGCCGGTCACGGTGACGTCGATGTTGGTGGTCAGTCCGGGGACGAAGGAGGGGGCGGTGCCGGTGACGGTTACGGTCACGGTGTTGGCGCCGCGGTCGACCGCGACGGATGCGCCGCTGATCGGTGAGCCGGACTGGTTGAGGACTGCGAGGCCGGCGGTGGAGCCGTCTGTGCCGCTGGCGTTGTAGGCGCGGGCGGCGTTGTAGGCGCTGGTGGCGGCGGCGTGGGCGAGGTTGTTGGCGTGGAGGATGATGCCCAGGTGCAGGAAGACCGCGAGGACGAGCAGCAGCACCGGGGCGATGATCGTGTTCTGCAGCGTGGCCGCACCCCGATCACCGGCGAGCGCTTCTCTGAGGCGCTGCCGGTGACCGGTGTTGGAGGTGCGGACCATCTGCGGGTGGCTCTTTCAGCCGGTGGGGATCTGGCCGGCGTAGGCGTTGATCGCGGTGACGATGATCGCCACGACGGCCACGGCGGCGAGCGCGATGCCGGCGGTCCAGATGACCTGCTCGAGGGTGATGGAGCCACGTTCGGGCTCTTCGGTGAAGCGAGCTGCCCGCCCGCGCATGCGGGACAGGAACTCTCGGCTCAGGGTCGACATAGGATCCTGGTTCCTTTCTCTCTCTGGGTGGGTGGTGCTTGGTCTATTAGGTATAGGCCTCGGTTTGGGGCCTTCGCGGACAATCGACTTCCAACGTCTCAGAAGAATGCGTTGAGCACGAAGGGAGTTCCGAGCAGAAGCATGAAGAGGACGCCGGTGAGGGTCATCGGGATGGTCATCTTGTTGGTCGCTTTGTTCGCCTCCGTCACTTCATCATTCAGAAGTCGGTCCCGGAGGTTCTGCCCCCGTGCCCTGAGTGTCTCATATACCGACGCTCCTTGCTCCCCCGAGAGCCTGATCACCTTGGCGATTTCACCCAGGTCGGGGACGTTGATCTCGAGGGAGAGCTGCTCGAGCGCGTCCCAGGGTGCGGTGCCGGCGTAGCGGGCTTCGGTGAGGGTTTGGCGGATTCGGACGAATGCCCAGTTGCGTCCGACCTGGGCGGCGGACTCGAGGGCTTTGCCGGGAGGGGCGCCGCTGATGCGTTCGGATCCGACGAGCTCCATGTAGACGGCGACCGAGCGGGAGAACTCCTTGCGGGCGGCTTCGGCCTGGTCGCGGACGAGCAGGTTGGGCAGGTACCAGCCGCCGATGGCGAGGGGGATGCCGAACAGCGCGGGGATGTAGAACGCGGTCAGGCCGAGGACTTGGAAGATCAGTCCGATCGCGATGGGGGCGATGAGGCCGAGGCCGGCGGAGAGCACCTTCTGGTACAGGAACCGGTTAACGCTCATGCCGATCAGGCGCAGATCGCGGGTGGGGATCTTGAGAGAGGGGCTGTCGCCGACGCGACGGAGGACGGCTGAGCCCACCCGGTTCTCGAGGGTGGCGGCGTAGGCGGGGTCGGCGGCGACGGTGGTGGTGCCGATCCGATCGAGCGCTGCGGAGAGGCTGGGCTGGGTGGGCACCAGTGCGGCGATGACCAGCGCGAAGCCGAGCCCCAGGACGAGGCCAGGGAGGACGATCAGTGCGAGGTTCACTTCTCACCAGCTTTCTCGGTGGCAACGAGCAGACGGGGTGCCGGCACGCCGCGGCTGATGCGTCGCATCCACAGCAATACGAGGGCGTAGCTGACGAGATATGCGGCGAACAGGAGTTGACCGATCGGGGTGCCGTAGGGGGCGGAGTACTGCTGGGCGAGGACCAGGAGTACGAGCAGCGCGACGGTGAAGTAGACGACGAACCGTGCCTCGTTGCGCGGGGTGGCGCGGTCGGCTTCGATCTGGCGGCGCATCTTGACCCGCTCGAAGATGCTCTTGGCGAGATCCTCGAGCGAGGCGGCGAGGCCGGATCCGCGGAGCTCGGCCTTGCGGAGAAGGTGCATCACGAGCACGTCCGCGGTCTCATCGTTGAGGTCGTCGGCAAACGCCTGCAGCGCCGCGGTGGTGGTCCACCGGGCGTTGATGCGCGCGACGAGCTGCGTGACCTGCGGGCGGATCGCTTCGGGGCAGCTGCTCAGCGATGCGGCGATGGTGCGTTCGAGGCCGGCGCCGGAGACGGTGAGGCCGGCGAGGCTGCGGGTCCAGGACTCGAGGGCGTCGAGCTTGGCGATCGTGTTCTCCTCGGGGCCCTTCTGCAGCAGCCATGGCAGGCCGACAGCGGCGACGGGCACGGCGATCACGAGCAGCCACCATCCGGTGATCAGCGCGAACACCAGACCGACCGCGGCGCCGCCGACGAGCTGGATCTGCTGCGTGCGGGTGAAGTCGCGTGTCGCCTTCCCGCGAAGCGCGCTGCGCGTGGGAAGTCCGCTGGTGCTGGGCTTGTGGGCGGCGCCGAGGATGACCAGGATCGCGCCGGCGACCGCGACGATGATGCACAGGGCGAGGGTTGCGGTAGTCATCTCACACTCCCAGGTTCGCGGGGTCGAAGCCGTAGAACTTGAGCTCCTCGAGGAGCCGCGGCGATGGCATGTCAGCGGTGATGAGGCTGCCGCTGGATCGGTCGAAGCGGAACACCTGAGAGGCCACGGGGCGGGAGTTGTTCTGCTCCTCGCCGGGCAGGATCTCGGCGATCTCGGTGACGACGCGGCGGGGCTTGCCGGTCGCGGGGTCGATGATCTTCGAGATCTGCACCACGATCTTGATGTTCTGCTCGATCATCCGGTAGGCGTACACGGGGGTCGTGTTGTTGCCGCGGGACAGCATCAGCGCCGACATGCGGTCGATCGAGTCGTCTGCGCTGGCGGCGTGCAGGGTGGACAGCGACCCGACACCGGACTGCATGGCCTGCATCATGGCGTAGATCTCAGGGCCACGGACCTCGCCGACGATGAAGCGCTGGGTGTCCAGTCGGAGGGTGTCGTAGACCAGGTCTTCGGGGGTGATCTCACCGGGCAGCCGACCATCGGCGCCACGCTCCCCCTCCCCCGGCTTCGCCTCGAGTGAGACCACTCGCGGGTGGCGGTCGTTGATCTTGTGAAGGTAGAGCTCACGCTCCATCTCGATCGTGACGATCTTCTCTTCGGCCGGGATGCAGTCGGCGAGTGCGCGCAGCAGTGTGGTCTTGCCTGCGCCGGGGAAGCCGCTGGTGACGACGGAGACCCCGGCGATGACGGCCGCGCGGAGGAAGGCTGCCGCCTGGCGGGTGATGGTGCCGCGCTCCACGAGCTGGTCGAGGGTGACGTCGACGAGGCGGTGGATACGGATGACGATCGTCGGTCGGGTGGCGACGGGTTCGGCGATCGCTGCCAGACGCGCCCCGCCGGGCAGGTCCATGTGCAGTCGCGGCCGGGCGCTCGTGAACGATCGGCCGCCCTCCCCCGAGCGGGCGGCGAGCAGGTTGATCTCTCGCTCGAGCTCACGGTCGTTCTCGGCGATCGGGTACTGGTACTTGACCACGCGGCCGTCCGCGTAGGAGATCCAGACGTCGTCGAACCCGTTGATGTGGATGTTCTCAACGTCGGGCTCGTCGACGAGCGGCTGCAGCCGACCCAGGCGGAACAGCTGGTCGAAGACGGCCTGCCGGATGGCGGTCTGCATCGGGGCCGGCCAGCGCCCCTCGCCGGGGCGGCGGGTCTGGTCGTCGACGCGAGCTCGGACCCGGTCAACGATGTGGTCCTGCGCTGTCTGTTCGCGCTGCTCGGCGGTGATGTCCATGGACTCGCTGAACACTGCGGCGAGCTCACGGGAGACCTCGTCGCGAATGGCGGCGATGTCGGCCCAGGGCAGATCGCTGCGGGCGTCGAGGGTGGTTGGCGGGGTGACCTCGGGTGCCGGCCGCTCGGGGATGGTGGGCGGTGCCGGCACGATCGGAGCTGCGGGTGCCGTGGGGACTGCCTCGGCCGGGGCGTTCCGCTGTGCCGCGCGGGTCAGGTGCGCGGCGGCGTGGCCCAGGTTGCGCAGGCCCGTGTCGGCCGGTGCGGTCGTCGGCGCCTGCGGGGTGGCCGGTGCCGGCGCGGTGAAGAACGGGATGTTTCCCAGGTCTGCGGGGTCGGGCGTGGGGTCGCTCACTGCTGTCCCTCCCAGTCGGTGGTCGTGTAAGTGCGGGTGTTGAGGACATCGCTGTAGCTGAGCAGCAGCGCGCCGATGGCCCGCGCGTAGGGGGTGCGCTGGGCGCCGAGGGTGGGTGCGCCGACCGAGTAGATGGCGGCGCCCTTCGGATCCCAGGGGATGGTGCCCAGCAGGTTCATGCCGATCTGCTTGGTGACGGTCTTGAGAGGCCAGGTCTCCTGCGTGGTGGGGCGTTCGGTGACGAGGAGATCGACGTAGCTGGCGTGCCCGATCTCGTTGAGCGTGTTCAGCAGCCACTCGGGGACGGTGTTGCGGTTCTCGTCGAGGGAGCGCCAGTGTGCGAGCACGGCTGCCACGGAGGGCAGCGTGCGATCGGTGAACAGGGTGATGCTGTCCGCCTCGCGCAGCAGCGGGAGTCGAGGGTCGTTGACGTGGAGGCGCCCGCCGTCGACGAGGATGTCGTACCCGGCGGACTCGTAGGGGCGCAGCGCGTCGAGCAGTGCCCGCCAGAAGTGGGGGCCCGCGCCGGCGGCGCCCTGCAGACTCTTGAAGCCGGGGATGAGCACTGAGCGGGGGCTGAGCTCGACGGTCTGTTCCCAGAGCTTGTCAGGGGTCAGAGCGCCGTACTGGTCGGCGACGGCCGCTTCGGTCAGTCCGGTGCTGTGGTAGACCTGCCCGCGGATGAGTCCGGGGATGATGCTGCTGGTCTTGGTGGTGTCGGCCTCGACGAGGATCACGGGCTTGGACCAGTTGAGGGCCAGGGCGCCGGCGGCGGTGGTCACGCCGGGAGCGCCGGACGCGCTGGCAAGGAAGATGATCGCCATGCGGGGTCACTCCCCCGTCGAGTCGATGACCAGCGCGACGCGGCCGGTGGCGGCACGAGCGGCGATGTCGGGTGCTTCACGGTTCGGCACGACCAGGTCGACAACCCACACCTGGGTCTCAGTGTCGTAGGTGGCGGTGAACACCGTGGCGTTGAAGCTCTTGGGGGTCTCGACGGGCGGGTCGCCCTGAGTGACGGGGGTCTCGACGACACGGACCTTGTCGCCTGCTGCGAGCTGGTAGCCGGGCATCTGTGCCTGGGTGAGCGTGACGCCCACGATCGAGGAGCCGGCCGGCACCGCGAGGGTGTCGCCGGTGTTGGCCGACGTGATGAGGGTGCCGGCGGGCAGGTCGACCAGCGCGGTGGTTCCGACGAGGTCGGCGGCATCCGCGGCGGAGACCGCGTCGACCTGCTGCCCGCCGGCGAGCTGGATGGTCGTGAGGTCGTCCGTGGTGATCGTCTCCCCGCGCGAGACGTCGACGCTGGTCGCCATGACGCTGACGGTGCGGGTGAGGTTCGTGGTGACCCACCACACGCCGATTCCGCCGAGGAGGACAAGCGCGATGCCGAGGGCGATGATCGCGGGGCGCCGGCGAGACTTCGTCGGCTGCAGGACTGCAGGAGTGAGTCCTTGCTTCTGCTCGCCCGGCTCGGTGGTCTCTTTCGTGCGCTTGCTCTTGCGGTCAGTGGTGGTGGTCATTGGAGGTCAATCCTTCATCGTGGGGCGGATGTGGGGTAGGTGTCTAAGCAGTTCGGTGAGTGTCTCATATACCGCTGTAGCGACAGCTGGTCTTCTGCTGTAGCTGGACACCGCACCGTCTAGTCGAGAGGCGGAAGGAATGCCTCGTAGGCGGTGATGATGACGAAGTTCCGGGAGGGAGCATCGAGTTCAGCGGTGACGCGATCGAGGATCGCGCGGTACGACGGGGCAACGCGCACGGTGTGCTTGACGCGGGGCCCCGCGTCGGAGACGGGGGCGGGACGCTTCTGCCTGTTGAACAGATCCGTCCAGTCCTCGTCAGTCTCTTCTCCGCCGGCGGTGGCTTGGCGGATCAGTTCAGGAAGACGCTTATAGGTAGCCGAGACGGCGTCCAGGAGGACCGTCTGGTGGCTCTTGCGCGTCTTGGCCATGTACGCCTGCAGGCGGTCGTTCAGTGGGACCGGAAGGTGGACGGGGACGCCCTTGGTCGCGGTCTCCCGCTCCTCCCTCTCTCCCCCGTCTTCGTCCTCCGTGCGGGTCGTGCGAGTCGGCTGCTTGCGCGGCGCCTGCTTCTTCGCAGGAGCGGCCGCGGGTTCGACCGCCGCTGCAGGGGCGGGCTCCGGGGGCGGAGCCTGGTCGACGGGGGGCTCCACGGGTTCTGCGGGAGCCGGCGTCGGCGCGGTGCGGCGGGTGAGTTTTCCGAGATCCTGACGAGCCATGTCAGGCCTCCTTCATCTGGTTGGCCCACAGCGACGTGAGCTCCAACGCGACACTGGTGTAGTCGGAGATCGCTGCTTGGTTCTTGCGGGAATCGGTGTACTGCGTGACGACCTTGCCGTCGAAGGGAGCGTCCTCGACGCTCGCGGACAGACGAATGTGACGCTGGAAACGCGGGAGTCCGATCTGCCCCTCGATGAACTCGACGGTGTCGAGCTGCTCTTCCCAGTCCTCGAGTCGCCGACCGCCGCGGCGGGTGTCGATCTTGTTCAGCAGGAGTCGGTAGGGCACCCCGGTCGGGATGATGTGCTCGACCAAGGTGTCCGCGACCGATTCGATCGCCATGGTGGCGGCTTCCAGCGGCAGGACGATGAAGTCGGCGACCTGCAGGACTGCGGTGAGGACGCCGGTGTTCTCATGGCTGCCAGGCGTGTCGACGAGGACGATGTCGTAGCCGTCGAGGTCACGCAATCCCATGATGTTGTTGGGATCGACGTCGGCTGCGAAGTCGAACGGAAGGTCATCCCCCGCTCGCTCGGCCCAGCGTGCTGCGGACTGCTGCGGGTCAACGTCGACCACGAGCACATTGTTGGCGCGGGACAGCGCGGCCGCGAGGTTCATGACGGTGGTGGTCTTGCCCACCCCGCCCTTCTGGTTGCAGACGCCGATGATTCTCACGATCGGCCTCCACGGACGAGGGTGTTGACAGCGGTCGCGCCAGTCGAGCGCGCGATGTGCGGATGTGTGGCGCGGGTATGGGGCAACTGTGGCGGGTTCATGGGCGTCAGTATAGCGTCACATTCACGCCTATATGCAACAACACTCGCGCGTGTCGTGCGCGGCGCATGCGCTAGAGGTTGCGATGCAACCGCGCTAGCGCCGTGCACTAGACGCGCTGTATTGGAGCAATGACGGCGCATGCAGTGCGCGTGTACTTGCGCTCTATCTGCGACATGTAACGCGCCAAAGTCGCGACGTACAGGCACAAGCAATGCGCAATCAAAGAGCAGTACAGGCGACCGACTCGCGCTAGTAGTGCGCATGTTAGAGCGCAACATCATGCGCGGGTAGGGCGATGAGCTAGCGCGAGTATTGCGAGTGTTATTGCGGATGACTAGCGCGGGTGTGGCGCGGGGGTTGCTCAGCGTATCGCGCGAGTGATGCGGTGATCTGGCGGGGGAGTGGCGGGAGGCTATCGCGACGTTGCTGCGTGGGTACAGCGCAGAGCATCGCGGCGGGGTAGCGCGTGTGTGGCGCCGCGCTGGCGATGGTGGAGTGCGCGTGTCGCGAGGGCTGGTAGGGGAGTCGTGGCGGGGCATCCAAACGATGGATGCGGGCGTAAGCGGGCCTGTGCGGCCTGCTGAGGCGATTTCGGCCATGAGGAGGGCTCCGAGTGAGGCGGAGGGGAAGACAGGGCCCCTGGGGGCCATCCAGAGGCCCTGTCTGTCTGGGGGGGCGGAGCGGTTAGTGTGCTCCGGCCTGTGGGGCGCGCTCGACTCGTCGACTGCGCTTGCCCCTGGATGGCGGGTTGGCTCAGCTGCGGCGCGGGGCGTAGGAGACCTTGGCCTCCATGTCGCCACTGACGGCCTGCATGAGCTTGGTGCGGATTCGGCACACTCGGCGGTTGAGCGTCTCCCGGCTGACGCCGAGCTCGGCCGCTGCTTCCTCACGCGCCACACCGGGGTCACCCTCTGCGAGCTCGATGCGTGCAAGCAGCTGGACCTCGTCGCGGCGGAGGGTGCCGGAGTCGATCGCCCAGGTGAGGATCGTCACCAGATCCCGGAAGACGTCGTCGCTCTCGTCGGGGCCTGCGATCTTCTCGAGCAGCTCGTCCTCGATCGGCATCGCGTCGACGCTGTGCTCGCTGCCGAACCAGACTCCGAGGTTCTTGATCGTCTCGAGACGGATGTTTCCGGAGACGGAGTGGACGCGCTCGAGCGGGTAGGTGTGAATGACCTCCCAGAGCACGCCGATCGTCGCAGTGCGGGCGTCGGCGGGGGAGTGCTGCCACAGGCTGCGCATGCTGCTGCAGCTGCTCGGCAGCCGCAGCGCGAGCGGCATGAACGACTTGAGCAGGACGCGGCCGGCGAAGGTATCGCCGGCGTGCTCGAGGGTGAGCAGCTCGAGCAAGAGCGCGTCGCGCTGTTCGGGAGCTTGCGGCTGCCGGATGAGGTTCACGGCCTCATCGCCGGTCAGCTCGCCGAGCGTTCCGAAGTGGTGAGTGGTGTGGGAGTGGAAGCTGTTCCACTCGTCGAACAGCTGGTCGGCAAGAGGTGATGTCTTCGCCCAAGCAGTCATGAGAAATGGCCCTTCGTCGTGACGTCGGTTGACGAAGGGCCACGTTCCTCAGCACCCCTGGTTCAGATCCTGGAAAGTTCCGGGCGGGCAGGAGAGTGCCCGACCGGCGGATGCTGGCTTCGGTGGGTCTGAGTCGCGATCCGATGCTGTAAATGCCCGTTCAGGGGTGGTTTCCATGTCTCGCTGCATGGGCGCAATATCCACGCAAGATTTCTTCGATCCGCGATGTCCGCGAAGGGCCGAAAACCCGGCCTATACAGATATGCCCCCGTTGGTCGGGAGGCATCAGGACTCCGCGGAAGGGACAGAAACGTGAGCGAGAGCAGCACCGCAGACAGCGCCGACGACGCCATGTGGGAAGGATTCAAGCCCGACGCTGCACGCGCGATCCGTGCGCGCCAGGGGTTCGAGGAAGCGGTGGCGAGCACCCTCGACGCACCCTTCGACCCCTCCACGCATGGCCGCGTGGTGAAGGCGGTTGAGGAGCTCTCGGCAGCGGTGCCGGCAGCTCTGCGGGTGGCGCAGCTGCGAGTGGGAGGAGCTGCATAATGGCGCGCCGCGAGAAGACGTCGAAGCCAGCCAAGGAGACGAAGACCGTCCCGGCACAGGGGAGCAGCTGGACCCATGGTCGGCAGCTGGGCGGCAAGGTGCTGTCCGCACTCCTGTTCGCCGCGATCGCGTGTGGGCCCATCGCGCTCTTCGCCGCGGCCGCACGTCCGGCGCCCGTCGTCGCCGCAGCGCCCGAGGCGCAGGCAGCGGGGCTGAGCACGCAGCAGCAGGCTGCCGGCGGTTACGCGGAGGGATTCGTCTCCTCGTGGCTGAGCGCGACGAAGGACGCGCCGGGTGACCTGGCTACCTACGTCGACCTGGCGGCGCTGCGGCAGCTGTCGGTCACGGCCTGGGAGTACCGCGACCTGTCCGTGGTCTCCATCACACCCGTCGACGGCTCGGACTTCGTCAACGTCGTCGTCGCGGCGAACATCAAGGAGCTGTCGGTGACGGACTCCGACGACACCAGCACGACGAGCTGGCCGCGCCGCTACTTCCAGGTGGCGATCGCGGTCAACGGAGACACGGTGCGGGCAGTCGGTCTCCCGGCCCAGATCTCCGCTCCCGTCCAGGGCGAGACAACGTCGCTGGTCTACAAGCAGACCATCGGATCCTCTGACCCGTCTGCGGAGACGGTGTCGGCGTTCCTCGGCGCGTACCTTGCCGGCTCGGGCGACCTGTCCCGATACAGCGCCCCGGACACATCCTTCGTGGCGATCTCGCCCGCCCCCTACGTGATGGTCAACGTCGAGGAGCTGCGGTCGGACCTGACGCCCACGGAGTCCCCGAGCGATGGCGACACCCTCAAGGTGCTCGCGACCGTCTCACTGCTGAGCCCGCTGGACCAGCAAGTGACCTCGACGTACACGCTCACCCTCACCGCGCGTGCCTCCCGCTGGGAGGTCAGCGCCATTGATCTTGCACCGCAAGCGGTCTCCGACAAGGGATCGACAACCCCCACGCCGACACCGTCCGGTAACGGCAACTAAGGAAGGAACACCAACCATGTTCGATTGGATCAACGGGATCACCGCTGATGCGACGACTGCTTTCCGGGCGGTCGTGTTTCTCGCAGCAGCAGTGATCTTCTTCGTCGTCGCCGCCAAGGTGCGGTTCGCCATGGCGACGACCATCATCACCGGCATCGCGTGCGGCCTGGCCATGTTCCTCGCCGCCGGCGGTGGCGAGTGGGTCATGGGCCTCATCCAGACCGAGACCGTCGACGCCATCGGAGTGACGATCCACCAGATCGCAGCTCCGGCGGACGTCCTGGTGCTCAACGAGACCACCACCGCGGCCGGCGACACGGTCTACCGGCTGGTCGCGTAAGGGGCGAACGTGGCCGATCGCGACGAAGAGAGAGAGGTTGCGCGCTTCTACACGCGCAGCCGCCGGTTCCCAAAGTTCATCGGCCGTCTCCACGACGGCACGAAGATCCCTGGGGGCCCCTACACGCTGACGCAGGGCGTCGTCCTGGCGATCGTCCTGGTCGTCGCGCTGATGACGCAGAGCGTGTGGGGGACTGGCTCTCCGATCGTCGACATTCCCGTCGCTGCCTTCGTGTCCTGGGGAGCAGCGTGGGGAGCCGGAAGGATCCCGGCCACACGCCGGAACCTGCTGAGCATCATCACTAGCGGCATGTCCGCGATGACCCGCCCCGCAGCCGGCCGCTACCGCGGAGTGACCATGCGGGTTCGCCCGCCCCACTTCGCAGGCGGCGGAACAACGATCGCCGAGCCGGTCGGAGCCACGCTCGCCCGCCCGGATAGCGAGAACACCGCACCCGCACCGGAAGCGCCCGTCGTGGCGCAGCCGGTCCTGCAGCCGCGCTCGACGCCGCTGCCGGCGCACGCACCCGCACACGCGGTCAGCGGCGTCGAGCGCCTGCTGCAGCAAGCCCGAGGAGGCAACTGACCATGAGCTACTCATCCCTCCTCCCCATCCTCGGCGGCACGCCGATCACGGTCCCCCTCAGCGGCGGTCGCGATCTGCTGCTGGCCACGCCGACCGACTGAGAAACGAGACGACGATGCAGATTCCGGCAACAGCGATGACGAGCAACCTGATGTGGACCCGCTCGGGCGTGGTCTGGGCGACGTGGCGGCTGCAGCCGCTCCCGTATGCCTACGCCACCGCGGCCGCAAAGCAGCTCGTCAAGGCGCACCACCAGGCGCTTTTCCAGGCCCACCGGGGCGAGGGGCTGCTGCTGGGGCTGTGCGCTGACCTGGACCCGGTGTCGATCGTGGAGCGGATGCTGGATGGGGTTCGCATCGACGAGTGCCCCGACTGGGCGCGCGAGGTCGAGCTGACCCTGGACGCGCTCGAGCAGATCCCGCTCGGAACGCGCGCGTTCTGGTTCTCGGTCCCGCTCGCGGCCGGTTCGATGAAGGCGCGCGCGATGTCGGCACTGCGCGCCGCCGACACCAAGCTGCGTGACACGCTGGCTCTTCCCCGTCAGCTGCCTACCGACTCCGAGATCGCCGCTGCTGCGCGGATGGCCAAGGAGATCGAGGTCCGCATCCCCGCCGCGTTCCAGCCGACCCGCGCAACGCCCGCCGAGCAGATCTGGATCGCCCTTCACTCGCAGCAGCGCGGCCTCTCCGCAGACCTCGCCGCCCCTGTCCCGCCTGCCGAGGGTACGGAGGACGGATTCGGCGCCGACGAGCTCGCGCACTTCCAGATGCCCTCCGCGATGCCAAACCCTTGGCTCGACGAGGGCGGGCAGAGTGACATCGCCCCCAAGTCCGGGCAGCAGTTCCTCCCGTTCAAGCGCCGCTACCTCAAGGTGCACAGCCCCTACGCGGACGAGACGTCGTCCTACCAGGTGGTGCAGGCCATGGTCGCCGCGCCCAAGGCCGGCTGGGTCTCGCCCGGCGTCGAGTGGATCTCACACGTCGACCAGTTCCCCCTCGACGTCGACTGGGGGATCCGTTTCACCGTCACCGGCGCCGACGAGGTCAAGCGTCGCAACAAGAAGGCCGAAACCGCCATCGAGGAGCAGTACAAGCATCAGGAGGGCACCGCGACGATCACCGGCGGCGGATCCGACCTCGGCGAGATCGCAGAGACGCTGGCCGCGTACCACGCCTCCCTCAACCGCTCCGACAAGGAGGTCGAGGTTCAGGCGACGGTGCTGTTCGCTGTGGGGGCAGATACCGCCGATCTCGCGAAGGCCAAGGGCCGATTCGTGGCAGACGAGTACAAGCGCGCCGACTTCCTCCTCGAGGCGCCCCTGGGCGGTCAGGAGGAGCTTTGGTGGGCGATGATCCCCGGCACGCCCACCGGGCGCATCGTCCGTGAGCTCACCCAGATCACGACCGGCCGGGAGTTCGCGACCGGAGTGCCGCTTTCCAGCAACGAGCTCGGAGACGAGAAGGGCGCCCGCTTCGGCGAGAACATCAGCACCGCACGCCACACCCCGATCCTCCGCGACGCGGACGGCAGTATCCAGGCCGACACCAGCGCCAGCTTCGGCGTGGTCGCCGAGCTCGGCGCCGGCAAGAGTGTGCTGCTCAAGGGAGACATGGGCGACACGGTCGACCGCAACGGCCGCGTCGTCGCGATCGACCGCACAGAGGCCAAGGAGTACGCGGTCTTCGCGCAGAGCCTCCGGCCGGACACCACGACGATCGTCGACCTGATGACCCCGGAGTACTCGCTGGACCCGCTGCGGGTGTTCGGCCCTCTCGTCGGCGCACGCATGGTGCAGTCGCTCTTCGCGGTGATGCTCGGCATCCGGGCTCGCGACTCCCGAGGCGTTGCCCTGTCCCGCCTCCTCGAGCCGGAGTACGTCGCCGCGCACGACATCACCAGCCTCGGTCGCCTGCGGGCACATCTCAAGACGATCTCCTCCGCGGAGAGCGATGAGCTGTCGGGCCTGATCAACCTGGTCGCGTCGAAGGACATCGGCGAGGTCCTCTTCAACGACGGGCTGACCGCTGTCGACCTGAAATCGCGTGCCCTGGTCTTCCTCACCCATGGGCTGTCGCTGCCGGACAAGACCGAGCTCGAGCACGCGCACCTGTTCGAGGAGATGCCCCTGGAAAAGATCTACGGCCGCGCGATGTACGCGATGCTCATGGGGATCTCCCGCGAGGTCTGCTTCATGAACCCCGGCGAGCTCGCCGGCGCCTACTTCGACGAATGCCACCACATCACCCAGTCACCCGAGGGTGAGCGCGACCTGCGCATCGGCATCCGCGATGGCCGCAAGCACCGCGCGTTCTTCGCCCTTGGCTCCCACGATCCCGCCGACTTCGGTGAGACCCAGACGCGCGGCCTGCTCAAGACCCGCTACGTGATGCGTCAGACCGACAAGGATCTGGCGCGCCGCGCGATCGAGTGGTTGACCGGCGAGCCTGCAGACCCGGCGATGGTCCAGGTGGTCACCGAGGATCTGTCGCCGCTCGGCCCGGACGGCAAGGTCGCCCCTGAGCGGCGCGGTGAGGGCCTGGTCCGTGACCAGCGCGGCCGGATCGGAAAGTTCCGCAAGACGCTCCCCGAGCGCCCCGACCGACGCGAAGCGGTGCTGTCGACTCCGTCTCTGGTGACGCCATGATCGGGTTCTACCGGCACACCTTCGAGACCCTGGGCGGCGCGTTCTGGCGGATCCGGTTCTGGGTGCATGATCACCCCCGGTGTAGCAAGGTCTTCGCCGTGATCCTGATCGACCTGTTCCTGGTCCTGTTCGGCAACACGTACTGGGCCTTCGCCGCTGACGGTGGCGGCTCGTCCCCGTTCATGCTCGGCGGCGACATCACCGACAGCGACGGCGTCCCCCTGACCAACTACACGGTGCTCCCGCTTGACCGCGGCGACGTGTTCACGATGGGGAAGTTCTTCATCTCCATGTGGATCGACCCGATCTGGACCGGGCATCTGGGTCTGGTGTCGTGGATGATCTGGTTCTGCGACTGGCTGCTCTCCTTCGAGTGGGTCGACATCGTCGCGGCACCGTTCGGTGCGCTGGCCGACCTCCTGCAGGACTTCCTCGGCGAGATCGCGTGGATCCCGTTCGCGCTGACGATCGCCGGCGGAGTCGCAGGCCTGGCGATCATGCTCGGCCGGCACTCCACCGGGTGGGCGGAGCTGTTCATCTCGGCGTGCTGCGCAGTGCTGGCAACCGGGCTGCTCGCCAACCCGATCGCCTCGCTCACCGCCGCCGGCGGCGCCTTCGACACCGCCCAGGAGTACGGCGGTCAGATCGCCGCCGTCGTCGTCACCGACGACATCAACAGCACGGAGCTCGACTCCGAGAACCTGCTGTCCGCTGCGGTCACATCGCAGCTGGTCGACATCTTCGTGAAGATCCCTGCGCAGACGATCGCGTTCGGCCACGCCCTCGAGGGGCAGTGCGCCACGACCTTCACCGACACGATGACCAGCTCGGCGCCTATCCAGACCGGCGGCAACGAGGTCCGCGACGCGGTCGGCGGCTGCGACGAGGAAGCGAAGACGTTCAACCAGAACCCCAACTTCGGCCAGGTGCTCACGGCTGTCACGATGACCCCCGGCGCGTTGACCCTGTTCATCCTCCCGATGGCATTCGCCGTGCTGTTCCTGGTCACGGTGCTCGGCTTCCTGATCTCCGCGATCAAGACCATGTGGAACGTCTACATCGGGATCCTCCCGGTCAACCGATACCCGCTTTGGAAGTCCCTCGCCGACACCTTCATGGGCCTGGTCGCGATCGTCTTCATGGCGGTCGTCATGGCTGCCGTTCTCAAGCTGACCGTCGCAGCAATCACCGGGCTCAGCAGCCTGGGGATCCCGCTCGTCGCGCAGATGACCTTCGCGACGCTGGTGATGATCGTGCTGCTGTTCCTGATCATCCGGGCGCGCCGGATCGCGAAGAAGACAGGCCAGTCGATCGCCGAGCAGCTCTCGCGGTACGGCATCGGCAAGGGTGGCCCGACGCAGCGCGACGGGGTCAAGACCGTCGCGGCGATGGGCGCCGTGTCGACGATCGCGGCCGCGGCTCTGCGCCGCCCTGACAACACGGTCGACGCGCGCTCCATCAACTTCGGCGCTGCGGCCGCGCAGGACATCGGCACAATGACCGCCACACGCCCGCCCGCGACGCCTATGCCGCCCTCTTCGCCATCCGGCGGCTCGTCGGGCCGTCCGGCGCTCCCGTCGCCGCAGAAGGGCCCTGGGGGCGGATCAGCGGCGGGTGCCGCCGCCAAGGCATCGAAGACGGCGGATCTGGTGTTCACGGCCGCGCGAATCGGTAAGGGCGCCGCAGCTGGCGGTCTTGCCGGCGCCGCCGGCGCCGCGGCGCTCGAGGTCGGTGGCCGGGTGGCGACCAAGGGGGCATCCAAGGCGGTCTCCGCGGCCGCGTCCGCCGGTAGCAGCACGCCACGAGCTGCCGGTGACCCGAAGGTGGTTCCGATGGTCGTCGACCCGGCGCCGACGTCGACGCGCACCCCGGACGGCCCGCGCCGCATCGTCGTGGACTCTTCGGGCATGGGGCACATCGAACGGCGCCCCTCCTCCTCCGGGGTCGTCGACATCACGTCGCTGCCACCGCGCGCCCCTCGATCCCCGCGCAGCGGTGAGATGCGTGCCCGGCTCGCGATCGCGCAGAAGTAGTCCGCATGTCCGCATCGGGAGTGCTCGAGCGCACCGCTGACGTCGCAGGCGCCGCCAGCGGTGGAGACGACGGGGACGGAGGCGGCTCGCGCAAGGTCATCCTCTGGGTGATCGCGCTCGTGCTGGTGCCGGTGGTGATCTTCGCCGGCTACACGATGTTCCTGATGATGGCGATCGCCGGCGCCTCCGGCGGCGGGTCGTCGCAGTGCACAGCGGGTTCGCTGACAACCGACAAGCTCGAGGTCCAGACCACCGGAGGATCGACCCGCACCCTCGGTGCGACCGAGCTCAGCCACGCGGCCACCATCCTCGCGGTCGCTCGATCCCTGGGTGTGTCCGCGCGAGGACAGCAGATCGCGATCATGACCGCGCTGCAGGAGTCCGGCCTGAAAATGTATGCCAACTCCTCGGTGCCCGAATCTCTCGACTACCCCCACGACGCGGTTGGCAGCGACCACGACTCGGTCAACTACTTCCAGCAGCGCGTGTCGGGCTGGGGCACCGTCGAGGATCTCATGGACCCCGTCTACGCCGCCAAGGCGTTCTTCGGCGGCGAGGAGGGCCCCAACGGCGGATCTCCTCGAGGACTGCTCGACATCCCCGGCTGGGAGGAGATGGGGCTGGGAGAGGCTGCGCAGACCGTGCAGGTCTCCGCGTACCCGACCGCCTACGACAAGTGGGAGCCCGCCGCTCAGCAGATCATCACCGCGGTCGGCGGGTCGGTCAGCTGCGACAGCAGCACCGTCGTCGGGCAGGCCGCATTCCCGCTCTCTCCGGGCTACCAGATGACGTCCGGCTACGGTCCCCGCGACATCTCGGTCCCTGGCGCCTCCTCGTGGCATGTTGCGATCGACCTGCAGCACTGGCCGAACCCGTGCGGCGACCCCGTCTACGCGATCCTGCCTGGCACGGTGACCCTCAGCAGCTCGCTGTGGCTGTCAATCAAACACCCCGATGGGTTCGTGGTCTCCTACCTGCACATGTACAAGAGCGAGCGCCTCGTCGACGTCGGGGACACCGTCACTGCCGGCCAGCAGATCGGTGCGGTCGGGAACGTGCCGCCCAGCGGAGGATGCCACCTGGACTTGCGCATCAACAAGAACGGGACGACCAACGCGGCCGTCGCCGCGCTGCGGGAAGCACCTGCTCTGGGTGCTCCCGCCCAGTACGCCGGCTTCGTGGACCCCGAAGAGTTCCTCCGCCTCTACGGCATCGAGATCTGCCCCACAGACGGCACCTGCCGGCGCCTCTAGCCCCCTGGAAACCCGCGCGATATCACGGTTTGCGCCCTACTGACGACCTGGAAACCGGCCTGTAGTGTGGGGATCAGCCCCGGCCCGAAACGGGGCCGAAGCCTCCCCCATTCAGACGGTGACTCGTGCCCTCAACAGATGTCAGCGCCACTGGCGACGCCGACCGACCCGCAGGGTCAGTCTCGGCCACCGGCTACCGCTCAATCGCGTACTTCCTCCCGGTTGCCCTGCACTCGCGGCTCAAGGCTGCGTGGTGGGCGACGAGAGACGAACCGGAGGGCGCGCCGGCGTTGGCCGGTCTCGTCGAGGTCGCGATCGGCCACGAGGCCGACCGTCTCGAGCAGCTCTACAACGAGGGCGTCCCGTTCCAAGCCGCGCCCACCCGCGCCCAGGGGGTCAACCCCAAGGGGGCTTCCGGGTACCGCCACCAGACCTACTACCTGCCGGTTGCCCTGCATGCGCGGCTCAAGGCTGCGTGGTGGGCGACGAAGGATAAGCCGGAGGGCGCCCCAGCGTTGGCCGGTCTCGTCGAGGTCGCCTTCGAGCGCGAAGCGAGCCATCTCGAGCAGCTCTACAACGAAGGCGTCCCGTTCCCGCCGGCGCCGGCCAAGGCACGGGGCATCAGTCGTGCCGCAGCGCAACGTCAAGGCGAGTGGCTCCGCGGCGAATGGGAGCGCCGGCGGCAGGCGCAGACCCCGCCCGACGCCACCGACGACTGACCTCACCCCGGCGAGCTCCGGGGTGTTGCAGGGAGTATGCGCCGCAGTATGCCGCCGATATGCGCCGCGATATTGCGCCATACCTGCGCGAGGGTTGCTGCTGGAAATATTTCCCAGGGGGAGGGGGTCAAGCTCGATTCGACAACCGTGCCTGCGGCAGAACGCCGATCGGGCTTGATCCTATCACCCGTGTCAAGCGCGGGTGTAGCGGAGGTATTGCGCTCATGCGCGCCGCGATGTGGCGCAATACCCGTTTCCAGTCCACCGTCTCGATCTCCTCGGGCTCACTCTGGCGTAGGGGACATCACGAGTGCGTCAGGGCACGCGGAGAATCCGCGATGTCCGCGAAGGAGCCGATCGCCGGCCTATACCTCGCAAGAGGGTCGTGAAGTACTCGGCCCGCTCAGGAGGCTCGAATGGCAACTCGTGTGGCATCACGTCCGCCGGCACGACCGCCCGCACCGGCAGCGGTGGCGTTGGGTGTTCTTCCCCGACGTCAGCTGACCGGGATCATCCCGGCGCTGCTGTGCATCGCTCTGGCGACGGCAGTGACGGGGCTGAACGCGGTGCGGCCGTTCACCGATCTGGTTCCGCTGCTGTGGGTCGTCGCGGTGCTGCTCGCCGCCGCCGCCGTCGTGTCCGGTGTGCGCACCTTCCAGCGTGAGGGTCGGATGGACCCGGCGATCGAGGCGGTGCTTCCACTGCTCGGCGCGGCGCAGCCGACGCGCGCGCTCGTCGAGCCGGTGAAGTGGACCCGCGGATGGGTGGGACTCCCGGAGCGCATCAAGATCCGATACGCCTCACACGTCGACGACACCGATCCTCGCTTCGTCGATCAGATCCTCGCCGGCCTGGCCCGCCGGCTCGGAGCGGAGTACCGGGTGCGCAAGCACAACTCGAGGCGCTGCGTGCTCGTCGTCGAGCTCGCCCCAGCCAGCGATCCGATCTCCCGCGAGCAGCAGCGCGCGATCGAGGTCGTCAAGCTGGTCATCGACCCGAGCGCGAACGTCTCTGTGAAGTGCGCCGAGGACGGATCGGTCTCGAAGATCGAGGTCAAGCACAACGTGGGGCCGAAGATGGCCATCGCCGCCCGACGCTCTCAGGTCGAGAAGGTGGTCTCTTCGATGCTTCCCGGCCGGTGGCGGGCGCACTGGGATCTCGAAGGCGACAAGATCACGTTCGAGGTCCGGCCGACGATGCCAGACATGGTCCTGCACGAAGTGGAGCCCGCAGCCGCGCTCACCCATGCCGCCTACAAGGCGTTCAGGATCCCGATCGGCCCCGACGAGGACGGCCAGATCCAGTCGTGGCATCCGGCGGTCTCTCCGCACTGCCTCGTCATCGGTGGCACCGGATCGGGCAAGACCAGCTTTCAGCACACGGTGCTCACCCACCTGGCGCACGCGCACTGGCGGGTGTGGGTACTCGATGGGAAGAGGATCGAGTTCGCCGGGTTCCGGGACTGGCCCAACGTCGAGCTCGTCGGCGCGCGCGTGGAGCACCAGGTGCGGATGCTGCATGCCGCGCACGAGCTCATGGAGGAGCGGTACTCGCAGCTCGAGAACGGCACGGCCCGTCTCGAGGACTTCGACCCGCTCGCCCTGATCATCGACGAGTACGCGACGTTCAAGGCGCGCGTGCAGCGGTGGTACAAGACGGTCAAGCCCAAGGGGGCGCCAGCGCAGGCTCCCGTCCTCGATCTGCTCTCCGACCTCGCCCGCCTGGCGCGATCCGCGAAGATCCACATCCTGCTGGGCCTGCAGCGTCCCGACGTCGAGTTCCTCGGCGGTGAGATGCGAGACAACTTCGGCGCCCGCGTCAGCTTCGGCCGTCTCTCTCCGCAGGGCGCCAACATGATGTGGGACAGCTTCGCGGTCGGTGTCGCGATCCCGCGCAACAAGCGCGGCCGTGGCGTCACCCTGAACGCCGAGTCCCTCCCCGTTGAGATCCAGGCGTTCTACACGCCGGATCCAGCGAAGCTCGACTCCACCGACAAGGGCGACTGGGATCACCTGGCGGCGCTGCGCCCCGAGGTCGCGGACTACGAGCGGATGATGGTGCGCGACCCGGAAGCGGAGCTCACCGACGATGGCGAGGGCGAGGAGATCGAGCCCGACTACTTCCAGTGGGCTTCGGCCGAGATCGTCCCGTGGGATCCCGCGGCCTCGTCGACGAGCAAGCACGAACCCCTCCGCCCCGCGAACGTCACTCCGCTGGACCCGCGCGAGCGAGTCAGGTTCGTCCCCGATGTCGACGACGAGACACCTGACGTCGACGCGGCCGCGGACGGCGACGGGTACGGCGAATCGCTCGAGGGGCCCGCGGTGGAGCTCGAGGTCGGAGATCTCCTGCTCGTCGACTCGGCCTTGGGCCTGTGGGCCGTGATCGAGGGTGTGGAGCCCGATGTCGTCGACGACGAGTACCTCGCGATCGAGTACCGCGACCTCGACAACGGCGAGGACGGGTTGCTGACGGTCTTCGACAACTCGGTGGTCAGCTACCGCCGACCCGAGGCTGCGTGATCGTGGCCGCCATGACGCTGCGGGCCACCTGGCCCCGAGAGAAGGGATGAGCCGGATGTCGAACCAGAGCGTGTCGGAAGACGACTGGATCTCGCTGCTGCTGATCGCCGTGCTCGTCCTGGCTAGCGGCGCCGTGTCGCTGGGGATGTTCCTCGATCCGCTGCGCGCGTGGATGCTGCAGTACCACTTGCTCGAGCAGGGCGATGCCGTGGCGATCGCTGTCGTCGACGGCGTTGGGCTCGGCTGGGGGCAGATCCTCGTCATTCTCGCGATCCTGATCGGTGCGATCGCGCTCATCGTGTGGCTCAAGCGCCGCGCGGCTGCCCGTGTCTGAGCTGTCCGCCATGCTCAGCAAACGAGACCCAGAAAGGAGGAGAGATCACCCATGACAACCACACTGACGAACGGCGACAAGTCGATCACGCTGTTCACGAAGCCATCGTGCGTGCAGTGCACCGCGACGTATCGCGCACTGGATGCGAAGGGCATCGACTACGACGTCGTCGACCTCAGCGAGGACGCCGCGGCGCTCGAGCAGGTCAAGTCGCTCGGCTATCTGCAGGCGCCGGTCGTCATCACGGATGAGGATCACTGGTCGGGCTTCCGTCCCGACAAGATCGACGAGCTCGCGCAGCGGCTCGCGTGACTGACAGCAGAGGCCCCGCCGGCAGCTCTTCGCCGGCGGGGCCTCTGCTCTGCTCGTCCGAGTGGGACATCATCTGTGCGGCATGTGCGCCGCTGCCCACCGCTGCAGCAGCTCCTCCCGGAGAGGCCTGTTCAGCTCGAGCATCCGCCGAACCCCGACCGGCGCTGCATCCGTCGGCGTGCCGACGTCGAGCGTGCGCAGCCCGAGATGCTCGCAGGCCCATGCTGCGAGCTCGTCGAGCTCCACAGTGACGGTGGCGGTGACGTCAACGCGCTGCTGCCACTGAACCTTGTAGGCGGGCATCGGACGCTCAATCAGGATTGCGGAAGAAGTCGATCACGAGCGCGATGGTGAGGGGGACGAGGATCACCGCTACAGCGGTGATGATGATGCGATCAAGGATCGGCGCGGCGAGGATCCCGAGCCACCCAGCGAGGACCGCGGCCGCGATGTACAGCAGCGCGATCGCGAGCCGGCGGAGCCAACGAGTCGTGGGCTCCGGGATCGTGCGGGGACGGGCGGCGATGGTCATGAGCTCGCCCCGCTCTGGCCGGCACGGTGCTCGCGGATATGCGTGTACGGGACGGTGCCACGGTGGCCGTAGGCGTCGACGATCGTGACGCTCTTCGGGTTTGTGCGCGTGACGGTGCACCAGCTACCGAAGTACTTGATCTGGTCCCCGACGTCGATGGTGTCCCTGCTGTGGTCGGTGGCGACACCGGTCGCGATCTGCTCGGCCCGGACCTCCTGCCAGTAGATGAGCTGATCATCGGTCGCGGCCAGCTCCCGCTCGAGCCGCTCGGCGTAGGCGCCGGTCGCTGCGACCGTGACCTCGACATACCCGCCGGGGAGGGTGCGTCGGGAACCGTCGAGACGTCGACGGATCCCGGCAAGGTCTGCACGGAGCTTCTCGATCCGGTTCGCCACAGTGATCGGCGCGTACCGCGCATCGTTCGACGCGGCCGCGATGTCGGCACGCACCTGGGCGCGCCGTGCCTCCGCGTCGGCGTCGATCGAGCGGCGGATCGCCGCGTCCGCCTTCGCGATCGCTCGGCGGTGGCCGGCCTCCGAGTGGTGTCCGACCTTGATGGGCTCGCCACCTTCAGGGAGACGTCGCAGCGCGCGTGCTGCGCGCTCCGCCTCCTCTGTGGCGTCCTGTTGGCGCCGAGCGGCGCGCTCCGACAGTGCGGCAGCGCGGTCGTCCCTGCGGTCGACCAGGTCAGCCTCGACGACGGCCGCAGCCCGGCGTTCATAGTCGATCGAAATCTCGACAACGAACCCGGCAGAGGTGAGCTGCTCGGCGGTGCGGTTGATGATCGCGGTCTTCGGTTCGCGGTCGCGGGAGTGGGGGATGTACCAGGATCCGAGCGCCCGGCTCCACCGCCAGCCGTTGGCCTTGAGAGCATCGGCCGTGCCGTCGCCCCGGCTGGTCCCTTCGATGAGGGTGCCTTCCGCGGCAGCGTGGATGATCGTGAGCGTCATGGCCGGCTCCCTTCCCGCGCGGCCGCGTCGTGGGCGAGCGGGTGACGGAACCCGATCTCCCGTTCCCAGACCTCCGCGGCGCGGTGCAGGCCCTCGTACTCCTTCACGCCCAGGTGGTCGGGGGAGTCGACGAGCGTCCGGTGGGCGAACCGACGTGCGATCGCGTCGCCGAGGCGTTCGACGAGGTCACGCGCAGGGGACTGATCCCATCCGGGGTGGTGGCAGGAGACTTCGGCGAGTAAGAGACGGCTGCGCTCGATCTGCAACGCCTGCTCGTCATCGGCCATGGGGACGATCTCGGCGACCGGCTGCCATTCGTAGCGCGGTGCGGCGATGTGCTGCTTGATCGCGTAGCTGACGCTCGCGTAGTTCTCGTCCCAGAGGCTCTGACCCATCCGGTCGGCGTTCTCCGCGAGCTCGCGCGGAGTGTTGCTGCGGTAGGCGGGCGTGGAAATGTAGGCGGCGGTGACCAGCAGGTCGATGGTGTCGCGGTTCACGGGAAACGCGCGCATGATGAGACCCCCTCGGTAGGTGGTGAATGTGACATTCACTACCCTAGGGCCGGTAGTCACCCATGTCAATGCATGATGATGATGATGCCGCCGCAGCATCCCCAGCCACGCCGTGGGCAGGGTGGGTGGTATGAGGCGAGAGGGGCCTGGGCGGATACCGTTGGGATCGTGCCGAAGTCACTGTCGATGAATGAGATCCGAGCCCGCGCTGCGCAATTCACCCGCGATTGGCAGGATGAGCCCGGCGACGAGCGACAGCAAGCGCAATCTTTCGTTCGGGATCTGCTCGGCGTGTACGGGATCACCCAGACCCGCGCGGCGTTCTACGAGAAGCGCGTCAAGCGCTCATCGACCGGCTCGCGCGGATACATCGACGCGCTGATCCCTGGTCTCGCACTTATCGAGATGAAGTCGGCCGGCAAAGATCTCGTTGCGGCCGAGCAGCAGGCGCTCGACTACATCGACGACCTTCCCGACCCGGAGGTTCCTCGGTGGGTCATCACGAGCGACTTCCGCCGGTTCCGCCTGCTCGACCTTCACGCTGAGAGCGAGGGCGTGCAGGAGTTCACCCTGACCCAGATGCGGGATCGTGCCGACGCGCTGGCGTTCCTCGCCGGGTACGGTGAGCGCACCTTCGGATCGAAGGCGCAGGAGTCGGCGTCAATCAAAGCGGCGAAGCTGATGGCGTCCCTCTACGAGGCTCTCGAGGGGTCTGGGTACGACGATCACGAGGCGTCGGTGTTCCTGGTGCGCACCTTGTTCGCCCTCTACGCTGATGACGCCGGAGTGTGGGATCGCGATCTGTTCCTCGAGTTCCTCGAGACCCGCACCGCGACGGATGGTTCCGACCTCGGGCCTCAGCTGTCGTTGTTGTACCAGGTCATGGGGCGCGAGCCGTCTCGTCGGCAGTCGAACCTCGACGAGCTAATCTCGCGGTTCCCCTACGTCAACGGCGGGGTCTTTGAGGAATCGGTGTCGATCCCGTCGTTCGATGCCGGCATGCGTGACCGGCTGATCTCGGCGGCGATGTTCAACTGGTCTGCGATCTCGCCGGCCATCTTCGGCAGCCTCTTCCAGGCTGTCAAAGACAAGGCAGCTCGGCGTGAGCTCGGTGAACACTACACAACCGAGACCAACATCATGAAGGTCATCGGCCCGATGTTCCTCGATGAACTGCGGCAGCGGTTCACGGACGGATATCACGACACCGCCAAGCTCAAGAAGTTGCGTGCCGACATGGGGCTGATGCGGTTCCTGGATCCATGCTTTATGCGCAAGTCGGGTGTCTCACGAGACATCGAGTCGAAGTCGCTGGACCCTTTCGGCCTGGCCGCGTAGACATCATTTAGGTCGTCCGCGACCAACGTCCAGCGCGGGGTCAGGCACTGTCGGCGGGCAGGACGCCGAGTTCGATTAGGTGCGCCCGCGTCTGATCGACGCTCAACTCGGCGGCCTTGTTGCAGACGCGACGGTGTGCCCAGCGCAGGTTCGCCGGGCTGTCCAACCACTCCGGCGTGAGCTTGAAATGCACGACGCCAAGCCCAAACGGAACGATGTGCGCTACTTGCAGCGGGTTCTCGCGCGATCCGTCTTCTCCACAGACCGAACACGAGTTGGACGCCGCGATCACCTTTCGGACAAAACGAACTGGCTTACGGCGTAGATACTGGGCCGCCCCCTTCATTCGGTCCGGTCGCTGTGCGAGTCGTCGGTTTCCAGTTGATGGGTGCATTGCCGAGCGTAGTCGACCGGTGCGAGGTATCCGAGCGATGAGTGCCGGCGGTCATGGTTGTACTCGGTCTTCCAGTCGCCGATCACGACCTGGGCGTGCAGCAGCGAGTAGAAGCTGTTGATGTTCAGGCACTCGTCGCGGAGCCTGCTGTTGAACGACTCGACGTACCCGTTGTGCCAGGGCGAGCCGGGCGGAATGTAGGACAGGCCGGTGCGGGTGCCGGCCCAGTCGGCCATCGCGTCGCTGATGAACTCCGGGCCGTTGTCTGATCTGAGCACCGCGGGCGCGCCGCGGACGGCGACGAGGTCCTCGAGGTGGGCAGTGAGTCGGTCCGCGGTGATCGACCGCTCGACAAGCCCTCCGATGCACTCACGGGTGTGTTCGTCGACGATGGAGCAGATCTTGATCGGGCGGCCCTGCTCGTCGGCATCGAACTGGAAGTCCACCGCCCACACGAGATTCGGTGCGACCGCTGCCGGGGCGTCGACGGTCGAGGATCCGACGCGTTTGCGCCGCCGCCGCTGGGGGACACGGAGGCCTTCCTCGCGCCAGAGCCGCTGCCGGCGCCGAGACCGTCGCCGCCCTGGGCGCCGTGACGGGCGGCGATGACGCGCCCGTCACGCTCCTGCCGAGCTCGGTGGTGCGATCGGATGCCGGGGCGCACGCGGTCTCGGCCGACACGGACCTGCTCGTCTACGACGCCGGCCTCTCGCGCCTGCTCGAGGACGCCTCCGCGACCGATGCCGACACCGCCCGCGGAGCGCTCCTGGCGGAGTTCACGGCGCGGGCGGCCGTAGGCGACCTCGCCGACCCCCTGCTCGTCACGGTCGACCGCGCGAACGGTCGGTCCCAGGCTGCCCTGCGCGGCGCGATCGACGCGGCGACCGGGCTCCCCGGCTGGACGGCGACCGATCTCGACGGCCTCCTCGCGGCTCCCGCCACTGCGGTCGACGTCGACTCCGTCCCCGCCGACCAGGACCGCGTCGCGGTGATCGACGGGTTCCGCGCCGCGCAGGGCGGTCTGCAGCGCATCTCGGGTGTGCTCGGCGACCCGACGCTGCTCACCTCGTCGGAGCGGGCGACCGAGCTGCAGCTGCTCGGAAACGCGTGGCTCGACGACCGCGAGGGATGGGATGCCGCGATCCAGGCGCAGCGCGAGCGCATCGCCACCTGGACCGACGGCGTCGCCCTCGTCCTCGGCGGCCCCATCACCCTCGCCGGGACCTCCGCGCCCCTCGTCTTCACCGTCCGCAACGACCTGCCGTGGCCGGCCCGTGTCGACCTGCTCGCCTCGCCCGGTGACGCGCGTCTGGTGATCGAGTCGACGACCGAGGTCGAGATCGGCGCCCAGCAGACCAGCCGCGTCGCGATCCCCGTCTCCGCCCTCGTGGGCAGCGGCGAATCCTCCGTCGACCTGCAGCTGCGCACCCCGTCCGGCGTCGATATCGGGCGGAGCGAGACCGTCGAGGTGTCGGTGCGCGCCGAATGGGAGTCGGTGGCCCTCGTCATCCTCACCGTCCTCGTGTCCGCCCTCCTCGTCCTCGGCGTCATCCGGACGGTCCGACGGCGCAAGCGGATGCCGGTGGCCCCCTGATGGCCGGCCTCGGACGCGCGAGCGCCACCGTCGCCGCCGGCACTATGGCGTCCCGCATCACGGGACTCATCCGCAACATCGTGCTCACGGTCGCCGTCGGCACCGTCGGCGCGAAGGCTGCGGACTCGTTCGCGATCGCGAACCAGTTGCCGAACTCGGTGTTCGCGCTCATCTCCTCGGGGCTCCTCGCCGGGGTGATCGTCCCGCAGATCGTCAAGGCCGTGAAGACGCACGACGACCGCGGCAGCGCCTTCGTGTCGAAACTGCTGACCCTGGGCGTCCTCGCCCTGCTGGTCGTCACGATCGTCGCCGTCGTGGCGGCGCCCGTGCTCGTGGAGATCTACGCGGGGAGGTTCACCGACCCGGCGGCGAAGACGCTCACCCTCGCCCTCGCCTACTGGTGTCTGCCGCAGCTGCTCTTCTACGGGCTGTACGCGCTCGTGGGCGAGATCCTCAACGCGAACCGCATCTTCGGGCCGTTCGCCTGGTCGCCGATCGTGAACAACCTGATCTCGATCGCGGGCTTCGGCGTCTTCATCGTGCTGTTCGGCACCTACGAGTCGGCCTCGGGCTGGACGGCGGGCATGATCGCGCTGATGGGCGGCACCGCGACCCTCGGGATCGTCGTGCAGGCCGGCATCCTGTTCCTGTTCTGGCGGCGAGCGGGATTGCACGTGCGGCCCGACTTCGGCTGGCGGGGCATCGGCCTCCGCCAGATCGGCCGCCTCGCCGGCTGGACGTTCCTCATGGTCGTCGTCGGGCAGATCGCCGGCGCCTTCCAGATCAACATCGTGGGTGCCGCCTCGGGTCCCGCGGCGGCCGGGGCGACGCTGCAGAACGCGTGGCTCCTGTTCATGCTCCCGTTCTCCGTCATCGTCCTCTCCCTCGGGACCCCGTATTACACGAAGCTCAGCGAGCACGTCGCGGAGGGACGGACGGATGCGGTCACCGCCGACCTGTCCTCGCTCACCCGGACCGTCGGCATCTTCATGGTCGGCATCCTCGCCGCGATGGCCGTGGCCTCCGTGCCGCTGGCGCGCCTGTTCACGACAACGCCGGACAACGCCGTCGCCTTCGCCTGGGTCCTAGGCGCGTACCTGCTCGCGCTCCTGCCGCTGTCGTTCCAGTTCGGCATCCAGCGCACCTTCTACGCCCTCAAGGACACCCGCACTCCCTTCGTGTACACGCTCGTGCAGGCGGCGCTCGTCATCGCGACGGCTCTGGCCGCGTCGGCGCTCGTCCACGCCGGCATCCTGCCCCTGACCTGGCTCGCCTTCGCGATCGCCCTCGGACAGTCCGTGGCGAACATCCTGCAGTTCGCACTCGCGATCACCCTCCTGCGGCGGAAGATCGGTCCGCTCGGTCTCGGTGCGGCGTTCCGCGGAGTCCTGCGCTTCCTGCTCGCGGCCGTCCCTGCAGCGGCCGCGGGGTGGGCCGTCTTCCTCCTTCTCGGCGGGGTCGAGGGGTGGGCCGTCTCCGAGCGTCTCCCCGGACTCCTCGGCGCCGCGCTCATCGGCGGTGTGACACTGCTGGTCTACGGCGGCATCCTGGCCCTGTTTCGCACCCCCGAGTTGGGCGTGGCGTTCCGTGCCGTCCGCCGCTTCCTGCCGGGCCGGTGAGCCCCCGGTCCGTGGAATGCCACGCGGCTACCATGGGTTGAACTGTCCGGGCGCGAACATCGCCCAGACGAAGAGAGGAATCATCGTGCGCAAGGTCATCATCATCGGCTCGGGTCCGGCGGGCTACACCGCGGCGATCTACGCGGCGCGCGCGAACCTGTCGCCCCTCGTCGTCGCCAGCTCGGTCGAGGCCGGCGGAGAGCTGATGAACACGACCGAGGTCGAGAACTTCCCCGGGTTCCCCGAGGGCATCATGGGCCCCGACCTCATGACCAAGATGCAGGAGCAGGCCGAGAAGTTCGGCGCCGAGGTCGTGTACGACGACGTCGTGTCGCTCGACGTCTCGGGCGACATCAAGACCGTCACGCTCGGCCGCGGCGAGACGCACGAGGCCGAGGCGATCGTGTTCGCCACCGGTTCCGCGCCCCGCAAGATCGGCATCGAGGGCGAGACCCGCCTGTCGGGCCGTGGCGTCTCGTACTGCGCCACGTGCGACGGCTTCTTCTTCCGCGAGAAGGTCATCGCCGTCGTCGGCGGCGGCGACTCCGCGATGGAAGAGGCGACGTTCCTCACGAAGTTCGCCTCGAAGGTCTACGTGATCCACCGTCGCGACGAGCTGCGTGCCTCGAAGATCATGCAGGACCGCGCCAAGGCCAACGAGAAGATCGAGTTCGTCTGGAACGCCGAGGTCATCGACGTCCTGGGTGAGGATGCCGTGACCGGCGTGCGTCTGCGCGACACCGTCGACGGGTCCGAGCGCGACCTCGCCCTCGACGGCGTGTTCGTCGCGATCGGCTACGACCCCCGCACGCACCTCGTGCACAACGTCCTCGACATCACCGAGCACGGCACCGTGTGGGTCGACGGCCGCACCTCGAAGACCTCCGTCCCCGGTGTCTTCGCCGCGGGCGACGTCATCGACCCGACCTACCGCCAGGCCGTCACCGCGGCCGGCAGCGGCACGGTCGCCGCCCTCGACCTCGAGCACTACCTCGCCGCGCGCGGCGACGCGGGTGCCCCCGCGCAGGACGCCGCACTGATCGACGACCGCCCCGACGCCGAGGCCGACGCCGCCTGAGCGCGGAACAATTGCGGCATCCGCTGCGTTTCCCCCTCTGACACCCACGTGTCGATTCCTAAGGAGACAGACATATGACCGCCAAGGCCACGAGTGAGAGCACCTGGCAGCAGGACGTCATCGACGCCGAAGGCCCCGTCCTGGTGGACTTCTGGGCGGCGTGGTGCGGACCCTGTCGCATGGTCGGCCCCATCCTCGACGAGATTCAGACCGAGAACCCCGAGAAGATCACGGTTCTGAAGCTCAACGTCGACGAGAACCCGCAGCTCGCCATGGAGTACCAGATCACGTCGATCCCGGCAATGAAGGTCTTCAACAAGGGCCAGGTCGAGAAGACGATCATCGGCGCCAAGCCGAAGTTCGCCCTCGAGCAGGACCTCGCCGACTACATCGGCTGAGCACCCCACGTCACGAAGGACCCGCGCGACCCCGGTCGCCGGGTCCTTCGTCGTTTCCGCGCCGCCGGAACATCCGCGCCCACCACGACGGTGGGCCGCCCCCTTCATTCGGTCCGGTCGCTGTGCGAGTCGTCGGTTTCCAGTTGATGGGTGCATTGCCGAGCGTAGTCGACCGGTGCGAGGTATCCGAGCGATGAGTGCCGGCGGTCATGGTTGTACTCGGTCTTCCAGTCGCCGATCACGACCTGGGCGTGCAGCAGCGAGTAGAAGCTGTTGATGTTCAGGCACTCGTCGCGGAGCCTGCTGTTGAACGACTCGACGTACCCGTTGTGCCAGGGCGAGCCGGGCGGAATGTAGGACAGGCCGGTGCGGGTGCCGGCCCAGTCGGCCATCGCGTCGCTGATGAACTCCGGGCCGTTGTCTGATCTGAGCACCGCGGGCGCGCCGCGGACGGCGACGAGGTCCTCGAGGTGGGCAGTGAGTCGGTCCGCGGTGATCGACCGCTCGACAAGCCCTCCGATGCACTCACGGGTGTGTTCGTCGACGATGGAGCAGATCTTGATCGGGCGGCCCTGCTCGTCGGCATCGAACTGGAAGTCCACCGCCCACACGAGATTCGGTGCGACCGCTGCCGGGGCGTCGACGGTCGAGGATCCGACGCGTTTGCGCCGCCGCCGCTGGGGGACACGGAGGCCTTCCTCGCGCCAGAGCCGCTGGATCTTCTTGTGGTTCACGACCCACCCCTCGCCGCGAGCGTCGTGGTAGGCCCTGCGGTATCCCCACCGCGGATGCTTCTTCGCGTACGCGCGCAGCCAGTCCCGCAACGCCCTGTCCGGGTCGGCGGTCGTGTCGCCCTTGAGCGGGCGACGGTACGCGGACCTGCTCAGCCCGGCCAGACGGCACGCCATCCGCTCGCTCACCTGCAGTGTCCTGATCAGGTGAGCGACGGCGGCGCGGCGCCTGCCCGGGCCTAGAAGTTTCCCTCAGCCAACTCCTTCAGCGCGGCCTTCTCCAGCTCCGCTTCGGCCAGCAGCCGCTTCAGAGTGGCGTTCTGCTTCTCGAGCTCCTTGAGACGCTTCGCGTCGTCGGCCTTCAGGCCGCCGTACTGGTTCCGCCACCGGTAGTACGTCTGCTCGGACACGCCGAGCTCCCGACACACCGCGGCGACGTCCGCGCCGTCGGCGAGCATCCTGTCGGCCTGCCCGAGCTTTCGGACGACCTGCTCCGGGGTGTGACGCTTCCTGCTGTTCGTCATGATCTGACCAGTCTCCCTGCCCGAACCCTCGGGCGACAGGACGACTCACACAACGACTGGACCTACAAGACGGGGTCAGTCCAATACGTCTGATGCTCGGCGTCCGTGAGAAAGACGCGTCCATCGAAGCCGAGATTGCCGGGTTTGCCCATCGGGACAGTCGTCGCGTCACCGACGCCGTCTATCGCAGGTTCGACGGGGGATGTCACGTCATTGACGCCGGCCATAGATGCGTCAGCTCGGGCGTCCATTAGGTGAGCGCCTTGTTTACCGCCGCGGAGAGCGAACTCCACGACGCCCGCTCCGAGGGATCCAGCGCCGCGGTTCCGTTCGCGCTCAACCACTTCGCGAAGGCGCGTGCGAGCTTCCATTTCGATGCTTCGGGGTGCTCGGCAACGAGGATCTCCATTAGCGGGCGCGCGGGCTGGCTCTGCACAGTCGCGACGCTGTCCCAACCGAGCTCGTCCCGAGCGATCTGAGCCAGTGTGTGACGTAACAGGTCTTCGATCTCAGCTCGCTGCACTCCGGCGATGTGATCGCCAGTTCTGAGGATCCTCTTTGTACTCAACAGTTGCCAGAGTGCTTCTTGCTCCGCAGCCTGATCGCCAGCGGAATCCGAATCCAGGAGAGCGGCCACCTTGAGGCTCTGGCTAGTCAGGATCGTGCTGTAGTAGACGACCTTGCTTGCGCTTCCGGCTGGAACAATCGCGATGTCGCTGTCCACTGCCGGCCCGCCCTCCGAGGAGAATGCAGCGTTCAGCGCCTCGATGATGAGAAGGTCGGTGATGCCCTCAACGACCAGGTTCCGTTGGTGCGTGAACATGCTCTGCGCGAGGTCGTACCCGAGTGCTGCCTGAAGCGGGTAGATCGACTTCGGATCGTCGACGGCCAAGCGAGTGTGGACCTTTGTACCGACTTTGCGGTCCACCATCTCCACCACCCGGACCAGATCCAGCTCGTCGGCTCCCACCATGAAGGGAGAGTGCGTCGTGTAGACGATCTGGTTCCCCTCGGCCAGAGCGGATACGGTCTTGCGAAACTCCTGCTGTTTGAGCGCGTGAAGACTGAGGCCAGGCTCATCCAGAAGCAGTATGGCGTTCCGGAGATCGTCCTTTGCCTGAGCGTGGAAGACGACGAAGAACGACACGAGCCAGCGAAAGCCCTCACTACGCTGATCAAGCTCGACCGGAATCCCCAGCTCATCCTCCACGAGCGTCTGGAGGTACTGTCCGTCGACGTCGAGGCGAAGGGTCAGGGAGTCGTCGTTCCAGACGCGACGAATCTCAGCCGTGAGACGCGCACCGGCCGTCTGAAGCGCCCGCTTGCGTTCTGTGAGCCTGCGTTCATGCGCGGCAAGCGCAGCCTTGTATCGTTCCTGCTCCTGAACATCGGTGTCGTAGCTGACGCCCTTCTCAGGAGCCTCCGAGTCCATATTCGATAGTTCGCGCGCAGTGAAGCCGAGAAACTTCAGCAGCTGCAGATTGCCAAAGTCGTAGTCAAGGTCGATCTCGCCCGACTCCTCCCGTTCCGCGAGCCGGTTCAAGTGAATTCTTGGTCGAACCGAGAAGTAAGAGGAGAAGTAGACGAACGGGGGTAACTTCGACAGAAGGTGGTTGCCTATCTCGTCGCGGCCTGTCGCCTCCTTCACGATGGCGTCCAAGGCGTCCCAATAGCCTTCGGCGGCGGAACCGTCCGCGAACAGCGGCAACAGTGCATCAAGATGGCCGCGGAGCTCTTCGGCGATCTCTCCACTGATCGAGTCTGATTGGCCGTGGCTCGCCCTCCACGACGTCAGTGCTTGGGCCGCAGCCTTCGCGTCTTCGCTCGATTGCTTCGACATTGCACTAGTTAGGCGAACGATGCTCTTGTCTACGTCTCCGAGCGTGGGTGACCCCGGCAAGCCAGTGACTCGATAGGTGCGCTTACCGCTGAGCCACGTAGTCATCTCAAGCCGAACGTCTTCGCTGTTCGCGAGAGCCAGCCCGTCGACATCGGACGCATCGGGCTTCAGGACGACCTTCGCGATCGCCATCCGCGCACGATCTAGGTTCCCGCGTCGGATGTCGTCGACCATCGGCGCCGGCGCATCGAAGAGCCAGTCAAGCTTTGGAGTATCTGGTGTCGGGCTGACGAGTTGGATCGCCTTCAGGAGTGCTGTCTTTCCTGCTTCGTTGATGCCAACCAGAATTGTCTTGTCAGCCTCGACGCCGAAGTGTCCGCTATCGACGATGCAGCGATAGTTGGTCACAACTGCTGATTCGATCCTCATCCTGAAGCTCCCTTCATCTTGCTGCTGGTCCAACTCGCGCTCGTGGGTAGTGGGAGTATTGCCTTCATCAATGCTCGAAGCCGGAGCTCGGGTCGAACTTGAGCACGCGCGCGTTCTCGGAGATGGTGCGCACCTCACCCTCGTCGAAGCCGTCGCTCTTGCTGGCCTGGATGTCGATGGTGATCTCGAGCCTGGCGCCGGCGCCAGCGAGGCGATCGATGATCTCGCGAGTCACATTCCCTATGTCGCGTGAATACCGATCAGGATCGACCTTCACGGAGCCGAAGTAGCGGCTGGGGCCTCGCTCCGCGAAGCTCGCTTCACTCGGCGCCTCCGCCTCGTCCGAATCGTCAACGATCAGGACGATGTCAACCGGCCCGACCTCCGCGGCACCGTCGGCCGCCGCGCGCGCAGCAGCCTCACGAGCCGCGGCGATGCGATCCGCCGATGCCTGCTCCTCGGCCTTGTTCCAGTCCACGAGCAGCGTGCCGTTGGTGACCTGGATCGCGGCGTTGTGTGCCGGCGGGACGATCAGTCCGCGGTAGCGATCAGCCTCGGTGTCCTTCGCCGTCGCGATTGCGAACTTCTCGCCGTCGACGAGGACGGAGTTGAGCGACCGTTCGATCGCCGAGTCGAGAGTTTCTCGGCGAACGAGGCGCGGCAGGTAGACGTACCGAGTGAAGTATCCCCACAACTCGCCGACGCTGATCTCGCCCTTCTCCCGCCACAGCTGTCCGAGCTCCTGATGCAGCGTGGCACCGAGGATCGGCGCACCAAGCTCGGTCACGAGCTGATCGTCACGGGATAGCTTTGCAGCCACGCGCTCCGCAAGAGAGCGGCCGTTGGAGTCAGGCACCTTGTCCGTGATCAGCTCGAACGGTTTGGTGGCGTCGAACTGCTCGGGATAGACCGCCCACACGAAGGTGTCGCGGATCCGGTCCGAAACGGTGCGGTCGAGGCGTGTGACCCAGTCGTCGGTCTGCTTCCGCTGCTGCACCGACAGGTTGAGGCTCTCGCTGGTCGCCTGCACACGCTTCCATGCGAGGTAGCTGCGCGCAGCGGCCTCGAGACTCTCGAGCTCGCTCTTGTCCGCGACGAGGAACACGAGGGTGTTGCGGTGCACACGCTGGCTGGCGCCCTTGGTCTCGATCGCGTCGCGCACCCACTGGTGGGCGGACGAGTCGGCACCATCCGACTTCCGCCGCGAGTGGCGCGGGTGAACGATCACCAGTCGCGCATCCTCAAGGTCGGGGATGTCAGCGCTGGATGCCGGTGCAACGTGCACCCGATCGAAGACACCGCGCGCACGTTCCTCGCTGCGAAGTCGCTCGGTGATCTCGTTCCACACGGTCTCGACGTCTTCGCGGAGTCGCTCGGCATAGTCGTTCGCAGTCTTGGTAACCGACGGCTGCGTGTCGAACCAGTAGTGGCCCTGCTCCTCGTAGAAGTACGTCGACCGCTGAGCGAGCAGCTCGATAGCACTGCCGAAGTTGCCAAGCGTGTCACCGGGAGCTGCGGTTCCGAGCCAGACGTACTGCTTGTCCAAGCCCTTCCGCGACGCCTTGATCCGCGGGGCGGCGCCCATGAAGATCGTTCGCGCGATCCGCTGGGTTACGAACCGCTGCCCCAAGTTGGGGCGGTCAAGGTCGATCTGCTGCGCCATCGACCCAGGGCCATCGATGTCGGAGTCGATGATCGGTTTCCACTGGTCCTCGAGGTACTGGGTGAGGTCGGTATTGACCGTCGTCGCCTCCAGCGGCACGTTGCCAGGGAGGATCAACGGCGACGTGTCGTTGGATGCCCACAGTTCGTGCACGATCGAGGACACGAGCTTGAGCACGCCGCGGGTGCGCTGGAATCGCTCGAGCGTGGACCAATCCTCGTATAGACGATCCAGCAGCTCGGGGTGTAGCGGGTACGACGAGCGGATGCGCTGCTCGTAGTCATCGCTCGGTGCCGCGGCATCCCGCGGAAACAACGCGGTGTTGCTCCGATACAGAGTGACGAAGCTGCGCGCTACTGCGGAGATCGTGGTCAGCCCCTCAGCGTTCGGCGCTTGAAACAGCCGGCGGCGGACGATCTCGAACGACTCGTCTTTGCTCGAAGGTCGCCACTGGTCGGCGACGCGGCGGATAACGTTTTGCAGGCGTTCCAGCGCGAGCTGGCCGTTGGCGCCACCTATTTCGATGTCGCTTCCGCTCCCCGCATCACCGGTATCGGATGCCGGGATCGAGACGACGAGCATCGCGCCGGGCACCGATCGGACAACTTCGGTCAGGGACTGCGCGAACGTGAACTGCGTCTCGAACGAGCCTGACGGAAGCTCCTTGTCCGTGACGAGCTGCCGCGCGTACGCGACCCACTCGTCGATCAGGATCAGCGCCGGCGAATACTTCGCGATCAGGGTCCGCAGCGCTTCGCCCGGGTTGGTACCAGCTCGGTCGTCTTCAGCTATGAGGTCGTACGCCTCGCGGCCTCCGAGCTGCCATGCGAGCTCACCCCAGAGCGTGCGCACCTCCGTCCCGTCGTCCTTGATGAGCGGTGATCCGGCCTTCAAGTACGTGCCGACGAGCGCGACGCGCTTGACGCCCAGTCCCGCAAGATCCGGGTTCCCGGTCTCGGCAATGAGCTCTTGCAGCTCCTGGGGGAAGTCCTTCGCTGGCGTGCCGCTGAAGAGGTGATAGAGAGCGAGCATTGAGTGCGTCTTGCCGCCACCGAAGTTGGTCTGCAGGTTGACGACCGGACTCGCGTTCCCGTCCCCGCCGCCCACGCGTCGGAGCGCGCGCGACAGCAGATCCCGCAGACCTTCCGTGAGGTACGTGCGTGTGAAGAACTCGACCGGATCGCCATACTCGGGGCTCGTCGCCTGACCTGTTCGCACGAGATGCAGGTCGGCAGCGAACTCGGATGCTGTGAACTCGCCGCGTGCCACATCATCGTGCGGACGAATCACCTCTCGCCAGGGCTGCAGACCTGAACCCGGGTCGAGGGTCACGGTCGTCCGCTTAACCTGCTTGCGTGTCTGATCCTCGAAGACGGTGCGCTGCAGGTCGACGCGGAGCTTGCGGACGTCCTCAGCGGAGTCGACAGCGCCGACGGCGTGAAGCAGACGCTCGATCGTGTCGAGCGCACGTGCCGCGTCATCAGAACTGAACGGCTCGTTGTGTGCCCACAGATTGCGCGTCTCGCGCAGTTCGGAACCGAAGCCCTGCTGCGCGCGCGACAGCATGTCCTTGAATCGGTAGCCCTGCTCGGTGATCGCGCGAAGTTGCACCTGCACATCGTGCTTCGCCAAGGTCCGGGCTGGGCCGCCGCGACGCTGAGCATCTTCTTGTGCCCACGCAGCGGGCCAGTCCGACGTGCCGTACGCGGCGGTCATCACTTCGTCGACGGAATCCAGCAGTCCCTCCGACAACAGATCGAACGCCTTGCCCACGCGGTCACGGTTGTTCATCGCCATCGAACTCAGTCCCCATCCTCATCGAAGTCGAACGCTTGCTGGACGGCACGTGGAGAACCGGCGTTCTTCCGTGCCTGCTCGTTTACATCACCCCATGCGCTCACCAAGCCGTTGAAGAGAATCGCATCCTTGGTGTCGCCCTTCTTCTCGGCCTCATGGAAGAGCAGGAAGCCAAGCTCTTTCACCGCGTCGAGATTCACTCGAGTCTGCACAGAGGGGATCAGGGGGGCGACTTGATCGGCGCCGTGCTTCGCCATGAGGGCGGCGAGCCGAACTGTTGCCTCCCACACGCTAACGCGCTCGTCGGCGGTGACGTCCCACGCGTCTTCGAGTTGGACTGGTGAGAGTAGACGTGCTTTGCCGCCCTTTGCCTCGAAAATGCCCCCGCGTTCAAGGGCGCCGACAGAGGTGTCGGACGAGCGCGCTAGTTGGTCTGCGACGCCCGAGTTCTCCTCAGCCCATCCATACTGTCGATACCACTTGACGGCGAAGCGGGTGTCAGGGTCAAAGTCGGACTCCTGCTCGCCTATCACCTCGTCAAGTGTTGCGTTGATAAGCAGGAGGGCATTCTCCACGCTCATGTCCGATCCGTCTGCCTCGCGAACGCGCGAGTACCGCGAAAAGACTGATACACCAGGGCCGATAGCCGCCTGAGCGAGGTCAACAGGAGCGATGGTGCCCTGGATCAGTGCGCGCAATGCGTCGGGCAACTCGGCCTTCAACTCTCCGACGAAAGCACGACGAGTCGTTGCCGCTGCGTCATCGGGCCGCGGCCGACACGTCAGGACAATTGATGACGCGAGCGCGTTGGAGTTAGCGCCGATGAGACGAGTAGCCATCTCGGTTCTCATCGGCCACGTCGCCGTAACCTCCCAGCCTGTTTTGATCAAGCCGGACAGTAGCGTGTGCCAGCCGGATGAGGTTCGTCCATCGCCGCTCGACTCCTGCTGTTTGTAGGCGTAGTAGACAGTCAGCGGGATGTCCGGGTTGGCACCCTGGCGCATCCTCTCGAACACTCGGTTAAATCCGGCGATGAAGAATGACTTGGCGCCGTCCGACCCCCCGTGCCTGTCGGGATTCGCAATCAACTCGTCGACCTTCGGCACCAATAGAGTCGCAAACAGATCGGGCAACGTTGGCTCCAGGCAATGCCTGAGCCAGATATAGAAGAAGTCCGACAGGTCTGCATAGCCGATGTTGTCGTAGTACGGAGGGTCGGTCGAAACTACGAGGTCGTGGTACTCGAGGGAGGAGGCATCTGCCTGCTGTACTGTCCCGATCGGCCCTCCTGTGCGTGCAAGCTCCCACGCCCGCGCTACGTGGGAGAGCGCTGCGGCGAACGACCCGCCGCTCTCGGCCAGTACGTTTGCCTCCGAGTAGTCCCAAGCCATGGACACGGACTGCTGGCCAAATAGGTGTTGCGACACCTGACCGACGTTTTCCCAGCTACACAAGCTGTTGAGCCAATCGGTAAGCCGTGAGACCACCATGGCGAGTCCAACGGCGATAGCGTCCGCGTAGGCTTCAGCACCGTTACCCCCCTGGTGGAGCGGAACTCCCGACGGCCATCCCGCGGCGACCGCATCGTGCAGAGCCCTGTCGCGCGCGGCCGGAATCAGCTCGGTCAAAGTATTGAGCGCGGTGAGCTGACGGGGAGTGAAGAGATCCCCAAACGTGTCCAGACCGTACTGGGGCGGCGAGAACCATCGAGCGTTCGTGGACATTGGTTGGTCCAGGCCTGGCACGGATGGTCTGGGGATGCGGGCAACGCGTTCCTGCTCGGCGGAGGGCGGCAAATAGATCCTGCCCTTCGGCCCCTCGGCAACTACGGCGATCAGTTGGTCGCCCATGCGACCCGCTCGACCCTCAGCGCGGATGTAGTCGTAGCTGAACGGGGTTCCATCCCCAACTGACTTGGCCCCGCGAGGGTGCTTGATCGTCCACTCGGCGTCGCCACGCGGACCATGCGAGTCATTCCGCACGGTGTAGTGAACCTCGCCATCCACGACTTCTGGGACGATGTAGGCCTCTTTGCCCTTCTTCTTGCTTAGCCACCAGGTACGAACGAGCGGAGTTCGAATGGGATTGGAGGGGTTCGGGCTCCTAACCGTCCGTGCCCAGACCCAGGAGATTACCCGCCGTCTAGTTCCTGTCTCGTCGACTACGTCTGGGTAAAGGTGGCGGAGACGATCAGAGAGCTCCGCGCGCACTATGTTTCCGTACTCACGGAGGTCCGCGGCCAAACCCTGCGCGCCGAGCCAGGACATCTGCTTCCCGACCGCGGATGGATGCACCGGAGTCCGATCGGCAAACCGCGCGGGAAGGTCGATGAGCGCAAGGTTGATCAGCACGGCGACCGGGTTCAGGTCAGAGGCGATCGCGGGTAGCCCGAGCCTTTGAGCCTCGAGAGGGATCGATCCGCCGCCTGCAAACGGGTCGATGACAGTCGGCAGGCGCCCACCGGTGCTTCGAAGGATCTCATTCTTCGCTTCCTGGAGCACCCCAACGTTGTATGCGCTATCCCAGAGAACGAGCTTCTCGATGAGGCGGTGTAGACGCGCGCGCTCCATATCTTGCGACTCGATTGACGGAAAGCGGTCGGGGTGCGAGGAGGGGTCATCAACGAGCTGCGCGAAAAGGACAGCACGCGCGGCCGTAATGGGGCGACGCGCCCACCAATGATGGACTTGCTGGGGCTTGCCCACCTTCCGAGACTTCTCGGCTTTGAGGGCGGCGTTGATGGCCTCGAGTGGCAGTGAGACCTCAATTAGCTTCTTCTTCGGGGTGTTAGTCACGGCATCTCTCTCGGGCGGAAGGTATACGAAGCGGCGTTCATTGAGGTGGGCCTCCGCGATCCCAGTAGTCGCGCCACTCCTCGTTGTACGACCGGGTTGTCGCGGATGGCTCTATGTGGGTGAACGCGTCGAGCACGTAGCGGAGTCGGTCCCGCTTCTCGCCATCCGGCGATACAAGCACGAGGGCGAGTCGGTGGCGGTCGCCCTGCGTCTGGGCGAAGGTGACCTCGTTCGTCGTGATGGTGAAGGTGTCGGACCCTTGGATCCGACCCTTGACTTCGATGTAGTGGATCCGTCCGTCGGGATCGAAGGACTGGATGTCGTATCCGGGGTTGTTCCGGGGCATTTCGTGTGGCGTGCGGCCGAGTGCGCGTTCGGCGGCTAGGACGGCCTCGACGGCTCGGCGTTCGACGAGCTCGGTGTTGCGCGCGAAGGTCTGGGGTGCGGCACCCTCGCCGCCAGTCGACAGTCGTTGGCTCGGCACGACGAGTGCTGATCCGCGCACGACTGCGGGAAGTGCGACAAGCTGAGTGCTCTCGTCGAGGGCGCGGAGCCGCTTGTCGAGTCGCTCGTCGAGCTGGCGGGCTCGTTGCAGCGCTGTTTCCGCGCGGACCCGACCGATGGTTCCCGCGCGTTCGAGTGCTTCGAGGCGGTTGTGCTCACGGTCCCAGTGGTTGATTTCGGCGAGGAGACGTTCCTTGACCTGCACGCGGGTGCGGTCGACGTCCACGACGATGCGCGCTGCGAGTTCGTCCATGCGGGGTGCGAGGCCGTCACGGTACGCCCACGCGCGGATGGAGCGTTCGTGGTCGTTCTTCGCCCACTCGTCCGCGAGGACCTCGGCGATTGCTGCAGCCTCACCAGCGTGTGGTGCGTCGTAGTCGAGGTAGGGCGGTGCGGCGGCGAGCGTCACAGTCCCCGTGGTGTTGAGGACGGGGTAGTCGAAGTGGTGCGAGACGGTGTCGGCGTCGGGGGTGGCGTTCTGGATGCGCTGCTCGACGGCATACAGCAGCGCCATTTGGTCGGATTGCTGTTCGCGACGGTCGACGAACACCGTTCCGCGTTTGAGCACCGGCCCCAGGTCTTCGATGGTGAGTTCGATGACCGCTTGCAGCAGCGGGTGGCCGGGGGCGAGGAGTGCGGCCTGTGTCTGGTTCTCGAGGCGAACGTGTGCGGTCTCGAACGTGACTCGTTCGTACCGTTCCGGCACGGGAGCCCACCGGTTGAGTCTGCGTGCTGTGTCGATGATGCGCTGGGGTACGCGGGTGATTTCGTACCGTCCCTTCTCGCGCCGGCGGATGCGGCCGCCGAGGCGTTCGAAGGCGGGGAGAAAGAAGGCGGCGATGTATCCGGGCTGCAGCCGGCGTTCGCGCGCCTTCTCCATCCGCCCACGGATCTCTTCGAGATTCATCGATGAGTACATCTCGGGGTGCAGCGCGCGCTCGGCGACCATGGTGTCGAGTCCCTGGGCGACACTCGCGTCGATCACGCGGTCGAGCTCGGCCTTGCGTTCGGGCTCGTCGCCGTAGCGGATCGCCTCGATCAGCAACTCGCGGAGCGACTTCTCCTGGAAAGCATCTGCATCACCGAGGACGTTAAACAGGTTACCGTTGTACGCGATCGACATCTGATCGATCTTCGACAGCAACCGGGTGAACACGTCCCCTTCGCGGGTGTCTTTCGCGACCATGTTCCACAGGTGGCACACCTCGCGCTGGCCGATCCGGTGGATGCGCCCGAAGCGCTGCTCAATGCGGTTCGGGTTCCACGGCAGGTCGTAATTGACCATGAGGTGCGCGCGCTGCAGGTTGAGGCCTTCGCCCGCGGCATCCGTCGCCAGGAGCACAACCGTGTTGCGGTCGTAGGTGAACTGCTCGCGAGCCGCTTTGCGGTCTTCGCGGCGGGTCCCGCCGTGAATCGTGATGACCGACTCGGGGCGACCGAGCTGTGTCGTGATCTTCTGGCGCAGGTAGTCGAGAGTGTCCTTGTGCTCGGTGAAGATGATGATCTTGCGCGGTTCGCCCGAGTCGTCGTGGACGAGGAGCTGGTCGTCGAGGATCGTGCGGAGCTGCACCCACTTCTTGTCGTCGTCGAGCAGCCGCACGCGGCGTGCGACGCGGATGAGGTCTTCGAGGATCGCGATTTCTGCGCGAAGCTCGCCGATCGACTCGGCGGCGGTGGCGAGGTCGACGACCTCGTCTACGCGCGCCTCGAACTGCGCGCGCTCGTCTTCAGCGACCTCTTCGTCGATGTCATCGAACTCGTCGGGGTTGAAGCTCAGCGTCGTGTTGGATGCGTCCTGGAAGTCGAGGGCCACGCGGCCCGTCGACCACTCATCGATCGCCGCGGTCATCGAGGTGCTGTACCGGGCCTCGTCGGTCGCGCGTTGCCACTCCCTCAAGCGCGTCTCGAGTCGCACTTGGCGTCGCTCGAGTGATCGGAGGATGGCTTCGGGGCTCGAGGCGAGGCGTCGCTGCAGCACGGTGAGCGCGAAGCCCACGTTGTTGCCACGCTTCTTGTCGCCGGCCTGCGCGAGGCGTTCCGCCCGCCCCATCTCGGTGCGTACGTAGCCAGTGACCAGTTCGTAGAGTTCGCGCTCGGGGTCGCTCAGTTCGTACTCGACCGTGTAAGCGCGGCGTTCGGGGAACAGGGGCTTGCCTTCGAAGGTGAGGAGCTCTTCCTTCACCATGCGCCGCATCAGGCCGCGGGTGTCAGTGCGGTGCACGCCGGCGCGGAACTGCCCCTCGAAACGGTCGCGGTCCAGCAGCGACATGAACAGCTGGAAGTCTTCTTCCTTGCCCGCGTGCGGAGTCGCTGTCATGAGGAGGAAATTGTGCGCAGTCTCCGCGAGCAGGCGGCCCAGTCGGAACCGCTTCGTCTCGTCGACCTGACCGGCCCACGACGAGTAGTGCGCCGACATGCGGTGCGCCTCATCGACCACGACAGCGTCCCAGGTGACGTCGGAAAGCTGTTCGATCAGGTCGTCGCTGCGTGAGAGTTGGTCCATCCGTGCGATGAGGAACGGGTGCTCGGCGAACACGTTGCGACCCTGCGCGTCGTCGACCATCTGTCGGTTGAAGATCTCGAACGAGAGGTCGAACTTTTGGGACAGCTCTTCCCGCCACTGCTCGACCAGGCCGCCGGGGGCGACGATCAGTGCTCGTTCGCAGTCGGCGCGAAGGATGAGCTCCTTGAGGTAGAGGCCGGCCATGATTGTCTTGCCGGCGCCGGGATCGTCGGCGAGCAGGAACCGCAGGGGAATGCGCGGGAGGAGTTCCTCGTACACCGCGCGGATCTGGTGCGGCAGGGGGTCGACGTCCGAGCTGTTCACCGCGGCCATCGGGTCATAGAGCGCGGCGTATTTGATGCGCAGCGCTTCGGCCGCGAGTCGGAACTCGTCGGGGTCGCCATCGAACGCAGGTGCGTTGCCCAGCTCAGTGATCAGCTGGAGCTTGCCGGCATCCGCGTCGGTGATCATGCGTTCGCCGGTGCGGCCGGAGTCGTCGCGGAAGAAGATCTCGACGAGCGCATCGTCCAGAGGTGTCACGCCGACGAGCGTCACCGGCTGCCCGGGCAGGACGCCGCGAAGGCGTTGGCCAGCGCGCAACGAGGCGAGCGTCACCGCAGCTGCGTCCACGTGGTTCCTCCCCTGGAAAATGGCAAGTCGATCAGGATACGCCCGGCCGCCGACATCGCGACCGATTGGGGTCAGTCCGGAGAACCGGCATCCCCCTTGCGCACCCAGTCGTCGACCTCGCTCGCCTGGAACTTCCACAGACGACCGACCTTGTGCGCCGGCATCCCCTTCTCGGAGATCCACGCGTAGATCGTGTCTTTCGTCACGCCCAAGTGCTCAGCGATGTCGTCGGCAGAGAGCCACGGCTCGGACATTGACGCCCCCATGCGGATTGAGCCGGATGTATCCGGGTATTGCCGATCCTATCGGGAACGCTCGCCCTCGTCGCTGTTGGCGTGCCCGACCTCGTCAACGGCCGCCAGCAGTTCTTCGAGGTGAATGTGAAGTTCGTCGTACGCCTGCATGAAGAACATCAAGTCCATGTTGGACGGAGCTGTGTCGTCGAGGTCGGCGATGACCTCTCGTGCTTCACGGATCGCTGTCTGCAGCCGAGTCTCGATTCCGGGCAGGCTGCGGATCCACGCGTCGATCACGCTGAACGGGATCGGGGCGAAGCCGTGGGCGTCGACGCCGACGTGGAATTGATGGTCGTTCGGGCCGTGATCGCGTGCATGCGTGTGTCCGTGGAGGAGCGGGATGCCGTCGTCCCAGCGTGCGCGATGTGATGTGTGGCGATCAATGGGTTGGCTGTCGCCGGCGTACGGGTAGTGCGAGGCGAGGAGTCGGTACCCGTGCCGCGTGCCTTCGATCACCTCCGGCAGGATCTCCCACCCGGCCGCCTCGTATAGAGGTGCGAATCGCTCGATGGCGCGCTTGCTCTGTGTTGCTGGTGAGACACGATCGTGGTTGCCGGGGACGAGAAGCCGGCGCCCGTTGAGCCGCGCGGTGAGCCGGATCGACTCTTCGATCGGTCCGAGTGCGACATCGCCGAGGTGCAAAACGACGTCGTCGGGCGCGATGGCGTCGTTCCATCGGCGGATCAGCGTGGAGTCCATCTCTTCGACCGTCGAGAACGGGCGGCCGGCGAGTTCGCTGATGCGGGCGTGACTGAAGTGGGTGTCGGAGGTCACGAAGTCGACCTGGTCGAAGTCGAACCACGGGTACTCACGCATCGTGAGAATCCGGGGCATCGGGATCCATGTCGAATGCGCGCAGCAACGCTCGTTCGATGTCACTCACGGGCTCCGGTTGCATCTGGGCGATATCGGCCCGAAGCCGACCGAGAGCGGCCTCGATTGCGATCCGGTTCTCGTCGCGCCACTCGCGAACACTCCGATCACGGAGCACGCCGTCCTCACTGCTGCCCGGGTAGTCGAGCAGGAGCTCGGTCTCGATCACCGAGGCCAGGACACGTGCATCGACGGTGCGCGACGCGCGCAGGATCGACAGGCGGGTGGTGGCATCGGAGTCAGATACGTCGACGCGGTAGCGCTGGATGTCGCCGTGCTCGGTCGACTCGACCCCGACGTGGGTGACCGTGAGGCAGCGTCCGCTGATGATGATCTCTTTCACGCGCCCTCCCTCCCGAACAGATCAGGCTACAAGGGCGAGCCCTCTATTACCCAGCCTCAGGACGGAGGCGGCCCGGTCGGATGACCTCGTCGTGACCTGGAACAAATGTGATCGTCCCGAGCCGTGACCAGTAGCTGACGAGCCAACGCTGGAGCAGCTCGCGCTGCTCCTTCCGCTGAAGCAGTGAGCGCCCGGGATCATCGATGACGTGCTCCCAGTCGGGGGTTGAGAACATCTCGTCGAAGAGTTCAGCCCGCGATGGGCCGGTGCCATGGCGGTCCCACCACGACACAGTCAGCTGGCCCGCGAGCTCGGCGGTTGACCTACCGTGTGGCTCTTCGATGGTGCCGATCAGAGCGCTGAGGTACGGGTCGTCGGCTGCCAAGGCGAACGGTTCGTGCTCGATCGCGACCGCTTCCATAGGTTGAAGGATGCCATACGGATTAGGCGCAGCACTGTAGTGGCGCGTTGTTCCGAACTGCGGGCGGACCGCGTGGGCGGCGGGGCGGCTCAGACCTATCTGAGCGTCAGATCTGGCGCGCGCGCAGGCAGGAGATCAGCCAGGTCGACGCCGAGCACCTGGGCCACGGCGAGCAGCGTCTTGACAGTCGGGTTCGCTGGAGTGCCAGGCCGCGACTCGCCCTTCTCAAGCTTCTGGTACGTATACCGACTCAGCCCTGACTCGTAGGCGACACGATCCTGGCTGTACCGGACGCGCGCACGCTCACGCTGAATGTTCTGGCCGAGCTCGCGAGCATAACGGTCCCACGCATCAGGGAGATTTGCGGGGGACGGCACCCCTCAAGCGTTGCGATGAGGCCTCTGCGGGAAGGCCTAATCCGTATGGCAATCTCCACAGTCCGGACACAAAGACGCCCTCCACGAGGGAGGGCGTCGGGCCACGGTTGGGATGAACAACCGGGCGGGGTGTATCCACACTATACACACGATCGCTGATAGGAAGGTGATCACCTCGTGCACCGATTTGGAGTCGTCTGTTGTCAGCCTCACCCGTTCCTGGACCGCCGCACGAGCGCCTCATCGTCTACATCGACGGCTTCAACTTCTATCACGGCATGCACGACAAGTTCGGACGCTCGACGCTCTGGATCGACTTCGTCGCACTCGCACAGAGCCTGCGTCCACGCAGCCACATCGTCGCGGTGAAGTACTTCACCGCACCTGTGCTGGGCGATGCGGGCGCGGCCAGTCGTCAGGCCTACCATCAGGCAGCCGTCGCCGCGCGTCACGCCAACGTCTTCAGCGTCACGCAGGGCCGATATCAAGCGAAGACGGTGACGTGCTTCAACTGTCGCGCGACGCGTACGGTGCACGAGGAAAAGGAGACCGACGTCAACATCGCAGTTGCTCTTGTCGGCGATGCCGCGGCGAACGCAATGGACTCGGCGCTGATCATCAGCGCCGACAGCGATCTCGCGCCCGCAGTCAGGGCGGCCAAGCAGTTCCGCCCGCACATGTTCATCGGCGCGGCCTTCCCGCCCAAGCGGTTCTCGAGCGAGCTCAAGCAGCTGATGCCCGCGTCGTCGCAGATCGGTCGCGACAAGATCCGCCAGGCTCTTCTGCCTGAGAGCTTCACCGTCGGCGCGACCACCTACACCCGGCCTCCGAAGTGGCGATGATGTGAGCGAGGTAGCCCTCGTCACCTGCGGCGTGAGTCCGCATACGGGCGCTTCATCGGAGTGACGTTGCGGCTCGGGTCGTCGCCCTGCAGCAACTGGTTCTCGACATGTAGCTCGGCGACAGCGGTCGCTGCGATCGTCAGTTGTGCTTCGAGGCTGTTCACTCGCTCGCGGAGCTGTTTGATCTGGGCCGCACGATCAGCCAGCAAGCTTCGCAACGACTCGATCTCACGATCTCGGGGCTGGGTCCCGTCGACGAGGCGCGCCCACTCGTCCATCACCGCCGTCGCGCGGTTCATGGTGGCGCGGCTGACGCCAGCTTCGCGATAGAGGTTCTCCTTGATGACTCGCCCGTCGGTGCGGATGGCTGTCCCACTGAGCAGCCGCTCCATCGCGTCGCGCAACTTGCGTTCTGTGGCGGGGGTGATCTCAGGCATCCGCGAAGTTCCTCGTGATGCGGCGAACGTCCTCAAGCTCTGTCTCGAGTTGTTCGCGATTGTGTGGTGCCATCTTTCGGTCGCGCAGCTTCGCGACGAGGTCGCGTTCTTCGGCGATCCAGATCGGCGCGTGCTCCTCGGTGACGACGGAGTTACCGCAGGTGGTGGGCTGGCAGCGATTTGGCATGACGCCTCCTGCAGCTGCTTCGGCGGGCAGCCCCTTCAAGCACGCCGCCTGCTCAGGGATGCCGAGGCAGTGGTTGACGGTTCCCCATCGGAGCGTGCTGAACCGATCGCGGAGGAGAGTGCGCAGTGTGCGCGCGTCGCCGACTTTGACCTCGTTGCTTGAGACTGAGTCGACCTTCTCGAGTTCATCTCGGAAGCGTTGGGCGCCTGCACCTGCGAGCCTCATCTCGTGGTCTTGCTGGGAAGACCAGGCGCCGACCAACCGTGACGCGACAGCTTCCTGGAGCTCATGCTCGAACTCCGCGGCCCATTCCGGCGTCTCGCTCGCGTACCCGGAGGTCGTCCCGTTCGCGACGGCGCGTCGCGCAGCGTGCTTGAGCTGGATGCCGAGCGCAATCTCGCCGTCCGGCTGTTGCGCGGTGATCACGGCCATCGTCCGCCGGAACATGTGCGGTGCGAGATGGAACGCGGGGATCGGCTCGAGACCGGCATCCGACGATTGACCATTGAGTTGCGAGATGAACTGCTTCAGCTCGCTATGGCGATCGAACCGGCCCGCTCCGTCCTGCGCTCGGTGTTCACGGCGAACAGAGCTGAAGACGTCGTCGCCGAGGGCAAGTCGTTCCGCGACGGCGATTGCCTGCGCCACGGGTTCGATGATCCACCAATTGCGTCGCTGCATCCCGCGTCGACCCTTCCGGAGCTGGGAGGTGACGGCGGGCGCGCCGTACGAGGTGGTGAGCGCTCCCTTCTTGATGCTCAGCAATTCCGAGTCGCGCATCATCGTGAGCGCCGCGCAGAAGACGTAGCACGCGTTGCGGAGGAGCTTCAGTTGGACTCGAATCGTGGCCGGGTCGAATCCGTCGATCCACGGCCCGACGGATCCATCGGCGCGTTCGATCGACGTCGCTTGCGTGGCGAGGCCGCCGCGCGCGGTCGAGAGGGTGCCGGCGGCGATCGCCTCGGCGATGTCCCGTCGGCGGCGGAGGACGTCGGGACGATCAAGTTCCGCGAACATCTGCTTGCTGTGCCCGTCGGAAACGAGCAACGAAAGGAGCGTCCAGTGGATCTCTCCTTCACGGAATCTCCCGTACGTCATCCGGTGCAGGGGCACGCGATTTCCTGGCGTTTCGATCCATCGCGCGAGGACTTCCTCAGGGCGCTGAACCTTCACGCGCTCGTTGTTGGGTCGGTCGAGGGCGGACCACTCCGCACCAGCCGCAAAGATGTCGTGCGAGAACACATCGATGTACTGCCAGCACGCACGCAGCAACGGCCACCAGACATCCGGCGGGATCACCGGGGTGCTCAGCTCGGTGCTCGAATTCTGCCCGCTGAGCGCGATCGTCGTGATCTCGCCCCAAGGGCGGAACCGGAGCCCACCGCCGGTGAGGACTGCCGCATAAGTGTGAAGGTCACGGACCGCATCGACGGCCTGCCTCGTTCTGGAGCGGATCCCCATCGCCTTGATATCAGTGAGGAACCGGTCGAGGTGCACCTGATGGAGCTGTCGGAGTGGGATGTCGGGGAGGGTTTCCGCGTGCCAGGCGGCGAACCGCTTCAGGCCCTCGAGCTTGGAGCGGATCGTCTTTACGTGCGCGGGCGTTGCGCGTAGGTAGATCAGCTGACCGCGCAGAACGGGGTGTACCGGGTTGAGAAGGGCGATCGCGAGTTCGCGAGCACGAAGGTTCCAGTCACCGCTGAACGAGGTGAACAGCAGGACCGCTGAGTGGCGCCCGGCAGCGGGGTTCCATCCCAATGCACCCAGATCCCAGCGATCCTCATCTCCGAACCGAGGGATGGGGTAGTCGTGTTCGAGATCGTGATCGGAGACGACCGGCGTATCGCCTGCCCAGTGGTCGCTTGCGAACGGCTTCACCCGCTCCGCAGCGGACCCGCGTTCGACGCTCATAGGTGGACACCTCTCTGGGTGAGGGGCAGGTGGACCGCGACAGTCTCGTGCGCAGTCCGCGCATTCTCAATTTCCGCCGGGGAGAACTCGCCGAGGATGCGCTCGACGTTCACCAGCTGCTGGCCGTGGACGGCCGCGAACTGGGCTGGAGGCATCTCGTTCTCGTGACCGCGGAGAATCTCTCGGTACGCGAGGACTCGAGGGAGGTGGTCAGCGAACACGATGGCATTCGGGCACGCGAAGCACATCGATGGCCGATGCTCGCAGAGCCGCCCCGCCGGCGTGAACGGTGACTCGTATGGGGACGTGCACTGAGTCACGTTCATTCCATGCTCTGGGGTGCTCGAGGAAAGCTCGGCTGCGGCGGCAGTACCCAGAACACCCGCGACATCGTTGACTGTGCTGGCCGCGGCATGAACGAAGACTGGTCCGCGCACGCGATCAAACACCTGGTTCTGAGCCGCGTTGACTGCGTTACCCGCCAGAACGTGCACAGTCGTCGACTGCGCGTAGTGGCGTTGGTAGACGGCGATGCTGTGGTCGTCTCCTGCGGCGGCGTCCGCGCTACGGAGCACGGCTGCCCGAACGCTCTTCACTGTCTTGCGCAGGCGACGGGAGTCGTACGGCTTCGATATCTCAGGCGAGATCGACGTCAACAACGAAGTGAATGGATATCGAGAGAACGACTCTCGGCGCGCGATGAGGTGCCTGGACGTGGTGCGCTGCACAGTGAGGAACAGGACGTCTGCGTCCGAGACACCTGCTTTCGTCGCTTCGGATCGAGCGAGTTCTGTGACGGCGATGAGGCGGGGAATGAGATCTCCTGCACGCCACCCCTTGCGGTCGTCAGTCGCGGTCAGTGCGCAGCGCACGGTCCGAGTCCTGTGCGCCCGCGCCTTGCGGAGCCGCACGCGAAGGACGCCGGTCGAGTGCTCGATGTCCGTCAATCGCACTCCTGACCATTCTTCCGGCGCCGCGCCGGTCTCCAACTGCAACAGCGAGCGAAATGCGACGAGGTCTTCGCCGGTCGGGTAGAGGTAGGACATCAGGCGGTGCGTGATTCGGCCGGCATCAATCTGGGTCACAGCTCGCTCGTCTGCGAAATCAGCGTCAAGGTCGTCAAGAACACCCATAGCGCACGCCCGCAGGATGTCGCCCTCGATCGTGGTCTGAGGCCGGCGTCCGAGATGGCGAACGCCCCACAGGACGTCGGCGCTACGTCCCCATCCTGTGAGTCGCGGGTCGACGCCGCTGGCGAGCAACCGACGGCCTGTTGCCAGACGAGTCTCCAACTCGCGGATTCGGGCGCGGCAGGCGTCGCGTATCGCGATGCGTTCCGCGTTCGAGAACTCGTCGAGTGGAGTGGACTCTCCGCCCTGGTGCAACACGCGTGCTTGCGCCCAGCGGAGGACTGCTTCGCTGATGGCACGACCGTTTGCTGCGTGGACTCGGATGAGAGCGCGTATCTGCCTGCCGTACCTATAGGGGATCGTGCTCTGGGGTGGGTAGGCGCCTGCCAACGCGGACTCCCACACGTGCAGAGCATCGATCATTGCGTTGCCCGGCGACGCCAAACCCGCCGTTCGCGGTAAGGCATCAGGCAGGCCGAGCAGAAGGCTCATGAGGGCCCTGCGGTATTGGTACGCGGTGCCGTCAGAGTGGCCCATGGCGCGCCGCATATCGATCAGTGCGTCCGCGAGCTCGGCGGCCAGGACGGGGTGCGCGAAGTCGAGCGGGGCCAGTGTTCCATCGAGGTTCGCCGTCGGCAGGGCGAACAGCATTGGACGCGGGGCGAGGTCGATGTTGGTCACGCGGCGTACCGATCGGCGAGGACTGCGTCGGCGTAGGTCATGCCCTCGTCGCTCCAGCTCTCGAATACATCCTGGATGAGCGCATCTGTGTCCTCGATGTAGCGCAGGTAGACCATGGTCGTCGCAGGGTTCGAGTGACCCAGAAGCCGCTGCACTGTGAGTCGCGGGTTGATGGCGATGTGCTCGGAAAGCGTGGCCGGTCCGACGTTGCCGGCTCGTCGCTCCGTCTCGCGGGCCAGTGCCACTTCGGTAAGCGACTTCAGGAGGACGACAGCGAAGGTGTGGCGTAGATCGTGCGGAGTGATCCGTGTACGGCGACCGCCCATCTCGTCCTGAGCGAGCTCGAGAGTGCGCCGGCTCGCAGACTCGAACGTTGCGTGCCATTGCCTGCGGCTGATCGGCAATCCGCCTCGCCCGACAAATAGGCCCAGTGCCTCCAGCCCCTGGTCCCTCTCGATGACAGCAATCCTTCGCAGGTGCGCAGGCAGCTGATGCAGCCGCCACCTCGATCGCCTCCCGTCAACCCGCCCTCGCACAAGGCCCGCCGACACATCGATCTCGTCGACGATGAACAGCTCGGTGCGACGCCGCCAGAGAGAGGCAGCAGACGCGCGGACGACTGCTCGGCGCTCCGTCTGCCGGTAGAGGTCGACGGCCCGGAGCGTGGTGAGGGGGAGGTGGACGCGGCGACGCTTCTGATACTTAGCGCAGGCCTCGAGCAAGACGCTGGTGCCGGTGCTCGATGATGGCGGGACTTCGGCGTCGAGCAGCGTGGAGAACTCACCGAGGCGCATCCCCGTCGTTACGGCCAGTTGTGCGCCCACTTTCGAGCGCAGGCTGGTAGTGCCCCGCCAGCTCTCGTCCAAGCCACCCGCGGCGGTTCGTCCGCCGAGACCGACGTTGAGGAACGTGCGCCACTGCGCCTGCGTCAGCGGTCGAATGTCCGGCTCGCTCCTCCAACGAATCCGGAGCGGCGACGACCTTCCGATGGTGATCCACGGTTCGCGCTGGATCTGTCCGGTCTGAGTGAGTAGCTGATAGATCCCGCGGATCACGACCACATCGCGTTGCCACGTCGCCGGCGAGACTGGGCGCTCGGAGCCGCTCAGCCGCCACTCGCGGAACGCGACGATGTCGTCGCTCGACGCATGGATGACGTCGGTCTGTCGCGCGGCGAGGAACGACGCGAACCGCCTGGCGTCGTATGCGTACGCGCGCAGCGTCGCCGGGTCTGTCGACGCTGCGAGGATCCGGAAGTACGTCAACCACGGCTCAACCGGCCGCCACCGATCGTCAAGAAGGATCGGCAGTCCATCGGGTAACGATCGGGGGTGCGAATAGCTGTCTCGGGCGCGCTCGTCGAGGTCGGATGGGATAGCGAGCTGGTGGTCGACGAAACGAAGATGCATCGTGCTCCGGGGTGGCAGTCGCGTGGATGGTTGAGACACTGACTGAACGTACACATAACAGCGTGCGGCTGCGGCAACTTTCTGGTGGTCGGTTACCGGCAGATGCGAGCACTCGATCTTGAGGTTCTGCTGCGGATCCAGGAGTTGTCCGGCGAGACGGCCCGCACGATGTTCTTCACCGAGGAGCACCTGGCCGTGCGGCTATCGAGCTTCCACGGGATTGAGCTCGAGGAATGGCCTGCCCAGATCGCAGCGACGGCACTGCACCTGGTGGAGCACCAGGCGAACCAGGCGATGGAGCTGGCGCTAGGATCTGCGCCCGATCCGCTGCCACTGGACAAGATCAAGAGCATCGTCGTCGGCAACGCGCTGCGCGTCGATTGGGCAACCGTCCTAGGACCGACCGAGCACCTGTACATCATGGGAAACCCACCCTTCCTCGGCCACGCCACCCGCTCGTCAGAGCAAGCGCAGGAACTGCGCGACGTGTGGCGGCGGGACGACATTGGGCGGCTGGACTACGTCACCGGCTGGTATGCGAAGGCGCTCGAGTTGCTCGGCCGTCCCGGCTACCGGGGCGAGTTCGCCTTCGTCTCGACGAACTCGATCGCGCAGGGGGAGCCTGTGCCGGCGCTCTTCGGCCCTGTGTTCGCCGCAGGGTGGCGAGTCAAGTTCGCACATCGGACATTCGCCTGGTCCAGTGAGGCGCCCGGTGCCGCGGCAGTGCATTGTTCGGTGATCGGATTCGACCGGCCGTCGAGGAAGAGGGCGCGGCTGTTTGACTACTCCGGAAACCTCAAAGGCGAGCCCGTCGAGATCCCCGTGGTGGATCAGCTCAACGGCTACCTGGTGGACGGCCCGATTGTCCTGGTCGATCAGCGCCGAAGCCCACTGGCCTCGGCGCTTCCTCCAATGGTGTTCGGGAACATGGCTCGTGACGACGGCAACCTCCTGATCGAGCCAGGCGACTACGCGGAGGTCATGGCGGATCCGATCGCCGCGAAGTACGTCCGACCGTTCGTCGGCGCCCGGCAGCTCATCCACAACGAGCCCCGGTGGTGTCTGTGGCTCGTCGATCTGGACCCCAGCGACATTGCCCGCTCACCGATACTCCGCCGGCGGCTGGATGCCGTGCGCCAGTTCCGCGCAGCATCGAGGGCCGAGTCCACTCGGCAGATGGCGGAAACGCCGCACCTATTCGGTCAAAGGTCGCAGCCCGACACGCCCTATGTCTGCGTGCCGCGGCATGCGAGCGAGACCCGCAAGTTCTTCCCGACAGCCCTGTTCACCCCGGATGTGATCTGCGGTGACGCCAACTTCAAAGCAGATGACCCGGACGGCCTCGCGTTCGCAGTGATCTCGTCTTCGGCATTCATCACCTGGCAGCGCACCATCGGAGGCCGCCTCGAGTCTCGTCTGCGCTTCTCGAGCACCCTGACGTGGAACACCTTCCCGCTGCCTGCCATCACCGATTCACAGCGTGCCGCGATCATCGCCGGCGGCCGAGCCGTTCTGGATGCGAGAGCGCTACGCCCAGAACGCTCGCTCGCAGACCACTACAACCCCCTGGCGATGTCGCCCGAGCTGCTCCGTGCCCACCGCGAACTCGACGCTGCTGTCGACAAGACTCTGGGGCTGCGTGGAGCAGCAACGGAAGCTGACCGGTTGCGAGCGCTGTTCGCCAGCTTCGCGAAGCTCACTACAGCGAATGAGCTCGCGATGCCGAAGAAGCGTCCCCGTAAGGCGAGAGCCGTGAGCGCGGCGTCGTGAACTGGCCGTACCCGACCGTCCCCGTCGACGGGATCGCGACGGTTGATGAGGACGGCGAAAATCAGGTCTGCGCTTGCGGCAATGATTCGGCTACCCAGGATTGGCGAAGTGCCGATCGTCACGGGTGCCTTACCTTCGATGCGGCGGGTTCGTCCGATCCGAACGAGTTCGCGGTGTGCCCGGTGTGCGGCCGCGTGTATCCCAACGCTGCGCTGTTCCGGGGTGCCGCGGCGGCTGTCGCCCGCTATGAGATCACGAGCGCCAAGGTCGTTGCTGCGCTACAACGGTATGACCACGATGCCTACGGATCCGGCGCGCCGTTGACGAGCTGACGGCAGCGGCTCAGCGCGCGGTTGTCAGTGCGTCAGCATAAGGTTCGCTGTTGTGGTGCAGCACTGGTCTCCGATGTCTCAGCTGCAGGCGTCACCGGAGCCGGGGATCTGGTACGTGTTCGATCACAGTAAGCGGATCGCGATTATCCGCCATGTCGAGATCCGCGGCCGCAGGCTGTTGCGGTCGGTGACGTTTGATCGAGATCCCGATCGGCGAGTGTTGATCGGCTACTTCCCGGACGATGCGATGCGTCTCGCGGTTGAGTGCACCTGGTCTGAGTATGTGAGGGCGACCGGCCCTCCGGTTAGTAATCGTCGATGATCGCGTGCCGCCGGGGCAAGAGAAACGGCACCCGGCCGGAGCGTGGAAATTGTCACATTCACCAACGATCCAACTGAGGAGGAGCCATCGCCCCGAGGGGCGGGAGGGAACCTGCTCAACAGCCGGGTGCCGCGCCTTAGTGTACCGCGCGGGGCGGTCAGAGCGGGGGGGATTGCAGGAGCTCGTCCGCGACTCTGTCGAGCAGCTGCGGGGTGAGCTGTTCGTGCCGGCCGGCGCGCTTGATGGCGTCGATCGTCGCGAGGATCGTGGTGTGCGCGTCCGGTGCGGCCGGGATGGTCTTCTGTGCCCGGCGGATGCGGGCGCTGAGCTCGAGGATCGCGGCTTCGTCTCGCTCGTTGTTCGCGTAGCCGGCGGCAAGCTCGAGCGCCTGGTGCAGCAGGCGGATCTCGGCGGTGGTCAACGGCGTGGTCATCGTGTCCTCATGTTCAGGAGCTCGGCGGTCAGTTGGGCAAAGCGCGCGTCGACGTCGCGCGGGTCGGCAAGGTCGGCGTCAGGAGCGATGGGGCGGGCGTCGTAGAAGTGGTGACGGATGACGCGGCCGCGGTCGTCGACGAAACCTGCTCCCTCACCCTCGATCGGTTCGAGGAGGGTGACGACGTCGACCGTGAGCTCTCGTGCAGTGCCGCGTTCCCTGATGAGGGTGCGGTCTCCGATGTGCAGCGCGGGCCACGGGGCGAGCTCGGGGTCGGTCATGGGACTTCCTTCCGTGCGGCGGGGGATGGGCGACGCAGTCGTCGAGCGGACTTGGGGATGGGTTCGTTGCGGGGCAGCTTGGCGAGGAGCCAGTCGTCCCGGACGGCTATGGCGGCGGCGAAGCACGTCATGAGTGTGGGGTGGTGGTGGTTGGCGCATCCGGCGCGGGTCTGGCATCCGAGGTCGTAGCCCTCGGGGCTGCCGTGGACGATCCTCTTGGCGACCTCGTCGGATAGCATCGCCGGCTCCTCAGTCGAAGGTGGCGTCGATCAGGAGGTCGAGCGCGTCGGCGAGCTCGCGGAGACGATAGCTACGTCGGCCGGCGATGACGTGGCCGAACAGATTGACGAAGTGCAGCTCGCGGGTGGCGGTGTCGGCGACAGCGACGGTATGGACGTCGTGCGCGTCGATGTATTGCCAGCTGATGATGTAGTTGCGGCCGGCGACGTGCGCCTGCGCCCAGCGAAGGAGCAGCGCGCCGAGCGGGCCCTCTTCGGAGGCGCGGGGCGAGTAGGGGTCTGCCGGCACGATCGCGTCGACGGAATGGAATCCGACTGAGGAGCGGGTGATCTCGTAGCTGTCGAGCGGGATGTCGGTGAAGAGGTCGTTGTATCGGGTGCCGGTGTCGTCGGTGATGACGATGTTGTTGAGCGTGCTCATCGGTGTCTGGTCCTCTCGGTGTGTGGGTCAAGCGGCGCAGCTGGTGAGCTGCGCGCGGAGGGCGGTGTAGTCGGCCGGATTGACCGTCAGCTGGTACGCGGCGAGGACGTCGACGAAGCGGGATGCGTAGACGCATCCGTAGTCCGCGGCCGGGGGCATCCACTCGGCGGGCCCGCGGTCGCTCTTGGACTGATTGGCGCTGCCGTCCGTGGCCTGCAGGTTGAGCGGGTCGTTGGCGAAGTGTTCGCGCTGCGTCTCGTCCCATTCGTCGGCGCCCTGGCGCCATACCCAGGCGAGGGGCACGATGTGGTCGATCTGCACGAGCTCGCTGGTGCCCTGTCCGCGCTGGAAGGTGATCGTGAGCCCGGTGTACGGGTCGTGCAGCGTTCCGGTGAGGACGACGCAGTCGTGGGTGCCGGGCTTGGTGGTGATGTCCTCGAGCGCGGCCGCGAGCGCATCGTTGCGCTGGTCGCAGCCGTTGCGGTCGATGTCGGCCCAGCGTTGCCCGAAGGCGTCGCGCTGATAGGTGTCCTGATTGTCAGCCTCGGCGATGTCCAGCTGCTCGAGCTGCTCGAGGCTCGCGGTGGCTTCTGCCGTGAGGTCAGCCGATGGCGTTGCCGGCGGTGCGGCGGATGCGGGGGGTGGGGTCTCGATCGTCGCAGCGGGACTGCTGCTGGCGGCCTGCGTGGTGAGGGCGATCGCGCCGGCGAGCAGTGCGACGACCAGGGCGCCGGCGGCGGATGCGGTGCGGGTGGTGCGGCGGGTCATGGTGGTCCGTTCAGAGGAAGAGGATGGCGCCGAGGACGACGGCCGCGACGAGCGCGGCTGCACTGATGGCGAGGCTGGCGAGGAGTTTGAGGGTGCGCCGCACGGTGCGCTCGGCGCGCCGGATGGTGTCGAGGGTGACGAGGATGCCGACGAGACCACCACTGCCCAGCAGCAGGGGAGCGAAGTCGCGCGCGGTGCTGAGGGCGAGATCCATGGTTCCTCCGGGTGAGTGCGTCTAGGGGTATAGGCCGCGGTTGGGGGTGTTCGCGGACAGGGGTGATCCGGGGACGGGCATGGGCGGGCCCGTCCCCGGATCCGGCTACGCGGCCGTTTCCTGGCTCTCCTCGCCGAGCATGGCGTCGGCGATCGCGTTGACGGCGCGGAGGACGTTGCCGGCGACGCTGCGGATGAGGTCGACGTCGCCGCCGGCCCATCCCGCGACGTAACCGATCGACCACGCGCTGGTGTCGAGTCCGAGGAGTCCACCGGCGCAGTAGGCGACCGACTCGGCCTCGGTCTCGATCACGCCGCGGTGCTCGCGCGTGCTGCCCTCGTCGAAGTGCAGGAGTGCGTGGCCGATCTCGTGCAGGAGGGTCTTGACTCGCATGGCCGGCGCCATCTTCGCGTCGACGCGGATCTGTCGGGTGAGGCCATCGGTGTACCCGTTGAGTCCGTCCTGCTCGATGTCCTCGAGCGCGACGTTCCACCCCTGGCCGGTGATGTAGACGGCGAGCTGGTCGAACAGCCCGGCGACGTCGTCTCCCTCGAGGTAGACGGCGGGCTGCTCGGGAAGCGGCTCTCCCTCGGTGTCGGTGACGTCGAAGACGGAGAGTACGGGGTAGATCACCCGGCTGCTGGTGGACTCCTCGCCGGTGGTCTCGTCGACCTCGACGATGCGCTTGGTGGAGTAGCCGAAGATCTTGATCGACTTCGCGCCCTTGACGACGTGTCGGCCGAGGCTCTCCCACTGGCGGTAGCCGAGGCAGTAGGTGCCGCCCTGCGCGAGGATGAGCATCTGGTTGGAGAATGAGCGGCGCCGGACAATGCGGGCGAACCGCAGCCAGGCCTTCCAGTTCTCGCTCTCGGCGAGTGTGGTGACCTGGGCGGTGAGCTGGGCGTGTAGCGCTTCGGCTTGCGCGCGGCGCTCTTCCGGGGTGCGCCGGGTGGTGCTGGAACGGCGGGTCTTGGTGGGCATGGAGTCCTCCCTCAAAGTGGACAAGTAGTGAATGTGACATTCACTACTCTAAGGGGTGGGCGGACAATGCGTCAACACCGGTGTAGGGATTTTTCTAAAATGTCCATTTCGCAGATGAAGTGTCCACGTGGTGTCCATATGGACATTTCGGTCGGGTGGTTCGGGTGATCTCTCCTGCAGCAAGGGGATAGCTGCTGGGCGGGAGACGTAATTCACGCACAGGCGGCCGGTTCGAGGCGGTAGGTCTCACGCGATGCCACAAACAAATCTGAGCATGGACACCACGATTTCCTCAGTACTCCGGAATACCCTAGGGGGGTAGGGGTGTTAGGGTGGGTGTCGCCGATTCTGGCGCATCACCGACGGAAGGAAACCATCATGGCCACCAGCGAGTACCAGGTCACCGGCATGACGTGCGGACACTGCGAGATGTCCATCCGTGAAGAGGTCTCCCAGATCCCCGGCGTGGACGAGATCCAGGTGAGCGCCCAGACCGGCAAGCTCGTCGTGTCTTCCACCAGTGCTCTGGATGACGCCGCCGTGCTGGCCGCGGTCGACGAGGCTGGTTACTCCGCGGTGCGCGCCTGATGAACGCTGCGGGACGACTCAGCCTGTATGGCGCCGGCGTCGTCGTGGCTTTCGGCGGGGCGTTCGGCATCGCGGCAGCTGTCGTCCCGGACAGCGCCGTCGCCAACTGGACGGCCGCGGCTGACGACAGCTCGATGGCCGATCACGCCGGCATGACCGGCGAGGACACCGCCGAGACCGCCACCATCCCCGGCGTCTCCCTCTCCGGTTACGGATACGAACTCAGCCCGATCGCCGCGCCCACCGGAACGGGCGAGTCAGGCGAGTTGAGCTTCCAGATCCTCGACGCTGACGGGACTGCGCTGACCGCGTACGAGTCCTCGCATGAGAAGGACCTGCACCTGATCGTGGTGCGCACCGATGGAACCCAGTTCCGGCACGTGCACCCCACGCTCGACGAGGCCACCGGCACCTGGACGACCTCCTGGGAGTGGACCGAAGCCGGCAGCTACCGGATCTATGCCGACTTCGTGCCGGACGTCGCCGACGGCCCCGACAAGGTCACCCTGACCCGCACGGTCGACGTCGCGGGCGCGTTCACCCCGAACCCGGCGACCGCCACGTCGACGACAAGCGAGGTCGACGGGTACACGGTCACCCTCGATGGGGACCTGACCGCGGGGGAGAGCTCCGAGCTAACCTTGTCGGTCACCCGTGACGGGCAGCCAGTCACCACCCTGCAGCCGTACCTTGGGGCCTTCGGGCACCTCGTCGCGCTGCGCGATGGGGACCTGGCCTACCTGCACGTGCACGCCGAAGGCGACGACCCGCAGGACGGCGACACCGCCGGACCCGACATCCGATTCGCGGCCGAGGCGCCTACCACCGGCCGGTACCTGCTCTACCTCGACTTCCAGGTCGACGGGCAGGTCCACACCGCCGAGTTCGTCGTGGACGCCGGGCACGGCACCGGCGACACGGACACGGACGACACACACAGCGACACGGGCGACGGTCACTGACCGCCCCGCGGTGATCTGAGAGAAGAAGGAACACCATGAGCACCACAGCCCCCGCAGAACAGACCGCGGACTCCGCCGTCGAACTCCAGATCGGCGGGATGACCTGCGCCTCCTGCGCGATGCGGATCGAGAAAAAGCTGAACAAGCTCGACGGCGTCGCCGCCACGGTCAACTACGCCACCGAGAAGGCGAAGGTCACCATCCCCGCCGGATACGACCCGGCCCTGCTGATCGCCGAGGTCGAGAAGACCGGCTACAGCGCGGCGCTTCCGGCCCCGAAGAAGGCCAAGAACGACACCGCCGAGGGCGGGGACGCGGACGATGCCGACCCGGAGCTGACCAGCCTCCGCAATCGGCTCATCGTCTCCATCGTCCTGAGCGTCCCGGTCATCGCGATGGCGATGGTCCCCGCCCTGCAGTTCACCTACTGGCAGTGGGCGTCGTTGGCGCTGGCGGCGCCGGTCATCGTGTGGGCGGCGTTCCCGTTCCACAAGGCGGCGTGGGCGAACCTCAAGCACGGCACCGCGACGATGGACACGCTCATCTCGATGGGCACGACCGCCGCGTTCCTGTGGTCGCTGTACGCGCTGTTCTTCGGCACCGCCGGCACCCCCGGGATGACGCACCCGTTCGAGCTCACCCTCGCCCCCTCGGAAGGAGCCGCGAACATCTACCTCGAAGTCGCCGCCGGGGTGACGATGTTCATCCTCGCCGGCCGCTACTTCGAGAAGCGGTCCAAGCGTCAGGCCGGCGCCGCGCTGCGCGCGCTGCTCGAGCTCGGCGCGAAGGAAGTATCCGTGCTGCGCGACGGGGTGGAGACGAAGATCCCGGTCGAGGACCTGCAGGCGGGGGACGAGTTCATCGTCCGCCCGGGCGAGAAGATCGCCACCGACGGTGTCGTGGTTTCCGGCACGTCCGCCGTGGACGCCTCCATGCTCACCGGCGAATCCGTCCCGGTCGAGGTCGCCGAAGGCGACCCCGTCACCGGAGCCACGGTGAACGCCGGCGGACGCTTGGTAGTTCGCGCCACTCGGGTCGGCTCGGACACGCAGCTGGCGCAGATGGCCAAGCTCGTCGAGGACGCCCAGACCGGAAAGGCTGAGGTGCAGCGCCTGGCCGACAAGATCTCCGGCGTGTTCGTCCCGATTGCGATCCTCATCGCCGTCGTCGCGATGGGGGCATGGTTGGGTGCCGGGTTCCCTGTCGCTGCCGCGTTCACCGCCGCCGTCGCCGTGCTGGTCATCGCGTGCCCGTGCGCCCTGGGTCTTGCCACGCCGACCGCGCTGCTGGTCGGCACCGGCCGCGGCGCGCAGATGGGCATCCTGATCAAGGGCCCGGAAGTGCTGGAATCCACCCGCAAGGTCGACACCGTCGTGCTCGATAAGACCGGCACCGTCACCACCGGCAAGATGACCCTGGTCAACGTCGTCACCGAGCCGGGCACCGATGCGGACGAGCTACTCCGCCTCGCCGGTGCACTCGAAGACGCCTCCGAGCACCCCATCGCGCAGGCGATCGCGAAGGGCGCCACCCAGCAGACCGGCACCCTCCCCACCGTGGAAGGGTTCACGAACCTGGAAGGCAAGGGCGTGCAGGGTGTCGTCGACGGACACGCACTCATCGTCGGCCGGGAATCGCTGCTGGCCGAGTGGTCGCTGCGCCTGAGCGCCGAGGTTGCCGCCGCGAAGGCGCAGGCCGAAAGCGAAGGCAAGACCGTCGTCGCCGTCGGATGGGATGGTGCCGCTCGCGGCATCCTCATCGTCGCCGACACCGTCAAGCCGACCAGCAAGGAGGCCATCGCCCAGCTCAAGGCACTCGGCCTGACTCCGGTGCTGCTCACCGGCGACAACGAGGCGGTCGCCCGCCAGATCGCCGCCGAGGTCGGTATCGACCAGGTCATCGCCGAAGTCCTCCCGAAGGACAAGGTCGATGTCGTCACCCGCCTCCAAGGCGAGGGAAAGGTCGTCGCGATGGTCGGAGACGGTGTCAACGACGCCCCCGCGCTCGCGCAGGCCGACCTCGGCTTGGCGATGGGAACCGGCACCGACGTCGCGATCGAGGCCTCGGACATCACCCTGGTCCGCGGCGACCTGCGCAGCGCTGCTGACGCGATCCGGCTGTCCCGCAAGACCCTCGGCACTATCAAGACCAACCTGTTCTGGGCCTTCGCCTACAACACGGCCGCGATCCCGGTCGCAGCCCTCGGTCTCCTCAACCCGATGCTCGCCGGTGCCGCCATGGCACTGTCCAGCGTGTTCGTCGTGGGCAACAGCCTGCGTCTGCGCGGATTCAAGAGCATCGCCCGCTGACCGGGCAACCCGGCAGCACCTACCACCCACATCGGAAGGAACACCACCCATGTCCAGCTGTTGCAGCACCAGCGCCCCCGCCCCCGGCGGCCGTGAGAACCTCCTCGACGCCGCCGGTGGCGCCGACATGACCACCTGCCCCGTGATGGAGGGCACCCCGGTCAACAAGGCCACCGCCGTGGCGGCCGGCCTGTTCCGCGACTACGAGGGCGAGCGGTACTACTTCTGCTGCGCCGGCTGCGGTCCCGCGTTCGACGCGGACCCGGCCCGCTACGCCGCCGCCATGGCCTGAGCCTCACTCCCGGTGCCCACACACCCCGTGCGGGCACCGGGAGACCGGACCCTTCATGACCTCCACCATCGCGGCCGCCCGCGAACCGGGCTACATCACCGACCCCCGCACCTACCGGAACCGGCTGCGCCGTCTGGAAGGGCAGATTCGCGGGCTCACCGGGATGATCGAGCAGGAACGCCCCTGCATCGATACCCTCACCCAGATCTCCGCCACCCAACGCGCGCTCCAGGGTGTCGGTCTCGCCCTGCTGACGGACTACCTGCGCCACGCGCACGCCACCGGCACCCTCACCGACGACACCGTCCTTGATGCCGCCTCGACCGCGATCACCCAGCTGATCCGGTCCTGACCCTGCCCTCCTCGCAGCGCCGCGACCCCCGTACCCCGGAAGCGAACTGCACCTCATGCCCACCCACCATGTCCTCATCCTCGGGGCAGGAGCAGCCGGCGTCGCCGCCGCAACAGCCCTCGCCCGCCACGAGGACATCCACGTCACCCTGGTCGGCAGAACCCACGAGACCCCGTACATCCGGATGCACATCACCGGCGTCGCGTTCGGTCCCACCTTGCCCGAGACCATCCACGCGCCGCTCCCGCCCGTCACCGTGCTGGCAGACACCGCCACCCACCTCGACCCGATCAGCCGCATCGTGCACCTCGCCTCCGGCGCACAGTTGCGCTACGACGCGGTCATCATCGCCACCGGCAGCCGCCCGGACACCCTCACCCCGGGCCTGCCCGGGCGGCACACTCCCGCTGCACGGCACCAGGTCGTCACCCTGCACAGCATCCAGGACGCCCAACAGATCCGAGAACACCTCACCCGCACCGCCGGGCCGTCCCGGGTCGCGATCTACGGCGGCGGATTCACCGGCGCGGAGACCGCGTCCGCACTCCACGCCGCCGGACATCACGTCGCCCTCATCAGCCGCTCCCGCATCCCCGGGCGGGCCTCCTTCGGCGCGCAGATCGCCGCCCACATCACCGGCATCCATCGCGGCAAAATCACCACATTCCTGGGCCGCACGATCACCGCCGTCCGTGACAGGAGCCCGCTGCTGGGGATCACCCTGGATGACACCACCACGCTCTCCGCCGACCTGCTCATCACCGCCCTCGGCAACGCCCCCACCGCACCGGGACCGTTCTCTTCCGGGGTGCCTGTCGATGACCGGCTGCGGAGCACTGCCCCGCACGTGTACGCGGCCGGCAGCACCGCCATACACCGCGACGACCACCTCGGGATCTGGCGCCTGGATCACTGGGCCGACGCGGCCGCGCAAGGACAGCACGCCGCCGCCGCGGTGCTCCACGACCGCACCGGCGCCGCCGACCCGGGACCCTACCGTCCTCGTAGCTCCTACACGTCACTGATCCACGGCACCGCCATCACCGGCATCGGGTACACCATGACGCCCGCCACCGAAGGACAGGGCCCAGGACCCGGCACCCTCGTCACGCACACGCTCAACGGTGCTCTGGTGGGGGTGAGCGGTGTCGACGCGGTCGCCACCGTCCACGAAACCGCCCAGCACCTGCACGAGAGCGCCGCATGACCGCCGCCACCCCTGTGACCCCGGCCACTCGTGCCCGCGGCGGGTTCTGTCTCGCCGTGACCGGCACCGTCGTGCTAATGGCGGCCGCGTCGGCGCCTTCCCCGTTCTACCCGCAACTCACCGAGCAGCTCCAGCTGCCCCCGGTGGCCACCACTCTTATCTTCGCGATCTACGCCATCCCGCTGCTGCTCGCACTGCTGACGCTCGGGTCGCTTTCTGACCGGGTCGGGCGTCGCGGCATCCTCACCGTCGGATCGGTGGCCCTGTCGGTGAGCCTGCTGATGTTCTGGGCCGCCGATTCCTTCCTGCTGCTGCTCGCCGCCCGCGCCCTGCAAGGCCTGGCGGCGGGACTGCTGGTCCCGGTTCTGAACGCCATGATGGTCGACCACGAACCCTCCCGCTGGCTGGGGGCGGCCGCGCTGGCCAACACCGTGGCCCCCATGGCCGGTCTCGGGCTCGGGGCGCTCACCGCCGCTGGACTGCTGGACCTACCCGGCATCGACGCGGGCACCATCTTTCTGCTCCTCGCCGCGGTGTTCCCTCTCCTCGCCGCCACCGCCTGGACCATTCCCACCCCACCCGTCCTTCCCGGGGACGCGGGACCGGACCCACGGGCCCGGCGGGTCTCGGCGGCGACGCGGCGGATCATCGTCTCGGTCGCCCCCGCCATCATCGCCGGGTGGGTCACCAACGGTCTGTTCCTCGCCCTGGGACCGGGGATCATCGCCACCCGGTTCCACGCCGACACCTACCTGCACCAGGCCGGGTCCATCATCATCCTCGCCGCGGCCGGGGTGGTCGCCGCCACCGCACTGCAGGGGGCCACCGCCCGGCGGATCAGCGTGTTCGGGGCCGTGTCTCTCGGCGCAGGCACCGTGCTCAGCCTCGCCGCGCTGGCCGTGCCAACTCTGCCCGGGTACCTCGCCAGTGTCGCGGTCGTGGGTGCCGGGTTCGGGACTGCCTTCATGGGCGCGATGCGCACCCTGCTGCCGCACGTCGACCCCGGGCAGCGCGCCACCGTTATGGCCGTGATCTACACGATCTCCTACCTCGCGATGTCCGTCCCCGTCGTGCTGGCCGGCTTCCTCGTCCCCGCTCTCACCCTCCCTGGAGCCGCGGCCGTGTTGGGGGGAGTGGTGGTGCTGCTCAGCATCACCGCCACCCTCACCCACCTGCGCACCCCCACGGAGCTCACACCGCCCGCCACGCAACATCGACCGAAAGGGACCCGCCGACCATGACCGCCCCCGCGCCCCGCCGTTCCCCCCACCTCACCCGGCGACGCTTCCTCGCCCTCGGCGCCACCGCCGCCGCGGTTGGAGCTCTGGCCGCCTGCACCCCCACCCCCGCCTGGGTCAGCCCGACGGGAGCGGCCGTCGACCGCACCGAACGGGGCCGTGGCGGCACCGGCCGCGTGGTCACCGCGACGCTGACGGCGGCGGCGGCGACCCTCGATCTGGCAGGAACACCCGCGTCCACGTTCTCCTACGGCAGCATCCCCGGGCCTGTCCTGCGCGTCCAGGCAGGAGACACCCTGCAGGCCACCCTGCGCAACACCCTCCCCGTCGACACGTCCGTGCACTGGCACGGCCTGGCACTCCGCAACGACATGGACGGCGTCCCCCCACTCACCCAGACCGCGACCCGCCCCGGCGAGTCGTTCCAATACGAGTTCATCGCCCCCGACCCCGGTACGCACTGGTTCCACCCGCACGTCGGCGCCCAGCTGGACACCGGCCTATACGGGGTGCTCATCGTCGAAGACCCGAATGAGCCGCTGCGCTACGACGACGAATGGGTCATCGTCCTCGACGACTGGCTGGACGGGGTCACCGCCACCCCCGACGCGGTGCTCGAGCAGCTGCGAGAAGGAATGGGCGACATGGGCGGGCACGGCGACATGTTCATGCGGATGGGGAACATGCTGATGGGCGCCGACTCCGACCTACTCGGCGGCGACGCCGGCGACGTGTACTACCCGCACTACCTGATCAACGGCAAACCCGCCGCCGACCCCGCCCAATTCACCGGCACGCCCGGCACGCGGGTACGGATCCGGCTGATCAACGCCGGCGGCGACACCGCGTTCCGCGTCGCCATCGGCGGGCACCGGCTGACCGTCACCCACACCGACGGGTTCCCCGTCGACCCGGTCGCTGCCGATAGCGTCCTGGTGGGAATGGGGGAACGCTACGACGTGATCGTCACCCTGGGCGACGGTGCGTTCCCCCTGGTGGCGGAGGCCGAAGGCAAGCGGGAACGCGGCTTCGCCATCATCCGCACCGGCAGCGGACAGGCGCCCACCCCGGACGCGGACATCGCCGAACTGGGCGAAGGCCGCGTCGTCGCGGTGGCGAGCATGCTCTTCGCCGCACCCGAGGTCACCCTCGACCGTCGTGACGTGGACCGCACCCTCGACCTCACCCTCACCGGCAGCATGGCCAATTACGACTGGGGGTTCAACGGCACCCAGTTCGACATGCACAACCCGTTGCGCGGCGCGCACGCACTGGTCGCGGGGGAACGGGTGCGGCTGCGGGTGACGAACGACACCGACATGTGGCACCCCTTCCACCTGCACGGCCACACCTATCAGCACGCCGGTGGCGGCCCCCGCAAAGACACCTCCATCGTGCTGCCGAACCAAACCCTCGACCTCGAGTTCGACGCCGACAACCCCGGCCAATGGATGACCCACTGCCACAACATCTACCACGGCGAAGCCGGGATGATGACCGTGCTCGCCTACCGCCCCTGAGCACCAGCAGTCCAGGGAATACACGCCACACCCCACCTGTTGTCATACCCGTACGGGGTATAGCCTGGAGGGGTTCGGACGCAGACAAACGAGGCAGCGACGACGGCTGCCGCCCCGGACCCACATCACGGAGAGCAACGGATATGAGCCACGACCATCACCACGAAGCACCCGCCGGCACCCCCGCCGATGACATCGTCACCTGCCCGGTGATGCCCGGCAGCACCGTCAGCAAGAGCACCGCGGAAGCCCAAGGCCTCTACCGGGACTACGACGGGCAGCGGTACTGGTTCTGCTGCTCCGCCTGCGGCCCCCTCTTCGACGCCGACCCCGCCAAGTACGCCACGGCCGCCTAACCGACCACAGGCCGGGGATACCGGTCACCAGCCCCCACATTCGCGAGACGCAAGGAGCAACATTGTCACCCCAGAAGGTCCTCATCCTGGGAGCCGGCGCCGCCGGCGCGGCCGCGGCGCGCGTTCTTCACGGTTCCGGCACGGTGAGCGTCACCCTCGTCGACCGCACCGGACAGGCCCCGTACAACCGCACCCTGGTCAACAAGGGGGTCGCGATCGGGCTGCTCACCCCGGAACAGGTCGTCACCCCCGGGGTGGAGGTCATCAGTGACACCGCGGTCGAGGTCGACCCACAGGGAAAGACCGTGCGGCTCGCATCCGGCCGGATCGAACCGTACGACGCGCTCCTCCTCGCCACCGGCAGCACCCCCCGCTTGCTGCCGGACACGCTGCCCGGCCTGACCGCCGCCACGGAGGCAGGACGGGTCACCACCCTGCACTCCCTGGAAGACGCGGTCGCCGTCCGCGACCTCCTGGGCACGCTTGGCCGCCCCGCGCAGATCGTCATCTCCGGTGCCGGTCTGGTCGCGGCCGAGACCGCCACGCTGCTCCGCGACCGTGGACATCAGGTCACCCTCCTCGCCCGCGCGACCACCCCCGGGGTCAGCGTGTTCGGCGCCGGCGCCGCGGAGCGCCTCGCCGCCGCGCACCGGGAGCACGTGGACGTCGCGTTCGGCCGCACCCTCACCGCCGTCACTGACACCGGCACACAGCTCGAGCTCGCCTTGGACGACACCACACAGCTGACGGCGGATCTGCTGATCATCGCCCACGGAACCACCCCGACCGGCCCCGCCCCTTGGGAAGACGGGGTCATCGTGGACGGGAAGCTGCGCACCGCCACCCCCGGCGTCTACAGCGCCGGCGGGGTCGCCGCACACTATGACACCACCCTGGGCGCCTGGCGCATCGATCACTGGTCGGACGCGGCCGCGCAGGGTGAACATGCCGCACGCACCATGCTCGCCGACCTCGGCGCCGGCACCCACCCGGGCGACTACCAGCCCCGCGCCCCCTTCACGGCAACCGTGCACGGCATGATGGTCGCCGGTGCCGGGATCACCGGGGGTCACACCTCCGCACGCATCGACACTACCGACCCGCTCCTGGTCGTCCACGAGCATGACGGTGTCCCCGTCGGGGTGCTCGGGCTGGACGCCGTGCCCGCGGTGTTCGGGTGGATGCCGAACCTTCATACTCCTGCCGCGACCGATCCGCAGGACCTCGCCTCCGCGGGAACCGCGACGGCAGACTCACACCAACGCTAGGCACAGGGAAGTGAACCGATGACTGACCCGCACGCACACCACACCGACCACCCCACCGGCAAGGCCGCCACCGCCACCGGGGGAGACACCCGCCACGGCGACCACACCCCCGAGCCGCCCACCCAGCACGACACCCACACCGGCCACGGCACGCAGGCCAGCCACGGGGACCACGCAGGTCACGATGGTGGTGGCCACGGCGGCGGGCACGGTGGGCACGGGGATCACGTCGGCCAGTTCCGGCGACTGTTCTGGATCAACCTGATCATCGCCGTCCCGGTCGTGGCGTTCTCCCCGATGTTCGCGATGATCCTCGGCTACACCGTCCCCGACTGGGCACTGTTCATCGCCCCCGTCCTCGGCACCGTCATGTACGCGTGGGGCGGGTGGCCGTTCCTGACCGGTGCGGTCAGCGAACTCCGCTCCCGCAAACCCGGCATGATGCTGCTGATCGGTCTGGCCATCACGGTCGCGTTCTTCGCGTCCTGGGGCGCCACCCTGGGCCTGCTGCACCACGAGCTGGAGTTCTGGTGGGAGCTGGCGCTGCTGATCGTGATCATGCTGCTCGGTCACTGGATCGAGATGCGCTCCCTCGCCCAGACCAGCTCCGCGCTGGACACCCTCGCGGCGCTGCTCCCGGATGAGGCAGAGCGCGTCGAAGGGGACCAGATCGTCAAGGTCTCACCCGCCGACCTGCAGGTCGGGGACGTGGTGGTGGTCCGCCCCGGCGGCAGCGTCCCCGCCGACGGGAAGATCGTCGACGGCCGCGCCGACATGGACGAGTCCATGGTCACCGGTGAATCCCGCCCCGTCGCCCGCGGCACTGGCGACCCCGTTACCGCGGGCACCGTCGCCACAGACTCCGGCCTTCGCGTGGAGGTCACCGCCACGGGGGATGAGACCACCCTCGCGGGTATTCAGCGGCTGGTCACGGAGGCACAGAACTCGTCCTCTCGGGCGCAGCGGATCGCCGACAAGGCGGCGGCGCTGCTGTTCTGGTTCGCGCTGGGCGCCGCCGCGATCACCGCGGTGGTGTGGACTGTCGTCGGCAATCCCGATGCGGCGGTCGTGCGCACCATCACCGTGCTGGTCATCGCCTGCCCGCACGCGCTGGGCCTGGCGATCCCGCTGGTGGTGTCCATCGCCACTGAGCGCGCCGCCCGTGGCGGGGTGTTGGTGAAGGACCGGCTCGCGCTCGAGAGCATGCGCACCGTCGACACCGTGCTGTTCGACAAGACCGGCACCCTCACCAAGGGCGAGCCCACCGTCTCCGCCGTGGAACCGGTCGGTGACCTGGACGCTGACCAGGTGCTCGCGATCGCCGCGGCGGCCGAGGCCGACAGTGAGCACCCGCTCGCTAGGGCCATCGTTCGCGCCGCGAAGGACAAGAACCTGACCCTGCCGAAGGCGACCGGGTTTTCCTCTTCCCCGGCGGTCGGTGTCACCGCGACCGTCGACGGTGCGGAGATCCGTGTCGGCGGTCCCCGTCTGCTCGAGGACGTCGGTGCCAGCGAGGTCGACACGGCGGACGCGTGGCGTAGCGAGGGCGCGATCATCCTGCACGTGACCCGGGACGGAAAAGTCATCGGCGGGCTCAAGCTCGCCGACGAGATCCGCCCCGAGTCCCGTGAAGCCGTCGATGCCCTGCACAAGCTGGGTGTCCAGGTGGTCATGATCACCGGCGACGCCGAAGCCGTCGCGAACGCCGTCGGCGCCGAGCTGGGCATCGACCGGGTCTTCGCGCACGTGCGCCCGGAGGACAAGTCCAGCAAGGTCGCCGAGCTGCAGAAGGAGGGCCGCAAGGTCGCGATGGTGGGCGACGGCGTCAACGACGCCCCCGCCCTCGCGCAGGCCGACGTCGGCATCGCGATCGGCGCCGGCACCGACGTCGCGATCGCGTCCGCCGGGGTCATCCTCGCGAGCTCCGACCCGCGCAGTGTGCTGTCGGTGATCCAGCTGTCGCGTGCGGCGTACCGGAAGATGAAGCAGAATCTGTGGTGGGCTGCCGGGTACAACCTGATCTCCGTGCCGCTCGCCGCCGGCGTGCTCGCCCCCATCGGGTTCGTCCTGCCGATGTCGATCGGTGCGATCCTGATGTCCCTGTCCACCGTCGTGGTCGCCCTGAACGCGCAGCTGCTGCGCCGCATCGACCTCAGCCCCGAAGCCAGCACCCGCGCAGCGCTGGACAGCTAAACCCGAAGGAACCCGGCCATGACCACACCCGCACCCGACACCGCTCACGCCCCCCACGGGTACATCACCGACAAAGACCGATACCTGAACCGGCTCAAGCGGATCGAAGGTCAAGCGCGGGGCATCTCGAAGATGGTCGATGAAGAGAAGTACTGCATCGACATCCTCACCCAGATCAGCGCTCTGACCAGCGCCCTGCAGGCCGTGGCCGTCGGGCTGCTTGACGACCACCTGAAACACTGCGTGCTCGACGCGGCGCGCATGGAGGGTGACCAGGCGGAGCAGAAGATCAAGGAAGCCAGCGACGCGATCGCCCGTCTGGTCCGGTCCTAACCGGACCAGACGGGCGATCCCACGCTGCTGCGTCCACGTCCCCGGTAAGGGGACACTCGGTGCCTTGGCCGAGCGGTCAGGCAACGGCCTGCAAAGCCGTCTAGACGGGTTCGACTCCCGTAGGCACCTCGCATACGGCCCGTCGCGTGCCCGGCGGGCTATCCGGGCAGAATCGTGATGCCGCTGGTCTCGTCGACGATCACGATGCGGCCCGCGGCGTCCATACCGACCGCCTGCACCCGGCCGTCCACGCGACCTGCCGGCTCCCAGCTCGCGGCACCGGCTCCGGTCACCCAAATCTGCCCATCGGTGCCGACACCGACCACCTGAGTCCGGTCGGCCGCAGCCCCCAACGTGTACAGCAGCGGCGCTTCGGGCCACGCCGCGAAGGACGCACCGCCGTCCGTGCTGATCTGCACACCCTCTTCGGTGGCCGCGATCACCCGTCCGCGACCGTCGACGGCGAGACTGGCCGCTACCAGATCCGCACCGGTAGGTTCCCAGGTCAGCCCGGCGTCGTCGCTGCGGATCACGTCGCTGACGTCCGTGGCGATGGCGTACACCGTGTCATCGGCGCCGGCGGCGAGGGCGTGGAAGTCTTTCTCCCCACCGAACACCACCGACTCCCAACTCACCCCTGCGTCGGTGCTGCGCATCACGCCCAGGTTCGGTGCCCCCCACTCGGCGGGGCTTCCGGGGCCGGGGTGACCGGACGCGATCAGTGTCTGCGAAGTGGCGGTGAGTCCCATCGCGTCGAAGCTGTCCGTGCTGACCCGGCCACCCCACTCCCCGGTGTCGGTGACCTCGTAGATGCCTTCATGCGTTCCCAGGAGAAGCTGGTCAGTGTCCGGGGCGACGACCACCGCGTGGACATGGCTCGGTACCCCGGTGCGCCCGTCCCCAGCCGGCGGCGACGTCGGAGTGTCCGCGCACCCCGCCAGCATCAGGAGGGCGGAAGCAGCGGCGCCCGCCGCCAGTGTCTTCGTATGGACGTGCATACGCGTACCTCCGCGTTCGAAGAGTGGGGGCACCGCGCATGGCAGCGGCGCCCCCACTCGACGGATCGGGCTCAGAGCTGGCCGAGCAGATCCTGCATGGTCTCGATCTCCGCGGACTGTGTATCGACCACGGCTTGCGCGAGCGCCAACGCGTCCGCGTTCTTCCCGTTGGCGAGTTCGGTCTCGGCCATCTCGATCGCCCCCTGGTGGTGGGCGATCATCTGCTCCAGGAACAGGGGTGCCGCCTCGGCCCCGGACGCCGACTCCAGCGCCGCCATGTCCTCGTCAGACATCATCCCGCCGCCGTGCTCCATCTCACCCATGTCCATGTCGTCACTGGACACGCCCCACTCGGCGAGCCATCCCTGCATCGTCTCGATCTCCGGCTGCTGGGCGTCCTTGATCTGCTGAGCCAGATCCAGCACCCGCTGATCAACGTCGCTCTTGGCGAGGATCATGTCGCTCATCTCGACGGCCTGCTCGTGATGCGGGATCATCATCATCGCGAACATCGAATCCGCCATGTTGAAGTCCGCCTCCGCCGATTCCGACGGGGCCGACGACGACCCACCATGATCCATTCCAGGCATGCTGCCTCCGTTGTCCGCGCAGCCGGCCAGGAACAGCACCGCTGCCAGCGGTACGGCCGCGACCGCTGCCAAACGCATCTTCTTGTTCATCATCAGTCCTCTCAAACACTCGTGAAACCCGCGTACGGGCAATGAACCTCACCCCCGCCCCAGAGGGCAGGGACAGTGCGTGTCACGTTCGGCTGATCGACAGCTCCAGGAGTGAGGGAGGCCGGTCCGGGGCCGGCCGGCACCGCGTCACCGGCGGACGCAATGCATGCCGCTCCCACACAGACGACCATGCGGCGCGGGGGACCAGCAGCACGAGGGCGGCTGCCAGCAACGCCAGCACGCACATCATCATCAGAACGTCATGGCCCCCGCTCGGGCTGCACGACGCGCACGCCTCCGCATCCTCATCGCCGGTCGCGGGCGCCGACGAGTGGTGAGGTGCCCCGCCCGGCATCTCGACATTCTCCGAGGTCGTAGGGGCGGTGTGTCCCGAGGAGATCGTGTGCATCCCCATCAACCCGACGATGACCGCTGCAGCGAAGCACACGGCAACCAGCCACCGCACCGGGTGCGGCAGCCGCAGGCGCAACGCGGACAGGCCGATCATCCCGTCCAGCCTACCGTCCGTACCATACCCCCGCACCGTAACCCAAGGGGGTCGCCGGCATCCGGAACAGCGACGTAACGTAACCCCCTCACCGATTCAAAGGAGAAGGCCGTGACCGTCACCGCCCAAATGTTCGACACCCACCCCCGAGCCAACGACATCGCCAACCGAGACGCGCTCCTGGCCTGTATCGACGCGTGCCTCGAGTGCGGCCAGGCTTGTACGACCTGCGCCGACGCCTGTCTCAGCGAGGAGATGGTCGCCGATCTGACCACCTGCATCCGTCTGAACCAGGATTGCGCCGACCTCTGCGACACCACCGCGCGCCTGCTCTCTCGCCACACCGGCACGGACACCACCGTGCTTCGTGCCGCGCTGGAGGCGTTGCGCGCAGCGTGCGCCGCATGCGCCGCCGAGTGCGACACCCACGCGGACATGCACGAGCACTGCCGGGTCTGCGCCGACGCCTGCCGCCGCTGTGAACAGGCCTGCACTAACCTGCTCGCGACGCTCTGACACCCTTCCTCCGCCGACCGCTACCGCGGCGCTGGGGGGCCCGGCTCAGCGGTGGCGGACAAGGGCTGGCTCGTCCTCGGTGAGGTGCGCGGTCTCGATCTGGAAGGTCGAGTGCTGAATCGACACCGGGAAGTGACCGGCCACGCATTCGCGTACCTCGTGCAACACCTCCGCGGCATGCCCGTCGGTGAAGCACTCATCCTCGACCACCACATGCGCGGTCAGGGTGGGCAGGCCAGTGGCGACCGTCGATGCGTGCAGGTCGTGCACGTCGGTGACGTGTTCGAGCTCAAGGATGTGCCGGCGTACCTCGTCCAAGTCGAGCCCGGCAGGGGTGAACTCCATGAGCACCCGGGTGGTGTCGCGCATCAAAATGATCGCGCGCGGCACGATCAGTCCCGCGATCAGGAGCCCTGCAATCGCGTCGGCCTGCTGGAACCCGGTCGTGGCGATCACAATCGCGGCCACGATCACCCCGAGCGAGCCGAGTGCATCGTTGATCACCTCCAGGAACGCTGCCCGCATATTGAAGTTCGCGCCGCGGCTCGAGGAGAGGATCACGATCGCGATCACATTCGCCGCGAGGCCGACGATGCCGAACACGAGCATCTCTCCCGCGGCGACCTCCGGCGGCTCGAACAGGCGTCGGATACCTTCGACGGCGGCGTAAGTGCCCACCACCAGCAGCAGTGCGGCCTGCCCGAGTGCGGCGATCACCTCGATGCGTCGGAATCCCCAGGTCCGCTTCGGATTAGCCGGCCGCAGCATCAGCGTCGCCGCGATCAGCGCGACCAGCAGACCGGACGCGTCGGTGATCGCGTGTGCGGTGTCCGTCAGCAGCGCCAGGCTGCCGGTGACGATGGAACCGATCGCCTGCGCGATCACGATCGTCGCCGTCAGGCCGAACGCGATCCACAGTCGTGCTCGGTGATCCCCGGGCGCTCCTGCCTCGGTAGTCGGTGCACCGTGGTTGTGACCCGCACCCATGTCCCACTCCTTACTTGGTCAGTGACCAATTTCCTTGATCGGTGACCAAGCTACTACAGTGTTGGTCACTGACCAAGCTCGGAGGAGAGACCTGTGGCCGACCGACTATCCCGCCGCGACGTCATCCACGCCGCCTTGGCCCTGCTCGATCGCGGCGGGGCGGACGCCATCACCCTCCGTGGGATCGCCCGACATCTCGACGTTCACCTCAACTCGGTGTCGCTGCAGGTGGGGAGCAAAGCGCGCCTCTTCGACCTGATGGCAGACGCCATTCTCGGCGAGCTCTCCTTCGACGACCTCCCACACCCGCCGATCGACCGGGTCAAAGAGATCTTCCGCCGCTACCGCCAGGTCCTTCTGAACCACCGCGACGGCGCACATCTCGTCTCGGGTACGAGGGTCTCCGAAACCAACACCCTGCGGCTAGGGGAGGCGGTGATTGCCGCGCTGCTCGATGCCGGCGTCGACCCCGACCTCGCCGTCACCACCTTCTGGAGCCTCAACTACCTCGTGGTCGGACTCGTCCACGAAGAACAGACCACCCCCGAGGACGGCGCCCACCGCTTCGAGCAGGAACTCGCCGCACATTCGTTCCCCGCACTCACCAGCGTCCGCGATCTCTTCCTCGACGACAACGCCGCCGCACACCTTGAATTCGGCATGGACGCGCTCCTGCACCGCGCCCGCCACCTCGACTGAGCATCATCGTCAGCGGCGAGCCATCCCTCCATATGGAAGAATCTGCGTATGAATGCAGATAACGTGACATGCGGCCGCGACCCCGACAGCCTCTACGTAGAGCTCGCCGTCGAGGTCTTCGCGATGCTCGCTGACGCCACCCGCGTGCGGATCATCCTCGCGCTCGAGGGAGCCGGGGAGTTGTCCGTGAACCACATCGCCGACATCGTCGACAAGTCACCCGCCGCCGTCTCCCAGCATCTCGCCAAGCTGCGCCTGGCCCGTATGGTCACCACCCGACAAGACGGCACCCGCGTGTTCTACGCCCTCGCCGACGAACACGCGCGCCAGCTGGTCACGGACGCGATCTTCCAAGCCGAGCACTCCCTCGGTGGCGCCGCCCCGCACCACCACGCCGGAGCCGACGCCAGCCGCCCTGTGGCGCCATGATCACCGTCTTACGCAACGGCACCTACCGGGCGCTGTTCTTCGCCCAGGTCATCGCCCTTGTCGGCACCGGCCTGCTCACCGTTGCCCTCGGACTGCTCGCGTTCGAGATCGCCGGAGATGCCGCCGGATCGGTGCTCGGCACCGCGTTGACGATCAAGATGGTCGCCTACGTCGGCGTCGCACCCCTGGTTGCAGCGCTCGTGGACAGGCTCCCCAAGAAGGCCGTTCTGGTCGGCGCCGACGCCGTTCGACTCGCGATCGCGTTCACCCTGCCCTTCGTCCAGGACACCTGGCAGATCTACGTGCTCGTGTTCGTGCTGCAGTCCGCGTCCGCGACCTTCACCCCCGCCTTCCAATCACTCATCCCGAGCGTGCTGCCCGACCCCCAGCAGTACACTCGTGCCCTCGCGCTGTCACGCCTCGCCTACGATCTCGACTCGATCCTCAGCCCCGTCATCGCCGCAGCCCTACTTGCCGTGATCAGCTACAACAACCTGTTCGTGGGCACCGCCGTCGGCTTCGCCGCCTCCGCCACCCTCGTCCTCATCGCCCGCCTTCCCGCACACGTACCCGATGCGTCCACCGGCACGTTCTGGGAGCGGCTGCCAACCGGGCTGCGCGTGTTCGCCCGCACGCCCAGCCTCCGCTTCCTGATGGCCGCCAACGTGGTCGTCGCGGCCGGCACCGCTATCGTCCTGGTCAACTCCGTCGTCTACACCAAAGGCGTGTTCGACCTGGATGACACCGCCCTCGCCCTCGCCCTCGGCGCGTATGGGGTCGGCTCCCTGATCATTGCCCTCAACGTCCCGTGGATCGTCGACCGCATCGGTGTCTTGTGCGCCATGAGCATCGGTGCCTGGACGCTTGTTTCGGGTCTGATCGCGGCCATCGCGATGACGATTATCGCCACGACCACGGGAGAGGGCTGGTGGATGCTGCTTGCCACCTGGGCGTTGCTCGGTGCCAGTACCTCGCTGATTAACACCCCTTCGTCACGGCTTCTAGCCGACGCGTCCACCCCCGCTAACCGCAACCTGGTATACACCGCACAATTCGCACTTTCGCACGGCTGCTTTCTGGTTAGCTACCCGATCGCGGGCTGGCTCGGTGTCATTGGACTGCCCATCGCGGCTAGCGCGCTGCTCGGATTCGCCATCGTCGGCGTTACCGCCTTGGCTGTGCTGTACAAACCAGCAGGTACCGTCGTCACCACTCTGTAAACGATGAGCTGCGAGCACATGTTTCTGGCGGGTGTCGTCAGCTCGAACCGCGATGGACAACTCGAGGAGTAGACACACGCGTTGGACGCGGACACTTTAGCCGCGATTCCTCGGTCTCGTCGAGTCGTCGTGGACATCTCTGAGCGGTTCCTACAACCGGTTCTGAGCGGGCCAGCGGGAGGCGGTCAGCCCTGCAGAATGTCGGTGGCCGACTTGGGGTACGCGGTGCGAGGCAGCGTGATCGGTATGCGCCGGCGCTGGGTGCTGCTGCCGAGCGGGAAGGCGTAGCGGAAGTTCCCTGGATGCCTGATCTTGGTGACCTCGAGCGCGGCCAGCGCCTCGCGTAGCCAGCTCCGGGGGTCTTGGCCGGCTCGTCGGATGGGGGCGCCGAGGGAGACCAGAAATCGCTCCGCGGCATCTGCTCCCCGCTCCTGCCCCCTGATCTTGGACAGGGAACGCTCGGAGAGCACGACTCCTCGGCGGGCGTAATAGTTCAGCGTGCGTGCGGTGCTGCGTCCGAGGGCAATCGCGGAGCTTGCCTGGTAGATGGTTCCGACGTGGCCGGGGCTGAGCTGCTCGATGCGGTCAACGGTGGTGCCGTCGTCGAGAGTCTCGGTGATCAGTCGACGACGAGGCATGGGATCTGCGAAGGAGACGACACCGCGGATGCCGCGGTCGTAGGCGTGACGGAAGGCGCGGGCGAGAAACCAGGACTCGGCGTTCGCCGGCGTATCTGTGAGGACGAATCGGCCCAGCTCGATGCTTTGCTCGTAGGGCTCGAGCGTGCTGAACACGGAGGAGAGCACGCCGCGGGTCATGGGAGTGGAGAAGGTGGCGACGCCGACGAGAGCCATTCCGTCGACGATGGCTCCGTTGATGGGGAAGCGGTCGTCACGGGTGAGGAGTCCGATCGAGAAGCGTGCCGCGGGGAAGGATGCGGCGTAGTGCTCCTCGATGACGAACGCTCGCGCGGTGGCCTCGGTGATCGGGGCGACCCGGTACAGCCGGGGATCGAAGCCACCTTCGGAGGCGTGGCGCCACGAGTGCGAGCCTCGGGACCAGCGCTGGCAGTAGTCGCTCGCGGGGGAGTGGTGCGGCTCGGCCGGCGCGAGTGCCGGCCGAGCTGTCTGGGTGCTCATTGGTCAGATCTGGGCGGCGATCGCGCGCAGCTGCTCGTCGACGTCGGGGGCGACGTCGGTCCACTCGCCGCTTCTGGCTTGCAGCCCGACGATAAGCGCGTTGCTGAACAGCAGGGTGCCGCGGCCGTGCTGGGTCAGGTAGAGCGACGCGAGCAGGTTGGGCTCGGTGCTCTTGATGCCCGCATCCTCGTCGACGAGTAGAGCGTGCCCGTTGGTCAGGCGCAGCTCTGCGATCCACCCGCCGACTTCCTGCTGATAGTCGGCGAGCTCGTCGACGTCGATGGTGCTGACCTCGCCGGCAGGCGTGATCTTGATGACGGTGGTCATGGTGTCCTCCTCAGATCGAACACTAGTGAATGTGACATTCACTGATGCTAGGCTGATCGGCGACGCGCGTCAACCGATGCCGCTTTCCTCGAGGAGGATGCGACCGTGAGGATCCTCGCGGTCGGTACAGACGACTATGAGGTGTTCCCCTCGGCGCTGGCGCACGAGATCGCCCGAGGTCTCTGACGCGCTAGAGGAGCGCGGTGTCCACGCGGCAGCACTTCTGCTGCGCGTAGGGACGGTCACTCAACGGGATCCAGCCCTCTTCTCCTCGGCGGAGGAGGCGCGGGTGTCCGGGCTCGGTCTCAGCAGTCATGTGTGGGCCAGCGTTGGTCCAGCAGTTCTGTGCGCGCGTCTCGCACCACAGCGCGAGTCGCGCTTCGCGGGGGAGACATGCCCGGTGCGTCCACCAGGCGCGCTTCTCCCCGTAGGGGCCGAATTGGTGCCCTTCACTGTGGGCGATTGCGTCGTGGACAGCGCGGAACACGTCGTTGGCGAGCATCGGCGCGCGCTCTCCCGAGGGGAGGGTGACGGTCACGGTGCGTGCCATCGGGTGGTCCGGCGGTAGAGCGCCTTCGGTGTGCTGCGAGACCTCGGTGCGGAAGTAGAACAGATGCTTGTTCTGTCGCAGATCGTCGAGCATCGCGGCGGAGTCGGCATAGGGCTGCTCGGCCTCTCCGTGCCAGGGCTCGAAGGTGTAGCCGGCTTCCGTGAGCATGTCCCACTGCGCGCCGATGTGCTGGCGCAGGCTTCGGTAAGACCGGGCGACCTGTGGGTGGGTGGGTTCGTGCGCTGCGGCCGCGTAGGCTCGCGCTGCAGCGATGTCGTCGAGCTCGGTCAGCCGGGGGATGGGTTTGCGTTGCGGGAACCCGTGCGCGTCGGCGTATCGCTCTCTGAGCGATTGGATCTCCTTGATGGGCTGGTGGCGCTGGTAGCTGTCGGTGCCTGGCACGAACGCGACGTGCGCTCGAGCGAAGGTGGGCGACGTGCCGAGACGTGCGGCGATCGCGTTCACGGCGGATGCCGGCAGCGGGTACTCGGCGGGTTCGGCGATCTCGAGCTTGCCGTCGTAGAGCCTGCCACCTGGTGCGCCGGCGGCGCGGAGGATGTCGAGAGTCTCCTGGACTTGCAGCTGCGAGCCGGTGTCGGCGGCGAAGCTGTAAACCCGGTCAGGTCCGTCCGGGTCGAAGTACCCGGCCATGATGCTGTCCTGCTCATACCGTCCTGCGAGCTCTCCCGCCCAGTCGGTGACCTGCTCGAAGCTGTCCGCACGGACGATGTAGGCGCCGGCTGGTTCAGATGCGCCTTCCCAGAGCCCGTCTGCGTGCTGCAGTTCCGAGATCTCGATGCCGTGGCGTTCCGCGGCGGCGCGGAGGGTGTCTTCGTACTCGATCCACTCGTCGGTGTCGTAGTAGCTGGGGCGGGAGCTCATTCGCATCAGCTCGCCAGAGACCGGCCGGAACGGGGTTGCCCCGATGAAGGCCTCGAGCTGCTTCTCGGCGTTCTGCTCACGCTTCTCCGCACGCCGACGCCGCTGCCCTGCGGCTGTCGACGACGGGCACCGTCGCCCTCCGTGGTCGATGTCGTCGCACATGGCCTCTCCCGTTCGTCTGCTGGGTATAGGCCGGTGTTGGGGGTGTTCGCGGACAGAAATCGGGCCCCGCCGGTGAGCGGGGCCCCGAGGAGTGCGGTCGAGGTCTGGGTCAGCCGTTGAGCTCCTCCCAGACCTGGTACGCGCGGTGGAACTCGGGGCTGTCATCGTTCCCCTCATTGATGAGCTGGTCGAGGTACTCGTCGAGCTCGGCCTGCGAGAGCTGGCGTGGATCCTTCATGACACGGACCCATCCGCTACCGGCGGGCAGCTGCATCGGGCGCGTGGCTGCTGGCCTTTCCAATTGCCGGTGTAGAACAGCGCGCACGGCCACTCATGCTCGCCGCGGCGCCGCGGCCTCGGGACGGCGACCGTGAGCTCACTGCCCAGGTTCAGCGCGTCCATGATGTCGTCGGCGATGAAACCTGCCTCTTCGTCAGGCTCGTCGGTGTGCTGCTGGAGTATTCGCACGATCGTCGCGCGCACATCCAGAGTGACGGACGACGGCGCAGCCCCGGTCATCGGGTGTACTCGCTCGGTGAGGGGATCGGCAGGTCGGGGTCGCGCAGCTCGTACTGCCGGTCCTCCACGTAGGCGGCGTACTCGTCGGCGAACTCACGCGCCTCGGCCTCGTTGTGTCCGTCCTGGCGGGCGTGATCGAACGCCGCCCGCCACTGCTCCCCCACTGCGCGATCGCGCAGCGCCGCGCTGACACCATCCATCAGCTGACCGGCCCGCACGGACGCGAACCGCAGATCCCCTTCGGCGAGGGCGAACAGGATCTTCTCGATGCCTTCGATGGCGGGTGCGGGGATGGTCAGGGTGATGTCGTCGCCGGCGTCGTGCTGGCCGGTGCGGAGGCGCCAGAGTGCGTCGGAGAGGGTGAGTGCGCGTTGGCGCTGGATGGGGGTAAGGAGGGAGCTGTCGGTGCCGGTCGTGGTGGGGGCGGGGTTAGGCATGCTCGGCCTCCTCTGTGGGCGGATTCATGATGATGAACCCTGTGCCGGTGGGCGGCTGGTCCTGGCGCAGTCCGATGATCTCGGTGTCGTTCGCGTCGGTGTCGTTGAGGGTCTGCGTGAGCAGGTCGGCGTACTCGTCCGGGGTGAGTGCCTGGACGGCCGCGGCGTCGGTGACGTCGACGGGCTTGCCGTTGACGTGGAAGATGCGGGTCATGGTGCTCCCTGGTAGTGCGTCGGTGGTGTCCATCTTCGTCGCGGGTCAGTGGAGGTCGAGTTCGACGCTGTCGGCTTCGAGGTCGGGGATGGTCTGGTCAGGGTGGCTGAACGTGGCGGCGGGGGCGTGGACGGTGACGCGGTCCCCGCGGTGCGTTGTCAGTCGGAGCAGCTCGGCGAGGGCGCCGTTGGCGTGGACGTTGTAGGGGCCGGCGTCGGTGTCGACGCGGAACCCTACTCGTGCTCGGCGGTCGGGGAGGCGGCGGACGAGGGTGAGCGGGGTGCGGATGGTTCCTGTGATGGTGACCGCGGTGCCCGTGGGGGCGGCGGTCTGGGTGATGGTCATGGCGTTTCTCCTCAATCGAACAGTGAATGTGACATTCACTGACTATACGCCTGCATGCCCGGTGGGGGAACCCCCGTGCATGGTGTTGCTGCAGGCCCTTCTTGCTGGGTATAGGCCGATGTTGGGGGTGTTCGCGGACATCCGGGTTGTGGAGGTCGGTGCGGTCAGTCGTCGGGGCCGCTGTCGGGTTCGTCGCACGCGCCGCTGTTGATGGCGTCGACGCCGACTTTCGTGAGCACCCAGCCGGGTTCGACCCACGAGTAGCGTTCGATCAGTCCTCGCCTGCGGAGGGACTGGATGGTGCCGCCGGGGATCCCCAGGCCTGTCGTGTCGAGGTAGCTGGCGCCGCCGGAGAGTGATCGGCCATCGGCGATCATCCGCATGGTGACTCGTTGGGACCAGTTCAGCGGCCGGGCGTTCTGGCGGCGCTTGAGCTCGGTGGTGGCGCATCGCGTGGCGTCGGCCTCGGTGGTGTGATGGTGGGCGCAGCGCCACACTCGTTCGCCGGACTGGTGGGTGTCTTTGTCGGCGACGTCGTCGATGACGCCGCGCAGCGCGCCTCCTGGGCGTCCGGGAGTCCATGATGACCAGCTGGCGGTCAGCATGCGATCGCCGCGGTCAGCTCGGGGGTGAGGATGCCGGCTTGCTGGTCTGCACGCACGGCTGCGCCGCAGTCTTTGCAGGTCACGTCGGCGATCGTGGTGGCTGCCGATGACGTCTTGCGTCCGCAGTAGCCGCGTTGCCCTGTGGCGGTGGCAAGGCAGGTTCGGGCGGTGCTTTCCTGTGTCATTGGTGGGGCCTGTCCTCGCAGCTCGAGCAGAGGTCGGGGGTGCCGTCGTCGTTGACCCACCAGCAGCCGCCGAAGCATGCTCGCTCGTCGGTGCAGCCGCAGACGTGACAGGTGCGCACGAGCTCGAGGAGCACCTGGTCGATTCCGCCTTGGGCGCCGAGCTCCGCGCCGAGCGCGGTGACTCGTGAGATCACGTCCTCGGGTGCGGTGCTGGGCACTTGGATCGTGATGGTGGTGGTAGGTGTGGTGCGGTCGTTCATGGTGGCCTTCCTGATGTTGGTGTCAGGCGGAGCGGGCGAACTTCGTGGCTGCGGTAGTCGGCTGCAGGGCGAGCAGTCGTCGTGCTTTCTCTGCTTCGATCTCGCGGGGCAGCTCTCCTTTGCGGGTGCCTGAGCGGCCGTAGAGGAGGATCTTCACGCCGGTCTTGGACACCTGTGCCTGGTCGGCGATCTCGAGGACGGTCATGCCGGATGCCATGAGCTGGCGGACGTGCTGTCGGATCGGCTCGGCGGGCACGCGCGGGGCCTGCGGGGCGATGCCGGCCTCCCGGCGTCGGCGCCGTTCCTCAGCCAGTGACGCATCGGCGCACGAGATCTCCGCGGGGCAGTGGTCGCGGTCCTTGCAGCCGAGCTGGTAGCCGTAGGCGGTCCCGTGGTGCTCGAGCGGGATGCTCTGCGCCTTCCGGTTCGCCATCCACTGCCGGTGATACTCGCGGCCGGCTTCGATGCACTCGGGGCGGTCGCAGCCGCGCGCTCGGCATGCGTTGGTGCCGTGCGGCTGCAGCTGCCTCGGCTGCGAGGTTCGGGCAGCACGCGCGGTCCGAAGTCGCGGTGTGCGTGGCCTGGCCGGTGGGGAAGGGCGATCGTGGTCTGCGAGGGCGTCGACGGCGGACTGGTGCCGCAGGGTTGCCTCCTGCAGCGCTCTCTCGATCACCCCTCCGACGGAGAGGCCGGTGCCGGCGGCGATGGTGGCCGTCTTGAGGGTCTCGGCCGCGGCGCGCAGCTGGCCGCGCAGCTCTCGGTGGTCTTTGCGCCACTGCTCGAGCTCGTCGACGTGACGATCGAGGTCCGCTTCGTAGCCGTCGAGTGCCTCTGAGAACGCGCTGGCGAGCTCTGCGGGGAGCTTCTCGGCGTCGCTGCGTGCCTTGTCGAGCCACTGGTAGCCGGGATGGGTGCGCGGCCGCGGCGTCGACGGGCGAGGCCGTGCGGTCGGCGCCGGCGCCGGCGCCTCCTTCGGCATGCGCGGGGGTTTGGGTGTGTTGGCGCGCGCCGGCTTCGGTTTGGGGGTCGGCGTGGGTCGACGGGGGGGTGTGGCTTCGACGGCGGCACGGCG
>JASCPH010000049.1 GCA_029959545.1 Microbacteriaceae bacterium PS02066 | reverse complement strand
TCCGCTGCGGACGTTTCGTCTCCTCGCTGCGCTCGGCGCTCAACGACCGGTGCGGCTTCCGGTCGTTGAGCGAGCGGAGCGAGACGAAACGGGAGTCAGCGCGGGATGTAGTTGCCGTCGGCGAGACCGGCTTCGATCTCGAAGCGGTTCCGCAGCGGGTCGCGCCCGGCGATGCTGTAGACGATGGGCATCAGGATCCCGAACCGGCGCCACTGCCGCTCGTGCACGGACTCGTGCGCGATCAGCCGGTCGTCGATACGGCCGTCGCCGGTGAGGAAGCAATGCCCCACGCACACCCCGCCGCGCGGGAACGCCCACGACGGCATCCCTCGGAACACGAAGAGACGGCCGTGCCGCTCGACGCGTCCGCGGCTCCACAGCGTTCCCCAGACCCACCCCACCGCACATCCATAGGCGTAACCCAGTGCGCTGACGGGCGAGTCCAGGAGGAAGGACGGGATCCAGCGCTCCAGGGCGCGTGATCGTGCGACCGCGCGGTCGGCCCGCTGCCGCCACCCGGCGGGCGGTCTCGCGGCACTCACGCGAGGGCCCCGACCAGTCGCAGCAGTGTGCCCATGTCATCGCTCGCTGCGGCGGGGGATGCGGGGGCGAACCCGGCGAGCGAGGCGCCGGCCAGCGGCACCGCATCACGCAGCGCCTTCAGAGCCGCGACCAGTTCGGCCAGCGAGGCGCCGAAGGGCTCGGAGTCCTTGACGCCCGGCATCTCTGCGGGGTCGAGTGCGTCGACATCGACGTGCACGTGCACCGCGTCGACGCCCAGCTGTTGGACGGTCCGCGCGAGCACGGCGGGATCGGAAAGCGCGGCCGCATCGATCACGGTGATGCCGTGCGCGTCGATGTACTCCTGCTCGGCGTCGTCCACGGCACGCGCGGCGACGAGGACCACGTCGGCGGGCGCGACGGTGCCGGGGGTCAGCGCGAGATCGGGCGCACCGTCGCCGAGCACGGCGCGCAGCGCCATCCCGCCGAACGCGTGAGAGGCAGAGGACTCCGGCGTGTGCAGATCCGGATGCGCATCGACCCAGACGACCGCGATCCGTCCGGCGCGGGCCGAACGCTCGACGGCGGCGACGCCGACGGCGCAGTCGCCGCCGACCGTGAGCGCGCGCTCGTCGGACGTGGCGAGGGCGTCACGCAGATCGTGCTGCACCTGGCGCAGCGCGCTGTAGCGGTGCACGCCCGTGTCGAGCGCCTCTCCCGCACCGAGCGGAACCGGCACGTTCGTGCATGCCGCGCGCGGCAGGTCGCCCGCGATGGCCTCCGCACCGTCCACGAGCTGCATCGCGCGCGCGGAGGGCGAACCCTGCCACACGGGTGTGATGAGGAACCGTGTCATCTCGACTCCCGGATGGGGGAGGGGCCGCGCGGGGCGCGGCCCCTCCGACGTGTCACTGCTGGTGCTGCTGGGGCAGCTGCTGCTGCTGGCCGAGTTCGTCGCCCGTGGCGCCGGCGCCGAGCGCGCCCTGCGCGGACCCGCCCGCCTTCAGCGCGGCCAGGCGCGCCTCGACCTCGGTCAGTTCGCCGACGTCCTCGAGGCTCTCGAACTGGGCGTCGAGGCTGGATGCGGCCAGCTCCGCCTTGCCGGCGGCAAGGGCCTCCTGGCGACGGATCTTGTCTTCGAAGCGGCCTAGCTCGCTCGTGGGATCGAGGACGTTGACGCTCTTGATCGCGTCGTGCACCTTGTTCTGGGCTTCGGCGACCTTCGCGCGGGCGAGGAGTTCGCTGCGCTTGGAGCGAAGCTGCTCGAGCTTCTGCTTCATGCCGTTGAGGCCGTCCTTGAGCTTGTCGACGACCTCGGTCTGCGCAGCGATCTGCGGCGCGGATGCCTTTGCCTCGTTCTCTTCGGAGATCTGGCGCTGCAGGGCGATCTTGGCGAGGTTGTCGAACTTGTCGGCGTCGGTCGTGTTGCCGGCGCGGCGCATCTCGTCGGCGCGACGGCTGGCCGCCAGCGCCTTGCTGCCCCACTCGGCCGCCGCCTGAACGTCCTCCTGGTGGTCGCGCTCGAGAAGGCGCAGATTGCCGATCGTCTCCGCGATCGCCGCTTCCGCGTCGGCGATGTTGTTCGTGTAGTCGCGGACGAGCTGGTCGAGCATCTTCTGCGGGTCCTCGGCCTGGTCGATCATCGCGTTGATGTTCGCCCGGACGAGGGTGGAGATGCGTCCGAAGATGGACTGCTTGGCCATCGTGTTTCCTTTCGTCGTGGTTCGTGAAGTCCGTCAGAATCTGCCGCCGCTGCCGCCGCGGGAGCCTCCGCCCCCGAAGCTTCCGCCGAAGCCACCGCGGGAGCCTCCGCCGCCGAAGCTTCCGCCGCCGAAGCCGCCGCTCCCGAAGCCGCCGCTCCCGAAGCCTCCGAAGCCTCCGTCGCGTCGGCGGCTGCCTCCCAGTGCGGAGCCGATTAGGATGCCGCCGAGCATCGCGCCGAGATCGCCCCCGCCGCCGGATCCTCCGGAGAAGTCGGAGACGTCTGACTGGGCGGCGGAGATGGCGTCGGAGGCGAGGCGCGCGGCGCGCGAAGCCGCATCCAGCGCCTGCTCGGGCGCTGCCTGAGCCTGCTGCTCGGCCAGGGCGAACGATGCGCGGGCGTCGGCGAGGCGCGTACGGGCGGTGGCGCCGATCGCGCCGCGCCTGGATGAGATGAAGTCCTCGGCGGCGCCGATCTGCGCCTGCGCGTGTGCAAGCGTCGGCGGCAGCACCTGGCGTGCGTGCTCGGCGCGCGCCGCGGCGTCGCGTGCGGTGCGCAGGAGTGCGTCGAGTTCTTCGTCGACCCGCTGCAGTGCCGCGAGCGCAGCCACGGGGTCTTCGGCCGGCGCGTCGAGCTGCGCGCGAGCGGCGGCGGATGCGGCTGCGAGCCGACCGTCGGGGTCGGGCAGGGTCTCGGCGGCGGCGATGTCCCGTGCGAGTTCGGCGCGAAGCGCGGGGATCTCTGCGGCGGCGGCGGCAATGCGGTCGCCGTGCGCGCCGACCGCATCCGCCAGCTGTCGTGCCTGCGCGATGGCCTGCTCGGCGGTACGCAGGGCGACGGCGGCTTTGCCCGTGTCTCCGGCGGCGGCTGCGGCATCCGCCGCAGAGAGTTGGCCATCGGCGAGAGCGAGCCGGTCGGTCGCCTGCGTCGTGTTGTCGGCGATCGTGCTCAGGGCCGCGGCCGGGTACGAGGCGGTCAGCTCGGCGAAGCGCTCCTGAGCACCCTGGAGGGCGGGAGCCGCCTCGGCCCGGGACATGCGGAGCCGCTCGCGGGTCGCGGGAAGATCCTGTTCGATCCGTCGCAGGTCGGCGAACGCCTCGAGCTGACTCTGAACGCGCTGATCGGCCGAGGTGGCCAGCTGCAGCGTCTGCTCGTGCCAGGCGCGCACCTGCTCGTCGGTGTCGGGGATCTCATCGTCGAGCTGCTGACGCACGGTGAAGGCCTGCTCCAACTCCGCGCGTGCCGTCGTCAGAGCGTCGCGGAGTCCTCTCGTGGCCTCTTCGCCGAACTGCGCGGCGGCGAAGCCGTGCTCCTGCTCGGCCTCGCGCAGGGCGTCGTCGGCGGCGACGAGGGCCGCGGCCGCGCGCTTGCCGAGATCCTCCGTGCTCTCCGCGGGGCGGGATGCGGCGCGCCGCCGAGCCGCGCGGATGACGAAATATGCGCCCACGGCCACCAGCGCCAGAACGGAGACGACGATGATCACGATGCCCACTGCACCGCCGGAGCCGGAACCCGAACCGGACGAACCCGAGCCGGGCACACCGCCGCCGCCCGCACCGCTGCGGGCCGCGGACATCCCGTCGGCGGCAGCGATGGCAGCGCCCGCCCAGTCGCCGTTGCGCAGGGCCGGATACACCCAGTCCTGATCGACGGAGGTGATCTGGCTCGCGCTCAGCGGGCCCGAGGTGTCGCTGGAGATCCAGTACTGGCGGGCGTCGACGGCGATGGCCAGCAGGTACTGGTTCGGCCCGAGACCGCCCTGCTCAGCGGTCTGGGTCGCCCAGTCCTCGGCATCAGACGGGTTGCTGAAGCGGTCGACGTAGACGACCCACAGGTTCAGGTTGTCGGTCTCGGCGAGTTGCTCGAGGCGGTCCTCGACCTGGGCCCGCTCCGCATCGCCGAGGACCCCCGCCTCGTCGCTCACGTACGACGCGCCGAGCTCCACCGGCGGCGTTGCGGCGGCCGGGGCCGCGACCAGGAAGACGGCGGCCAGCGCGGCCACCAGTGCATATGCCCAGCGTGGTCGCATCGATGGCCTCCCTCGGGGGCGGACTCCGCCCTCGTCCGAGTCTATTGAGGGCGAGTCTGTGTACGCCATGGATGCGGGTCGTTGCCGGATGTGCATGCTCGTGTTGGTTACGCTGCTCGGCGTTATGGATGATCGGTACCCCACGGACGTGCTCGCCGCCGGCTGGCGCGAGCGGAACGCGAAGAGCCTCGAGGAGGTCCCCGCCGAGCGCGACACGGTGGTGGAGGTCGCCGAGGACGGATTCTGCGGCGCGGTCACGGCGGTTGAAGGTGGACTCGTCCAGCTGGAGGATCGCACCGGCAGGCGACGCATGTTCTCGCTGGGTCCCGGCTTCCTGATCGACGGGGTAGCCGTCCGTCTCATCGCGCCCCCCGTCGCCCGGGCCACCGGCGGGCGCGCGCGCACCGCATCCGGATCGTTCGCGGTCGCCGATCAGCGCGCGCGCATCGCCCGCCCGAGCCGCATCCTCGTCGAGGGCAAGCACGACGCCGAGCTCGTCGAGAAGGTGTGGGGGGACGATCTGCGTGTGGAGGGCGTGGTGGTCGAGTACCTCGAGGGGATCGACCTGCTCTCGGACCTCCTCGAGGCGGAGCCGCCCACGGCCGAACGTCGATACGGCGTGCTCGTCGACCACCTCGTCGCGGGATCGAAGGAGTCGAGGATCGCGGCGCAGGTCGCGCGCGGTCGACACGGCGCCCACGTGCGCATCGTGGGCCACCCGTTCATCGATGTGTGGCAGTGCGTCACACCGCGCGCGGTCGGGATCACGGCCTGGCCGGAGGTGCCGAGGGGGATCGACTGGAAGACCGGCGTCTGTCGGGGACTCGGCTGGCCGGCGCGCGACAAGGTCGATCTCGCACGCGCGTGGCAGCGCATCCTCGCGAGCGTCCACAGCTACCGTGACCTGGAACCGGCGCTGCTGGGTCGCGTCGAGGAGCTCATCGACTTCGTCACGGCCTGAGGCGCTTCGTATCCTGGGGGGATGACCGATCCCGCATCCGGCGTCTTCCGCGATCGCCCCGTCTCGTTCGTGCGCCGCAGCGGGAGGATGTCCGAGGCCCAGGAGCGCGCCTGGTCCGAGCTCGGGCCTCACCTGATGCTCCCGGTCCCGCGAGACAACGCCGCCACGTCCGTCGCCGCTGACGCGCACATCGACGTGGCGGCGGTGTGGGGCAGGCAGGCGCCGCTGATCGTCGAGATCGGCTCGGGCCAGGGTCACGCCATCGTGCATGCGGCGACCACGCGACCCCACACCGACTTCCTCGCCGTGGAGGTCTTCCGTGCGGGACTCGCGCGCACCATGCTCGATGCCGACCGCGCCGGTGTGGGCAACCTGCGCCTCGTCGAGGCGAACGCGCCCGAGGTGCTGGAGCATCTGCTGCCGGCAGGGTCGGTCGATGAGGTGTGGATCTTCTTCCCCGACCCGTGGCACAAGAAGAAGCACACGAAGCGGCGGCTGGTGAAGCCGGACGTCGTGCCGACGCTCTCGCGTGCACTCCGCCCCGGCGGGATGCTGCGCCTGGCCACCGACTGGGAGGACTACGCGCTGCAGATGCGCGCCGTGCTCGATGAGGCGACGACGTTCGACCGCGCGTTCGAGGGGGACTGGGCGCCGCGCTTCGAGGGCCGTGTCGTCACGGCCTTCGAGCGCAAGGGCGAGCGAGTCGGGCGCGCGATCCGCGACCTCGCCTACCGGCGATCGGGCGGCTGAGGTGCCCGCCGCGGACACGGTCGGCCGCACTGCGCTGCGGGCGTGGCCGCTCGCGGCCTCGCTGCTGGTGGCGCTCGCCGCACCGGCGTTCTTCGTGCTGCTCACTCCCTGGCTGGGGTGGGTCCTGCTCGCTGCGGGCCTCGTCGCGGCGTGGTGGGCGGATCGCCGTCACCCGCGGGAGGTCTCGCTGCTGCGCGACCTGTCGCTCATCTCGGCGGGGATGCTGATCGTCAGCGCCATCCCGCTGGCTGCGGAGCTCGACAACGCCGCGATGGTGCGATTCACCCTCGCGCTGGGGGGAGCCGTCGCGGTGCCGTATCTCGTGTCGCGGTTCGTCTACCGCGACCGCGCGATCCGCTTCCCGTGGCGCGGGGGCGGGCGATGGACCCGGTTCCAGTGGGGATGGCTGGTCGCGGTGCTCATGCTCGGCTGGCTCATCCTGCCCTTCTACTTCATCAGCTCCGGCGTCTATCAGAACTGGCCCGTCGTCGACACGCCCGATCTCATCGCCCGCCTCTTCATCGGAGTCGGAGCGGTCGGGATCTGGGACGAACTGTTCTTCATCTGCACCGTCTTCGCGCTCCTGCGCCGCCATCTGCCGGATCTCACCGCCAACCTCGTGCAGGCGATCGTCTTCGTCTCCTTCCTGTGGGAGCTCGGCTACCGCGCCTGGGGGCCGGTCCTCACGATCCCGTTTGCGCTGCTGCAGGGCTACATCTTCTTGCGCACCCGTTCGCTCGCCTACGTCGTCACGGTGCACCTCCTGTTCGACGCGGTGGTGTTCGGGGTGCTCGTCCACGCGCACAATCCGGGTCTGCTCGACGGCGTGTTCCTCGTCTGAAGCGCCGGGCTTTTGCTCCGCGCTCGAAGATGGGAGCATCCTGTGGGGGCTGGCATAGCCGCTTCGCCTAGGATCGCTCGCGCCACGCGGGGAGAGGAAAGTCGTGACGGTGACCGGTTCGCAACTGCATGCCGATTCGGAGGGCACACGCACGCCACGCTGGGGCCGCGCGGTGAAGGCCGTCCACGGCTGGGTCGACGATGTATCCCGACCCGATCCCGGCGTGCGCGCGGTGCGGCGGATCGAGCTTGCCCAGGTGATCGGCTACTGGGCGATCGCCCGCGGGATGAACCTGGCGTTCCTGCTCTTCTGGTACCTGGTGTCCACGGCCGCTGGATGGGGCTTCGGCGCGCAGGACCGACCGGTCGGCACGTTCGCCGCCTTCCTGACGGGATGGGACGCGGACCGTTACGGTCGCATCTCGCTGATCGGGTACCCGCCTGTCATCCCCATCGGCCCCAACGGCAACGTGCTCGAAAACGACTGGGCCTTCCTGCCGATCTATCCCTGGCTCGAACGATTGGTCGGCGATCTCGTCGGTTCCGACTGGCGTGCGGCCGGAATCGGGCTCAGCATCTTCTTCAGCGCCACCGCAACGGTGCTGCTGTTCCTGCTGCTGCGCGCCGTCACCTCGCCGCGCCAGGCGAAGTGGGCAGTGATCTTCTTCTCCTTCGCGCCGCTGTCGTTCGTGTTCGTCATCGCGTACGCGGAATCTCTCGTGCTCACCCTGACCTTCGCGGCGCTCCTGCTGGCTGTGAAGCGCAAGTACGTGTGGATCACTCCGATCGCGCTGGTCGCGGCGTTCACGCGACCCGGCGCCCTCGCGCTCGCGCTGGCGCTCGGCATCGTCTTCCTCGTGCGCTGGTGGCGCCGGAGGATCGATCCGTTCCCCCGTCGCGAAGTGGCGGGGCTGCTCGTCGCGGGCGGTGTCACGGCGCTCGCCGGGCTCGCCTGGTCCTGGATCGCGGATGCGTGGACCGGAACCCCTCACGCCTACGTGCTCACGGAGACGGCCTGGTGGCGTCCGTTCGTCGGCAACGGCGAGTTCATGCCCCTGACCCCCTGGTTCCGTTTCATGGGCCAGTACCTGGGCGTTTTCGGATGGTTGCTGGTGATCGCGCTGATGGTCGGCTTCGCGATGCTGATCTGGTCGCGGCCGGTGCGCAAGCTCGGAATCGTGGTCGCGGCGTACGGGCTCAGCTACGGGCTTTACATCTTCGGCGTCTTCCTGCCGCAGGCCAGCACGTTCCGTCTGCTCATGCCGATGTCTCCGCTCCTCGCGCACGAACGGCTCTCCGCCTCCCAGCGCACACGCAACGGCATCCTGATCGCCCTCGTGGTCCTGCAGTTCTTCGCCGTCTACGGTCTGTGGACGCGCGGGTATCCCTGACCCGTCGTCACGGGGCCGGAGTCGGCGGTGATAGTCTCGATCGGTACGCCTCCGTAGCTCAGGGGATAGAGCGCCGGTTTCCGGTACCGTAGGTCGGGGGTTCGAATCCCTCCGGGGGCACGGCGTACAAGAGGCCTCGATCCTTTCGCGGATCGGGGCCTTCTTCACGCCCGGAGACGAACGGCGCAACCTGCGGATACATGCCCGACGCGATCGTTCCCGCGCCGAAAGCGAGCAGCAGGGCGATCGGCAGGGCTAGCCAGCGGCGTGCTGCGAGGGCGCCGACGGCGCACACCAGCAGCACCGCCGCGACGACCACGAAGCCCCAGAAGGACGGGACGCGACTCTCCCGGGAGGGCGGGGAATGCAGAGCCGTGCCGACGGCGCCAGCGAACTCCCGGGCGAACAGTTGCCAGAGCGCGAAGACGCACAAAACGATCGAGGCCCAGACGACCCCGGCTGTGATCTCGCGCCACCTGTGGGGGCGCGCCGCTGTCGTCGGCGCGCCCCGCTGCTTCGAATCCACCCGACCCCCGCTCTCTGCGACGCTACGCCGTCGGGAGCGGTCTGTCTGTCGGCCGCTTGGGGGACGCGGAGGTCGGCGGCGGGCGCGCGGCTCAGCGGCGGCGGAGGAGCCGCCGCGCCACCCACACGGCGACGAGCCCACCGGCGAGCCACGGCCCCGCGACCAGCAGGGGATCGATCCAGGCGTGACGCATGTCCACTCGCCCCTTGCGCGACGCGAGGGGCGAGTGCCGGAGTTCGGCGGCGATGCCGGTCTGGGAAGCCGGGTTGTCGGGTCGAGCGCTGACCAGAGAGCGCAGGTGCGCGCGTGCCGCTTCCACGCGGTCGGGGCCGATCAGCAGCAGCCAGTGCGCGGCGCGCGCCTCGCTGAAGCGGTCGTAGGCGTAACGCCGGATGGCTCCGGAGACGCCGTGCAGGGGCTGCGCGGTGCCGAAGACGGCGGGCAGGTGCTCGTGTTCGATCGAGCGCTCCCGCGGCGCGTTCTCCTTCTGGCGTTCCGGCTCGTCCCACCAGGCTCCGCTCTGGGCGAGGGCGTCGATCTCCTGGGGGACGGAAGGACGATCGGCGTGGTCGAGATCCGCGCCCCATCCCGGGATGCGGTCGCGGAGCTCGGCGGGGGAGGGAACGGGCGGGTGAGCGGCGGTGTAGGGCATGCGGTCGTCCTTTCACGACGTGGCAGGCAGGACGACGGCCTTGATGAGACCGTCGAGCTTCGCCGAGACCAGGTGGTAGCCCTCGGCGATGTGCTCGAGGGGTATGCGGTGGGTGATCATGTCCCGAGGCGAGACACGTCCGGCCTGGATGTGCTCGATCAGACGCGGCCACTGGCGCTTCACGGGTGCCTGGTTCGTGCGGATGGTCACGCCCTTGTTCATCGCGTCGCCGAACTTCACCGCGCTGAACATCGGACCGTAGGCGCCCATGACGGAGATGCGCCCGCCCTTTCGGACGCTGTCGATGGCCCAGTTCAGCGCGATAGGGGAGCCGCCCTGCAGTTTGAGCTTGGCCGAGGTCACGTGCTGCACGAGATGCCCGTCCGCCTCGGCGCCGACAGCGTCGATGACGACGTCGGCGCCGAGGCCGTCGGTGAGCTTCTTGAGGGCGACGACGACGTCCTTGTGTTCTCGGAAGTCCACCGTCTCGGCGAAGGCGAAGTCCTTCGCCTTCTCGAGTCGGAACGGCAGGTGGTCGACGACGATCACCCGACCCGCGCCCATGAGCCAGGCCGAGCGTGCCGCCGCGAGGCCGATGGGACCCGCGCCGAAGACGACGACGACGTCGCCCTCGGAGACGTCGCCGAGTTGGGCGCCGAAGTAGCCGGTGGCGAACGCATCCGTGAGCAGGAGCGCGTCCTCGTCGTGCAGTCCTTCCGGGATGACCGCGGGACCCACATCGGCGAAGGGGACGCGCACGAGCTCCGCCTGCCCGCCGTCGAAGCCTCCCGCGGTGTGCGAGTAACCGTAGATGCCGCCGACGGCCGTCGCGTTGGCGTTCACGTTGTGGCAATTGGAGAAGAGGCCGCGAGCGCAGAAGAAGCAGGTGCCGCAGAAGATGTTGAACGGCACCATGACCCGATCGCCGACCGAGATGTTGCGCACCGACGGGCCCACCTCTTCGACCCGTCCGATGAACTCGTGTCCGAACGGTGCCGTCAAGGCCCCTCCGACGGTCACGGCGCGTACGTACGGTCGACGAATGCCTCTCCCCGCGCTCGCTCTGCGCCGTCGGCTGTCCGAACTGGTGGATCCTCCGCGTCTGCTTCTTGCGGCGAAGGTGGCGGGCGCCGCCGCGATCGCCTGGACGCTGGCGCCCTTCGTGCCGTTCACCGACAGCGAGTACTCGTACTACGCGCCGTTGGGCGTGCTCATCAGCATGTACTCCACGCTGGCAGGCTCGGTGCGAGCGGGGCTCGAGACGCTGGCGGGACTCGCCGTGGGAATCGCGTGGGGCTTCGTCGGCATCGCTCTGCTGATCGCCGGAGCGCCGAGCCTGGTGGCGGTCGCGGTGGTGACCGGTGCGGGAACGGTCTGCGCCGGGCTGAGCGTGCTCGGCAGCGGCCGGGATTGGATCCCCATCGCCGCTCTGTTCGTCCTGCTCGTGGGCAACGCCGACGTCCAGAGCTATTCGTCGTCATATCTGATCACCACCGCCTTCGGCGTCGTCGTCGGTCTCGTGGTCAATCTCGTGGTCGTCCCCCCGCTCTCCATCGGGCGAGCCACGGCCCGCCTGAATGCCTTGCGTGACGAGATCGGCGACGTGCTCCGGGATGCGGCTCACGCGTTGGGCGAGCGCACGGTAGACGCCGACCGGCTGCGGCGTCGGATCGCCGAACTGACCGCCACCGCCGACGCCGTCGCCGCCGAGGTGGCGGAGGCCGTCAGATCGCAACGCGGCAACCCCCGGGCGCGACATGCCCGCGAAGACGTGGAGACGGGCCGAAGGCGCCTCGACGCGTTGCGTGCGATCGCTGCGGCAGCGGCAGAATTGGCGGAGAGTCTCACCCGTCTCACCCTCGATGCCGAGCTCGGGCCTCGTCAGCGCCGTGCACTGGCGGAGGCCGTCGCGGCGTGCGCGGCGCACACGGCGACTCCCATCGAGGATGCGGCGTTCGCCGAGCGTCTGCGCACGGCGGATGCGGCGCTCGCCGTCTATCGCCGCCGCATCCGGCATTCGTCCCTATGGGGTGCGCTCGATCGGTGGGAGGCCGCGGTCTCGCTGCGGCGCATCATCGATGCCTCGCGCCCGTTCGCCGAAGCCCGCTGACCGTCCGGCATGGGCAGCCCCGGGGGACGCAAGATCAGCGAGTCAGGGTGATCCAGGTGCGCTCGCCGGCGGCGATGCTGCGGGTCGGCGGCACGGCCTGGTCCCCGGAATCCACCGTCTCCGCGGGTGTCTGGTCCGACCCGTCGTCGGCAGGGACGGTGTTCATCTGCGCGGGGACGACGGACTCTTCGGCCACCGGTGCCGGAGCGAGCACGCTCGTGATGCCCACCGCTGCGGCCCCGACCAGGAGAACGCCGGCAGCCGCCGTGAGCACCACGAGCCCGCGGCGACGGCGTCGGGGCCCACGAGGTGGCGAGACCGGAGTCGGGTCGGGGAGCGGTTCGGTGATCTGCGCAGGGGGAGCATCGAGCGCGATCGGCGAGGTCGCGACGAGCAGCGCCTCATCCAGGGGGAGCGTCGTGGCGGTTGCCGGCGATGAGGAAAGGGCGCGCGCCCGCTCGAGCACCTCACCCGCGCTCGGGCGGGAGGCAGGATCGTGCACCGTCATCGCGGTGAGCAGGGAGCGCCACGCGTAGCCGATTCCTGTCGGCACGTCGGGCTGACGGGTGAGCCGAGCCAACAGCATGCTGGCAGCCGGCGCGTCGGCGAAAGGATGGCGGCCCGTGATGGCCTCGATGAGAAGCAGACCGAGCGAGTAGACGTCGGATGCGGGAACCGGCGCGTGACCGCGGACCTGCTCCGGTGCAAGGTAGGCCGCCGTGCCGATGACATCACCGGGGGTCGTGAGCCTGGTGGAGTCCACGAGGTGGGCGACGCCGAAGTCCGCCAGCACGGCCTGATAGCCGATACTGCCCGTCGCTCCGCGCCCCCGGGTGCGGAGCATGACGTTGGAGGGCTTCACGTCGCGGTGCACGATCCCCGCTGCGTGCACGGCCTCCAGTGCCGCGGCGAGATCGCTCGCCATCGCGGCCGCCTCTTCGAGCTGCAGCGGTCCCTCCAAGAGACGCTGACGCAGGGTGGGGCCGGCGATGTACTCCATGACCAGATAGCTCGGCGTCTGGGATCCGATGCGCGCGTCGAAGAGGGTGACCAGACACGGATGCGAGAGCGAGGCGAGCATGGTCGCCTCGCCGACATTCCGACGTTCCTCGACGCCGTCCCCCTGCTCCGAGTGGAAGAGCTTGACCGCGACATCGCGGCCGAGCAGCTCGTCACAGGCGCGGTAGACCGTTCCCATTCCGCCGCTGCCGACGCGCTCGATCAGGCGGTAGCGGCCGGCGAGACGGGATCCCGTCCCCGCGGGGACGGCGTCGAGGATGTCGGACACGTACTCAGGCGAGGGGTTCGCCGTTGTCCGTCGTGCGACGCGTCGTGACGCGCTCACCGCTCGCGGGGTCGACGGCGGTGTGTGAGGTGGACACGCTCGAACGGCGACGCATGACGAAGATGAGGCTGATCATGAAGACGACGAACCCCGCGCCCATCAGGATGTACCCGATGAGGCTCAGGTTGACGTAGCCGCCGAGGTCGACGTTGACGGCGAACGCCAAGATCGCACCGATCACGAAAAGCGCGATTCCGCTTCCAATACCCATGTTCACGACTCCTGCCCCGGGACCAGCCCGATAGGTGGGTTCCCGGACGGCGACGGTGGGGCCGGCGCTCGGGCACGGGCGCGGCGGGTCGCCGTGCCCCCGGCGATCACGATAGCCAGCGGACGCGCTCTCAGAGCTTCGGTGGTCCTGCCCCGCGAAAGGGTGCATAATGCCCGCCCGCACAGGACGGTTCAGTCGGCGCGCAGACCCTCGATCGCCGCGGCGAGTCGCTCCGCCAGGTACGCGTGACCCTTGGTCGTGGGGTGATTTCGCCCGACCGGCCCGGTGTCGATGATCCACGCGTAGTTCTCCGGCGTGATCCACTGATCCCGGACGGGGGAGATGTAGGGCCAGCCGCGCGCGGCCGCGGCCTGGCTCAGCCGTTCGTCGATCTCGGCGGTGGCCGCTTCCACGGGGAGGATCTGGGGGGCCGGTCCGAGAACGACGACCTGCGCATCGGGGTACAGCGCGGCGAGCGAGTCCCACGCACTGCGCACAGCGTCGTCGTAGCCGTCGAGCGGGACCTTTCGATCGTTGATCGAGCCCTGGACGACGATGAGATCCGGTTGGGCGGACGCATCCAGCTCGGCGATGCGCTCGGAGAAGGTACCGCCGTCGATGCCGGGAACCAGGTATCCGCTGCCTCGTGACCCGTTCACACTCGACTCGCCGTTCATGAGCGGGCCCAAGAGGTTCGCATAGCCCAGTGTGGGCGGGGAGGCGGCGGAACCATAGGTCCAGGAGTCGCCGAAGACGAGGATGTGGGGATGCTCGGGCAGCGAGATCGCCGTCTCCGGCGCGGGCGCGGTGCCACCCGCGTCCGGGCGACTGGCCGATAGCGCTCCGGCCGCCCAGGGACGCGTCAACGCGAGTGCGCAGCTGCACGCGATGGCCGCCGCCAGCACGGCCAGCACGGCGATCGTGCGGCGCGGCGAAAGCCTGGCGGATCGGGTCATGACACGAGCGTACGGCGCGAGGGCCCGCCGCGGGTGCGGGAGTCGGATGCGGCGCGCCTCGGGCCTCGACGAGCGTGCGAGGATGGGCCGGTGCAGCGCCATGTGAGAGCCGAGCTCGACCTCGAACTGGGCTCCTCCGTCGACCTCATTCTGCAGATCGCGGTGGCACGCTCGGCGGGGGCTCTGAGCGAGCGCCTGAGCGTGATGCAGGACGGGCGCGAGCTGCGGCCGAGGGAGCTCGTGGACGCGGCCGGCAACCGCCTGCACCGCCTGACGGGTGAGGCGGGTCACCTTCAGGTGCGATATGAGGCGGTCGTGGGCGCCGGGGCGGAGTCTGCGACGACGGAGATCGACACCATCACGGCTCTGCGTCCGAGCCGCTACGCCCAGTCCGACGAGGTCTTCGCCACGGCGCGGCGACTGTTCCGTGGGTTGAGCGGTCGCGCTCTCGTGGAGGCCGTGTCCGAGTTCGTGGCCACGAGCGTCACCTACACCCCGGGCATGAGGCTCGGCACCGACAGCGCCGTCACGACCCTCGTCAGCGGGCAGGGCGTCTGTCGCGACTACGCCCATCTCGTCATCGCGCTGCTGCGCGCGATGGATGTGCCGGCGCGGTATGTCGCCTGCTACGCGCCGCGCCTCGATCCCATGGACTTCCACGCCGTCGCCGAGGTTCTCGTCGAGGGCGAATGGAGCGTCGTGGATGCCACTCGGCTCGCCCCGCGAACCTCTCTCGTGCGGATCGGGACAGGCCGGGATGCGGCGGACTGCGCGTTCCTGAGCTACCACGGCGGATATGTGGGGTTGGAGCGGCTCGAGGTGGACGCGACGGTCAAGGACGCGCCCGAGACCGTAGACGATCACGCGTCGCTCGTGTCGATGTCCTGAGCACGCGGCCCGCGCGGCCCGGGGCGTCGCTGTCGACGAACGTAGAATGGGACGCCTATGGATCCCGAACAGCTCTCCGCCGCCCTGCACGCCGTCGTCGCACCGATCGTCGAGGCGCGACGCCCCGGCGTCGAGGTGGCGGTGTCGGACATCGTCCTCGAGCGTCCGAAGAATCGTGACCACGGCGACTGGGCGTCGAACATCGCACTGAAGCTCGCGAAGCAGGTGGGAGCGAACCCGCGGGAGCTGGCCGCCGAGATCGCGGGCCCTCTCGGTGAGGTTCCCGGCGTCGCCTCCGTCGAGATCGCCGGCCCGGGCTTCATCAACATCCGTCTGGATGCCGCGGCCGCCGGTGCGCTCGCGCGCGTGATCGTCGAGGCGGGCGCGGCGTTCGGCTCCAACACCACCCAGCGCGGCAACTCGATCAACCTGGAGTTCGTCAGCGCGAACCCGACGGGCCCGCTTCACATCGGCCACACCCGCTGGGCAGCCCTCGGCGATGCCATCGCCCGGCTGCTGCTGGCCAGCGGCGCCACACTCGTGCGCGAGTTCTACATCAACGACGCGGGCGCCCAGATGGAGCGCTTCGGCCGTTCCGTGCTCGCCGCGGTGAAGGGCGAGCCGGCTCCGGAGGACGGCTACGTCGGCGCCTACATCCAGGACCTGGCTGAGCGCGTGCGCGCGGCGGAGTTCAACGGCGAGCCCGGCGGCGTGCTGTTCGCCTCGCCCGAGGAGCAGCTGGCATTCACCACCGAGCTCGCGTACGCGTTGCAGCTCGGCGAGATCCAGGCATCCCTCGAGCAGTTCAACGTGCACTTCGACGTCTGGTACTCCGAGCGGGTGCTGCACGCCGGCTCGCCGAGCCTCGTGGACGAGGCGGTCGAGCGCCTGCGGGAGCAGGGTCACGTCTTCGAGCAGGACGACGCCGTCTGGGTGCGCACCACGGACTTCGGCGACGACAAGGACCGCGTCATCCGCCGCTCGAACGGCGAGTACACCTACTTCGCGGCGGATGCGGCCTACTACCTCAACAAGGGCGATCGCGGTTTCGCCCACAAGATCTACCTGCTCGGCGCCGACCACCACGGCTACGTGCACCGGCTCAAGGCGCTGGCGGGAGCTGCGGGCGACGACCCCGAGAAGGACATCGAGGTGTTGATCGGTCAGCTCGTCTCGATCAACGGCGCCCGCCTGTCCAAGCGTGCGGGCAACATCATCGAGCTCGACGATCTGCGGGCGTGGCTGGGGACGGACGCTCTGCGCTACTCGCTGGCGCGGTACCCCGCCGACTCCCCGCTGACGCTGGATCCGGAGATCCTGCAGAAGCGCACGAACGACAACCCGGTCTTCTACGTGCAGTACGCCCACGCGCGCACACACAACGTGGCGCGCAACGCGGCCGCATCCGGGGTTGAGCGCACGGCGTTCGCGCCCGAACTGCTCACACACGAGACCGAGTCGGCTCTGCTGGGCGCGCTGCAGGAGTTCCCGCGATTGGTCGCCTTCGCCGCCGACCTGCGCGAACCGCACCGCATCGCCCGCTACCTCGAGGAGCTCGCCGGGCTCTACCACCGCTGGTACGACAACTGCCGGGTGATCCCGCTCGGCGACGACGACGTGACCGATCTGCACCGCACGCGGTTGTGGCTCAACGACGCCACCGGTCAAGTCCTGCGCAACGGGTTGGACCTGCTCGGCGTCAGCGCCCCCGAGCGGATGTGACATGAGCGAGGTGATGGGGCTGTTCGACGACCAGGACGACGCGCCCCGCACCGCGCGCCGCCGCCGGTGGCCGTGGCTCGTCGCGGTGCTGGTGGTGCTGCTGCTCATCGTCGCCGCCTTCTTCGCGGGGGAGTGGGTGGCACGCGACCTCGTGACCAAGGCCGTCAAACAGCAGCTCGTCTCGCGGCTCGACCTTGCCGCGGATCAGCAGATCGATGTGGACATCGCCGACCCCTCGCTTCTGCTGGATCTCGCGCTGGGTCAGGTGGGAGAAGTACGCATCTCGGCCGACGACGTGACGATCGGGGACTTCACCGGCGACGTCTCGGTGACTCTCCACGATCTCGGCATCCGCGCACCCTTCACGCTCGGCTCCGGTCAGGCGACGGTGTCCCTCGACGCCGAGCAGCTGCGACCGCTGCTGGCCGAGGCCGCGCCGGTGTCCATCGATGGGCTCACGATCGCCGAGCCCGACGTCCGTGCCTCCTCGCAGCTGTCGGTGTTCGGTGTCGCGGTGCCGGTGGACGTCGCGCTCACCCCGTCGTCCGCGGACGGGCAGCTCGTGCTGACTCCGGTGTCCCTGAGCGTCGCGGGTGCCGAGGTGACCGCGGACGGCTTGCGCGCGCAGTTCGGCTCCGTCGCCGAGCCTCTGCTGGCCGGGTACCGGGTGTGCGTCGCACAGTACCTGCCTCGCGGCCTCACTCTCAGCCGTGTCGCCGTGCACGGCGATCGGCTCTGGGCCGACTTCGACATCGCGGGCGAGTTGCTGACCGATGCCGGTGCGAGGGAGAAGGGCAGCTGCGCCTGACGCATGGCGGGAGCGGCATGGGCGGTGCCCTAGACTTCAAGGGACTCGCGTCGGGTGTCGTGACGGCTCCGCCGCCGCTGAGAATCCCGCCGCCCTTCACCACCGATTGGGTCTCGTAGTGTCCTCCTCGCACGACCGCGCCGCCGCCGAAGAGTGGCTCCTCGTGCCGGATGACGCGAACGACCTCGCGCCCGTCGTATGGCCCGCATCCGCCTCCCGCCGGGATGGCCGACTGCAGATCGGCGGCGTGGATGCGGGCGAGCTCGCCGCACGCTTCGGCACCCCTCTCTATGTGCTCGACGAGCACGAGGTGCGCGGCCGGGCCCGCCGCACACTGGCGGCCTTCCAGCGGGCCGCGGCCCGCCACGGAGCCGAAGCGCGCGTCTACTACGCAGGCAAGGCCTTCCTGTCGGCGGCGGTCGCGCAGTGGGTCCTCGAGGAGGGGCTGCGCATCGACGTCGCGAGCCCCGGCGAGCTCGCGGTGGCATTGGCCGCCGGTGCGGACCCTGCGCTGCTGGGCCTGCACGGCAACAACAAGTCTGCGAGCCAGCTGGCACGTGCCGTCGAGATCGGCATCGGCACGATCATCGTGGACAGCGTCGACGAGATCGTCCGGCTCGCGTCCGTGACCGACGGCGCCTCCCGCAGGCAGCCGGTGCTGATCCGCGTCAACACGGGCATCCATGCCGAGACCCACGACTTCCTCGCCACGGCGCACGAAGACCAGAAGTTCGGCTTCTCGCTCGACGGCGCCCTTGAGGCGGCGGCTCTGGTGCGCGCCATCCCCGGCGTCGAGCTCGTCGGGCTGCACTGCCACATCGGCTCCCAGATCTTCGGCTCGGAGGGCTTCGCCGCATCCGCCGAGCGTCTGGTCGCCCTCCACGCGGAGCTCGGCGGTCTCGAGGTCCTCAACCTCGGCGGCGGCTTCGGCATCGCCTACACGCGCGACCAGCGGCCCGCCGTGATCGAGGAGCTCGCGGATGCCATCGTGGACGCGGTCGCCTCGACGTGTTCGCGCCTCGACGTGCCCGTGCCGACCCTGGTGTTCGAACCCGGGCGCGCGATCGTCGGAACCGCGGGTGTCACGCTGTACGAGGTCGGAACGGTCAAGCCCGTGGCCCTCGAAGGCGGGCATGTGCGCACCTACGTCAGCGTGGACGGCGGGATGAGCGACAACGCCCGTCCCGCGCTCTACGGCGCCGACTACTCCGCCCGCATCGCCTCCCGTGTCAGCGACGCGGCTCCCGCCCTCGTGCGCGTGGTCGGCTCGCACTGCGAGTCGGGCGACATCGTCGTGAACGCCGAGTACCTCCCCGCCGACGTCGCCCCCGGCGACCTGCTCGCGGTGCCGGCCACTGGCGCCTACTGCTTCTCGCTGTCGAGCAACTACAACTACATGCCGCGGCCCCCGGTGGTCGCGGTGCGTGACGCCGAGGCGCGTGTCATCGTGCACGGCGAGACGGTCGATGATCTTCTCGCCCGCGATGCCGTCCTCGCGCAGAAAGGTGATTCATGATCGACCATCGCCACCTCCGCGTCGCTCTGCTGGGAGCCGGTGCCGTCGGGTCGCAGGTCGCAGCTCTCCTGCTCAAGCACGGCGACGAGCTCGCGGACCGCGCGGGAGCGAACCTCCAGCTCGCCGGCATCGCCGTGCGCGATGTCGACGCGCCGCGCGACGTGGACCTTCCGCAGGAGCTCTTCACGACCGATGCCGAGTCCCTGATCGTCGGCGCCGACATCGTGATCGAGCTCATCGGCGGCATCGAGCCGGCGAGGACCCACCTGCTGCAGGCGATCAACTCCGGCGCAGACGTCGTGACGGCCAACAAGGCGCTGCTGGCGACCTACGGCTCCGAGATCTTCGACGCCGCCGATCAGGTCGGTGCGCAGGTCTACTACGAGGCCGCGGCGGCCGGCGCCATCCCCATCATCCGCCCGCTGCGCGACTCGCTGGCCGGTGACCGCGTGCAGCGCATCATGGGCATCGTCAACGGGACCACGAACTACATCCTCGACCGCATGGACACCGAGGGGGCGGAGTTCTCCGACGTCCTGGCGCAGGCGCAGGCGCTCGGCTACGCCGAGGCGGACCCGACCGCGGACGTCGAGGGCTACGACGCGGCGCAGAAGGCGGCCATCCTCGCCTCGCTCGCATTCCACACCGCCGTCCCGCTCGAGTCCGTCCACCGCGAGGGCATCACCGCCATCACCACGCAGATGATGGATGCGGCTCGCCACGCCGGCTACGTCATCAAGCTGCTCGCGGTCTGCGAACGGCTGACCGGCCAGGATTCGCCCACGGGCGAGGCGATCTCGGTCCGGGTCTACCCGGCGCTGGTGCCGCGCTCGCACCCGCTCGCCAGCGTCCACGGTGCCAACAACGCGGTCTTCGTCGAGGCGGAGGCCGCCGGCTCGCTCATGTTCTACGGCGCCGGCGCCGGCGGAGTGCAGACCGCATCCGCCGTGCTGGGAGATGTCGTCTCCGCGGCCCGTCGGCACATCGCAGGCGGCGTGGGGGTGGGAGAGTCCACGCGCGCGAACCTGCCGGTCCTGCCGATCGGCCACGCGCAGACGCGCTACCAGATCACGCTCGAGGTCAGCGACCAGGCGGGCGTGCTCGCCCACATCGCCGGCACCCTGAGCGAGGGGCACGTCTCGATCGCGACGGTCGAGCAGACGGTCATCGCCGAGGACGGCGCAGACTCGGGCCGGGCACGCCTGGTCATCGGAACGCACAAAGCACGCGAGCAGGATCTCAGCGACACGGTCGACCGACTCGCGGACAGCGACGTCGTCGAGCGGGTCGTCTCGGTGCTGCGGGTAGAAGGAGACTGACATGGCACACCTCTGGCGCGGAGTCCTCCGCGAGTACGCCGACCGCCTCGGCGTGACCGACGCCTCCACGGTGGTCACGCTCGGCGAGGGCGGCACCCCGCTGATTCCGGCACCGGCACTGTCGCACCGCACCGGTGCCGAGGTCTGGGTCAAGTTCGAGGGCATGAACCCGACGGGCTCGTTCAAGGACCGCGGCATGACGGTGGCGCTCTCGCGCGCGGTGGAGCACGGGGCGAAGGCCGTGATCTGCGCCTCCACGGGCAACACCTCGGCATCGGCCGCCGCCTACGCGGCGCATGCGGGGATCACCGCAGCCGTGCTCGTGCCCGAGGGCAAGATCGCGATGGGCAAGCTCAGCCAGGCCGTCGCCCACGGCGGCAGGCTCATCCAGATCCGCGGCAACTTCGACGACTGCCTGGAGATCGCGCGCGAGCTCGCCGCGAACTACCCGGTGCACCTCGTGAACTCGGTGAATCCCGACCGCATCGACGGTCAGAAGACGGCCGCCTACGAAGTCGTCTCCCAGCTGGGCGACGCTCCCGACTTCCACATCGTCCCCGTCGGCAACGCGGGCAACTACACCGCCTACACGCGCGGTTACACCGAGGAGGCCGAGCGTGGCGTCTCCACCAAGGTGCCGCGGATGTTCGGGCTCCAGGCGGCAGGCTCCGCACCGCTCGTGCGGGGCGAGGTCGTCAAGAACCCCGAGACGGTGGCCAGCGCCATCCGCATCGGAAACCCCGCCTCCTGGCAGTTCGCCCTCGAGGCGCGCGACGCCACGGACGGCTGGTTCGGCGCCATCGAGGACGACCGCATCCTCGCCGCGCAGAAGCTGCTGAGCGAGACGGTCGGCGTCTTCGTCGAGCCCGCATCCGCGATCTCCGTCGCGGGTCTGCTCGATCGCGCTGAGGCCGGAGTGATCCCCGCCGGCGCCCGCGTCGTGCTCACCGTCACCGGCCACGGACTCAAGGACCCGCAGTGGGCCCTCCGCGACGCGTCCGGCGGCGAGGTCGCTCCCACCGTCGTCGACAACTCCGTCTCGGAGGTCGCCTCGGTGCTGGAGCTCGCTCCCCAGGGCTCTCAGTGACGGTCGCCGTCGGGCGCGCGGTGACGGTGCGCGTGCCCGCCACGAGCGCCAATCTCGGCCCCGGGTTCGACACGCTCGGCCTCGCGCTCAGCGTCTACGACGAGCTCGAGGTCGAGGCCCTCGAGCCGGGCGTGCTCGAGATCGAGGTCGACGGCGCCGGCGCCGAGCAGGTGCCGCGCGACGGGTCGCACCTCGTCGTGCGCGCCATCGCCTACGCCTTCGCGGATGCGGGTCTGCCGATGCCCGGCCTGCGCCTGCGCGCCCGCAACGTCATTCCGCACGGACGGGGGATGGGCTCCTCGGGCGCCGCCGTCGTGTCGGGGCTCTTGGCCGCCAAGGGACTGCTCGAGGGCGAGGCGGATCTCGACGCCGACACCCTGCTGAGACTGGCCACGGAACTCGAAGGCCACCCCGACAACGTCGCGCCCGCCCTCTTCGGCGGGCTCACGATCGCGTGGGTCGACGAGAACGGTCCGCAGCACAAGAAGCTGTTGGTGCATCGCGGCGTGTCCCCGATCGTCTTCGTGCCGGAGTTCACGATGTCGACCTCGGTCGCGCGCGGCCTGCAGCCCGACCAGTTCTCGCGAGCGGATGCGGTGTTCAACGTCTCGCGCTCGGCGCTGCTGATCGCGGCGCTGACGCAGAGCCCCGAGCTGCTCATGGCCGCCACCGAGGACAAGCTGCACCAGAGCTATCGCGCAGCGGCGATGCCCGAGACCGATCGTCTCGTACAGGCGCTGCGTCGGGAGGGGTTCGCGGCGGTCGTCTCGGGCGCGGGACCGTCCGTCCTCGTGCTCGCCGACGGCCCCGGACGCCGGCTAGAAGCAGCACAGCTGGTCGCCACGCACGCGGACACTCCGTGGGAGGCGCTCATGCTCGCGGTCGACTTCAAGGGTGGTACAGTGAGGGACAACGCGGAGGGTGCCACGTCACTGACGTGAATCTGGCCTCCGTCGCAATCTGCGAACCGGCCGCGTGACCCCTGCACTCATACCCGCGACACATCCCCGCGATGCCGTCGCGCGTATCCCGAGCATGCGCTGGGTGTAGACGAATGCCTGTCTGTTGGGCGTTCTGTGCGGTCACGTGCTGACACACGTTTCATCAAGGGAGTACTCGTGGAGTCCATCTCCGAGATCCAGTCCACCGACGCCAACGTCGACGACACCGTCGCCGAGGCTGTCCCCGCCACCGAGGCGCCCGCATCCGAGGCGCCCGCCGCGGATGTCGCCGAGGCCCCGGTCAAGGCGCCGCGCAAGCGCGCCCCTCGTCGGGCCAAGAGCGCTGAGGCGCCGGCGGCGGATGCGGCCGAGGTCGCCGAGCAGGTGCCCGCGGCATCCGAGGCTCCGGCCGCCGAGGCACCCGCCGAAGCCGCGGACGACGCAGCGG
>JASCPH010000048.1 GCA_029959545.1 Microbacteriaceae bacterium PS02066 | reverse complement strand
CCCCCCCCCCATCCCCCCCCCCCCCCCGCCCGGCGGGGGGGCGCGGCGGGGCCCCCCCCCCCCGCCACGGACCCGAGGCCCGGGACTTCCACCGGCTGGCCGCCATCCGCAACGAGGTCTATCGCGAGATCTCCGGAACGGACGACGACCGGATGACGCCCGGCGAGCTCGCGCCCATTGCCCGCTCAGATGCACACGAACTCCGCCTCCACTGGCTCGTGCTCCTCGATGACGAGCCGGTGGGGCGCATGGGCATGGACCTGCCACAGGAGGAGGGCTCACGCACGGCGTACGTGTTCATCGAGCTCAGGCACGACGTGTGGGGTCAGGGCATCGGCGAGCGTGCGCACACGCTCCTCGAAGAGACGGCCCGCGCGCACGGTCGCAGCGTCATGCAGAGCTGGGTCGAGCATCCTGCCGCCGACGGCGAGCAGCTGACGCCTCCGACCGGCTTCGGCCATGTGCCGCTCGATCATTCGGCACGTTTCCTGCTGCGGCACGGCTACACGCTGGAGCAGATCGTGCGAAAGAGCACGTTCACCCTGGCGGACAGCCGAGCCGCACTCGAGCGGCATGCCGCCGATGCGCGCGCCGCAGCCACCGACTACCGCGTCGTGCAGTGGGAGACACCCACGCCCGACGAGTTCGTCGAGGGCTACGCCTGGATGAAGTCGCGCATGTCGACCGACGCCCCCTCCGCCGACCTGGTGGTGGACGAGGAGACCTGGGATGCCGCGCGTGTGCGCACCTGGGACGCCGACATCCTCGACGGCGGACGCCGGATGCTGGTGACCGCTGCGCAGCACATCGCCACCGGTGAGCTGTGCGCGTTCAACGAGCTCGTGCTCGGGGTCGACCCGGAGATCGCGTCCCACCAGTACGACACCCTCGTGCTCTCGACGCATCGCGGTCACCGGCTCGGCATGCTCGTGAAGGCCGAGGGCCTTCTCGCCTGGCCGCGGGTCGCTCCGGCCTCGACACGCGTCGTCACGTACAACGCGGAGGAGAACCGGCCGATGCTCGACATCAACGAGGCCATCGGTTTCGTGCCGGTCAGCTACGAGGGCGTGTGGAAGCGCGTGCTCTCGTGAGCGCGCGGGTTCCGTGTCCCACAGGACCGTCGGAGGCATACCGCTTCCGGCGGGCCTCGGGCGAAGCACCCTTTCCGTCCGGAGCGGCGAGTCGGATAGGACGATAGACCGCCTGATCGCCGCGAGCGACGACAACGGCTACTCCGGTTGGAGCATGCTGAACCTGTATCCAGAGCATTCCCCCGAACCGAGTCGGCTCACCGCGTACGACCCTTCGCTGTCGGACATGAACTGCGCCGCGATCGAAGAGGTGCTGCAACGCCACGGTGTCACCGAGGTGCTCGGCGCCTGGGGCAACATCCCCCATCCGACGCTGAAGAGAGCCCGAACCGACGTCCGCATGTTGCTCGACCGGCTGGGTGTCGCCGTGTTCACCTGGGACCCTCTGACAGCCATGGGCAACCCCCGACATCCGAGTCCTCCGGGGAGGCCCCTCCCTATGCTGGGGCCAAAGCGCTATCTACCCTGACGCCACATGCTCGTTTCACCGCAATCGTTGGCAGTGCGGGCAGTAGTGGCTGGAGCGGTTCGTGAACGCGACGCGGACGATCGCGTGGCCGCAGCGGGCGCACGGCTCGCCGGTACGCCCGTACGCGTTCAGCGAGTGTGCGAAGTAGCCGGCCTGCCCGTTGACATTGACGTACTGGGCGTCGAAGCTCGTGCCGCCCTCCGCGAGCGCCTTCTGCAGCACCGCGCGCACCTCCGCGAGCAGCCGGTTCACCGCCCGCGTGCTCAATGTCGCCGCAACGGTCTCGGGATGGATGCGGGCGGCCCACAGCGCCTCGTCGGCGTAGATGTTGCCGATGCCGCTGACGACACCCTGGTCGAGGAGCACTCGCTTGATACCCGAGCGCTTGCGCGCCACGAGGCGGCGGAAGCCGCCATCGTCGAAGGCCGGATCGAGCGGGTCGCGCGCGATGTGTGACACCTGTGTCGGAACGCTCGCGCGGTCAGTCCCGTAGCCTCCTGCCGCGCCATCGCGGGTGGGCACGAGCTGGTCGACGGCCAGAGAGCCGAACGTGCGCTGATCGGCGAAAACGACCGCCAGCTCGCCGTGCTGCGGATGCCGGATGTCGAACCGTACGCGCTCGTGACGCTCGCGAGGCGCCCCCGGCTCGCGCAGAAGCATCTGCCCGCTCATTCCGAGGTGCGCGACGACGGCCTGCTCCCCCGCGTGCGCCAACGGGATCCAGAGGAACTTGCCGCGGCGCGCCGGGGCGCCGAACGTGCGGCCCGCGAGCTCGGCCTCGAAGTGCGACCCGTCGCCGGAATGGCGGGTGAGCGCGCGCTCGTCGAGCACCTCCACGCCGTTCACGAACGCACCATCCACGGCGGGCGCGAGACCCGCGCGCACGACTTCGACCTCGGGGAGCTCAGGCACCTCAGTCGCGTCCGCTGAGGGTGCGCCACGCCGTCAGGGCAGCGGCCATCTCGGCCTGCTTCTTGCTCGTCCCCGATCCCGTGGTGCTCACCTCGCCCACCGTCACGGTGCCCTCGAAGACGCGGGCGTGGTCCGGCCCGGTCGAATCCACCCGGTACACGGGCGCGGGAAGCCCCATCTGGGCCGCGAGCTCCTGCAGCGCGGTCTTCGGGTCGACGGCGGCGTCGTACCGTTCCGGATCGGCGAGCAACGGTTCGATGAGGCGCAGCACGAGTCCGGTCGCTGCGTCCGCTCCGGCGGAGAGGTACGTCGCGCCGATGATCGCCTCGGTCGTGTCGGCGAGGATCGAGTCCTTGTCGTCGCCACGGGTCAGCTGCTCACCGCGGCCGAGCCGGATGTGCGCGCCCAGACCGATCGAGCGGGCGACCTCTGCGAGGGCGACCGTCGACACGACGCTCGCCCGGCGCTTGGCCAGGGACCCCTCGTCGAGCTCGGGGTGCGAACGGTACAGCTTGACCGTCACGGCCTGTCCGAGCACCGAGTCCCCGAGGAACTCGAGACGCTCGTTGTGCGGGATCTGGCCGTGCTCATACGCGTACGAGCGATGCGTCAGCGCCAGCGCAAGAAGCTCGGGGTCGATATCGACCCCGAGCTTCTCGGAAAGTGCGGAGAGATCCGCAGCAGCGTCCGTCACGGAACGCGGCTCAGATGTCAGCGACCTTGCGGCCCTTGTACTCGAGGAACAGCTCGGTACCCTGCGAGTCGGTGACGACCTTCGCCTGGTGCGGGCGGCTGTAGACGACCTTGCCGTTCTCGATGGTCTTGACGAGCGCGGGAGCCTCGGCCTTCCACTGCGCGCGGCGCGAACGGGTGTTGGAGCGCGAAACCTTGCGCTTCGGGGGGTTACCTGCCATGGTCTTCTCTTTCTACGAGGTCTGTGTGCTTTGTCCTGCGTCGCCGGGCTCCGTGGCCGGTTCCGCTACCAGGTCCGCAAGCGCTGCCCAGCGAGGATCGAGGGCTTCGCGCGGTGCCTGCGCGGGGTGGTCTGCCAGACGCTCACCGGTCTCGGGGTCGAGACCTGGGCAATCCGGCCGGCACACCGGCTGGAACGGAAGCGACAGGACGACGCCATCCCTGACCAGATTTTCAAGATCCACGTGGTCGTCTTGAACTTCGAAGTCGGACGCTTCCGATCCAGGATACGCGAAAAGCTCCTGGAACTCGACTTCGACAGGCGCGGCGATGTCGATGAGGCATCGCCCGCACACCCCCGTGTACTCCGCCTCGACGTCGCCGGTGACGAGGATGCCCTCGTGAACGGACTCCAGACGAGCCTCGATGTGCGCCTCTTCACCCTGTGCCACAGAGACGAGTCCCTCGCCCCACTTCTCGGGTGCGGGGACGTCGAAGGACACCTCGCGCATCTCACCGGGGCGATTGACGATGTCGCGCACACCGATGCTGAAGGGGCCGGGTCGACGATTTCTCACCCGGAGAGTCTAGCCCGCCGGCGCGCGACGAGATCCGTCAGATGCCCCGGCCGCCCGTGTCCAGGAAGCGCGAGACGACCGGCGGAACGTACGGCGACACATCGCCGCCGAGAGAGGCGACCTGTCGAACGAGCGAGCTCGATACGAGCGCGTGCGAAGGGTCGGGCAGCAGGAACACGGTCTCGACGCCCGCCAGATGCCGGTTGACGATCGCCATCGGCGTCTCGTAGGCGACGTCCACCTGCGATCGGATGCCCTTCACGAGCACGCCGGCACCGACCTCGGTCGCGTAGTCCACCAGCAGGCCGACGCTCCAGGAGGCCACCGTGACGTGCTCGGCCGGAAAGCCGTCCTCACGGATCGACTGCTCCAGCAGGGAGACACGCTGCGCGATGGGGAGCATCGCCTCCTTGCCCGGATTGTGCACGACGAGCACGTGGACCTCGTCGTACAGGCCCGCGGCGCGACGGATCACGTCGAGGTGACCGAAGGTGGGCGGGTCGAAGGAGCCGGGGACGACGGCGATCCGGTTGCTCACCCTCTCACCCTAGCGGGGCGACTTCGGCGGACGAGGAACGCGCCGCGAAGCCGTCAGTTCTTTCCCAGGGCCGCGCGTTCATCGGCGTCCAGTCGACGCTCGATGGCGCCCGCGAGACCGGGATGCCGCAGCAGCGCCGGGTCGTCAGCGAGGATCACCTCGCCGTCGCCACGCGCCCTGGCGATGAGGTCGGCATCCGTGACGACACGCAGCATCCGCAGCGAAGAACGTGCTCCCGACTGCGCCGCGCCGAGGACGTTGCCCTCGCCTCGCAACTGGAGGTCGACCTCGGCGAGCTCGAAACCGTCGAGCGTCGCCGCGACCGCCTCGACGCGGGTGCGAGCAGATGTGCGCGGCGGAGCGTCCGTGACGAGGAGGCAGAGCCCCGGCACCGAACCTCTCCCGACGCGCCCGCGGAGCTGGTGCAGCTGCGAGACACCGAACCGATCGGCGTCGAGGATGATCATCGTCGACGCGTTCGGCACATCGACGCCGACCTCGACGACCGTGGTCGCCACGAGCACGTCGATGTCGCCGGCGGCGAAGGCGCGCATCACCGCATCCTTCTCTTCCGAGGGAAGCTTGCCGTGCAGCAGCGCGATGCGTTTGTCGGCGAAGCGGGGATGCTCGGCGAGGAGCCCGACGACCTGGACGACGCCCCACCGTGGACGAGCGGCACCGACCTCGTCGGGCAGGTCGTCGATCGTGGCCGAGGGCTCCTGCCCGGCTTCGGCGATCGCGGTCTCGGGCTCGACGTCGATCGCCGGACACACCACGAAGACCTGATAGCCCTTCTCGACCTCCTCCGCAGCCCGCATCCAGACGCGCTCGAACCAGGCGGGCTTCTCACCCACCGGTGCGACGAACGACTCGATGCCGGCGCGACCGGCCGGCATCGTGCGGATCGTCGACACGTCGAGGTCGCCGAACACGGTCATGGCCACGGTGCGCGGGATCGGTGTGGCGGTGAGCACGAGCGCGTGCGGGCTCGTGCCCTTGGCCCGCAGCGTTTCGCGCTGCTCGACGCCGAAGCGGTGCTGCTCGTCGACGACGACCAGCGCGAGGTCGGCGAACGTCGTCTTGTCGCTGAGCAGCGCATGCGTGCCCACGACGATCAGCGCCTGCCCGGCGGCGACCCGCAGGGCCGCCTTGCGTCGCTCGGCGGCTCCCATCTGCCCGGTCAGCAGCGTCGGCATGAGTTCGGGGGCCAGGGCCGGACCGAGCATCTTGGTGAGCGAACGCAGGTGCTGCGCGGCGAGCACCTCCGTCGGGGCGATCAACGCCGACTGCCCGCCGCTCTGGGCCACCTGGAGCATGGCACGCAGCGCCACGAGAGTCTTACCCGAGCCCACCTCGCCCTGCACCAGGCGGTTCATGGGCCACGGACCCACCAGGTCGGCGGCGATCGACTCGCCGACCGAGATCTGGTCCGGCGTGCGGTCGAAGGGCAGCGCCGCGTCGAAGCGCTCCAGCAGAGACCCCGCCGGCCGAGGCTCCGCCGACAGCGCGCGAACGAGCTGGCGCTGCTGGAGCAGGGCGGTCTGCAGCACGAGCGCCTCCTGCCAGCGGAGCGTGTGCGTCGCCTGGTCGATGACGTCGTCGAAATCCGGCCGATGCACGCGCTCCAAAGCCTCACGGAAGCTCAGCAGTCCCTCCCGCGCACGGATGTCGTCCGGGATCGGATCGTCGAGGGGGGCGAGCAGGTCGAGCGTGTGGGAGATCAGCTCTCCGATCTTCCAGCTCGAGAGGGTCGCGGTCGCGGGGTAGATCGGGATGGGCTGCGAGGCGTACGCCTGCGCGTTCATCAGCGCGACGCTCTCGTCTTCGAAGAGCTGATAGTCCGGATGAGCGAGCTGCATCTGACGGCGGTACTCGCCGACCTTGCCCGAGAAGGTGCCGCGGCGGCCGACCTTGAGCTGATCCTGACGCCACGACTGGTTGAAGAAGGTGAGCACCAGGTCGCCGCGGCCGTCCGTGATGACGACCTCGAGGATCGAGCCGCGCCGGTTCTTCATCCTCCGATCGGTGACGCTCTTGACCTGCGCCACGATCGTGACCTGCTCGTCGACCGTCAACGAGTCGATGGGGGTGAGTTCACCGTGCTTCGCATAGCGACGCGGGTAGTGCGTGAGCAGATCGCTCACCGTCCGCATCCCGAACGCCCGCTGCAGGGTCGTCGCAGCCTTGCCTCCGATCACCCCGTCGAGGCGGGAGTCGAGGGTGACGGACATGAGGCGATTCTACGGCGGACCTCCCCCACGCCCGTCGGTAGGGTGAGGGGGTGACGCGCATCATCGCCGGAGCCGCCGGCGGACTCCGACTCGACGTGCCGGCCAGCGGAACCCGACCCACGAGCGACCGTGTCCGCGAGTCCCTCTTCGCCGCGCTCGAGTCCCAGGACATGCTCGCCGGCGCGCGCGTGCTGGATCTGTATGCGGGCTCGGGCGCGCTCGGCCTCGAGGCACTGAGCCGCGGCGCGGTGCACGTCGACCTCGTCGAGCACAACGCGAAGGCCGCCGCCGTGGTGCGGCGCAACGCCGAGGTCATCGCCCGCGCGACCGGTGCGACGGCGCGGGCGCACCGCAGCACCGTCACCGCCTTCCTACGCCAGGGCGCATCCGCATACGACCTCGTGTTCCTCGACCCGCCCTACGACATCGCCGACGAGGATCTCACCGAGGCACTCGCACTGCTGCGGCCTTTGCTCACCGATGACGCTCTCGTGGTCGTCGAGCGGGCGAAGCGCTCCGCCGAACCCGAGTGGGAGCGAGCCGACCTGGAGCAGGTGCGCGAGCGCCGTCACGGCGACACCGCGCTGTGGTGGGCTCAGCCGCGACCGGCGTCCCAGTCGGCGTAAGGATCCCATCCGCCGCGATCGGCGGGACCCGCGCCGTCGACCGTGACCGGATGTTCGCCGCGCGTGCGCACCGTCCCGATCGGGCGGAAACCGTCGGGCAGAGCGAGGTGCGCGGGGAATGTGGCGAGGAGGGCGTGATCCTCTCCACCGCTCAGCGCGGTGTCGGCATCCGGACCGAGGGATGCCGCATCGAGCGCGATCGTGACCCCCGACGCGTCCGCGAGGCGCGTCGCGTCCAGCACCAGGCCGTCGGAGACATCCATCATGGCGCGCGCCCCGGCCGCCGCGGCTCGCGGCCCGATGGCGATCGGCGGATGCGGGCGCAACTGCGCCGCGATGTCGTCGCGTTCCGCATCCGTGAGCATCTGCGGGTCCACCGGCACGGGGTGAAGAGCGGTATCGCGGAACCGCGTGAAGAGGAGTCGCAATCCTCGTGCGGCACCGCCCAGCTCCCCCGCGACGGCGACCGTGTCGCCCTCCCGTGCGCCGGAGCGGAGCACCGCGGGACCGTCGAGCTCGCCCAAGGCGGTGACGGCGACGATGAGCGTGTCGGAGACCGTGAGGTCGCCGCCCTCGACGGCACATCCCGGCGCGAGCTCGTCGCACGCCGCGCGCAGGCCGTCCGCCACGGCCTCGACGAAGCCGATCGTCGTGTCGTCGGGCATCGCGAGGGCCACGAGCAACGCCGTCGGGCGAGCGCCCATCGCGGCGACGTCCGCGAGGTTCACGGCGGCGGCCTTCCAGCCGAGGTCGAATCCGCCGGTCCACGCGAGCCGGAAATCCGGACCGTGGACGAGGGTGTCCACGGTCGCCACGATCTGCCCGGCAGGGGCCAGCACCGCCGCGTCGTCGCCGGGGCCGACGACGGCGGAGCCCGTCCCGACGCGCGCCAGGATGCGACGCAGTATCTCCCGCTCGCTGAGCTCCGCCACGGTCGTCTCGCTGCGCTCGTCCACCCCGCCACGCTACCTTCCACGGCACTGACGCGAGACGGATGCGGCCCTGCCCGGGGTTAGCCTGGAGAGGTGATCCGCCCCCGACTCGGCCGCCTGGCAGCCGTCGCCCTCGCGCTGCTCGCCCTCTCCGGCTGCAGCAGCACGGTCGCGCTCGAACCCGCCCCGGCCGCGAACGATCCGCGCTGTGCGGATATCACCGCCTACCTGCCCCAGAATGTGGCGGGCCAGGACCGCCGATGGACGGACGCGCAGGCGACGGGGGCGTGGGGCGACCCGGCCGCCGTGATCCTGACCTGCGGTGTGACACCGCCGGGACCCTCCACCCTCGTCTGCCAGACGGTGTCGGGCGTGGACTGGCTCATCGACGACAGCGACGCGCCCCGATACCGCCTCACGAGCTTCGGACGCACGCCCGCCGTCGAGATCTACCTCGACAACGACGTGGTTTCCAGCGTCGACGTGCTCGACAGTCTTTCGTCGCTGGTCGCGAAACTGCCGAAGGACGGGGAGTGCACCGCACGCCCCGGCACCTCGTAGGCGTCAGCGCCGCGCGAGCGCCGTCTCGATGAGCTCCGACAGCAGCTCGGAGTAGCTGAGGCCGGACGCGATCCAGCACTTCGGGAACATCGAGATCGGCGTGAAGCCGGGCATCGTGTTCAACTCGTTGACGATCGGGCCGTCGGCGGTCAGGAAGAAGTCGACGCGTGCGAGACCGCGGCCGTCGACGGCAGCGAAAGCGCGCAGCGCCATCTCGCGGACCGCGTCGATCTCGGCGTCGGTCATGGCTGCGGGGCACACCACATCCACGCCGTCGCCGCCGAGGTACTTGCCCTCGAAGTCGTAGAACTCGCGCGAACTCAACACGATCTCGCCGGGAAGCGAGGCGCGCACGACGCCGTCGCGCCCCTCGAGCACGCCGACCTCGACCTCGCGGCCGACGATGCCCTGCTCGACGAGCACCTTGTCGTCCTCGTCGAAGGCGATCCGCAGCGCCGCGTCGAGCTCATCGGCCGAGTGCACCTTCGACACGCCCACACTCGAGCCCGCCCGAGCGGGTTTGACGAACCAGGGAAGCTCGAGGTGAGCGAGGCGCGGGCGCACCGCATCCGTGTCCTCGCTCCAGTCGGCACGGCGCAGCGTCACTCCGGGTGAGACAGGGATGCCGTCCGACTGCAGCGCGACTTTCATGAAGTGCTTGTCCATGCACAGCGCCGAGTCGATCACTCCGCCGCCCGCGTAGGCCAGCTCGAGTGTGTCGAAGAAGCCCTGGATGGTGCCGTCCTCACCGTGCGAACCGTGCAGGATCGGCAGAACCGCGTCGACCGCACCCAGCTCGCGCACGCTGCCGTCGGCGTCGCGGACGCGCAGCACGCGATCCCCCGCGGCCTCGGGCCAGATGATGCGCGTGCCGTTGTCGATCACGGCCGGCAGGCGATCGGCGACGAGGGCGAACTTGTCCGGATCGTCGTCCTCGAGCACGAATGCGCCCTCGCGGGTGAGGCCGACCGGGATCACCCGGTAGCGCTCGCGGTCAAGCGAGCCCAGAACCCCGCCCGCCGTGGCGGAGCTGATCGAATGCTCGCTGGAGCGACCGCCAAAGAGCACCACCACTACCGGCTTGTCCATTCTGGGTCCTCTCCCCCTGCGGGGTGTCGTCGTCGGTCGTCAGGTGGGGGGCGATCTCGCGCGGATTCATCGTGCCGTCGAGCACGCGCTTGACCTGCTCGACGATCGGCATCTGCACGCCGCTCGCCTTGGCCAGCTGCAGGATGGGGGCGACGGATGCGAGCCCTTCCGCCGTCTGCTGCATCTGCGCCACGACGTCCTGGAACTTGTACCCCTGTCCCAGGAGCCTGCCGGCCGTGTTGTTCCGGCTGAGGGGTGATTGGCACGTGGCGATCAGGTCGCCGAGCCCGGCGAGCCCCTGCAGGGTCTCCGGCTGCGCGCCCTGAGCGACGGCGAAGTCCGTCATCTCGACCAGACCGCGCGTGATGATCGACGCCTTCGTGTTCTCGCCGTAGCCGACTCCGTCGACGATGCCGATCGCCACCGCGATCAGGTTCTTCAGCACACCGCCGAACTCGGTGCCGATCACGTCCGTGTTGACGAAGGAACGGAAGTAGCGGTTGCGCGCCGCACGGGCAACGACTTCCGCCGTCTCGGGACTGATCGAGGAGATCACCGCGGCGGTGGGCTGCTCCTGAGCGATCTCGAGCGCGAGGTTCGGCCCGGAAGCGACGGCGATGCGCGCCGGGTCGCATCCGAGCGCCTGCTCGATGACCTGACTCATCCGCAGTCCGGTGCGCTTCTCGACGCCCTTCATCAGTGAGACGACGGGCACCGAGCTGCCCTCGAGCAACGGCCGGACACTCGCGAGGTTCTCGCGCAGCGACTGGCTCGGGATCGACAGGTAGACCTGGTCGGCGCCCTCGAGCGCCTCCGCGAGGTGCGAGGTCGCGGTCATCGTGCGCGGCAGATTTATGCCGGGCAGGTACTTGGTGTTGCGCTTACCGGTGTGGATCTCGTTCGCGAGCTCCGGGCGGCGTGCCCACATCACGACGTTCGCACCGCCGTCGGCGAGGATCTTGCCGAAGGTGGTGCCCCAGCTGCCCGCGCCGAGGACGGCGACGCGGGTCACGGGTGTGGCGCCACGCCTACTCAAGACGGCCCGTCTCGCTCTGCCCGTGAGCGCCGGGCTCCCAGCGCGCCGCGGGGGCGGGCTCGCCGCGGAGGTCGGACAGGAGTTCTGCGATCTCGTCCATGACGCGCGTGGTGAGCTCCGCCTGTGCTGCGGGATGGGCGGCGCGGTCGCGGTACTCCTCCAGTGCGATCGGCTGCCCCACCCGCACACACACGCGCCTGCGGAGCGGCCAGAGGCGGAACTTGCCGTAGCGCGGCATGATCTGCTGCGCGCCCCACTGCGCCATCGGGATGAGGGGGATGTCACCGGCCAGCGCCAGGCGCGCCGCCCCCGTCTTTCCGCGCATCGGCCACAGGTCGGGGTCGCGGGTGAGCGTGCCCTCGGGGTACACGATGACGCCCGCGCGCCGCTCCGCGAGGTGACGCGCCGTGTCGAGCGCCTGCTTCGCGGCGGCCGCGCTCGAGGCGCGCGCCACGGGGATCATGCCGGTCGCGCGCAGCGCCCAGCCGAGCACGGGAACCCGGAAAAGGCTCTCCTTGGCCATGAAACGCGGGGCACGCCCCATGCGCCACACCGCGACGGCCACCAGAAGCGGGTCGATCTCGCTGTGATGGTTGGGGGCGAGCACGAACGGACCTTCTTCGGGCAGGTTCTCCTCGCCCTCGATCTCGATCTTGGCGATCAGTCCGACGAACGGGACAACGATCCCGCCGAGCAGCCAGAACACGCTCGGCCGTGTCTTCTCCGTCGACGCGCGCCGCCGACGGGGCGTGGGCGCCGCCATCAGCCGATGACGTCGAAGTCGGCGCCGAGCGCGGTCAGCTTCGCGAGGAAGTCCGCGTATCCGCGGCGGATGATCCCGATGTTGCGCACCGTCGAGGTGCCCTCGGCGGCCAGCGCCGCGATCACGTGGCTGTACCCGCCCCGGAGGTCCGGAACGGTGATGTCGGCGCCGTGCAGCGGGGTGGGTCCGGTGATCACCGCGGCCTGCTCCAGCGAGCGGCGCGGCACACGGCGCGGCCCCTCCTGCAGTCCGTGCGGGTAGACCGTGATGTCCGCCCCCATCTTGACCAGAGCCTGGGTGAAACCGAAGCGGTTCTCGTACACCGTCTCGTGGACGACCGAGCGGCCGGTCGCCTGCGTCAGGGCGACGATGAGCGGCTGCTGCCAGTCGGTCATGAAGCCGGGGTGCACGTCGGTCTCGACCGTGACGGGCTTCAGTGCCTCACCGCGGGCGAACAGGATGCCGTCCTCGCGCACCTCGAAGTGCGCTCCGATCTTGCGGAGCACGTTGAGGAAGGTGAGCATCTCCTGCTGGCGCGCACCGGCGACGAAGATCTCCCCGTCCGTGGCGATGGCAGCGCTCGCCCAGCTGGCGGCCTCGTTGCGGTCGAAGATCGACCGGTGGTCGTAGCCGTTGAGCTTCGGGACGCCCTCGATGAGGATGACGCGGTTCGGCTCGTAGGAGATGATCGCGCCCATCTTCTGCAGCAGCGCGATGAGATCCATGATCTCCGGCTCGATCGCGGCGTTGCGCAGCTCCGTGATGCCCTGTGCCCGCACCGCGGTCAGCAGAACCTGCTCGGTCGCCCCGACACTCGGGTAGGGCAGGTGGATGTTGGCCCCGTGCAGACCCCGCGGAGCAGACAGCCGGATGCCGCTGGGCAGCTTCTCCACGATCGCGCCGAACTTGCGCAGCGCGTCGAGGTGGAAGTCGATCGGACGGTCACCGATGCGGCATCCGCCGAGGTCGGGGATGAACGCCTGTCCGAGGCGGTGCAGCAGCGGCCCGCAGAAGAGGATCGGGATGCGGGACGCACCCGCGTGCGCGTCGATCTCTTCCATGTGCGCGCTCTCGACGTCACGGGGGTCGAGCACGAGCGAGCCGGGCTCGTCTCCCTCGGCCACGCGAACGCCGTGCACCTCGAGCAGCGATCGCACCACGGCGACGTCGCTGATCATCGGAACGTCCCGCAGGAGGCTCGGGCTCTCGCCCAGGAGCGCGGCGACCATCGCCTTCGTGACGAGGTTCTTCGCCCCCTTCACCTCGACGGTGCCCCGCAGCGGCCGTCCGCCGCGGATCTCGAGGATCTCCGCCTCCTCCGCGAGCGGGCTGGAGGATTCGGTCGTCTGCCCGAGAAGTGTCATATGCGGTACCTCACTGTGCGGGAAGGGGCGGGAGTGTCCGCGGCTTCCAGGATTCGCGTCGCGCTTCGTAGGCGGCGATCTTGTCTTCGTTGCGGAGCGTCAGCCCGATGTCGTCGAGGCCCTCCAGCAACCGCCATCTAGTGTAATCGTCGATCTCGAACGGGACCCGGAGCTCGCCCGCGACGACCTCGCGCGCCGTCAGGTCGACCGTCATCTCGATGCCGGGCTCTGCGTCGATCGCCGCCCAGAGCGCTTCGACGTCGGCTTCGGTGACGACGCCCGTCACGAGACCCTGCTTACCCGCGTTGCCGCGGAAGATGTCGGCGAACTTGGGGCTCAGGACGACCTTGAAGCCGTAGTCGCGCAGGGCCCAGACCGCGTGCTCCCGGCTCGAGCCGGTGCCGAAGTCGGGTCCGGCGACGAGGATCGAGCTCTGCGCGAACGCGGGCTGGTTCAGCACGAAATCGGGATCCTGACGCCAGTTGGCGAACAGGGCGTCCTCGAAGCCCGTCTTGGTCACCCGCTTGAGGTAGACGGCGGGGATGATCTGGTCCGTGTCGACGGCGGAACGCTTGAGCGGGGCTGCGACACCCGTGTGAACGCTGAACTTCTCCATGTCAGACCCCCGCCCCGACGATCGCCGGCTCTTCGACGGGATCGAGATCCCCCGGACTCGACAGCGTTCCGCGCACCGCGGTCGCGGCGGCGACCAGCGGCGAGACCAGGTGCGTGCGCCCCCCCTTGCCCTGTCGACCCTCGAAGTTGCGGTTCGACGTCGATGCGCACCGCTCGCCCGGAGCGAGCTGATCCGGGTTCATGCCCAGGCACATCGAGCAGCCGGCGAAGCGCCACTCGGCACCGAACTCCTCGAAGATGCGGTGCAGACCCTCGGCCTCGGCCTCCAGCCGGACGCGTGCCGAGCCCGGCACGACCATGACCCGCACGCCCTCGGCCTTCTTGCGGCCCTTCACGATCGATGCGAATGCGCGGAGGTCCTCGATACGGCTGTTGGTGCACGAGCCCATGAAGACCGCGTCCACGGGAACGTCCTTCAGCTTGGTGCCCGGGGCGAGATCCATGTACTCCAGAGCCCGCTCGGCGGCCACGCGCTCGTTCGGATCCGCGATCTCGGACGGCGTCGGCACGACGTCGTTCAGCGACACGCCCTGACCCGGGTTCGTGCCCCACGTGACGAAGGGCTCGAGCTCGTCCGCGTCGAGGAAGACCTCCGCGTCGTACACGGCGCCCTCGTCGCTCGGGAGCGTGCGCCAATAGGCGACCGCATCCTCCCAGTCCTGACCCTTCGGAGCGTGCGGACGACCCTTCAAGTAGGCGAACGTGGTCTCGTCGGGGGCGACCATGCCCGCGCGCGCGCCGGCCTCGATCGACATGTTGCACATCGTCATGCGCCCCTCCATCGAGAGGGCGCGGATGGCGCTGCCGCGGAACTCGAGCACGTAGCCCTGCCCACCGTTGGTGCCGATCTTCGCGATGACCGCAAGGATGATGTCCTTCGCGGTGACGCCGGGGCGCAGCGTTCCCTCGACCGTGATGGCCATGGTCTTGAACGGCTTCAGCGGCAGGGTCTGCGTCGCCATGACGTGCTCGACCTCGCTCGTGCCGATACCGAAGGCCATGGCACCGAAAGCGCCGTGGGTCGAGGTGTGCGAGTCGCCGCAGACGACCGTGATGCCGGGCATCGTGAGACCCAGCTGCGGACCGACGACGTGCACGATTCCCTGCTCAGCGTCGCCCAACGAATGGATGCGTACTCCGAACTCGGCGGCGTTGCGGCGCAGCGTCTCGATCTGGAGTCGGCTGGTCGGGTCGGCGATCGGCTTGTCGATGGCCAGGGTCGGGGTGTTGTGGTCCTCGGTCGCGATCGTCAGATCGAGACGGCGGAGGCCACGCCCTTCGGCGCGGAGACCATCGAAGGCCTGCGGGCTCGTGACCTCGTGCACGAGGTGCAGATCGATGTAGATGAGGTCGGGCTGGCCGTCCTCGCCCTTGACCACCAGGTGGTTGTCCCAGACCTTCTCGGCCAGGGTGCGCGGCGCGGACGTCGCGGAGTGATCGGGATTGCTCATGCTGTCGTTCTCCTGAGATGACGGTGGATCAAGCCCGCAACGAACTCCGCGACGAGGGAGGCCTGGGTCTAGGACTCGTCGCGGCTGCGAAGGAGAAGGCGAGCGATCCGCACCCGCACAGGCTACCACCGCGCTCCGGCGGCGCGGCCCACGCGCAGCGGCGCGCAGGTGACGTTGTGTGTCGGCGCACTCGTGCGCGAGCCGTCCGCGCTCTTAGGCTGCTGCGACCCGAGACGGCAGGACTCCCATGACCGAACCCACCTACGGATTCGCCACGCGACAGGTGCACAGCGGCACCGAATGGACGGATGCGGCATCACGCACCGTCCCGGTCTACATGACCGCCGGCTTCCGCTTCGACGACTTCGATCACGCAGCCGCCCACTTCGCCACGGGCGACGGCTACGGCTACACGCGTACCGGCAATCCGACCGTCGACGCGCTCGAGCGGCGCCTCGCCGAGCTCGAGGGCGGCGCGGGCGCGGTGTTCGTCGGCAGCGGCCAGGCCGCCGTCTCGGTCGCCCTGATGTCGCTGCTGTCGGCCGGCGATCATCTGGTGAGCTCCACCCACATCTACGAGGGCACGCGCGGGCTCGTGAACGATCTGCTCTCCCGGTTCGGGGTGACGGTCACGTACGTGGACGACATCGCAGACCCGCGCGCATGGCAGGACGCGATCCGCCCCGAGACACGTGCCCTGTTCGCCGAGTCCATCGGCAATGCACGCAACGACCTTCTCGACGTGCCCGCGATCGCCGCCGTCGCCGACGAGCACGGGATCCCTCTCGTCGTCGACAACACCTTCGCGACGCCCTATCTGATGCGGCCGATCGAGCTGGGCGCGGCGGTCGTCGTGCATTCGGCGAGCAAGTTCCTGGCCGGGCACGGGGCGGCGCTCGGCGGCGCGATCGTCGACGACGGCCGCTTCGACGCCGCTCGTTCGGGAGCGCTGTTCCCGCAGCTGGTGACCGCGCGCCACGACGGCGCGCCCAGCGTCTGGGAGCGCCACGGCGCCCGCGCGCGGCTGGCCTATGTGCGCGAGTCCGTCGCCCCGCGACTGGGCCCCACTCCCTCGCCGCTCAATGCCTTCCTCGTCTCGCAGGGGATCGAGACGCTGCACCTGCGCGTGCGCGAGCAGTCGGCGAACGCCGCGCGGATCGCGGCGTGGTTGGAGACCCGCGACGAAGTGGCGTCGGTCGATTACGCGGGGCTCGCGAGCCACCCGCACCACGCCCTTGCGGAGCGCCTTCTCCCCCGTGGCGCCGGCTCCGTGTTCACCTTCACCCTGCACGGTGGGCAGAAAGCGGCTCGCGCCTTCGTCGAGGCCGTCCAGGTCGTGACCCACATGACCCACCTCGGCGATGTCCGTTCGCTCGTGCTGCATCCGGCGACGACGAGCCACGCGCAGCACAGCGACGACGCACGCGCGGCGCTCGGCGTGTATCCGGGAACGCTGCGCCTGTCGATCGGCATCGAGGATGCCGACGACCTGATCGCCGATCTCGATCGCGCCGTCAAGGCCGCGTCGCTCGCGGCATCCTCCCGCACGATCGAGGTCATCGGGTGAGCCGCCCCCAGCACTTCGGCTGGTTCCTGGCTCGCGGGTTCGGCCCGCACGGCTGGGGCTTGCCGAGCCTGGACTGGGACTACGACTGGACGGCCCCTCAGCTCTACCAGGAGTCCGCACGCACCCTGGAGCAGGCCGGTTTCGATCTGCTGATCATCGAGGACGCACCCTCGCTCGGCTCTGCGGAGACGATCGATCTGCGGGTGCGGCACGCCTTCGGCGGTCCCAAGCACGATCCGTTCGTCCTGGCGCCGTATCTGTTCGCGGCGACACAGCACCTCGGCGTCGTGCCCACCGTCAACCCGGCGGCATACCTGCCCTACACGGCCGCGCGCCAGTTCGCGTCGCTGCAGTACCTCAGCGGCCACCGACTCGGACTGAACGTGGTGACCGACACCGGCAGCGCCCGCCACTTCGGTGCCGATGCGCCGCTCGGACACGACGCCGCCTACGACCGCGCGGAGGAGTGGTTGGACGGCATCCGCTCGCTGTGGCGCAGTTGGGACGAGGGTGCGCTGGTGCTCGACCGCGCCGATCATCGGTACGCGGACGGCACCCGGATGCGGGCGGTCCGCCATCGCGGCGAACACTTCGACTTCGACGGCCCGCTGAACGCGCTTCCGTTCACCGACGGCGAACCCGCGATCGTGTCGCCGGGCGGGTCGGAACGGGGCCTTGCCTTCGCGGGAGCGCACTCGGACGTGCAGCTCGCTCTCGCCCCTCTGGACGAGGCGAGCGTGCGCGCCTATCGGGAGAGCATCCACCGCGCCGCACGCGAGCGCGGCCGCACCCCGTCGGACGTGAAGGTGCTGTTCGCGATCCAGCCCGTGCTCGTCTCATCCCCCGAGGAGGCGGACCGACTCGTCGCAGCGTCGCGCACGCCTGACGACTCCGCGCTGCGCGCGATCGCCCGGCGCCAATCCTCGGATCTGGAGACCGATCTCACCGCGCTCGATCTCGACCGGCCGTTGCCCGAGGGGCTGTTCGCCCCGCACGTGTCGCACGGCAGCATCCGCCGGCTCGTCGGCGACCACGATGCGCGCGAGACACCCCTGCGGGAGATCCTGGCAGCACACGCACGCCTCGGCCGCATCTCGGACGGCACCGGTTGGGTGGGGACCGCGGGCGAACTCGCGGATCGCATCGAGCAGCTCGGCGACTGGGGCAACGACGGCATCCTGCTGTGGGGCGATCTGCATCCGGTCACCGTGCACCGCTTGCTCGACGAGCTCGTGCCGATCCTCCGCCGTCGCGGCGTCCTGCGCCGCGAGTACGACGGCGCCGGCCTCGGCGCGAACCTGCGTTCGTTCTGACCGGGCTGCTCAGCCTTCGTCGACGGATGCGGCCTCGCGCCGCGCCGCCACGACACTGGCGATGGTCGCCGTCGCCATGGCGATCACGATCACGATGAGTGACACCCACGCAGAGATGTCGGGCGCCCACTCGACGCCGTGGCCGCCGTTGATGAACGGCAGCTCGTTCTCGTGCAGGGCGTGGAGGAACAGCTTCACGCCGATGAAGGCGAGGATGAACGCGATCCCGTAGTGGAGGTAGCGCAGCCGATCGAGCAGCCCGCCCAGCAGGAAGTAGAGCTGGCGCAGCCCCATGAGCGCGAAGATGTTCGCGGTGAAGACGATGAAGGCGCTCTGCGTGATGCCGAAGATCGCCGGGATCGAGTCGATCGCGAAAACGAGGTCCGTGAAGCCGATCGCCACGAAGACCAGCAGCATCGGCGTGAAGACCTTCTTGCCGTCGACGACCGTGCGCAGCTTGGATCCGTCGTACTCGTCGCGGATCTGGATGAAGCGCCGCAGCATCCGCACGACGGCGTTCTCGCGCTGCTCGCCGTGCTCGTCATCGCCGGGGAAGGCCTGACGCCAGGCCGTCCAGACGAGGAACAGCCCGAACACGTAGAAGATCCACGACAGGTTCTCGATCAGAACGGCACCGAACAAGATGAAGATGCCCCGCAGCACGAGCGCGATGATGATCCCCACCATCAGCACCTCCTGCTGGTATTTGCGCGGGACGGCGAACTGACCCATGAGCAGGACGAAGACGAACAGGTTGTCGACCGAGAGGCTGTACTCCGTCAGCCACCCGGCGACGAACTGGCCCGCCGCATCCGCGCTGCCCGAGACCCAGAGCAGGATGAGGGCGAACACGAGCGCGAGCGACACGTAGAACACGACCCACAGCGTGGCCTCCCGCGCGGAGGGGATGTGGGGTCGACGGAGAATGAGGAGAAGGTCGGCGGCCAGGATCAGAACGAGCACGATCAACGCGACGATCTGGAACCACACCGGGATCTCGAAGCCCATGAGAGCCTTTCGGAGTCGGCGGACGCCACAGTTTATGCGGATCTGAGACGATCGCGCGGCCGAGGACACCTGAGGGTGAGAGAAGACGTCGGCGCATCCGGCGCTGAGGGATTGGGGCACGATGACCAGCGATGGGGAGCTGATCGCGCGCGCGTCGCACGGAGACCAGGAGGCCTTCCGCGCGCTGTACCGCGGCAACATCGACGCGGTCTACCGCATCGCGGCGATCCTGTTGCCGACGACCGCGGACGCCGAGGATGCGGCGCAGGAGACGTTCGTCACGGCGTGGCGGAAGCTGCGCGGCTTCCGGTTGGAGGGAGTCTCGGCTCTCCCCTGGTTCGCGACGATCTGTCGCCTGGTGTGCGCGAACCGTCTGCGGGCACTGCGCCGAGAACGCGACCACGTCGGCGCGTCGATCGACGAACGCACGCCCTCGCCGATCGACGTGGAACAAGCGGTCATCGACGCGGAGCTGGCCGATCGCGTCGCCCGCGAGGTGGCAAGCCTCGACGAGCTCGATCGCGAGCTCTTCGTCCTCTGCGCCGCGCACGGCTACGCCTACGATGCCGCAGCTGCGGCACTCGGCATCAGCCACGGCGCCGTTCGCAATCGTCTCTCCCGCATCCGCAGCCGCCTGCGCGGCACCGTCCAGGAGGGAAACGCATCATGACGATCGACGACCGTGAGCACGGCAACGGGCTCTCTCTGCCGGAGGGTCCGAGCGCCACGCAGATCGACCGCATCGAGCGAGGGATCGACCGCGATCTCGAGTTCGACCGTGTCCGCCGACGGGCCCGGCGCCGTGGCGGGTGGGCCATCGCCGCCGCCGGCGTCGCGGTGGTCGCGCTGGCGGCGCTCGTGTCCCCCGTCGTCGTCGGCGATCGCGGCGCCGAGATGAGCTCGGCGCCCCTCTCAGGCACGGCACCTCTCGATGTCCAGGCACAAGAAGGCCCCATCGCGGCGCAGGACGTCGCGAGCGCCGAGGGCGGCCGGTCCGCAGCGACCGATGCGAACCGCGAGGTCTCCGCATCGGGGTGGCTCCAGATGACCGTGGACGACCCCCAGGACATCCAGCGGCAGATCACCGCGATCGCGGCGGGTGTGCAGGGGTACGTCTCGTCGTCGAGCGTCGCCGGCTCTCCGGCCACGACGGATCCGACCTATCCGGTGCCCGCACAGAGCTCGATCACCGTGCGGGTTCCTGCCGACCGGCTGCAGGATGTGATCGATCAGGTCGGTGCTCTGGGAACGGTCTCGGCATCGTCGGTGGACCGCTTCGACGTCACCGATCAGGCGGTCGACCTGCGGGCACGGATCGCCGCTCAGGAGACCTCCGTCGCGCGCCTGACCGAGCTGCTCGGGCAGTCGGCCTCGGTCGCTGACCTGATCGCCGCGGAGTCCGCTCTCGCCGACCGCCAGGCGGCGCTGGATGCGGATCGGCAACAGCTCGAGATGCTGGAGGATCAGGTCGCGATGTCGACGTTGACCGTCACCTTGAGTGAGAAGGACGCGGCGCCGCAGGCGGATCCCGCCGGATTCGGCGACGGGATCGCCGCGGGGTGGGCGGGGCTCGTCGCAACCGTGAACGGCATCGTGATCGGGTTGGGCTTCCTTCTGCCGTGGCTCGCGGTGGTCGCCGTCGCCGTCGTGATCGTGTGGGCGGTGCGACGCCTCGTGCGCGGACGTGGCGCGCGCCGCGCGCAGGCCGACCTCCCGCAGCCGACGGAGTCACCCGAAGCCGACTGAGCGGTCCTATCACGCAGCCGTCCTCACCGCGCCCCCGGGGCCGGGGTGCGCGATGAGGCATGCTGGTGAACGTGGTGATCGACGGAGTCGACATCCCCGAGGACGGCTCGGGGGGAAGCGACCATGTGGCGACGTTGCTGGCGGCCATCGCCGGCGGCGATCAGAGCGCCTTCGCACAGTTGTACGACATGCTGTCTCCGCGCGTGTTCGGACTGATCCGTCGCGTCCTCGTCGACCCTTCGCAGAGCGAGGAAGTGCTGCAGGAGGTCTTTCTCGAGATCTGGCAATCCGCGTCGCGCTTCGCTCCGAACAAGGGACAAGGAAGGTCCTGGGTTCTCACCATCGCGCACCGCCGAGCCGTCGACCGCGTGCGGGCGTCGCAGGCCAGCGCCGATCGTGATGCACGCGTGGGCCTTCGCGATCTCGACGTCGCATATGACGGCGTCGCCGAGACGGTGGAACTGAAGATCGAGGGCCGGCGCATCGCCGAGGCGCTCGCCGGACTACCCGAAGCGCAACGCGAGGCGATCGTCCTCGCCTACTACGGCGGCTACTCTCAGACCGAGATCGCCGCCCTGGTCGGGGCGCCGTTGGGAACCGTGAAGACGCGTATGCGTGATGGATTGAGCAGATTGCGAACCAGGATGGGGGTGCAGTGATGGAAGAGGAAGAGTTCCGCGACCTCGCGGCCGGCCATGCCCTGAATGCACTCTCGGCCGAAGACGAGTTGCGCTTCCAGCAACTCCTCGCCACCCATCCCGCCTGGAGCACGATCGTAGCCACGGAGCTCGACACCGCGGCCGCCCTTGCCGATGGAGTGGACGAGGTGGTACCCCGTCCGCAGGTGCGCGACGCGCTTCTCGCTAAGATCACCTCCGTCCCCCAGGACGCTCGCGTCGATGACGCGGCCCCTCCCCCCGAGGCAGCCCCCGTGCACCGCCGCTCCCGCTCACGGACGTGGTTCGCTCTCGCCGCGTCCCTCGCCTCCATCCTCGCTCTCGGGATCGGCGGCCTCGCACTTGGGCGCCTGCTGACCCCTGAAGACGGCGCGCAGGTCGCGCTGGAGCAGATCCAGGACGCCCCCGATGCCCAGTCCGCGAGTGTCGTCCTCGACGACGGCGCGTCGGCGACGGCGCATTGGTCCGCATCCACAGGTCGCGCGGTTCTCGTCACAGACGGCATGCCGACCCTCGAGGACGACAAGACGTTCGAGATGTGGTTCATCCGCGATGGCACCCCGCTTCCGGCCGGCACGTTCTCCGCGGACGACGCCGTCTCCGAGCTCGCCGGCACGTTCCAGCCAGGCGATGTGATCGCCGTCACCGTGGAGGCCGCGGGGGGGTCGCCCAGCGGGCTGCCCACGACCGACGCCATGTTCGCCATCACGACCTGACCCAGGCTGACGTCCCCGCGGGGCGCCGCTCCAGGCTCGGAGCGGCGCCCCGTTTCTGTGAGCAGGCTGAAAGTCGTCCCATCCGTTCTCGAGCCGGCCCCGAACAAGTGATGGATGCGGCACACGGTCGCATCCTCCCTACACCGGAGGTCATCATGAGCTCTTCCCCGAACCGCATCGTCGCGACCGTCTTCGGCGCGGTCTATCTCCTCGTCGGCCTCCTCGGCTTCGCCGTGACCGGCGGCGTCGGTTTCCTCGCCACCGACGGCGGGCTTCTTCTCGGCATCTTCGCCGTGAACCCGCTGCACAACGTCGCCCACCTCCTCATCGGCGCGGCACTGCTCGTCGCCGGCCTCGCGAACGTTCGCGCGGCGAAGACCGTGAACACCGTGGTGGGTGCCGCGTACCTGCTGCTCGGCGTCGCGGGATTCTTCCTGGTGGGCACCGCCGCAAACATCCTGGCCCTGAACGTCCCCGACCACTTCCTCCACCTCGCTAGCGCGGTCGTGCTGCTGGCCATCGGCGTCGGTGCGGATCGCGGCGCGCGCGTCGCCACGGCATGAGCATCCCGCACACGAGCAGGGCCGCGGCCCGGCGGGCAGCATTGCTCGCCGGGCCGTGGCC
>JASCPH010000047.1 GCA_029959545.1 Microbacteriaceae bacterium PS02066 | reverse complement strand
CCCCGGGGGGGGGGCCCCCCCCCTCGCCCCCGGCGGGCCCCCCCGGGGGGGGGGGGGGGGGGCCCCCCCCCCCCCACGTCGGGTCAGGCATCGAAGTGCGGCTCGTTCTCGCCGATGAGCGTCGGCCCGGTCACGACGGGCAGCGAAGCGGTGAGGGTGGGCACGGAGGCGGAGAGCAGCGTGCCGTCCTCGCGCCTGGCGTCGGCGAACATCCGCAGCGTCGGCCGCCCCGTGCGCACGGGGCCCTGCGTGGCCAGGGGCACGACGAGCTCCTCATCGGGGGAGATCGTGTAGGCGACACCGCGCACGGAGAACGACACGTCCTCTCCCCCGGCGCGGTTGCGAACGATCATCTCGTCGCGACGCAGCGTGATGTCCAGGTGCGACTGGTGCCATGTGAGCGCATAGGAGAGCTCGGGCCACGCGGCCGGTAGCCGCGGGTCGAAGGTGAGCTCACCGTAGTGGTCGCGCATCCCGCCGAAGCCGGAGACCAGCGACGCCCAGACGCCTCCGGCGGAGGCGACGTGCACGCCATCCGCCGCGTTGTTGTGGAGGTCGGCGAGGTCCACGAAGATCGAGTCCAGGAAGTACTCCAGCGCCAGATCCTGGTAACCGACCTCCGCCGCCAGAATCGACTGCACGACACCCGACAGGGTCGAGTCGCCGGTGGTCAGCGGGTCGTAGTACTGGAAGTCGGCGAGCTTCTCCGCCTCCGTGAAGTGGTTGCCCTGCAGGAACAGCGCGAGCACCACATCCGCCTGCTTCAGCACCTGGTAGCGGTAGATCACGAGCGGGTGGAAGTGCAGCAGCAACGGACGCTGCTCGTCCGGGGTGTTCTCCAGGTCCCACACCTCGCGCTCGAGGAACACGGCGTCCTGCGGGTGGATGCCGAGCGCCGGGCTGAAGGGGATGTGCATCGCATCCGCCGCCTTCTCCCAGATCTCCGGCTCCTCCGGGTCCAGTCCCAGGCGGTCGGCCATGAGGCGGTAGGCCTCGGGAGCGGCCAGCTCCATCTCACGCACCGTGCGGGCGGCGAAGCGCAGGTTGAAGCGCGCCATGACGTTCGTGAAGAGGTTGTCGTTGACGACCGTCGTGTACTCGTCGGGACCGGTGACGCCGTGGATGTGGAACGAGTCCGCCCCGTCGACCTCGTCGCGCCAGAACCCGAGCGAGTTCCACAGCCGCGCGGTCTCGACGGCGATGTCGACCGCCTCGCGGTAGAGGAAGTCGACGTCGCCGGTGGCGCGCACGTACTTTGCGAGCGCGAAGCTGACGTCTGCGTTGATGTGGTACTGCGCGGTTCCGGCGGCGTAGTAGGCCGAGGCCTCCTCGCCGTTGATCGTACGCCAGGGGAACAGCGCGCCCGCCTCGTTGAGCTGGAATGCACGCCGGCGCGCGTCGGGGAGCATGTGCACCCGCATCCGCAGGGCGTTGCGCGCCCAGTGCGGGCTCGTGTACGTGAGGAAGGGGAGCACATACACCTCGGTGTCCCAGAAGTAGTGCCCGCTGTATCCCGAACCCGACACGCCCTTGGCGGGCACACCCAGACCGTCGGCACGCGCCGCCGCCTGCGCGAGCTGGAAGAGACACCAGCGGGTGGCCTGCTGCAGGTCGTCGTGACCGGCGATGCGCACGTCCGAGCGGTCCCAGAAGGCGTCGAGCCAGGCGCGCTGCACGGCGTACTGCGTCGCCACCCCCTCCTGGCCGGCGCGGTCGAGCGTGCGGCGACACCGGTCGACGAGCTCCGGCGCCGGCACCCCGCGCGAGGTGTGGTAGCTCACGAGCTTCGTCACCTTGACGGGGACCCCGGCCTTCGCCTGCACGAGGAACACGTTCTTGGCGATGTCGGGCTGGATGAGGGTGCGCGCCGTGTACTCGTTCGTGGTCTCGACGATGTGGTCGGCGGCGACGGCGAGCGTCATCCCCGAGTGCGTCACCTTGTAGCTGAGCACGGAGCGCGCGCCGTCCTGCCAGAACTCCTGCGGCTGCAGCACCCGCTCCTCGATGCGCTCGGCGCGGCGCGGGTCGAAGCCGGCTTTGAGCTTGCTCGCCGGCCGACCGCCGTACACGTCCTCGCCGTCCTGGCGGTTCACGAGCTGACAGCTGATGGTCACGGGGGCGTCGGCGTTGAGCACCGTCACCTCGATGCTCATCAGCGCGAGGTGCTTCTCCTCGAACGACACCATGCGCTCGAAGTCGATGCGCACCTCCTTGCCGGAGGGCGTGCGCCAGAGCAGGTGGCGCCGGAGCACACCGTCGCGCAGGTCGAGGATGCGCTCGTACTCGAGGATCTCGGCGAGATCGAACGAGAGCGGCTCGTCGTCGACGTAGACGCGCATGACCTTGGCATCGGGGGCGTTGATGATCGTCTGTCCGACCTCGGCGAACCCGTAGGCCTGCTCGGCGTGACGAATCGGGAACACCTCGTGGAAGCCGTTGATGAAGGTGCCTTGCTCGTGACCGAAGCGACCCTCCGGCTGGTTCCCCCGCAGCCCCAGATATCCGTTGCCCACGGTGAACAGCGTCTCGGTGACGCCCGCCTCATCGATGTCGAACGAACGCTCGACGAGTCGCCACGGGTCAACCGGGAAACGGTCTCTATCGATCATGAACATGCCTTCCGCCGGTGACACGGCCAGGGATTCGGGTGAGGAGATGCGATCGGGTATCGCGACAGAACCGGCTCAGTCTACGAAGGCGGCGAGGTCGTCCACGACCACGTCCGCGCCGGCGGCGCGCAGCGCCTCGGCACCGACGCCGCGATCGACGCCGACGACCAGGGCGAAGCCCGCGGCCTGAGCGGATGCGACACCGCTCAGCGCGTCTTCGACGGCGGCACTGCGCGCGGGGTCGACCCCCAGCATCCGCGCGCCGCCGAGGAAGACGTCGGGCGCGGGCTTGGACGCGAGGTTCTCGCGCTCGGCGACGACGCCATCCATCACGACGGCGAACCGGTCACGGATGCCGGCGGCGGCGAGCACCTCTTCCGCGTTCTTCGAACTGGAGACCACGGCGACGGGCACACCTTTCGCGCGGAGCTGGTCCACCAGCGCGAGCGAACCGGGATACGGCGCGATCCCCTCGCTGCGCAGGACCCGTGCGAAGACCTCGTTCTTCCGGTTGCCGATGCCGCAGACGGTGTCTGCAGACGGATCGTCGTCCGGCTCGCCCCACGGCACCTCGACGTCGCGCGAGCGCAGCAGGCTGGCGACGCCGTCGTAGCGCTTCTTGCCGTCGAGGTGCAGGAAGTAGTCCTGCTCCGTGTAGGGCGGGGTGATGCCCCACGCGGCGAACAGTTCCTCGAACATCGTCTGCCAGGCGTGCATGTGCACCTCGGCCGTCGGGGTGAGCACCCCGTCGAGGTCGAAGAGCACGGCGTCGTAGGAAGACAGATCGGGCAGGTCGGTCACGAAGCCTCCAAAGTTGCGCTCGACCGGGCGAACCCAGCGTAGCGGGGGCAGGTTACGCGTCGGTGTCGCGGCCTCAGGCGACGCGGGCGACGGCGAGCGACTGCCGCGCGATCTCCAGTTCCTCGTTCGTGGGGACGACGAGCACGGTCACCGACGATTCCGGTGTGGAGATCGTCCGGATGCCCTTGCGTCGCTCCTCGTTGGCGGCCGCATCCAGCTCGACGCCGAGGAATCCGAGCGTCTCCAGTGCCGCGGCGCGGATGAGGGGCGAGTTCTCGCCGACGCCCGCCGTGAAGGAGATCACGTCGACCCCGCCGAGCTGGGCGATGTAGGAACCGATGTAGGCGCGCAGGCGATGGATGTACACGTCGAAGGCGAGCGACGCGGGACCGTCGCCGGCCTCGCGGCGGTCCTCGATGTCGCGCATGTCAGACACTCCGGCGAGCCCCAGCATCCCGCTGCTCTTGTTCAGGAACGCGTCGAGCTCCGCCGGGGACATCTCTTCGCGTCGCGCCAGCACGAGCAGGATCGACGGGTCCACATCTCCCGAGCGGGTGCCCATCACGAGCCCCTCGAGCGGGGTGAGCCCCATCGACGTCTCGACCGAATGTCCGCCGTCGATGGCGGTGACGGATGCGCCGTTGCCGAGATGGAGCACGATCTGCTTGAGGCTGCGCAGCGGGCGTCCGAGGTACTCGGCGACGGACTCCGAGACGAACTTGTGGCTCGTGCCGTGGAACCCGTACCGGCGGATGCGGTGCTTGCGGGCGATGGCGCGATCGATGGCGTACGTGTAGGCCGCCGGCGGCAGCGTCTGGTGGAACGCCGTGTCGAAGACCGCGACGTGGGGCAGGTCCTCGAAGGCCGCACGCGCCGCGCGGATCCCCTGGACCGCGCCGGGGTTGTGCAACGGGGCCAACACCGAGAGCTCATCGATGTTGATCTCGACGAGGTCGGTGATGAGCGTGGGCTGGAAGAAGCGCGCGCCACCCTGGACGACGCGGTGACCGACGGCGACCGGGGCGTTCTCGGTGAGCGACGGACCGTGCTCGGCGAAGGCGTCGAGCATCACCTGGAAACCGACGGCGTGGTCGGGGATCGGCAGCTCCTGCGTGTAGGTCGCATCGACCGCCGCTGCTCCCACACCCGTGAAGTGCACCTTGTGGCTGGCCGCTCCCATGCCCTCACCGATGCGCTCGACGAGCCCGGATGCCAGCGCCGTCTCGGTCTCGACGTCCAGCAGCTGGTACTTGAACGAGGACGAGCCACTGTTGATGACGAGAACGACGCTCACGTTCATGCCTTCCCTTCGGATGCGGGCGCATCGCCCTGAGCCTGGATCGCGGTGATCGCGATGGTGTTGACGATGTCTTCGACCAGCGCGCCGCGCGACAGGTCGTTGATGGGCTTGTTCAGGCCCTGCAGGACGGGGCCGATCGCGATCGCCCCGGCCGAGCGCTGCACGGCCTTGTAGGTGTTGTTACCGGTGTTGAGGTCGGGGAAGACGAAGACCGTGGCGCGACCGGCGACGGGCGAGCCCGGCATCTTCTTCGAGGCGACGGCCGCGTCCGCCGCCGCGTCGTACTGGATGGGCCCCTCCACGGGAAGCTCGGGTGCGCGCTCGCGCACGATGACGGTCGCCTCGCGCACCTTCTCGACATCCGCTCCCGAGCCGGACTCACCGGTCGAGTAGGACAGCATGGCGACGCGCGGCTCGATGCCGAAGCGGTCGGCGGTCTCGGCGGAGGAGACGGCGATGTCCGCCAACTGCGGCGCCGTCGGGTCGGGGATGACCGCGCAGTCGCCGTAAACCAGGACGCGATCGGCGAGCGCCATGAGGAAGACGCTGGAGACGACGCCGACGCCCGGACGCGTCTTGATGATCTCGAAGGCAGGGCGGATGGTGTGCGCCGTCGTGTGCGCGGCGCCCGAGACCATGCCGTCGGCGAGGCCGAGGTGCACCATGAGCGTGCCGAAATACGAGACGTCGGTGACGGTGTCGGCGGCGCGCGCCATCGTCATCCCCTTGTGCTCGCGAAGCCGCGTGTACTCCTCGGCGAACTTCTGCACGAGCACCGGGTCGAAGGGGCTGATGACCTGCGCCGCGGCGATGTCGATGCCGAGTTCGAGCGCGCGTGAGCGGACCTCAACCTCCTCGCCCAGGATGATGAGGTCGGCGATGCCGCGGGCGAGGACGGTGGCGGCGGCGCGCAGCACGCGGTCGTCGTCGCCCTCCGGCAGCACGATGCGGCGGCGGTTCGAGCGCGCCCGCTCGACGAGCCCGTACTCGAACATGAGGGGCGTGACGACGGTGGGCTTGGCGAGTCCCAGCAGACGAGTCAGCTCGGCGCCGTCGACGTGCCGCTCGAACAGCGAGAGCGCGGTGTCGTAGGAGCGCTGCGAATCGGCGGCCAGCCGGCCGCGCGTGTTCATGATGCGCACCGAAGTGTCATAGGTGTCGCGGTCGGTCGCGATGATCGGCAGCCGGGACCCGAGGCCGTCGATCAGGCGGTCGATGTCGGCCGGCAGCGGGAAGGGTCCGTTGAGCACGATGGCCGACAGCGACGGGAACGTGCCCGAGGCGTGCGCGAGCAGGGTCGCGAGCAGCACCTCGGTGCGGTCGGCGGGGATCACCACGACGGCGCCGTCGCTCAGCCGCGGGAGCACGTTGGCGGGGCTCATGGCGGCGACGATCACGCCGAGCACCTCGCGTGTCAGCAGCTCTTCGTCGCCCTTGACGAGTGTTCCGTCGACGGAGCGCATGACGCCACGCACCGTCGGGGCCACCAGGAAGCGGTCCTCGGGAAGCGCCCACACCGGCACCTCGATGCCGGCGGGGACGACGTCGCGGACGGCCTCGATGGTCTCGTCCAGCATCGTGGGGTCGACGCGCGTGGCGACCACGGCGAAGAGCTCCGCGCGTGCTTGGCGCAGCTCGCCGACCGAGAGCTTCGCGATCTGGGCGATGTCGGCGGGCGTGCGCGGGTCGCTCGCACCGAGCTGCTCGGCCTGGCCCTGCTGGGCGCGGCCTCCCACGACCAACAGGACGGGGGCGCCGAGGTTCGCGGCGATGCGGGCGTTGTATCCGAGTTCGGCGGGGCTGCCGACATCCGTGTAGTCGCTGCCGAGGATGACGACCGCGTCGCACTGCGCCTCGACCGTCTTGTACCGCTCCACGATGCGCGCGAGGGCCGCATCCGGGTCGGCGTGCATGTCGTCGTAGCCCACGCCGATGCAGTCGTCGTAGGCGAGGTCGACGCCGTCGTGGTCGAGCAGCATCTCGAGCACGTAGTCGCGCTCGGTCGTCGAACGGGCGATGGGGCGGAAGACGCCGACGCGCGCGGTCGCATGGCTGAGCGCTTCGAGCACTCCCAATGCGATCGTGGACTTTCCCGAATGACCTTCCGCGGACGTGATGAGGATGCTCTGAGCCACCCGATCAGCCTAGGCGCGCCTTATGTGAGGAGCCAGATGAGGCGTCCGTGAATAAAATCCGCTCCCCCGGCAGCCCCTCTCCCCTCCCGAATCCGCCCCTCTCGCATCCGCGTCTCTCGCCCCGAACCTCCCGCGAGACTGCATCTTTCGCATGAGATGACGGGTAATGACAGTGATCTCGTGCAGGAGATGCAGTCTCGCGGGGGAAGTGGGCGGAGGCAGCGGCGGGGGTCAGAGCCAGGCAGGCGCGTCGCCGCCGAGGCGGGTGGCCACGCGATCGAAGCGCAGGGTCGCCTCGCCCACCCGGAAAGGGGGCGGCGCGAGCAGGAGCGCACCGTCGGGCGTCTCGATCCGCTGCCCGGCACCGAACACGGAATCGGCGCCGCCCTCGGATGCGGATGCGGATGCGGGGGCCTCGGGCGCGAGGGCGGTCAGTGCGTGCGCGGTGCGGGCGAGCGACAGTCGCCATGTGCTGCCGCGGCCGGTGACGTGGCGGCGGGTGACACCGGCCACGGCTGCGGCCGCCGCGAGGTATCCCGTCGTCCAGTCGAGGGCCTGCACGGGCAGCGACACGGGCGCCGCCGCGTCCGCGTGCCGCATGCCGATGTCGGCGATGCCGGTGGAGAACTGCACGAGCGAATCGAATCCCCGTCGGCCGGCCCTGGGTCCGCTCCAGCCGTACGCGCGGACGCCGACCTCCACGAGTCCGGGGCGCAGGCGCTGCCGTTCGCTCTCACCCAGCCCCAGCCGGTCGACGGCGCCCGCGCGGTAGCCGTGCACGAGCACGTCGGCCGCAGCCAGCAGGTCGGCAAGCAGACGGCGCCCGGCGGGTGTGGTCGCATCGAGGCGGGCGGAGCGCTTGCCGGCCATCACATAAGGGAGCACAGCGGGCTCGTCCCAGGTGTCGGGGTCGACGCGCAGAACGTCGGCGCCGAGACCTGCCAGCACCTGCGTGGCTGCTGGCCCCGCGATGACGCGCGTCAGATCGAGCACGCGAAGACCCGCGAGGGGTCTCGCCGACTCGGGATGCCAGGTCGAGCCCGCGCGCGTCGGTGCGGTCTCGGTGCGGGCGATGAGGGGTTCTGCGGCGACCGCGGCGCCGGGCGCGGACCGCATCCACTCGGCCGGGGTGTGCAACGCCGCCGCCGCGCCGCCCGCCGCGACGATGGCCGACTCGAGCTCTTCGGCGCCGCGGCCGGCGATCGCGGCGGACAGCTCCTCGACGGTCCGCGCGTCGGGCAGCGCCAGCGCGGACAGCAGGGCCGCGCGATGGTGCGGCGCGTTGGCGTGTGTGCGGATCCACGAGCCGTCGGCCGTGGGGAAGGCGCCGGAGAAGGGATCCCACGGCGAGGGGAACGACCCCTGCGCGGGTCGGACATGGCGGCCGAGCCACGCATCGACGAGGCCACGGTCCACTCGCGCCTCGGACCGGGAGCCGACAGACGTGCTCCGCAGCAGCGCGTCCACCGCCGAGGCCAGCGCGCTCACCGCCGTCGTGGCGAGGGTCGAGACGGGCACGGTGTCGTCGAGCTGCGCGACGCCGCTCAGGCGGACCCCGCCTGCGATATCCAGGATGCGGCGGAGCTCATCCTGGGCGGTCTGCCCGTGCACGGCGCCACCCTACGCTCGTCGCATCGCCGGCGGGAAAAGAAAGACTCTCCGCGAACCCGGCAGAGCCTGGTTACCCTTGCTACGTTTCCGTCCTGGGGGAGTTGGCCTGGATGCCGCCTCGCGGAGAGCTGTCACAAGTCTAACCCAGCCTGCACACCGTCGCTCACGGCGAATACGCCGCTGCGCACTGCGCAGCGCACGTTACGATCGGGGCACGATCGCGTCGACGGGAAGGCATCCGGCATGACCGATACCGCACGAGTCCTCACCGACGAGGTCGATTCCCCGATGGACGCCGAACGCTTCATGCGCCTGACGCGCGCCATCGGCAAGAGCGTCGCCACTGTCATCGACGGCAAGCCCGATGCGGTGCGCAGCGCCCTCGTGGCGCTCCTCGCCGAGGGACACCTTCTCATCGAGGACGTCCCCGGCGTCGGCAAGACGATGCTCGCCCGTGCGCTGGCGGCATCCGTGGACGCGACCGTGCGCCGCATCCAGTTCACGCCGGATCTGCTTCCGGGCGATGTGACGGGCGTGTCGGTGTTCGATCCCGTGGCCCGCGAGTTCGAGTTCAAGCGCGGCGCCGTGTTCGCGCACATCGTCATCGCCGACGAGATCAACCGCTCCTCCCCCAAGACGCAGTCCGCACTGCTGGAGGCGATGGAGGAACGTCAGGTGACCGTCGACGGCGAGGCGCATCACCTCCCGGATCCGTTCCTCGTGGTCGCGACCCAGAACCCTCTCGACATGGAGGGGACGTACGCGCTTCCCGAGGCGCAGCGCGACCGCTTCATGATGCGCATCTCGATGGGGTATCCGGATGCGGCGGCCGAGGCCCTCATGCTCCGACAGCGCGAGACCGAGAACCCGCTGTCCCACATCCGCCCCGTCGTGCACGCGCGCGAGGTGCTGGAGCTCATCGCCTGGGCCCGGCGCATCCACGTCGCGCCCGCCATCGAGGAGTACGCCGTGGCCCTGGCCCACGCGACGCGCACGCACCCGGAGGTGCGCTTGGGCGCGAGCCCCCGGGCGACCCTCCAGCTGGTGCGAGCCGCGAAGGTGTGGGCAGCACTCGACGGGCGGGCGTTCGTCATCCCCGACGACATCGCGGCGCTCGTCGTGCCCGTCTTCGCGCACCGGCTCATCGCGACGCGCTCCTCCAGCACCCGAGGCGCGGATTCGCACTCGGTGCCCAAGATCCTGGAGCGGATCATGGGGAGCGTCCGCGTTCCGCTCGCCGCGCGCACGTGAGCGCATGAGACGCAGCTGGCCGCTCACGGCGCGGGGAACCGGCGCCCTCGTACTCGCTCTCGCCTGCTTCGCCGCTGCGAACCAACTGGGACTCGTCGAGCTGGTCTTCGTGGGTGTGCTCCTCGTCTCGCTGGTGGCCGCGGCGCTCGTCGCCGTCTTCGCCGCGCGAGGTCGCGCCGACGTCACCCGCACCGTGGTTCCCGCCGTGCCGGATGCGGGCGACGAGGTCGAGGTGACCGTGCGGGTCGGGGCTCGGACGGCGCTTCCCACCTCCGGTGGACGCTGGCACGACTCGATGCCGGACGGCATCGAGGGCGGCGGCCCCGGCACCTTCCCCGCCGTCTCCTCCGGATTCCGTCGTGACGATCGCGAGGTCGTCGTGGGCTACCGGGCCCGGGTGCTCCGTCGTGGCATCCATTGGATCGGCCCTTTCGAGCTCAGTTCGCTCGACCCGTTCGGCATCGCCCGTCGCACGGTCGCCCAGGGCGAGCTGACCCGCCTGGTCGTGACACCCGCGGTACAGGAATTGCTCTCGCTGGCGGGTGTAGCCGGCGCATCCGGCGGCACCCTGTCGCGCGCGACGAACCGGCTCGGGCAGGGCACCGACGACGTGATCGCCCGCCCGTGGGCGCCCGGGGACTCCATGCGGCGCATCCACTGGCGCGCGTCCGCCCACCGCGACGAGCTCATGGTGCGCCAGGAAGAGCAGGAGAGTTCGCCCGAGGCGACCATCGTCTTCGATCGCGCACTGGGGCGGTTCTCCCCCGAGGCCACAGAGGCCGCCGGCTCCGATCCCGCCTTCGAGACGGCCGTCGGTGCGGTCGCCTCCGCGCTGGCACGACTCGTCGCCGACGGCTACACCGTCGCACTCATCGAGCCCGACGGCACCCCGCTGTGCGATCACGTGGAGCCGGCGGATGCGCCGGCGCTCGAGGCGACGATGCTGATGCTGGCGACCGTGCAGGCACGGCTGGACGACCGTCTCGGTGCACTCGCGGGTCTGTTCGCGGGCGAGACGACGGGTCCGCTCGTGCTCGTGACCGGCGCGCTGTCGCAGACGGATGCGGCGATGCTCGCCCCCGTCGGCCACCACAGCTCGTTCCCCGTGCTGCTCAGCACTGCTCCCGCCGCGGGGGCGTTCGACGCGGCGACCGGGTGGACGGCGGCCGCGCTCGGCCGCGATGTCGCAGACGCGTGGCGCGACGCGGTATCGGAAAGGCTCCCCCATGCCGGCTGAGAAGACCGCGCGCCCCCAGGGGCAGGAGGCACTCGCCGTCGGCGTGTTCGTCGCGCTCGTCGCCACGACGCTTCCGGTGATGCGCGTCATCGCCCCCGGCGCCTGGGTGGCGGCGGGACTCGGGCTCGCGGCGGTCATCCTCGTCCTGGGCGCCGTGCTGCGCCGCGTCGGCGTCGCGGGGCTCGTGGTCACCGGCGTCGACGTCGTCGTGTGGGTGCTCGCGCTGACGCTCCTCTCCTTGCGCGACAGCGCCTGGGGCGGGCTCGTGCCCTCCCCCGCGTCGTTCGACGCGGTGGGCGCGCTGGTCGCCTCCGCGATTCAGGAGATGGCGGTGGGAGCCGCTCCGCTGACCGCCACACCCGCGCTGTCGTTCTTCGTGGTCGCCGCGATCGGCGCGCTCGCCATCGTCCTCGACCATGTCGTGCTCACGACGCGGATGCCGCTGCTCGCCGCCATCGCCCTCGTCGCGGTCGCGGTCGTGCCCACGATCGCGGTTCCGGCGCCGATGGATGTGTTCACCTTCGTGCTGCTGGCCACCAGCATCCTGTTCCTGCTCGCGACCGATACACGTACCCGCCGCGGCAGGACCGGCCCGCGCGGCGCATCCGCCGCCGCGTCCGCCGCACTCATCGCGGTCGCATCCATCGCGGTGGCCGTGATCGTCACGCCGCTGCTCCCCGCCCCCGACGGCGACGCGGCAGTCAGCGGCGCCGGAAGCAGCGGCATCAACCCCACGCTGCGCCTCGGCGACGACCTGCGCCGGCCGAACCCGGTGGAGGTCTTGCGGGTGCGCTCGTCGGAGTCCCGCGCGCCGTACCTGCGTGCGGTGACGCTGTCGAGTTTCGCGGGCGAGGTATGGCGACCGGACGAGCGCGATGCGACGCCCGTGGGCGAAGGGCCGGGGTTCGGCCCGGTGCGCACCGACCCCGACGTCCCTCGCGTCAGCGCCGACACGAAGATCGACATCGTGAAGCTGAACACCCCGTACCTGCCCATCCCCTTCCCCGCGACGGCGATCGGCGGGCTCACGGGCGATTGGGGCATCGTGGCCGACAACCGCACCGTCGTCAGTGAGGACGGCGACTCACGCGGTCAGAGCTACGAAGTCATCACCGAGACGCCCACTCCGACGCTGGAGCAGATCCGCGCCGCGACCTCGCGCGGAGCGGATGTGGATCCGGAGCTGCGCGAGATCCCCGACGACACCCCCGCCAACGTCTCCGAGCTCGCCCGGGCCGTCACCGCAGAGACGAGCACGGACTACGACGCGGCCATCGCGCTGCAGCGCTGGTTCCGCTCGAGCGCGTTCACGTACTCGCTCGACGCGCCGGTGCAGGCGGGGTTCGACGGAGCGGGCGTCGACGCGATCGGCCAGTTCCTCGAGGTGCGCAGCGGATACTGCGTGCACTTCGCCTCCGCCTTCGCCGCCATGACCCGTTCGCTGGGCATGCCGACGCGTATCGTGATCGGCTACCTTCCCGGCACGGCGACCAGTGGCAGGGTCGACGGCGAGCTCGTGTACTCCGTGACGAGCGACCTGCTGCACTCCTGGCCCGAGGTGTACTTCGAGGGCGTGGGCTGGGTGCCGTTCGAGCCGACCAACAGTCTGGGCGTGCCGACCGTGTTCTCCAGCGGCCTGGGCACCTCACCCGATCAGGTCGACTCCGCATCCCCGGAGCCGACGGTTGCGGCGACGCCCACCACGGCCGCGACCGAACGACCGGACACCCCGGACAGCCCGCAGGCGGGCACCGTCAACGGCAGCGCCGGAACCGGCGCGATCGTTCCCGCCGTGTGGGTGACAGTCGCCGTGATCCTGGTGCTCGCCGCTCCCGCGCTCGCGCATGCCCTGCGACGTCGCCGCCGCCTGATCCTCGCCGCGCGGGGCGATGCGAACGCTGCGTGGCTGTTCGTCGAGGAGGCCGCGATCGATCTGGGGCTGCCGGCGCCTGCGAGCGCGTCCCCGCGGGCGCTGGCGGAACGCCTGGTCGCGGCGGGGGCTCCGGCCGGCGACCTGCGGCTGCTCGTGGACGCCATCGAACACGCCAGCTACGCACCCGCGTCCGCGTCGTCCGGCGATGACGGAAACAGCCTCGCCACGGCGGCGTCGCGCGTACGCCGAGGACTGATGGATGCGACGACCGGCCCGCGCCGCATCCTCTCCGTCGTCGCACCGCGCTCTCTCGTCATCCGTCCCGGCACGACAGCGGCCGGCGCAGGCTGGCACGAGCATGCCCGCACACCGCTGTAGACCGCGAGAACCTTCCTAGCCGAGGCTGGCGATGAGTTTCTCGACGCGACCCTTGATGTCGTCGCGGACCTCGCGCACGACGTCGACGGGCTGGCCGGCGGGGTCGGTGAGCTGCCAGTCTTCGTAGCGCTTGCCGGGAAAGATCGGGCAGGCGTCTCCGCATCCCATCGTGATGACGACGTCCGCCTGGCGGACCGCATCGGTCGTGAGGATCTGCGGAGTGGCACCCGAGAGGTCGATGCCCTCTTCGGCCATGACTGCGACGGCCGCGGGGTTGATGGCGTTGCCGGGCTCGCTCCCGGCGGAGAACACATCGATGCGATCGCCGGCGAGGGCTCGGAGGTAGCCCGCGGCCATCTGTGAGCGGCCGGCGTTGTGCACGCAGACGAAGAGGACGGCGGGTTTGGTGGAGTCAGTCATGATGTTCCTCGGTTCCCGTCAGGAGCGGATGGACGTGGGCGGCGTGAGCGAGAAGAGCGTGTCAGGTGGGGCGCAGCATGCGCCGTCGGCCGGCGCGTCGGGCGCGTCGAACAGCCCGGCGCCTCCGCAGACTCCCGTGTCCGGCAGGACGAGGTCGACCCGTCTCGCGGCTTCGTGGTCGCCAGCCAACTCGGCGACGACGCTGCGCACCTGCTCGTATCCGGTGAGCGCAAGGAAGGTCGGAGCGCGACCGTAGGACTTCGCGCCGACGATGTAGAAGCCCGGCTCGGGGTGGGCGAGGTCGGCGGCGCCGGTGGCCGCAACGGATCCGCAGGAGTGGATGTTGGGGTCCACCTCGGCGGCGATGCGAACGGGAGCTTGCAGCACCGGGTCCAACTGCAGGCGCAGCTCCGTGAGGAACGACAGATCGGGTCGGAAGCCGGTGAGCACCACGGCGCGATCAGCGGCGAGACGTCGACCGTCCTCGGACTGGAGCACGAGGCCGTCATCGTCGGCCGCAAGACGTTCGATGCGGAATCCGGTCACCAGCGACACCAGACCGGCATCGACGAACTCCTTCGCCCGGATGCCGAGGGCGCCGCGCGCGGGCAGTTCGTCGGCTTCGCCGCCTCCGAACGCGTTTCCGGCGCTGGCGCGGCGCAGCGTCCACGTCACCGTCGTGTCCGGGTCGCGACGAGCCATGCGGGCCAGCGCGAGGACCGCTGTGACCGCCGAGTGCCCGGAGCCGATCACGACCGTGTGTTTCCCCGCGAACTCCTTCTCATCCTCGAAGTCGGGGATCCGATACGACAGCGAGCCTGCCGCGGTGTGCTCGCCGAGCGCGGGCAGACCGTCGGCGCCCGCGGGGTTGGGCGTGGACCAGGTGCCCGACGCATCGATGACGGCACGCACCTGCAACCGTTCCTCCTCCCCCTGTGCTCGCTGGATGTGAATCGTGAACGGCTGGTCAGCACGCCCCGCATCCACGAGGCGATCGCGTCCCGAACGAGAGACTCCCACCACCCGTGCGCCGTAGCGAACCCGTTCCCCGAGTGCCACCGCGAGCGGAGCGAGGTAGCCGCTGACCCACTGGGCTCCCGTCGGGTGGCCGGTCGATGGCGCCGTCCACCCCGTTCCATCCAGCAGTCGCGCAGCAGCCGCATCGATGAGTTCTGGCCATTCCGAGAAGAGGCGCACGTGGCTCCACTCGTGTACCGCGGTGGCGGCCGCATTACCCGCTTCCAGCACGATGACGGGCAGCCCTCGCTCGACGAGATGGGCGGCAGCTGCCAGCCCCTGCGGACCTGCGCCGATCACCGCAACCGACAGCGTCTCATCCATCCTCAGCCCTCTCCCATCGACATCCGTCGATAGGTAAGAGTCAGGCACGCATCGACAAATGTCAATATGAGGTGCACAATCGAGGGATGCCGAGCCTCCTACCCCTGCTCACGACCGACACCGGTGTGTGCTGCTCCGCGATCCCGGACGCTGCGTTGACGGTCGAGGAAGCGGATGCCATCGCCCGTACGTTCAAGGCCCTCGGCGACCCGACGCGGGTACGTCTGCTCTCGCTGATCGCGGCATCACGCGACGGCGAAGCGTGCATCTGCGACCTCACGGAGCCGGTGGGACTCTCTCAGCCCACCGTTTCGCATCACATGAAGCTGCTCGTGGACGCCGGGCTTGCAACACGGGAGCAGCGCGGACGCTGGGCGTATTTCCGCGTCGTCACCGAAGCGCTCGATCGCGCGGCGAGCGCACTCCGCCCGTGAGCACGATCGGCATCCGCGCAATGCAGCCCGCGGATTGGCCTGCCGTCGATGCGATCTACCGCGAGGGCCTCGCGACGGGCAACGCGAGTTTCGACGCCGAACCACCGACGTGGGAGGCATTCGACGAGGGAAAACTCGAGGCGGGTCGGCTCGTCGCCGTTGACGCCGGTGGCGGCATCAACGGTTGGGTCGCCGCATCCGCCGTCTCCCACCGCGAGGTCTACCGCGGCGTCGTCGAGCACTCGGTGTACGTCACGACGGAGGTTCGCGGTGGCGGCGTCGGTCGCGCTCTCTTGAGCGCGCTCCTGGCTGCGATGGACGACGCCGGGGTCTGGACGGTGCAGTCGAGCATCTTCCCGGAGAATGTCGCCAGCCTGGCGGTACACGAGCGCGCGGGCTTCCGCCGCGTCGGGCGCAGGGAGCGGATCGCTCTCATGACCTACGGACCGTGGGCCGGTCGATGGCGCGACACCGTCCTGGTCGAGCGGCGCCGGAGCGATTGAGCACGAGCGCGCCCGTACGCCGGTCTGGACAGAAGATGAGCGCCACCCCGCGGAGGGGTGACGCTCATCTGGTGGCGGAAGTGACAGGATTTGAACCTGCGAGGCGAGTTACCCCGCCTACATGGATTCCAGCCATGCTCCTTAGGCCGCTCGGACACACTTCCAAGGAGCGATCCTAACACGGGCGGTCGGCGCCGCCTGTGCGCGGGTGTCGCTCACCCCGCGTCGTCAGCAGACTCAGCGCGCTCCGGAAGGAGCACGATTCCGCCCGAGGAGTGTGCCGAGCGGGCGAGCTCCTCGATCCACTCGCGGCTGATCTCGGCGGGCTCCGGGTCATCGAACACGAAGCGCAGTGGGATGGAGGGCGCGAACCACAGCGTGCTGCGCCCGCCCTCCTCGCTCTCCGGATGCGTGAGCGACACAGTGAAGCTCTCGCCGCGGCGGAGCTTCGTGGCGATGACGACTTTCAGGTGCGCGGGGGCCCGGTCCTCGATCTCCACCGCCGTCTCGCCTGCCCCGTAGAAGATCTGTCCCATGCCGTCAACGGTATACGAGGGCGCTCAGCGCGAAGAGCCTTCGAGAAGCTCCGTCACCCGGTCGAAGTCGAGCGTCTGGGCGATCTCCTCCGCACGGTCGTAGCGGGATCCGACGAGGACGACGAACACCGTCCCGACGACGTCGACGAATCCGACGCACTCGTCGCCGCGCACGGCCCGATAGCGTTCGGGAGCGATGCACTCCCAGCACAGAACCGGCGCCTCGGGCGTGACCTCGACGGCGGTATCGGCTGCGGGCGCGCGATTCTCCGGCATCATCTGCAGCGTCATCGTCGCCTCTTGCTCCGTGGGGTTTCCCCTACTGTGCCCTCGGGCGGTAGCAATCAGCTGAGGCTTGACTTGTCCTCTGCCGCTGACCTACGCGGGCACGGGCGGCTCTCAGGACGCCTCAGGAACGCCGGGCATGCTCATGAGGCCACCGGTGAGCGGGGTTGCCACGAGGCCCGGCGAGACCGCGTTGACGCGCCCGCCTGGCCCTCGGCGAGGAAAAGCTCCGCGCCGAGCTTTGTGCCGAGGAAGGCGCCGGAGAGGTTGAGACGGATGTTGAAGTCCCACGTCGCAAGGTCCATGTCCACGACGCGACCCGGCCGGGATCCGACCGGGCGGCGTCGCTGCACGACAGCAGTCCACGCAGACTATCTGACATATGTCGTATAGATCTGCGCGACAATTCAGAGCTGCCACCACTGGGCGGATGCGGCGAGGATGACGGCGACCGCACGGTCGAGGTCCGCCATGTCGGTCCGCAGCCACTGCTCGATCGCCCCCACCGTGCCGGCCGCCGCATAGGCCACGGCGAGCGAGACGGCGGCGGCATCGCCGGCGATCGCCGCAGGCACGATGGCGGGACGCCGCTGCACCCACTCCTCCAGCCCCTGGCGCAGACTCCGCTCGAGTCCTGCCCGAACCGGAGCGGCGAGCACCGGCTCCATCGCCGAGCGGTAGACCGCGGCCCGCGTGCGGACGTGCTCCAGCAGCATCCGCTCGCCGTCACCGATCGCCGCATCCGTACCCAGCGCCGCGGGTGACGCACCCGCGGATCCATCCGCCCATGCCACGCGCACGCGCAGAAACGGCCGCCCGGCGTCCGGACGGCCGTCTCCCCGCGGAGGTCAGTGCACCGGCATCCCACCGGTGACGGCGATCGTCTCACCGACCACGTAGCTGGATTCCTGGGAGGCGAGGAACACGAACGCCGGAGCGAGCTCGACGGGCTGACCCGCCCGGCCGATCGGCGTCTGCGAGCCGAACTCCTCGATCTTCTCGTTCGGCACGAAAGCGGGCTGCAGCGGGGTCCAGATCGGACCGGGAGCCACGCCGTTGACCCGGATGCCGCGCTCGATCAGCTGCTTGGACATCGCACGGGTCCAATTCGCGATACCCGCCTTCGAGACCGCGTACTCGGCCAGCGAGGGCGACGGCTGGAATCCCTGCACGCTCGAGGTCGTGATGATCGCCGCGCCGGGCTTCAGGTGAGCGGATGCCGCCTTGGTGAGCCAGAAGAGCGGGTAGATGTTCGCCTTCACGACGTGATCGAGCGTGTGCGTCTCGAAGTCGTCGATGCTGTCGACCGTCGGCATCGTGCCGGCGTTGATCACCAGGATGTCCAGGCCGCCGAGCTCTTCGGCAGCGCGCTCGACGACATCGACGTTGGTCTGCTCCTGCTGCAGGTCACCGGGAAGGAGCACGGCCTTGCGGCCCTCCTTCTCGATGAGTGCCGCGACCTCCTCGGCCTGCGCCTGCTCCTCGGGCAGATAGCTGAGCGCCACATCCGCGCCCTCACGGGCGTAGGCGATCGCGACCGCCCGGCCGATGCCGGAGTCGGCGCCAGTCACGAGCGCCTTGCGCCCGGGCAACCGACCGAAGCCGATGTAGCTGGTCTCGCCGTGGTCGGGCGCGGGGTCCATCTTGTGGATGTCGCCGGGGGCGCTCTGCTGCTGGGGCGGGAACGGCGGCCGGGGGAACTGGGTGGTCGGATCCTGGGCGTCGTACATGCTCATGTGCGACCCCTCTCAGCGCGCCGCCGGCGCGCGGTTCTCGGCACTGACCATCCACGCGAGCTGCTCGAGGCGCTCGAGCACCGCGTGCAGGATGTCGGCGCTCGTCGGGTCCTCGTCGTCGACCTCGTCGTGCACGTCGCGGCAGGTGCCGATCGTGGCCTCCAGTCGCTCGGTGATGAAGTCGATGACCTCGCTCGTGTCGATCTCGCCCTGCGGGAACTCCGGCAGCGTGGTCGTTTCGGCAACGGTGTCGCTGCGCCCGTCCGGGAGCGCGTGCAGCGCCCGCATCCGCTCCGCGACGGTGTCGCTGAACTCGCGGGCGGCATCGATGACCTCGTCCAGCTGCAGGTGCGTGTCACGGAAGTTGCGGCCGACGACGTTCCAGTGCGCCTGCTTGCCCTGCAGCGAGAGCTCGATCAGGTCGACGAGCACCTTCTGCAGGTTGTCGCTGAGTTCCTGGGATGCGGTGAACCCCTTCTCCGCGTTCTGCTCCTCGGTGAGCCCCGCTCCGGCTCCGCCCTTCGCGGGGCGGCGGCGGTTGCGCGTGGTGCTCGATGCGTTCGTGGCGGCCATGTCGTCCTCCTTTGTCGTCGAGGACGGGTCGTGCCCGTCGCTCGGTGTCTGACAGGTGCGAGGCTAATCCCGGGTCGGGGCGTGGCGGCGGGGGTTGTCCGCCCCGCCGCGGGTTGCTAGCGCTCGTGCGCGGGCAGCCAGGTAGCCCGCCCGCGCGCGGCACGCAAGCCTGCCCCGGCCCCGGGGCGGGCCGCCTAGCGTGGCTGCCGTGGCCCACCCCTCTTCCGACCTCTCGTCCTACGCGGCGATCGGCGACGGCCGCACGGTCGCGCTCGTGGATCGGCGCGGCAGCATCGACTGGCTGCCGGTGCCCAATCTCGACTCCGTGCCGGTGTTCGCACGCATCCTCGATGCCGAGAACGGCGGATGTCTGGAGATCACGCCCGTGGGCGAATTCGAAGTGCGTCGTCGATACGTCGCGCGCACGAACGTGCTGCAGACGACCTTCATCACTGCGACGGGCACCGCGCGCCTGACGGACGCGATGGTGACAGGTGTCACCGGGCGACTCCCCTGGGCGGAGCTGGCCCGACGCGTGGAGGGCATCGATGGCGAGGTCGCCTTCACCTGGCGCGTGCAGCCGGGCACCCGCCTGAACACCGCGGCGCCCTGGGCGGAGCAGTACGACGGCGCGACGATCCTCCGCGTCGGCGAGACCTCGCTGGCGGTCGTGGGTCAGAACCACGGCGGAGCAAGGACCGTCGATGACGGCGCCGGCCCGCGCGTCGAAGGGTCGTTCTCAACGTCGAAGGACTCCCGCCACCTGCTCGTCGTGGTCGCGACCGACGGCGAGCCGCTGCACCTGCCGCATCCGGAGAACGTCGACCGCAGTATCGACCGCACGATCGAGGGGTGGCGTGCCTGGTCGCGGGAGTTCGGCTACGAGGGCCCGTGGCAGGCCACCGTGCAGCGCAGCGCGCTCGCTCTGAAGCTGCTGGTCTACTCCCCCACCGGAGCCATCGCCGCGGCCGCGACCACGTCGCTGCCGGAGAACCCCCGGGGTGGCAAGAACTGGGACTACCGGTTCGCGTGGGTGCGCGATCTCGCCTACACCTCGCACGCGCTCGTGCGCTTCGGCCTCCGAGAGGAGACGCACGCCGCAATCTCGTGGCTGCTGCGCACCATCCGCGACAACGGGCCCGACCTGCACGTGCTGTACACGCTGCGCGGCGCGCTCGCGCAGAACGTCACCAAGCACGAGGCGCCGGGGTGGCGCGGGATCGGCCCGGTGGTGACCGGCAACCCGGCGCACGGCCAGCTCCAGCTGGGCGTGTACGGCGACCTCTTCGCCATCTGCCGCACGTACGTGGATGCGGGCAACGTGCTGGACGTGGCCACCGGCCGCATGCTCGCCGCGATGGCCGACCGCACCTGCGACGAGTGGCGCAAGCCGGACTCCGGGATGTGGGAGCTTCCCGAGATCCGCCACTACACCTCCTCGAAGATGGGCTGCTGGCAAGCGCTGCGCGATGCGGTCGTACTCGCCGAGGCGGGCGCAATCCCGGGAAGCGCCGAGCGTTGGGCCTCCGAGCGCGACCGCATCGCGGCATGGATCGCCGAGCACGGCTGGTCGGAGGAGGTCGGGGCGTACGTCATGCATCCGGGTTCCACGGACGTCGACACCTCGGTTCTCCTGCACGCCGAGAGCGGATTCGACCGAGGCGAGCGGATGTCGCGGACGATCGACGTGCTCACCGAACGGCTCGGCGCCGGGCACCTGCTCTACCGCTACACAGGGATGGATCAAGAGGAGCACACCTTCGTCGCCTCCGCGTTCTGGCGGGCCGGTGCGCTTGCGTGCGTGGGACGACACGAGGAGGCCGTCGCGGCCATGGACGACCTCGTCGCCCGCGCCAACGACGTCGGCGTCTACGCCGAGATGATCTCGGAGCACGACGGCGCATCGTGGGGCAACCTCCCCCAGGCGCTCAGCCACCTCGCCGTCATCGGCGCAGCACTGACGATCCGCGACCTCGTCCCCGCGGAGGAGCTCGATGGGCACTGAACCCCGCCTCTTCCGGCGCCTCGACGCGATCCTCGTGGAGAGCATCTTCTGGGACGACCGCACCCACGAACTCGTCTGGGTCGACATCACTCGAGGCACCATGCACCGCGCCCGACTGGACGGCCCGGAGGACGGCTCCCGAGACACGGTCGTGCGACTGCCGGCGCCCGTGAGCGCCGTGCAGCCCGCCGCATCCGGCGGGTTCGTCGCGGCTTTGAAGGATCGCGTCGTGCTGCTGGATGCGGACGGCACGATCGTGCGGACGGTCGCCAGTGTCCCCCACGCGCACCCGGGCATTCGCAGCAACGAAGCCAAGGTCGATCCCTTCGGACGTTTCGTGGTCGGGGCGATGGACCTGACGACCGGAGCACCCGACGCGAGTCTGTTCCTCGTGGAGGCGTCGGGCACCGTGCGGGCGCTCCGCGGCGGGTTCGGCGTCGCCAACGGCTTCGAGTGGTCCGACGATGCGCAGACGATGTACGTCACCGACACGGCGACGCGAACCGTCTATCGCGGCGCGTACTCGCCCGAGGCCGAGGCCCTCGGCGAGCTGGAGCCGTTCCTGGTCGGCGAAGACTCCGACGGGCTCGCCCTGGACATCGACGGGCGATTCTGGAACGGCGTCTACGGCGCCGGCCAGGTCGTGCGGTGGACTCCCGACGGGCGCGTGGAGGCCCGCATCCGGATCCCCGCACCGCAGGTGACCTCCGTCGCCTTCGGCGGGGCCTCGCGGAATCTGCTGTTCGTCGGAACCGCTCGCGAGCAGCTCACCGAGCAGGAGCTCGTTGCGGCACCCCTCAGCGGGTCGATCTTCGTGATCGACACGGACGCCCAGGGGCGTCCGGCACACACGTTCGGACCGATCCCGTCCGAAAGCGAATGAAAGGACACCACATGGATCTCGGCATCGCAGGCAAGAAGGCTCTCATCACGGGGGGCGACTCGGGTATCGGCTTCGAGACCGCAAAGCTGCTCCTCGCTGAGGGAGTGACGGTCGTGCTCACCGACCGCGATGCGGACAAGCTGGAGAAGTCGGCCGCCGAGCTCGACGCGCCCGAAGGCCGGCTCCACGCGTTCGCGGCCGACATCACCGACCTCGCATCCGTGGCCGAGCTGCACCGCAAGACGACGGATGCGGTGGGCGCCATCGACATCCTGGTGCAGTCCGCGGGCATCACGGGCGCGCAGGGACTGTTTCACGAGATCGACGACGAGGGCTGGACGTCGACGATCGAGACCGATCTGCTCGGACCGGTCCGCGTGATCCGGGAGTTCCTGACGGATCTGCGCTCGGGCGGATGGGGGCGCCTCGTGCTGCTCGCCTCGGAGGATGCCGTGCAGCCCTACGATGACGAGCTGCCATACTGCGCGGCGAAGGCGGGCATCCTGGCGCTCGCGAAGGGGCTCTCGCGCAGCTACGCCTCCGAGGGGCTGCTCGTCAACGCCGTCTCTCCCGCCTTCATCCACACGCCCATGACCGACGCGATGATGGAGAAGCGCTCGAAGGAACGGGGCGAGTCCTTCGACGAGGCGATCGCGTCGTTCCTGGATGAGGAGCGGCCGTACATGGAGCTCGGCCGCCGTGGCGAGCCGGAAGAAGTGGCGTCGGTGATCGCCTTCCTCTGCTCCGCGCGCGCCTCCTTCGTCAACGGATCGAACTACCGCGTGGACTCGGGGTCGGTGGCCACCATCTGACGATCAGTCGTCGGCGGCGGCGGGGCCGGCGAGATCTTTGCGCAGGAAGACCTCGTCGGCGCCGTCGGCGCCGCCGGCGGCCTCCGCGACCACGTATCCCTGTCGCTCGTACAAGCGGATGTTGGGCTCGCTCAACCGGCCGGTGAACAGC
>JASCPH010000046.1 GCA_029959545.1 Microbacteriaceae bacterium PS02066 | reverse complement strand
CTCCGGCGGTCGTGCTCCGGCCGCGGCGCAGCAGCCGGCGGTTGCGCCCGGGCGTCCCGCCCCCGTGTTCGCCGTCGCCCCACCGGCACAGCGCCCGCCTGCGATCCCGGATGCGGTCGTCGCGCCGCCCGCCGCTCCCGCTCCGATGGCTCCCGGCGCAGCTCCCGTGGCTCCGGCTGCCGCGTCCTCAGCACCCGCGCCGAGTGGATACGGCCCCGTGCGGCGAGGCGTACCCGTGGCCCCGGCTGCAGCAGTACCGCCCGTGGCTGCGCCGTCGTCTCCCGCACCGGCCCCCATCGTTCCGCCCGCACCTGCCGCAGCGGTGCCGCCGGCCCCCGCCGTCGCACCGCAGAGTATGCAGCCCCCGACGCCCGCACCCGCGCAGCTCGCACCTGTCCTGCGCTCCGGAGCGGTCGAGCCGGAGCCCGCCCCCCTCACTCGACGCGCCCGACGGGGAGCGGAGGAGACGCCGGTGCCCGCTGGATGGTCGCTCGTGCTGCCGTCCGGTGACATCGTCGCTGTCGCCGCCGCAGCCCTCGTGCTCGGACGCAATCCACGGGCGACCGAGAGCGGCGTGCAGTACGTCGCGGTCACGGATGAGGCCCGCACGGTCTCGAAGGAGCACGCGCGTCTCGTGTGGGACGGCACGGCGTGGACGATCACCGACCTCGGGTCTACGAACGGCGTCAGCCTCCTGGACGCCTCCGGCGCCGAGCAGGCCGTCGCGGCGGGTGGATCCGCCCCGGTCACGGATCGCTTCGTGCTCGGCGACGCGGTGGTGCAGCTCCGCCGAGCGAGCTGACCGGTTCTCTCAGGCGCGCGGTTCGTCGTCGCGGTAGAGCCCGCCCCCGCGGCGCGCGGGCGCCGCAGCCGTCGCCGCCTGCCGGCGGCGGGAGACGAAGACCCCGAGTGCCCCGGCGCCACCGATCGCGATGAGTGCGCCGACGGCGGCGGTGGTCCCGAAGAGGATGGCCTCTTCGTCGGGCGCGGGCTTATGCACCACGACGACGGGGTCGGCGGCGGGTTGCTCCGGTGCGGCGGCCTCACTGCCGGCGAACGGGCTCGCAGGCCCGCGAAGCCCCGGTCCCGGCTGCATCACGATGGCGTCGTACGGCTGCACGACGCCCCAGCCCGCTCGGTCGTCGCGGGTGTCGGGGTCGCTGCGGACGGCGGTCGCGGTGAGGCGGTAGGCCCACTCGGCGGGGGTCTCGTCCGGATGCGCGGCGGCGACGAGCGCCGCCGCCGCCGAGACGTATCCCGCGGAGTAGCTGGTGGCCGGGGCACTGTCGGCGTACACGCAGTCGCCGCCGAACTGCGACGTCGTGATGATGCTCTGCCCGGGGGCGGCGATGGCCACGTGTGAGCCGTGGATGCTGTCGTCCGTCACGACGCCCTGCAGATCCGTGGCGGCGACACCCAGTACGCCTGGGTAGTTCGCCGGGTAGCGCGGGACATCGGCCTCGGTCTGCACGAGGGAGAGGACGTTGTTGCGGTTGCCCGAGCTGCCGATCACGAGGCTGCCGCGCGAGGTCGCGTAGGCGACCGCATCCGCCACCTCGGGCACGTCGTCGGTCGTGCTCATCGAGACGTTGATGATCTGCGCCCCGGCGTCGGCCGCCCAGCGGATGCCGGCGGCCAGCGTGCCGATCTGCGGTCCGAAGCCCGCCTCGGCCGTCTGCTTGTCGTCGCTGGCGAAGACCCGTACCGAGAGGATCTTCGCCTCCGGGGCGAGGCCTTCGACACCCGAGGCGTCGAGCTTGCGCGCGGCGATCTGCCCGGCGATGGCCGTGCCGTGACCGTACACGTCGGTCGAGCCGTCGGGTGCCTGACCGTCGCCGACGAGATTCACTCCGCCCGCGAACGCATCGACCAGATGTGGGTTGATCGCCAGAACACCGGAGTCGACGACCGCGACCGTGACACCCGCGCCCCGCGTGATGCCCCATGCCAGCTCGCTCTGCAGCATCGACAGTGCCGGAGGCGCGGCGCCGATGCGCGTCGCGGCATTGCAGCCCTGCTGCGACTGCGCGGATGCGGCGGGCACGTCCACGGGGACGGTGCCCAGCAGCACGCCCGCGAGGGCCGCCGCGGAGAGCGCCGCGGCGACCCGTCGCAACGGTCGCCGGGTGATCCCGGGTGCGGGGCGCACGCGATCAGCCTCCCGCCGTGGGCGTGGGCAGCGGCCGGGAGCCGTCGGTGGACATGCCGGCGGCGGCCTCGGTCAGAGCGGGGCCGGTGCGCAGCAGGTCGATCCACACGTCTGCGGCCGTGCCGATGTCGTCCGGAGTGAACCCGAGCCGTGCGATGGTCTCCTCGGTGGCGCCGGGCAGAGCGTAGGAGGTGCCCGTCGCGTCGACGAGCGTCACCAGCGCGGTGTTCTGATCGCCGCGACCGCCCGACCGCACCAGAGCGCCGGCGCCTGCTGTCACGCGCACCTGGGCGGTGACGCTGTCCGAACGTGGCTGAGTGGCCAGCACCGTGCGGGTCTCGGCGTTGTCGCCGACGAGTGCGGCGCAGGGTCGGTCATCGGTGTCGATGGCCGTGAAGCTCTGCGTGGGCCAGTCCGCTCCGCCGGCACGTTTGTCGGCCGAGGGAAGGCTGCCCGTCTCGGCTTGCGTGACCTCGCGCACCTGTGAGGTCTGGCCGCCGAGCTGGTAGAGCTGCCAGGCGAGCGGTGTGAGCTCGGCGAGGGTGCCGTCCGACTGCACGAGCGAGCGCCTGTCTTCGGGCTCGCCCGTGGCGTGCACGACGTCACCGACCCGCAGCGATGTCCCTTGCACGGTCGCGCCCGCGTTGGATACGCGCAGGGGGGCGAGGTCCGCGCCCGGCGTGAACAGGTTCAGCCAGTCGACCGGCACCTTCACCGGGTTGAGCGTGCCGATGCCTGCGGCGCGCAGCACCGCGTCGCCGTCGTTCTTGGAGACCGCGAAGCGCAGCCCGTCGGAGATCACGTAACGCGAACCGGCGGCGTCGACGACGACCGCGCGCCCCGTCGCCTCCTGCGGTGTCGCGCCGCCGATGCGCACGTCGAGGGCCGCATCGTCGGTGACGCAGGCGCCCCATCCGCTGTTGGTCAGCCCTTCCGGCGTGGGAATCTCGTCGGGTGCGCCGACGATGCCGAGCGTGGGACCGAGGCGGACTCCCTCGAGATTCTGCTGATCGGTGTCGATCACCTGGAAGTCGCTGGAGGGCAGGATGAGGCGGGCGCTCGCGGTGTTGATGACCGGGTAGAGGACGCCGTCCTGGGTGATGAAGCGCGAGCCGGTGTCCTTGACGATGATGAGCTTGCCGTTGTCCCAGCCGTTCGGCAGTCCCGGTCGGATGAGTCCGTAGAACACCCCGACCAGGACGACGCCGACCGTGAGCGCGATGGCGGCGATGACCGCGCGCAGGGGAGCGGTGGGCTCGAGCTCCTTGCCGCCCGGCGCGCCGCTGACGAAGGCCGTGAGCAGGCGACGGCGCGAGAAGGTCTGCGCCTCGATGAGGTCGTTCTTGGTCGCCATCGATCAGGCCAGACCCGCCGCGATGACGCCCAACGGCAGCAGGAGCGCGAGCAGCACGAGCTCGACGGTGTCGGACACCCGCGCGAGACGCGTGCGCGCCTTGGGGGAGAGCAGTGTGACGGTGACCACGATCGCTGCAGCAACGCCGAGCGCGATGAGCAGCGCCGTGCGCAGCTCGGGTTGGGTGAGCGAGATCGTCAGGCCGGATGCGGCGAGTCCTGCCGTGCCGACGGCCATGATGGCGAGCACGCCCGAGCGGGCATAGGTCTGGCGGGAGGGGAACATCATGCCGAGGAAGGCGAGCGTGCACAGGATCGCGCCGACGACGCCGTCGGAGGCGACGAGCGGTGTGGCGGCGAGCACGGCGACACCGAGCGCGACGCGCAGGGCCACGAGGGTGCGCTGACCGCGCGCCGTGCGCGCCCGTACGTCGGCGGCATCGATCGGCTGCGGGTCGGCGAACATGTCCGCGTCGCTCTGCGGTGAGATGACGCGCAGACGCGTCGAGCTGAGGACGAGCCACGGCAGGGTGCCGGAGAGCGTGCCGACGATGCCGATCATGAGTGCGTAGGGCGCGACCGTCCCCTCCGGGAGCAGCGCCGTGATCGCGGCCGCGATGCCGACCACTCCGCCCAGCGCCACGGGAACGAGCTGCACCTCGGCGCGGTCGGGCATGAGCGCGAGGGCGGCGCCTCCCACGACGAGCATCCCGAGGCCGGCGGCGGCCAGCGGCCAGCCCCACAGATCGAGCGACGTCGGCACGGCGAGGTATCCGGAGAGGGCGGCGAACACCGAAGCGGCGATGCCCAGCCCCTGGCCCGCCTCGAGCTGCCCGAGCCGGGCGACGACGGCGGCGACGGTCGCGAGGATGACGGCTCCGCCGCCGGCGATGAGCGCACCGAGACCCAGCGAGGGGCCGGCCGCCAGGAGGAGAAGCGCGCAGAGTCCGAGGAGGGTGAGGCTGACCGCCAGAGCCGTCCGGGCGTTGTCCCGTGCGGTCCACGGCCGGTTCTGCTGGCCGGTGGCATCGATGACCGCCTCGACGATGTCGTCGTAGACCCGCGGCTGGGCGATGAGCCCGCCACGAGCCAGCGTGAGCACGTCGCCGTCGGACACGCCCTGTGACGCTGCGCCCTGCGCCGCATCCAGCACCGTGCCGTCGGCCTTCTGCAGCGCGTAGCCGGCGTACGTCATGGTCGGATCGAGCACACCGAGGCTCCGGGCGAAACCGGGCATGAACTCGATGAGCGGCACATGCGCGGGCACGCCGATGTCCAGTCGGCGCCCCTCGCTCTGTACGGAGATCCGAAGTAGCGCGCGCGGCGCGCTGATCGTCTGGGCCACGGTGCGGGCTCCCCCTCCGGCTCGGGCGACAAGATGCGCTGTCCTCGCGCGCCGCCATTCTATGGTCCCGTGCGCGCGGGGCACGCTTGCTGGACGGCACAGCGCCGGTGGGTTATAACGTGAGAGAAGTCTCATGGCAATGCCCTGTGGAGAGCTTGCCCACCCCTCGTAAACCTCCCTAGCTTTAGATCGGTCGGTTTCCTACGCCCTTCACCTCGCGAAGAGCGGCCGGCTGGCGGGAACGCCGATGATGAGGGATGAGGGGGAAGTCGTGGCAGATGTGATCTCCGCTGAAGAGGGTGCTCTCAAGCGCGGCGCCCAGGCAGTCAACACGGCCAAGGCCGGTGTCGACCAGCAGGTCAAGAAGGTCCGTTCCGAGATCGAGCAGGTCTCCGGATTCTGGACGGGCGCCGCAGCCGGCGCTTACACGCAGCTCATGGCGCGGTGGAACCAGGAGACCACCAAGCTCAACGAGGTGCTGGTGACGCTCGAGGAGGCCCTGTCGGGCACCGAGCGCGACCAGGCCGCCTCGGAAGAATCGCACCAGCAGACGATCTCCGGTCTGAACTCGATGATGGGTGCCTGACGCTTCGGCGCAGGCTTTCGGAAAGGAAACTTCAATGCAGTCCATGTCCGTCCGTCCCGAGCAGGTCATCGCGCTCTCGCAGCAGATCCGCGGCGGCGCCAACGGGATCAAGTCGCAGCTCGACACCCTCGAGTCCGAGGTCGGCAAGCTCCGCGCTTCCTGGAACGGTGAAGCGCAGAACGCCTACGACGACGCTCAGCGCAAGTGGAACCAGTCGCTGATCGCCCTCAACACGCTCCTCGAGCAGATCGCGGCGAAGACCGAAGAGATCTCGCAGGGCTACGTCTCGACCGACCGTTCGGCCGCCGGGCGCTTCGCGCTCTGACACACCTCGTGTTGCGGGTCGGCCGGTGAGAACCGCGCCGGCCCGCATCCGGCTTTCACACACAGACTTTCCGGGGGAACACCATGAGCGTCGTCAACCAGATCGCCCTCAGTCTCGACATCCTCGCGCAGAACATCGCGCGTCTTCAGGAGCAGGCAGCGACGATGCCGACCGCGCGCGAGATCGTCACCACTCGCGGAGCAGACGGAGAAAAGGCTCAGGCGGACTACATCGAGGCCCTGCGGGTGGTGGCTGGTGAGGTCGCCAGAAAGACCCAGTTGGTCCGCCTGTACGTCGAGCACAACGCTGAGGCGCTCCAGAAGGCATCGCAGGCGTTGCTGGAGACGGACGGCAACACGTCTCTCGAGGCTCGCCAAGCGGCCGCATTCATCCAGTCGGCTGCCGAGGCCGCCCAGCAGCCCGCCCAGATCCCCTCCGGCAGCAGCGAAGCTAAGCGGCGAGCCTGGTGAGCGCGAGCCCCGGGCCCCGTCGCGTTCTGCGTGCCTCTGCCTTCGCCTTCGCGGCCGGAATCGCCATCGCCGTCTCGGCGGCAGCCCCTGCTGTCGCCGACGACGGCCAGTGGTGGTACGACGCTTACAAGGTCGCCGACGCACATGCTGAAGGCTGGACCGGTAAGGGCGTGAAGATCGCCGTCGTCGACAGCCAGATCAACCCTGAGCTCGCGGACTTCGACGGCACCGACCTCACTGTGGCGCCCGGCGCGGCATGTGAGGGTGTCGAGCCGTCGACGACGGAAGCGAACGCCGAGTCCGAGCACGGTTCGACCGTGACGGCGATGCTCATCGGCAACGGCACCGGCGTCGCGCAGACAAAGGGGATCGTGCCGGACGCGTCAGTCACGTTCTACGGAGTGGGAGCGCTCGGGGACTGCACTCCGACGTCGGAGGTGGAGGCATCGGGGCACACTCCGCTGGGATGGATGTTCCAGCGAGCCCTGGACGACGGGGCTGACATCGTCATGACGGCGATCGTTCAGGGGCAGGCCACGACACCGGATCTGATGACGGTGGCACGGGCGGTGGCGAGCAAGACCCCGCTCATCGCCGGAAACCCCAACGACGGCTTCAAGCAGGGCGGTCTTCCCGCCGGTCTGAGCGGGGTGGTCGGCGTCAGTGCCGTCGACCGTGACGGAAACCTTCCTATCGCTGCGCTCGGCGTGGAGAACGCCATCCTCGACACGACGGTCGTCGCCCCGGGGGTAGGGATCTCCACACTCGGAGACAACGACTCGTGGGACGCGCCGGGCGTGGGAACGGGAACCTCGCTCGCCACTCCTCAGGTTGCCGGAATATTGGCCGCTGCGATGCAGAAGTACCCGGATGCGACGGGAAACCAGCTCATTCAGGCTCTCGTGAACAACACGGGCAGCGGAGACCAGCCGGTGACCTACGACGCGACCGACGGATACGGATACGGCGCCGCATCGCTGACACGCGTTCTCGCTGCCGACCCTTCGCAGTATCCCGACACGAATCCTCTCCTGGACAAGGTGCTGCAGCTGCCTTCGCCCGATCAGTTCGCCGAAGCGCAGCAGGCCCTGGCGTCCGCCGAGCCGACATCGTCCAGCGAGGCCCCCGAGCCCGGTTCGGCCTCCCTCCTGCCGGTCTTCGTCGGAGTGGGAATCGGCGTCGTGGTCCTCATCCTTGCGGCGGTCGTGGTGACCGTCGTCATCATTCGTCGAAACAACACCGCCCAGCGAAAGGGGCAATCATGAGTGAGTGGGAACAGCGGCTCCAGAACCTCGCCAATGCGCCTGACTGGTCACTTCCGAGCCTCCCGCAGGTGGGCGAAGCGTTGGAAGCTCTGACGACGCTGCTCAACCGCGTCGCCAGCGAGACGGGATTCGCCGGCGAGACGGAGCGCAACGCGATCGCCCAGATGGAGGCGGCGAAGAAGGACATCGGCGACTTGATCGATGTCGTGAAGACCACGTTGCCTGCAGCGATCTCGGTCGCGAACACCCGACGCGAAGAAGCGCAGCGCTACCTGGCGGCATTGGATAGCGGATCGCTGAGTGCGGACGCGCAGCAGACCATCCGCAACGCCGCTGCGGGCGCGACCATCATCTTCCCCGGCTTCTCCGTCATCGCTGGTGAGGGCGCAATCGCTGCAGCCAACTGGTTCCTCGGGTCGCAGCGCGAGGCCCAGGCGAGGACGGCGGTGGAGGCCGTGAGCAACGCCCTCAACGCCGATCAGCAGGCGTTCCCGCCGCTGCCGGCGATGGAGAACGTCTACGGCAGCATTCCGAACATTCCGCCCGACTTGCAGAACACCAACATCGATCCGGGCGGCCCGCAGACCCCGAGCTTCCAGAAGTACCCCGACTACAACACGCCGATCGGAGTCCCCCCGGGCCAAGGCGGCGTGATCATGCCGGATACCGAGGGGGCGGGCCCGCGGTTCGTGCCTGACGACCCCAACGGGAGCGGTCCTGAGGGCACGGCGCGGCCGCCGATCTACAACGCGCTGCCGGCTCCGGGTGTCATCGTGCATCCGGACGGTCCGGTAGGAAACGGAATCGGCACCTACCCCGGTGGTGGTCAATCACCGTGGGCGCCTGTTGGTCCCGGAGGGTCGGGTGGCTCCGGCGGCTCCGGCGGAATGGGCTCCGGAGGGCTGTCGAGCGGTTTCGTGGCCGGCGCCGGCGGCGCCGCAGCCTTGGGTGGCCTCGGTAAGGCGGCCGCCGCAGGTGGCCTCGGTGGGCTTCGAGGAGCCGGTGGACTCGGTGGGGCGGGCCTTGCGGCGCGTGGCGGTGCCGGTGGTCTTGGCGGTGCCGGTGGCGGACTGCTCGGTAAAGGCGGTGCCGGTGGTCTTGGCGGTGGCCTCACGGCCAACGCCGGTGGCGGACTGCTCGGTAAAGGCGGTGCCGGTGGTGCTGGTGTCGGCGCAGGGGCCGCGGGAGAAGCCGCGGGTGGCTCGCGCGGGGCCACGGGCATGATGGGCGGCGGCGGTGCCGGTGCCGGCGGTGGCGGTCGCAGCGACAAGAAGGGCCGCGGTCTCGGCGGTCCGATCGCGCCGTCGATCGAAGACGATGCAGAGTTCGGCCCTCGCTCCGAGGGCGCGGGCGCAGGGGGAAGGGACTGACACATGAGCGAGAAGATCTCCGCAGAAGAGGGAGCGCTGCTGCGCGGCGCCGAGGCGGTCTCAGCGACCTACCTCGACATCGCCGACAGCACCCGACGCGTGATCGCCGAACTCGACCAGATCCAGTCGATCTGGCAGGGTGAGGCCTCGCAGTCATACGCGCAGATGATGCAGACGTGGACGGCGGGCGCACAGAAGATCAACCAGACGCTGGTCCACCTGGAGGAGGCACTGCGATCCACCGAGCGTGCGCAGAACGCTCTGGAGGAGCAGCACCAGTCCACCATCGGCGGTCTGGGCGCGATGATGGGAGGGGCGTGAAATGGGCGATCTGAGCATCACTCCGGCGGCACTGACCGCATCGGCCGGCGAGTTGCGGCGTGAATCGCAGCGCATCGAGGGTGCCCTCCGGGCACTCGAGCAGGAGGCGAACCGCCTTCGCGGCAACTGGGACGGAGCGGCTCGCGTTGCCTACGACAACGCTCAGCGCGCATGGTCGATGGAGTTCGAGCACATGAAGGCGGTGCTGGCGAACATCGCTTCGGCGACCGAGTCCATCGCCGAGGACTACGTCACGACCGACCGCAATGCGGCGAAGCTGTTCCAGCGCTGACGAGGATGGTGAGCCCGCGAGACGCGGGCCGATCTCGGTTTCGGGGAGGGAGCGCGCGCGTTCCCTCCCCGAAACCGTTTCCGGGGGGAGCCGTCGACGACTGAGGCGAATGCTGAGTCGGAGCATGGGTCGACGGTGACTGCGATGCTGATCGGTAACGGCACTGGTGTGGCGGGAACGAAGGGTATTGCGCCTGAGTCTTCCGTGACGTTCTACGGGGTGGGCGCGCTGGCGGATTGCACGCCGACGCCCGAGGTTGAGGCTTCCGGGCACTCGCCGTTGATGTAGATGATCCAGCGCGCCCTCGACGACGGCGCCGACGTCATCATGACGGCGGTGGTCGTCGGCGAGACCACGAGTGCAGATAACGAGACCGTGGCCGAGGCGGTCGCGAACAAGGTTCCGCTCGTGGCGGGTAACCCTAACGACGGATTCAATCAGGGCATTCTTCCGGCAGCGTTCAATTGCGTGATCGCGGTGAGCGCTATCGATCGCGACTCCACTCTCCCTGCGGGGGCCTGGGGGTGGAGAACCGAATTCCTGGAACGACGGTTGTCGCGCCGGGGGTAGACATATCCACGGCATCCTGGCCGTCGGGATGCAGAAGTACCCCGACGCGACGGGCAACCAGATGATCCAGTCGCTCGTGCACAACACCGGGGTCCGAAGATCACCCGCTCGAGTTCGACGCAAACGATGGTTTCGGCTACGGGACCGCTTCCCTCACCCGCGTCCTCGCGGCGGACCCTCTGCAATACCCCGACCAGAGCCCTCTGTCGGACAAGCGTCTTCAACAGCCGTCGGCCCAGCAGATCGCCGCCGCCGAACAGGAGCTTGCTGCGGCCCGGCCCGCGGGATCAACCGACGGATCGCCGTTCCTCTCTGTGATCATGGGGGTCGGGGTGGGCGTGCTCGTACTGATCGAGGTGGGTGTGGTCGTGACGGTCGTTCTGGTGCGGCGGAGCAACCGGTCGCGGCAGGCGAACCCTTAGCGGCTACCCGCGGCGCGGGCCGCATCCGGATCAGGACTGGGCGAGGCCCCGTGCGGCGTCCAGCTCCTGCCGGAAGGCGGCGAGGCCCGCCGCGGGGAGTTCGAAGCCGACGCTCGAGCCCGCGTTCACGACGAGTCCCTCGCCTGCCGGCATGCGACGGATGAGGTCGGCACCCGTGAACGTCACCATCCACGGTGCGAGGGCGTCGAGCTCGCTCGCGAGGTCGGGGTCGGTGAACACGGCCAGCACGCGCTCGGAGGCGCCCGGGTAGTACACCGGCTGGAAGCCCCGGAAATCCTCGCCGGGGTCGCCGCCGCTGGGCACATAGACGGTGGATGCGGCGAACGTCCACAGCACGGTCTGCATCGTGAGGCGCTGTTCGCGCGCCTGCAGGATCGCCAGATCGACGACGGTCGGTTCAGTCATTGCCCACCTCGTTCGGGAAGCGCTCGCGCGCCTCCTCGTCTGTCATCGGACGCAGTCCTCGACTGTTGTCGAACCACCATGTGTGGCACACCTCGCAACGATAGAGCAGGTCGACCGGCGAGGTCGACGTCACGAAGCGCGGCTGCCCACCGCTGTACGCGCCCTCGCGGCACACGGGGCATCCGAGCTCTGTCGCGGCGCTCAATACCGTCTCACGAGCACCCACGCTCCATTCTCCAGCTTCGTCAGCACAGCATTGCTGCGCATCGCGTCGCCGCCGGCGATGAGCGTCTCACGCGTGGAGTTCACCAGGTACGCCCCGGTACCCGTGTTGACGGCGGTGTGGCCGTAGGTGGTGCTCGTGTTCGTGGGGTCGGGATAGAAGTGCTCCCACCCGCCGGAGTCCGCCACCGTCGGGCGGCGCAGCTCGCTGGGGTCGACCGGGAAGTGCACGGCGTAGATGTCGCCGCCGTTGAGGTACGCGTCCTGCGCCATGGGCGCCATGCCGGTCTCGCGCGCCGCCTGCGCGGGCGTGTGGATCTTGGCCGCATCCTCTGTGGGCATCGCCCAGACATCCGAGCCCGACCGGCCGAGCGTCGCCGCCGAGTGGTCGTAGTGCTGCACGACCTTGTCGCTGAAGATCGACGTGTGATACCCCTCGTCGATCATGCTCTTCAGGTCGGCGGGCGAGAGGGGTCCGCCGACGCGGGCATGGATGGTGGGGCCGTCCGGTACGCGCACCGACGGCCCCGAAGCGCCGCCCTTCAGCACGCTGCTGAACAGATCGCCCGCCCGCTGCAACAGGCCCTTGAGGTCGTCGAGGAGCTTGCCGAGGTTCTTGCACGAGCGCAGCACCTTCGTGACCGTCTCGCCGACCGTGGTCGCGAGCTGGCTGACGCGCGTCGTCACCTGGCCGATCACGACGGGTGTCGCGAGCCCCACCGTCACCACCAGCTCGGCGACCCACGAGATGATCGCCCCGGCCAGCTGCGACAAGACATCGCGCACCAGATCGTGCACGACCTGCACGATCGTCGACGCCATCTGCAGACCCGTCGACATCGCCCCGGCCCAGGATGCGGCGCCAGACAGATGCTTGGCCGCATCCTGCTGGAAGCGGCGGTAGGCCTCCATCGCCTCGCCCGACATCTCGTCGACCTGGCCGACCACGTGGGCGAGCTCCTGCGCCGACGTCTCGAGCTGGGTCTGGATGTTCGACCAGGTCTGCGCGAACGCGGCGACCTCGCCCGCGTTGCCCGCGAAGTCGTTGAGCCAACCCTTCAACGGTTCGAGATGATCGATGATCCAGCCGAGACCCGCCCCGATCAAAGACCCCAGCGGATCGATCGCCGTCGCGGCCACATCGATCGCGAAGCCGACGCCAGCCAAGCCCCCCTCGACCCAGGATCCGGAGTCCACGGCGGCGACCAGCTGGCTGCCCGAATCGAGCAGCCCCGCTCCGCTGAACGGTGTCGCCGTGTCGATGGGCGCCGCCACCAGCACGTTCGCGGTGCTCATCCGAGTCCCTGACCGAGCGTGTTGATGCCCTGCACCACGTCATCCTCGAAGGAGGCCATGTCGGTGCCGACGCCGCGCAGCTCGGTCGCCGACCGGCGCAGCATCTGCTCGGCCGAGCCGATCGCCTGCTGCGCCATCGCCGCCGCGATCTGCGCCGGCGGAACGAGGAACGAGCACAGCACCCCGAAGGCGCCGCCGCCCATGTTCGCGGAGCCGGCCGCATCGCGCGCGACCGAGACGTCAGAGGCGACGAGCTCGACCCGGGAGGCCTGCGCGGCGATCAGGTCGCCGTCGAGTGCGATGCGAACGGTCATCACGACCACCGCACATTCGTGCCGCCGCCCTGCGGCAGAGCGTCTGCGATCTCGGCGCGCAGCCGTTCGGTCGCGCCGGCCTGCTCGCCGAACAGGTCTGCGGCGATGCGCACCGCCTGCTCGCCCGCCTGGCGCTGCGCGGCGCGGGCCGTGTCGACGAGCAAGCGGGACAGAGCCTGGGGGGAGAGATCCATGGCCGCATCCGACAGGTCCGCGTCGAGCAGACGGCCCGATGCGTCGACCGTCACGCGCAGTTCTCGCCGGGGGGAGCTGGCCGTGGCGCGCACCTCCGCGACGTCGCGCTGGAACTGCTGACCGCGCCTCGCCTGCTCCTGGGCGGCCGCGATCTGCTGCTCGACGCGTGCGATGGACGCGTCCGCATCCCGCATGAAATCGTCGCTCACCTTTGGCACGTTACGCCTCTCGGCGGTGGCCTCCCTGCGAAAGGGCGCTACCTGTGGAGAACCGAACGGAGCGCGGTCCCAGACCCAACGCGGCGGCCTCGGCGAGCTGCGCCATCGTGTCGACATCGCGGCGCAGCGAGGAGTGCTGCGGCACGTCCAGCCGCACGCATCCGAGCGCCAGGTGACGGGCCAGCGAGCCCTCGCCGAACGCGCTCTCCCACGCCACACCCGCTCGCGCGGTGACGAGGGTTGAGCCGGTCCCCTCGGCGTCGGCGACCACCGCGCGGTCGACGGATGCGGCCGCATCCAGCGCGCTGCGCAGGTCATCGGGGCGGAGCGACGGCAGGTCGCCGAGGAGCGCCGCGCGAGGGCCATCGACTGCGGGCATGCCCAGAGCTATCGCCGCGTTCAAGCCGCGCGGCTCCTGCTCGGTCACCACCGTCACGCCGGGTAGTGCTGCCGCATCCGCTGCCGTCCGGGTATCCGCCGTCACGACGACCACGCGTGCCACCGCGGCGGCCGCCGCCACCGTGTCGAGCCCGATCGCCCGCACGAGTTCGGCGCTCGCCCCCAGCCGCGACTTGCCGGATGCCGCCGCCTTCAGGGGGACGACCACCGTCCAGTCGAGGTTCACGCGAAGCGTGCGCGCAGGCGCGGCAGGATCTCCTCGCCGTAGGTGCGCAGGAACTGCTCCTGATCCTCGCCCGGGTCGTGGAAGACCAGGTGCCGGAAGCCGAGGTCGACGTAACGAGCGATCTGTTCGACGTGCTCGTCGGGATCGGTCGAGACGATGAAGCGGGATGCGGCGCGCTCGATCGGAAGCTCGGCCGCCCGCCGCTGCATCTCGATCGGGTCGTGGATGCCCATCTTCTCCTCGGCGCTGAGCGCGAGCGGAGCCCAGAAACGCGTCTTCTCGAGCGCGGTCTCGCGGTCGGCGGCGTAGGACACCTTGACCTCGATCAGGGTGTCGACGTCGTCGCCCGAGCGCCCCGCCTTCTCGATGCCCTCGGCGAGAGCGGGAAGAAGTGTGTCGGTGTAGAGCTTCGGATCCTTGCCGCTGGTCGTGATGAAGCCGTCGGCGATGCGCCCGGCCAGCCGCGTGGCCGCGGGCCCTGCCGCGCCGATGTAGATCGGCACGGGCGTCGTCGGGCGGTCGTAGACCGTGGCGTCGCTCACGCTCCAGAAGGTGCCCTCGTAGGTGACGCGCTCGCCCGCCCACAGCTTCTCGATGAGGGTGATGGCCTCCTTGAGACGCTGGAAGCGCTCGGGCGGGTCGGGCCAGTCGAGGCCGAGGGTCACCTCGTTGAGTGCCTCGCCCGTGCCGAGGCCCAGGATCACCCGACCGGGGAACATCACACCGAGCGTCGCGAACGCCTGCGCCACGACGGCCGGGTGGTAGCGGAAGGTGGGCGTGAGCACGCTCGTTCCCAGCAGCACCCGCGAGGTGCGCGCCCCCACGGCGCCGAGCCATGGGAGCGCCGCCGGGGCGTGGCCGCCCTCGTGCATCCACGGCTGGAAGTGGTCGGAGATGAAGACCGAGTCGAACCCGACCTCCTCCGCCAGCACGGCGAAGTCGGCGAGTCGATCGGGGGAGAACTGCTCTGCCGAGGCCTTGTAGCCCAGACGCAGGGGAACGGTCATGACTCTCCTCTCGCCCGCGACGCGTCGCGGTGCAGCGGGGCCGGGAGGAACTCCGACCCGTCGGTGGAACCCAGCATGGCGCGGAAGGCATCGACGGTGTCCGGCCACAACAGGGTGAGCCTGCCCGACCGTGCGTCGACGTACCAGTTGTCGCAGCCCCCGGTGAGCCAGGGGCGGGATGCGGCCGCCGCATCGATGCGGGCGGTGTATGCCTGCTCCGCATCCGGACGCAGCCGCAGAACGTCGTCGCCGGCGCGGTCGATGCAGCGGGCCACGTACTCCGCCTGCGCCTCCAGCATCAGCAGCGACGAGTTGTGCCCGAGCGACGCGTTGGGCCCGTTCAGCACGAACAGGTTGGGGAAGCCCGCGACCACGGTGGACGCGTAGGAGGTCATCCCCTCGCTCCAGTGCTCGGCGAGCGTCTTGCCCTCCTCGCCCGTCACGAGCTCGGCGTACGGCTGCTCGGACGCGGCGAAGCCGGTCGCCAGCACGAGCATGTCGGCGAGGTAGCGGGCGCCGGATGCGGCGACCAACTCGCCGCCGTCCACGCGCGCGAGCGCCGACGGCTCGAACGCGACCGCATCCGAGGCGACGGCCGGGTAGAACTCGTCCGACAGCAGCACGCGCTTGCAGCCGAACGCGTAGTCCGGGGTCAGCGCGCGGCGAAGCGCCGGATCCGCCACCTGGGCTTCCAGATGGGCGAGCGCGACCGCGCGGGCGGCGCGCGCCGCATCCGCATGTCCGGAGCGTGAGGCGAAGCGCTCCTCGCCCTCGCGGTACAACTCGTCGCGCAGCTGCGCCAGTTCATCCGGATGCTGGGCGAAGCGGCGCCGGTCGGCGGCTGTATAGTCCATGTCGCCGCGCGGCACGATCCAGGCGGGCGTGCGCTGGAACAGCACGACCTCGGCCCCCTGCGCGACGAGCGCGGGAACCAGCTGCACGGCGGAGGCGCCCGTGCCGACCACGGCGATGCGCCGTCCGGCGAGCGGGACGGTGTGGTCCCAGCGCGCGGAGTGGAACAGCGGGCCCTCGAAGCTCTCGAGTCCGGGGATGTCGGGGATCGACGGCTCCGTCAACCGCCCGCACGCCAGCACGAGGCGGCGGGCGCTCACATCCTCGCCGCGTCCGGTCTCGACGAGCCAGCGCTCGCCGTCCCACGCCGCGGATTGCAGCGGGGTGTCCAGCAGCAGGCGCTCGCCGAGCTGCTCCGCCTCCGCGATGTGCTGAAGGTAGCGGTGGATCTCGTCGCCGCGGGCGAAGAGTCCCGACCAGTCGGGCCACGGGTGGTTCTCGAGGCCGTACAGGTGAGAGGGCACGTCGCACGCGACGCCGGGATACGTGTTGTCGCGCCAGGTGCCGCCGACCGAGCTGCCCCGATCGAGCACGGCGAACGACTCGCGACCGGCCCGCCGCAGCGCCGACGCCATCGCGAGCCCGCCGAAGCCCGCGCCGACGATCGCGACGTCGACCTCGCGCGTCATCGCACCGCCGCCTTGCGCTCATCGGAAGGTTCGCCGTAGACCGTGGTGCGCTGGCGCAGCGGGCGGAAGAGCCGTCGGGCGATGCGCGCCGCATCCGTGATCGGAAGCTCGTTGCCCGCCTCGATGCCTGCTTCGGGGCGCACGCGGCCGTCGAGCAGCGTGCCGCCGAGATCGTCGCCGCCTGCCTGCAGCAGTACGGCACTCGTCGCGAGGCCGTGCCTGGTCCACGGGATCTGGATGTGGGGGATGCTGCCCGAGAAGAACAGACGCGCGACCGCCGCCATCGCTCGGTGCTCGTCGAGCGCCGAGCGCCCCGCCACGAGACCGACCCCGCCCGCGGGACCGGGGAGGGGGATCGGGACGAACTCCGTGAACCCGCGCGTCTCGGACTGGATGCGTCGGAGGGTGCCCAGGTGCGCGATGCGCTCCGCCGCCGTCTCGACGTGGCCGTAGAACAGCACGCTCGTCGAGCGGAATCCGGCGCCGTGGGCGGCCGTGATGGTCTCGATCCAGCGGTCGATCTCGAGGTCGCCGGGGGCGATGAGGCGGCGGACCCGCTCCGAGAGCACCTTCACCCCGGTGCCCGGAACGGTGTCGACACCCGCATCCCGCATCGCGGCGAGGGCCTCGTCGAGCGTGAGCTCGGCGCGGGTCGCGAGATCCTGCACGTCCTGCGGACGGTAAGCGTGCAGGTGGATGTCGGGTGCCGCGGCGCGCGCGGCGCGGATGATGTCGAGGTAGGCCGTCGGCGCTTCATCCGGCTCGATCAGGCCCTGGATGCAGAGCTCCGTCGCGCCGAGGTCCCACGCATCCGTGGCGATCGCTGCCGCATCCGCGAGGTCGAACTGGTCGGGCGTCTGCGCGCCCGCGGCGCGGAAGCCGGTGGAGGTGAGGTTGCGGTTGACCGCGATCGTGATCGCTTCGCCGACCGTGTAGCGGCGCACGTCGTCGGCGATATGTGCGAGGTCATCCAGCTCGCCGCCCGTCGCCTCGAGCAGCCGCTGCCACTCGGCGTCGTCGAGCGCGAGCGGGTCGGCTGCCGCGCGCTCCGCCAGCTCGCGCACCGCACCCGTGGCCGTGCCGCCGCCCGTGCCCGCGGTCGTTCCGTGTTCGAGGGACTCGTTTTGCGGCTCCGGGGCGTCCGGCGTCGCGTTTCGGGTCCCTTGAACACGGGGTGTGGGGGCGCTGCGGGCGAGGTGGGTCGCGGGGTCGGCGAGGGCAGCGACCGGCGCGTGCAGGGCGGGGTCGAGCCACGTCTCGGGGTCGGCGAGGTACTCGGGGTGAGCGGTCAGGCGCTCGCGCAACACGTAGCCGAGGGATGCCGTCGCGGCCGCCAGATCGTCGACGTGCGGCCACGGGCGCTCGGGGTTCACGTGGTCCGCGGTCAGCGGCGACACCCCGCCCCAGTCGTCGATCCCTGCGCCGACGAGGAGAGCGAACTCGGTCGGGTCGGACAGGTTCGGCGGCACCTGGATCCGCATCCGCGCGCCCATCACGAGCCGCGCGGCGGCGACGACCGTCGCGTACTCCAGCAGGTCCGCGTCCCGGGCGTCCTGCATCGCGGTGCGCGGCTTCGCCCGGAAATTCTGCACGATCACTTCCTGGATGTGGCCGTGCCGCTCTTCGGCATCGCGCAGCGCGATGAGCGACTCCGCGCGATCGAGCGGGGTCTCGCCGATGCCGACCAGGATGCCGGTCGTGAACGGGATGCGGGCGGCTCCCGCATCCTCGATCACCTGCAGCCGGAGCGCGGGATCTTTGTCGGGGGAGCCGAAGTGCGGCTGGCCCGGCGTCTCGAAGAGGGCGCGCGAGGTCGTCTCGAGCATCATGCCCATCGAGGGCGCCACCGGACGGAGCTCCCCCAGCTCGTGCGCGTGCATGACGCCGGGGTTCAGATGCGCGAGCAGCCCGGTCTCGGCCGTGACGAGGCGGGCGATCGCGGCCACGTAGTCGAGCGTCGACGAATATCCGTGCTCGTCGAGCCAGTCGCGCGCCTCGGGCCAGCGATCCTCGGGCCGGTCGCCGAGGGTCAACAGCACCTCTTTGCACCCGAGCGCCGCGCCCTGGCGCACGACCTGCAGCACCTGCTCCGGCGACATGTAGGCGGGCTTGTTCTTCTTCAGAAGCTGGCCCGGAGTGTCGACGAAGATGCAGTAGTGGCACCGGTCGCGGCACAGGGTCGTCAGCGGCACGAACACCTTGCGCGAGTAGGTGATGACGCCGGGGCGTCCCGCGAGGGCGAGGCCCTCGTCGCGCAGCGCGGATGCGGCGGTGAACAGGAGCTCGCGGTCGCCGCCGTCCGCGGTGACGAGGGCGAGCACCTCGTCCACGCTCAGCCGTGCGCCGGCTCGGGCGCGGTCGATCACGTGGGCGACGAGCACGGGAGCCGTCTCGGGCCCCACATCTGACCGGAGGTCGGTACGAGGCGTGGGCACCGCTACAGTCTTCCACCGCCGTGCGGGGTCGCGGTCGCACGAGGCTGGCGGATCGTTGTCCGTCTGTGAGCGAATTCGCTGCCGCCGGCGAAGCGTCGCTGGCAGACTTGGATCATGGTGACGCTCATGCTCGACTCGGGACACCTCGAGATCGTGCTGTCGGGCGCCGAGAAGGCGCTGGCATTCCGTAAGCGGGATGTGACGCTCGATCGCGCCGCGATCTCGCGGGTGCAGCTGACCGACGACCCGTGGACGTGGCTGCGCGGCGTCCGTTCGCCCGGTACCTTCATCCCCGCAACCCTCGCCATCGGCACATGGAGTTATGCCGGGGGCAAGGACTTCGCCGTCATCCGCAAGAATCGCCCCGGCGTGGTCATCGACCTCGAGGGCGACGCCGAGTTCCAGCGGCTGGTGCTGGGCACCCGGCACGGCGAGGCCCTCGTGCGTGCGCTCCGCGTCGACGCGGGCGACGATCCGACCGACGTCGTCGAGCTCGCCTCCTGAGCGCGAGCCGCGCGGGGACGCGGCTCATCCGTCTCCGAGGGAGCCGCCCGCATCCGCCCCCGCGCTCATCCGCCGCATCCGCCCCCGCGCGCGGGCGCCGCATCCGCCGAGCGAGCACTCGTTCGCCGAATGAGCATTCAATGAGGTGCTCTCTTGACGAACGGATGCTCATTCGCGGGACCCGACTCGGGTTGGGTGGGAGCGGAAACGGGCGCGAGTCGGCGGCGCGAGCCGACGCCCGCATCCCCCCGCGCTGGCGCCGCATCCCCCGCATCCCCCGCATCCCCCGCATCCCCCCCGCATCCGCCCGCATCCCCCGCATCCGCCGCATCCCCGAGCGAGCATCCGTTCGCCGAATGAGCACTCAATAGGGTGCTCACTCGATGAATGAATGCTCGCTCGGCGAGGGAGGGCGGGCAGCCCCGCCGGATGCGGGTCAGCCGACGTCGCGCCGCCAGCTCGAGAGGTAGCCGAGCACGGTGAACAACAGGCCGTAGGCGAGGAGCACGAGGCCGCCGACCCACCACTCCAGCGGCTGGCCCACATCCCCTCCCGCGCTGACCGAGAACAGGCTCGCGCCGACGAGGGTGTCGCTCGCGGCGCCCGGTAGGAACCGGGCGGCGTCGCTCAGACCCGAGACGAAGGCGCCGCCGAAGCGCAGCAGGGGCTCGATGAACTGCGTGAAGGCCAGCACGATCACGATCGCCGCGACCTGGTTGCGCACCACGAGACCGACGCCGATGCCGACCACGACCCACAGCACGAACGCGATCACGATGCGTCCCAGCATCGCCCACGTGTCAGACGAGTCGAGGCCCGTGTGCTGCCCGAACCCGGCCAGGATGCCGGCGGCGGGGCCGACAGTGACGATCAGCGCCAGCGCGGCGTAGACCAGGCCCATCACGGCGCCGGCCAGGACCTTCGCCGTGAGCACCCGTCCGCGCTTCGGAGTGGTGAGGAAGGTGGGGGTGAGCGTGTTGTGGCGGAACTCCCCGGTGACCAGCAGTGTGCCGATCAGCAAGGGGAACACGTATCCGACGGATGCGGCGAGGCTGTAGATCAGGGCGCTGACATCACCCGGTACGCCCGTCGCCGTGAGGCCGCCGCCGCTCGAGGGCAGGGCGCCGCTCGCGGCCAGCGCGAACACCACGGTCAGCCCGGCCGCGGTGAACCCGACGTAACCGGCGAGGACGATCCCGAGGATCCACCAGATCGAGGTGGTGAACTGCTTGGTCAGCTCGGAGCGGGTGACGTTCACGAGGCTCATGCGCGGCCCCCTTCCTCGCGGTCGTCGGCTTCGGGATGCGGCACGGCCTCATCCATCGGCTCGGTGATCTGGATGGCCTCGGTCGGGGCCGGATCCGCGTCCGAGGCCTCGCCTTCGGCCGGTTCGACGTCGGATGCGGGAGCTTGTGCGCTCTCGACGGCGGGCGGGAGGTCATCGGCGGCAGCACCCTGCTGCTCGCTCAGCACGGCGGGCTCGTCGACCGGCGCAGTCTGATCCGCGGGGATAGTCGCGGCGGCAGCGGCGGCATCCTCTCGAGCGGCCTCGGCCGCGCCCTCGGGAACGGGCGTGTCCAGCGGCACCTCCACATCCGACGCCTCGGTGATCTCCGATGTCTCCGGGGCGGGGTCGTTCTCCGGCGCGAGCGGGGCCTCTTCGTCGACCGCGGGGATGGCCGAGACCTCGCCCACCGGCGGGTGCACCCGGGTGCCGTCGACCAGGGCGAGGAAGATCTCCTCGAGCTCGGGGCCACGGCGCTGCAGACCCGACAGGGCGATGCCGGATGCGGCGGCCAGTGCGCCGACCTCGACCGGCTCCGCCCCGCGCACCGTGAGACCCGAGCGCAGCACCTCGAACGAGTAGCCCGCTGCGGTGAGCGCGGCCTCGAGGGCGGCGCGATCGGGGGCATCGACGACCGTCGCGTACTCGTCGGGGTCGGCGAGGTCTTCGATGCCGCCGTCGAAGACGAGGTTTCCCCGGGCGAGGATCAGCAGGCGATCCGCGGTCTGCTGGATCTCCATGAGCAGGTGCGAGGAGACGAGCACCGTGCGGCCCTCGTCGGCGAAGGCGCGCAGCAGCATCCGCATCCACTTGATGCCCTCGGGATCGAGTCCGTTGGAGGGCTCGTCGAGCACGAGCACGCCGGGGTCGCCGAGCAGAGCCGTCGCCAGGCCCAGTCGCTGCCGCATGCCGAGCGAGTAGCCGCCGACCTTGCGTCCGGCGGCGTCGGAGAGGCCGACGAGGGCGAGCGTCTCGTCGATGCGGCCGGTCGGCAGCCCCGCCGCCTGCGCGTACACCTTCAGGTGATTGGCGCCGCTGCGGCCGGGGTGGAAGCTCGACGCTTCGAGCACCGCGCCGACGGTGCGCAGCGGATGGCGCAGTTCGCTGTAGTGGGATCCGCCGATCGTCGTGGTGCCGGAGGTGGGTCGCACGAGCCCCAGCAGCATGCGCAGCGAGGTGGTCTTGCCGGCGCCGTTCGGGCCGAGGAAGCCGGTCACGAGGCCGGGCTCGATACGCGCGCTCAACCGGGAGACGGCGTCGATCGCGCCGAATCTCTTGGTGACCTCGGAGAACTCCAGGATCTGGCCGTCGGGCATGGGAACCTCCGTCAAGGTCAGAACGTTTCTCCATTCTGGCGGAAATCCGCGGAAAAACGGGGATCGACTCTCGCGGATCCCGTCCGGACGCTCGGGCGGCGCTAACGTGGCGGGCATGAGCGGTGCGGATGCGACGGTGCTGGTGCGGTCGGATCAGGGGGTGGGGCGGCTGACGCTCAACCGCCCGCGCGCGCTCAACGCGGTCGACATCGACATGGTGAGCAGTCTCGCCGCCGCGCTGGATGCGTGGGAGCGTGATGCCGATGTCGAGGTCGTGCTGCTCGACGGCGCGGGCGATCGCGGGTTCTGCGCGGGCGGGGATGTGCGGGCGCTCCGCGAGCAGGTCATGGGGGCCGAGGCCGCTCTCGCCGCCGAGTTCTTCCTCGCGGAGTATGCGCTGAACGCCCGCCTGGCCGAGTACCCGAAGCCGGTCGTGACGATCGCCGACGGGATCACGATGGGCGGCGGCGTGGGGCTCGCCTCCCACGCCGGGCACCGCGTGGTCACCGAGCGCTCGCAGCTGGCGATGCCCGAGACCCGCATCGGCTTCACCCCCGACGTCGGCGGCACGTGGCTGCTCGCCCACGCGCCCGGGCGCATCGGCGAGTACCTCGCGTTGACCGGCGGCACGATGGATGCGGCCGACGCGATCTACGCGGGCTTCGCCGACCACCTCGTTCCCGCCGAACGTATCGATGCGTTCCGCGACGCGCTCGAGACCCGCGCGGACCCGCAGGGCCCGGCCGAGCTGGTGCTCCTGTTCGACGAGACCCCGGAGACCTCCCGCCTCGAGAAAGCGAGGCCCTGGATCGACGACGTGTTCTCCGCCGATTCGGTGAGCGAGATCCTCGCGCGGCTGCACGCGCATCCCGAGCCGGATGCGGCCGCGGCCGCCGAGCTGATCGCCTCGCTCTCGCCCACCGCGCTGACCGTGACGCTGGAGGCGGTGCGTCGCGCGAGGCGCAAGCGGTCGCTGCGCGAGGTGCTGGAGCAGGAGTACGGCCTCGTGATGTGGTTCGCCCTCACCCAGCCCGATCTCGTCGAGGGCATCCGCGCGCAGCTGGTGGACAAGGACCGGTCCCCGCGCTGGCAACCCGCTTCGCTCGATGAGCTCGATCCCGGTCTCATCGACCAGGCCTTCGCCTTCCGACCTCCGCGGGTGCTCTGGGGTTGATCATGGCTGCGGGGGAGAAGCGGAAGCGTCGGGCCTACTCGATCGGCGTCGCGCTCGACGGCTTCTTCTTCGTCTTCGCCGGCCTCGCCGCCATCTGGCTCGCGTATCTCAGTTTCACCGAGACGTTCCGTGTCGGATGGTGGGGAATCCCGCTCGCCATCGCGTTCTGGGTGCTGCTGGCCTACCTGGTGCTGCCGCGGCTGCACCGCATCCTGACGATGATCTACGTGCCCGACTACTTCATCGGCCGCACGCGCACGAGCGACGGACTGCTCGGCGACCCGGTGAACCTCGCGTTCATGGGTAGTGCCGAGCAGATCGAGGAGGTGCTGCGCCGCGCCGGCTGGACGAAGGCCGATCCGGTGACCCTCGCCTCGTCCTGGCGCATCATCACGTCGACGCTGACCAGACGCAGCTACGACGAGGCCCCCGTCAGTCCGCTGTTCCTGTTCTCCAGGCAGCAGGACTTCGCCTACCAGCAGGAGGTGGACGGCAACCCCGCGCAGCGGCACCACGTGCGCTTCTGGCGCTGCCCGGACGACTGGCTGCTGCCGGGCGGACGCCGCGTGGACTGGCTCGCCGCCGGCACCTTCGACACCGCCGTCGGACTGTCCCTGTTCACACTGCAGGTGACGCATCGGATCGATGCCGACACCGATGTCGAGCGCGACCACATCGTGCAGACGGTGACCGCGGCGGAGCCTGGGGTGAGCGTCGACGTGATCGCTGACTTCTCCACCGGCTATCACGCCCGCAACGGCGGCGGCGACAGCATCCGCACCGATGGGGACCTGCCGATCGTGGACGCGCGGGGGGTGACGGCATGAGCGAGAGGGTGCCCCGCAAGCGCGCGGCGTTCGAGTCTCCGGTGCGTCTCGCGCGCCCGCTGGCCTACGACCCGCACATGCCCCGGCCCGCCGCGACCGTCGCCGGAGGGCTCCTCGTGCTGCTGCGCGTGCTCGCGGGCGTGTTCTGGCTGCTGTCGATCACCCTCGAGTGGCGTCACATCGTGCACGACGCGTCGCTCGTGATCGACGGCGTGCCGCTGAGCGAAGAGGAGCGCGCCCTCGGACTGGGGTTCGTGTGGGCCGTGGGCGGCGCCGTTCTGCTGTTCGACACCGTCATGGCGATCTTCGTCTTGCGCGGCGGCAACCGCTCACGCGTCACCGTGCTCGTCTTTTCGGTGCTGTCGATCAGCTTCGCCTTCTCGACCTGGTGGGTGCAGGGTCAGGACATCCGCATCAGCGGCACCCTGTTGAACCTCGGCCTCGACATCCTGGTGCTGCTCGCTCTGTCCAGCCGCAAGGCTGCCGCGTACGCACGACGAAACGAGCGTCGCTGAGCTCACGGCGCCCGAACAGGCGCGGGCCGGTAGCCTGGACGCTGCCGTGCGGCAGGTGAAAGCGAGGCGGCGTGTTCGACAGTCCCCTCTCCGCATCCGCGTACGACATCCTCCAGGTCGCCGCTGACGCCGACGACGAGACTCTGCGGCGTGCGTTCCGGGTGCGCCTGCGAGAGACGCACCCCGACACCGGCGGCGACGCCGTGCGCTTCGTCGAGGTGCAGCGCGCGTGGGAGCTCGTGGGCACGCCCGAGGCGAGAGCGGCCTACGATCGCGGCCGGGGCGCGGTGAGCGCCGCGCCCGAGGCGGAGGGCGCGTGGACCCCGCCG
>JASCPH010000045.1 GCA_029959545.1 Microbacteriaceae bacterium PS02066 | reverse complement strand
GGCGGGGCGTTCATCGACGGACATCCCCATGAGAGAGGGCCGGGATCTTCGGATCCCGGCCCTCTTCTCGTTCTCACGACGCCGCTAGGGTGGGCCCATGACGGGGGAGCGCCCGGTGGGCATCGATGAGGGGAGCGGCGTCCCGCCGCGCTCGGCACTGGTGCTCGCCGCCCTCGTGCTCGCGGCGCTGGTGTGCAACCTCAATCTCGCTGCGGCGAACATCGCACTACCGGAGATCGGCGACGACTTCGCCGCCGGCCAGACCGGCTTGAATCTCGTCGCGCTCGGATGCTCCCTCGGCCTCGCGATGTCCGTCCTGTACCTCGGCGCCCTCGCGGACCGTTACGGCCGCAAGCAGATGTTGATGCTCGGGCTCGCGCTGACCGTCATCGCCAGTTTCGCGGCCGCAGCGGCCCCGTCGCTCGAGTGGCTGATCGCCGCTCGCGTCTTCACCGGCGTCGCTGCGGGCATGGCCTACCCGACCACGTTGTCGTTGATCACGGCGCTGTGGTCGCGCGGACCCGCCCGTACGGCAGCGATCGCCCTGTGGTCCAGCGTCAGCGCAATGGCCGGCGTGCTCGGTGCGGTGGCGGCCGGCTTGGTGCTGGAGATCTTCCACTGGCAGGCGGCCTTCCTGCTGGCCGCCCCCATCGCCGCCGTCGGACTCGTCCTGGTGCTCGCCGTCGTCCCCGCCCACGTCCGCGAGTCGACCGAACCGGTCGATCACGTCGGCGGCGTGTTGTCGGTGTTCGGTGTGGCCGCTCTCGTGGTGGGAGTGGGGATCATCGCCGCGCCCGATCAACGTCTCGCAGGGGGTGTGAGTCTCGCTCTCGCGGTCGTGCTGCTCGGTTTCTTCGTGTGGCGTCAACGGATCACCGCATCGCCCCTCTACGACGTCGCCATCGCCCGTCGGCGGATGTTCTGGGTGCCAGCGCTTGCGGGCATGATCGTCTTCGGCTCACTGATGGGAGCGATGTTCGTCGGTCAGCAGTTCCTGCAGAACATCCTCGGCTACGACACGCTCGAAGCGGGGCTTGCGGTCGTGCCGGCTGCGGCAGGGCTGCTGATCGCGGCGCCGGTGTCGGCGCGCATGGTCACGACACGCGGTTCACGCACGACGATGCTCGCGGGATACGCCTTCGTGTTCGTCGGGTTCCTGACGACGCTGTTCTGGCGCGAGCACACGCCCTATTGGTTGATCGGAGCGGGCTTCTTCACGATCGGGGCCGGCGCCGGGTTCGCGATGACCCCCGCATCCCGGTCGCTCATCGATGCGACGCCGGTGCAGCGGGTGGGCATGGCGTCCGCGACCTCCGACCTCCAGCGGGACCTCGGCGGTTCCATCATGCAGGCACTGTTGGGCGCCATCCTGGCCATGGGATTCGCCGGTGCGTTCGGTCGGGCGATCGCCGCCTCGCCGTCTGCCTCGCAGGTCTCCGCGGAGGTGCAGGCCGCGCTTCAGGCCTCTTTCGCCTCAGCGCTGCACGTGGCCGAGCAGTTTCCGCAGTACCGGACCGAGATCGTGGCCGCCGCGACGCAGAGTCTCGTCGACGGCGCACTGTGGTCGTACGCGGTCGGCGCCGTGGCCATCGTCTCCGGCGCTGTCCTCGTGCGTGTGCTCCTGCCTGCATGCAGCGGAGAACAGCGTCTGATAGCGGAGTACGCTGCGGCGGACGCGGTCGGGGACCCGCCGTCTTCCGACGCGACCCCTCGTTGACGTCCCACCTTCGGAGGTCGTCGATCGGGCGCGGAGGCGGACGTCGCGTCGGCGTGTGGTGCTGTATCGCGATAACGTCGGACGCATGAGCACCAGCGACGTCGGCGACGCGTACCCCGTCGCCGAGCATGTCGTCGACTCGCGTCGCATCCTTCGCCGCATCCGGGGGTTCGGTCGTCATTTCGCGTTGCCGCCCTTCCTCGACACCGGTCGGGCACGCACGACGGCGACTCTGCAGCTGAGCCTCGCTGCCGTCGTACTCGTCTACGTCGTCATCGCGGTGCCGTGGGGCTATGCCGGTGATCTGGGTCTGTTCTGGCTGGGTGCGATCGTCGTGCTCGGCGCGGGCGGGGTGGCCCTTTTGGTGCCATGGGCCCGCGTCTCTGCGTGGTGGATCATGGCCGTGCCCATCATCGATCTGCTGGGCATCGCGCTGCTGCGCCAATCGCTGCCCACCGGTGGGTTCGGTGTGCTGCTCTTCATCCCCGCCATCTGGCTCGCCATCTACTTCGGCATCGGCGGCTACCTGGTCGGCATCATCGTCGCGCCAGCCATTCTTGTGACCACCGCGATCGTCGACCCCCGGCAGGACGTCGGATACGCGACCTTCAGTCTTCCGCTGATGATCGTGGTCGTCGCAACCATCAGCCTCGCGCTCGGGCGGCAGATGACGGCGCAACGGCTGCTCTTCACCCGCCAGACCCGCACCATGGCCCGCACCCTGCGCCGCGCCCAGAAGCAGGAAGAACTGCTGGCCGAGGTGCTGGACACGATCGACTTCGGTGTCATCCGTCTCGCGGCCGACGGATCCACGACCGTCGCGAACGAGGCGCACGCACGACTGCAACGCGCCGCCCGCTCCGCGGAGGCCGGTTCGGGCGGACACGCCGCCTTCGCGGCCGACGGAGTGACCCCGGTCGACCGGCAGGACACACCGTTCGCACGGGCGGCCCGGGGCGAGGTCTTCGACAATCAGATCGTGTGGTTCGGCGGCGACGGACCGCGCCGTCGAGCGCTCAGCGTGACGGCGCGACGCACGCGCGCCGTCGACGGCTCCGACAACGGCGCGGTCATCGTCTCGCGGGACGTCACGGCGGAGCTCACGGCTCTGCGTGCGCGCGACTCGCTCGTTTCCTCGGTCTCACACGAGCTCCGCACGCCTCTGACCTCAATCATCGGCTACCTCGAGCTCGCGGTCGACGACCCGGATGTGCCAGAACGCGCGCGCGGCTACCTCGACGTCGCGGAGCGGAACGTCTCGCGCCTGTTGGAGATCGTCTCCGACATCCTGACGGCGTCGAGCACGTCCGAGATGTCGGCGGACCTGACCATCTCGCAGCAGGACGTCGACATCGCCGACGTCGTGCGTGCCAGCGGAGAGTCCTGGGCCCCCGCTGCAGCGGAGCGCGCGATCGCCATCGACATGGCGGGCGTGCGCCCGGCACCGGCCTATGCCGATCCTCTCCGCATGCGCCAGGTCATCGACAACCTCGTCAGCAACGCGGTGAAGTACAACCGCGACGGCGGACGCGTCACGCTCAGCACGACCTCGGACGGGATCACGACCTGGATCACGGTCACCGACACCGGCGTCGGCGTCTCCGAGAGTGACGTGGGCAGGCTCTTCGAGCGCTTCTTCCGTGTCGCCGACACGTCGACGGGAACGGGGCTGGGGCTGTCGATCAGCCGCGAACTCGTGCGCGCGCACGGTGGCGACATCATTGTCACCAGCACGGCCGGCGTCGGTTCGACCTTCAGCGTGCAGCTCCCGGCGAGCGCCGAGTCGCTGGATGATCCGGATGCGATCATCACGATCTCCGGAACGGGCGCATCGCGACGCGAAGAGGACCAGGTCACATGACGTTCGATCCCATCACCGCGGGCATCTTCACCGCGATCGCTGTGGTCACCATCGCTGTGACCTACATCGCCACCACGCTCTCGCGGCGCTATGGGGGCGGGTCCCAGCTGTGGGGCATCGGGTTCCTGCTGCAGATCATCGCCGTCGTGTGCACGGTGGTGATCGGTCTGTTCGACGCCTCCGAGTGGACCAACGTGTGGGCTCTCGCGCTCGGCAACGCAGCCGCGGTGGGCGCCGCCGGCTGCGTTCTGATGGGGTTCCGCGCGTACAACGGCGAGGAGGTCGCCGGTCCCGCGCTCATGGTCGTGTCCCTCGCGTTCCTCGTCGCGGCGGTCACCGTCGTCGAGAAGCCGGCCGCAGGCGGGCAGACGGGTGTCCTCTGGTACAGCCTCGCCATCGCCGGACTCTGCGTGGGGGCGATCATCCATGCCGTCGGCCCGCGGACGAGGCCTCATGTCGCGACCTGGGTCTTCGTGGGCGCCACCACCCTCTTCGGCGCGTATCACGTGACGCGCGCCGTCGTCACTCTGACGGCAGGGGAGGACAGCCCCGTCTTCGCGGCCTGGTTCGGTCCGATCTCGCTGGGTCTCGTCGTCTTGGTGCTGGGAACCGTCTCCTCGCTGACGCTCTTCATGCTTCGCTCCGTGCTGGTCACCGCGCAGCAGGCGGCGGGCTCCGCCGCCGTGGACGAGGTCCTCGCTGCGTCCGCGTTCCTCGCGATGCTGCGGCGGATCCTCCGCCGCGCTGCGCACCGCACGGAACTCGTCGTCGTCATCGCCGTGATCGTCGAGGACGTCGGAGCGATCACGGCGTCGTTCGGGCAGGAGGTCGCCGAAGCCACCACTCGCGTCCTGCGGTCTGCGGTGCGCGAGTTCGCCTCGCCCGTGGCGGCGGTGGGCGCCACGGATGACCCAACCATCATCCTCGTCGCCACGACCGCATCCAGCCCTTCCGATGCGCGTCGCCAGGCGGGACTCATCTACCGCGGAGTGATCGAGCGCTTCGTGGATGCCCGAGGCATCGTCGTACCCGGTGTCGGGGTCGGTGTCGCCCTCAGCCAGACGCTGGGCTACGGTCCCGAGGTGCTCGTGGAAGCGGCGACGATCGCCGCCGTGGAGGCGTCCGAGAGCGACGAGACCTCCGTGGTCTTCGCGCAGGCGCGGGGGGTTGGCGCTCCTGCGTTCCCCGGGGAGCCGACGGAGCGATAGTGTCCACGATATGCACAGCGACGCTGCTCCCGGTCGGGGCAGAGGTGTACGCGGATTCCTGCGCGCGAGGCTCGCGGGATCACGTGCTCCACGCACATTCGCGGCTCGGGGACGCACCGCTGTTCTGAACCAGCTCGTGCTCTGCGCGCTGGTTCTGGTCGTGGCCACGGTGGGGATCTTCTCGTCGACGCTTCGCAACGAGAGTCTGTTCCTCGTCGGGGTCGTCATCGTCTTCGCCGTCGGGGTGGCGACCCTGGCCACGCCGTGGACCCGCATCCCTCGGACCGCCCTCTACGTCTTGCCCATCGCGGACATCGCAGGCATCGCCGTCATGCGCGTCGCAGAACCCATGAGCGGGCTCGGGCTCATGTGGGTCTTTCCCGCGATGTGGCTGGCAACCCTGGGCATCGTGGGATTCGTCATCCAGTTCACGATCATCACCGCCACCTATGCGGTCATCGTCGTGACGGGGGGAACGACCGTGTGGGGGTACACGGTGTTCCTGCTCCCCATCGCCGTTCTCGCCGTCGCAACGACCACCTACATCTCCTCTCGACGTCAGCGGGCCCAAGCGCATCTGCTCGAAAAGCAGGCGGCGCTGCTCAGCGGAGCGCTGCAGCGTGCCCAACGTCAGGAGGAGCTCATCATCGATGTGCTCGACGCGGTGGATTTCGGTGTGCTGCGCATCGCACCCGACGGCACGGTCTCCGTGGTCAATGAGGCGCTGGGGCGATTCCAGAATACGATCCCCGGATTCGGGTCCCGCAGCCGGGAGATCGAGAACGCATACCGCGCCGACGGCCTGACCCCGTTGCCCCGTGCTGAACGGCCGCTGCTCCGGGCGCTCGGGGGCGAGGTGTTCGAGAATCAGGTGGTGTGGTTCGGCCACCCCGACGAACGCCGTCACGCCATGAGCATCACGGTGCGCCGGATGCATGACGCCGAGGGCGCGGATGCGGGAGCCGTGCTGATCGCGCGGGATGTGACGCCGGAGATGACGGCGCTGCATGCCCGAGATCGGCTCGTCGCCTCCGTCTCGCACGAGCTGCGGACGCCGCTGACATCGGTGCTCGGTTACCTCGATCTCGCGCTGGATACGCTCGACGATCCGGAACAAGCCCGCCATTCGCTGGAGATCGCGACCAGAAACGCTGAGCGGCTTCTCGAGATCGTCGCCGACATCCTCGCCGCGTCCAGCGCATCGCGCCTATCCGTCGACATGACGATCTCGCCCAAATCGATCGATGTGGCAGAGCTGGTGGCGGCGACGGCGGAAGCCTGGCGTTAGCGGGCGGCCGAGCGGGCGCTGACGATCGATTCGTCCGGGATCGAACCCGCCGGTGCGTTCGCCGATCCGCTGCGGCTGCGACAGGTCATGGACAACCTCGTCAGCAACGCCGTGAAGTACAACCGCGACGGGGCGCCATCTTCCTCTGCTGCACCACAGACGGCAGCTCCACCTGGATCCTGGTGCGAGACACGGGGACGGGGATCGCGGAGCCGGACCTGGACCGCCTGTTCGAGCGCTATTTCCGTGCGCGGACGGATGTGGAGGGCACCGGCCTGGGCTTGTCGATCAGCCGTGACATCGTTCGTGCGCACGGCGGAGACATCACCGTGCGCACGAGCCGAGGGCTGGGATCGACCTTCATGGTGCAGCTTCCCGCGGCGGATCGGTTCGGCGACGGGGGTCACCGTGCTCGGTGCGCTGACCGTAGCCGGCGCTGTCGTCGTCGAGGGACCGGACGGCGGAGACTGGGCCGGATGGCTGACGATGAGCATCGGCCTGGTCGTGTTCTCCACGCTCGCCGCGATAGAGACACTTCGAGCGCCGATGCGCCGCTTCGGCACCGCCGCGGTGCTCGCCGTCGTCTTCCTGGTGATGGCGACCTTCTATCTCGCTCGCTGTGTGGTCTTCGTCGCCGCGGGCGCGGACAGCCCGCTCTTCCTCGAGGCGTTCGGCTCGGTCGTCGCCAACTTCTTCACCGTCGTCCTGACCGTCGTCGCTGTCGTGGTCATCTCGGTGCTCAGAGCGGCGCAGGTCGAGCTGCGCTCCTTCGCATGGATGACCAGCAGGGGGGTCACCTCGGACGGCATCCTGCTGGCGGCGACGCTCCGCACAGCGATGGCGGATGTCATCGAGCGCGCCCAATGGCGCGGCGAGCTGGTCTCGACCGTCGCGGTACGTGTGGCAGATCTGGCGGAGATCCGCACGGCATTCGGCGCAGACGTCGCGGGCGACGTGCTGCACCATTGGAGACGGAGCGTGCGGCGATACGCGCCCTCGTTCGCGCTCGTGGGCGAGGACGGCGCGGATGCGCTCGTCGTCGTCACACGCGCGGCCACCGCGGCGGAGGCGCGCAGGCAGGCCGCCGTGATCTATCGCGGCGTGCTGGAAGCACTCGGCGCCGTGAGCCGCGCAGTCATCCCGTCCGTCGGCGTCGGGGTCGCCCTGACCGAGACCGTCGGCTATCGGACGGAGGCCCTGGTGCACAGCGCCCGCCTGGCGGCGGACCAGTCCGCCACGAGCGTCGAGTCCTCCGTGCTGTTCGGCGGTCTCTCGTATGCGGAGCAGGACCCGGCGTGAGGTCGTGGCATGCTCGAGGCATGCCTCTCATCGCACTGACCGGCGGCATCGCGTCGGGGAAATCCACGATCGCACGGCGTCTCGCCGAGCACGGCGCCGTCATCGTGGATGCCGATGCCATCGTGCGAGAGGTACAGTCGGTGGGATCTGGGGTGCTGGATCGGATCGCAGCCGAGTTCGGGGCCGGAGTGATCCAGAGCGACGGGTCGCTGGATCGTGCCGCGCTGGGCGCGATCGTCTTCTCCGACGATGCGGCGCGGGAACGTCTGAACGCCATCGTGCATCCGGCGGTTCGGCAGGCCTCGACCGAGCGGTTCGAGCGCGCGTTCGCCGACGATCCCGATGCGGTGGTCGTGTACGACGTGCCGCTGCTCGTGGAGGCGCGCGTCGACGATCCCTGGGAGGCGATCGTGGTGGCCCATGCGCCGGCTGCGGTGCGTGAGCGTCGGCTCGTGGAGCTTCGCGGCGCCAGCGCACACGACGCCCGCGCGCGGATCGCCGCCCAGGTCTCGGACGAGGAACGCCTCGCCGTCGCCGACGTGGTGATCGACACGTCGGGCTCCCTCGCGGAGACGATCGCGCAGACCGACGAGCTGTGGGAGCGGCTGCGCGGCTGACCGCCCCGATGTCCGTGGTCCCGCCTACGCTGGAACGGTGCAGACCACACGATCCGTTCGCCCCTTCGAGGTCGTCAGCGAGTACGTGCCGTCCGGCGACCAGCCGGCCGCGATCGCCGACCTCGCCGCCCGCATCAACGCCGGCGAGACCGACGTCGTGCTGCTCGGCGCCACCGGCACCGGAAAGTCAGCGACGACGGCCTGGCTGATCGAGCAGGTGCAGCGTCCGACGCTCGTCCTCGCTCACAACAAGACCCTCGCCGCACAGCTCGCCAATGAGTTCCGAGAGCTCATGCCCCACAACGCCGTCGAGTACTTCGTGTCGTACTACGACTACTACCAGCCCGAGGCGTACGTCCCTCAGACCGATACGTTCATCGAGAAGGACTCGTCGATCAACGCCGAGGTGGAGCGGCTGCGCCACTCCACGACGAACTCCCTGCTGAGTCGACGAGACGTCGTCGTGGTGTCGACCGTCTCCTGCATCTACGGTCTGGGCGCCCCGGAGGAGTATCTGCGTGCGATGGTGGCGTTGCAGGTGGGGGAGCGCTACGACCGCGACGCTCTCATCCGGCAGTTCATCGCGATGCAGTACAACCGCAACGACGTCGACTTCTCACGCGGCAATTTCCGGGTGCGCGGCGACACGATCGAGATCATCCCGGTCTACGAGGAGTACGCCATCCGCATCGAGCTCTTCGGAGATGAGATCGAGGCGCTGTACACCCTGCACCCGCTGACCGGGGAGATCGTCGAGCGGATGGACTCGGTTCCGATCTTCCCCGCCTCGCACTACGTCGCCGGGACGGATGTGGTGCAGCGCGCGATCGGCACGATCGAGACCGAGTTGGCCGAGCGGCTGAAGGAGTTCGAGGCGCAGGGCAAGCTTCTCGAGGCACAGCGGTTGCGCATGCGCACCACCTTCGACCTCGAGATGCTGCAGCAGCTCGGATTCTGCTCCGGCATCGAGAACTACTCGCGGCACATGGACGGGCGGGCACCGGGGGAGCCCCCGCACACGCTGCTCGACTTCTTCCCGGACGACTTCCTCCTCGTGATCGACGAGTCGCACGTGACGGTGCCGCAGATCGGGGCGATGTACGAGGGAGACGCGTCGCGCAAGCGCACTCTCGTCGAGCACGGGTTCCGGCTGCCGTCGGCCATGGACAACCGCCCGCTGCGGTGGGACGAGTTCAAGAACCGGATCGGTCAGACGGTGTATCTTTCGGCGACGCCCGGTCGGTACGAGATGGGCATCGCAGACGGGGTGGTGGAGCAGATCATCCGCCCCACCGGCCTCGTCGATCCCGAGATCGTCGTCAAGCCTTCGAAGGGCCAGATCGACGATCTGCTCGAAGAGATCCGGCTCCGGGTCGAGCGCAACGAACGTGTGCTGGTGACGACGCTGACCAAGAAGATGGCGGAGGAGCTCACCGACTTCCTCGGAGAACACGGCGTCCGCGTCAGATATCTGCACTCCGACGTCGACACGCTGCGACGCGTGGAGCTGCTGAGCGAATTGCGCGCGGGCGTGTACGACGTGCTGGTGGGCATCAACCTGTTGCGCGAGGGTCTCGACCTGCCGGAGGTCTCCCTCGTGTCGATCCTCGACGCCGACAAGGAAGGGTTCTTGCGCAGCGGAACCTCCCTGATCCAGACGATCGGCCGAGCCGCGCGTAACGTATCCGGCCAGGTGCACATGTACGCCGACAAGATCACCGACTCGATGCGCAACGCGATCGACGAGACCGAGCGGCGACGCGAGAAGCAGATCGCGTACAACACGGCGCACGGCATCGACCCGCAGCCCCTGCGAAAGAAGATCGCCGACATCACCGACGCCCTGATCCGTGAGGGCGCCGACACGAAGGCGATGCTCTCCCGCGACCCCAAAGGCAAGGGCAAGTCGCCGACGCCCAACCTGCGCCGTGAGGGCATCGCGGCAGAGGGTGCGGCGCAACTCGAGGCGACGATCTCCGACCTGTCCGATCAAATGCTTGCGGCGGCGTCCGAGCTGAAGTTCGAGCTCGCCGCCCGTCTGCGCGACGAAGTCCAAGACCTGAAGAAGGAGCTTCGCGCGATGGAGCGCGCGGGCCACGCCTGATCGGGGCGCGCCGCGGGCTCAGACGGCGGCAGTTCGGGCGAGAAGCTCGGCGATACGGCCCCGACAGCCACCGCATCCTGTGCCGGCCCGTGTCCGGGCGGCGACGCACTCGACCGAGTCCGCACCCTGCGACACGGCTTCGCCGATCCTGCCCGCGGTCACGCCGTTGCACCAGCACACGGTCGCGTCGGCGGCGAACGGGTCCGCGGAGACGGATGCCCCGGCGTCGTCCGGGTCCAGGCGGAGCAGCACGGACCGGTCGGCGGGAAGCTCCGACCCGCGCTCGAACAGCAGTGTCAGCTCGGCACCCGTACGGGGGAGGCCGACGGCCACGAAGCCCGTGAGCACGCCGGCACGTGTGACCATCTTCACGTAGGTTCCGCGAGCCGGATCCACCCACTGTGTGACCTGCGGCGCATCCACGCAGCCATCGGTGTGCGCGCCTTCATCCCACAGGTCGGCGGAGACGTCGCCGCCGGCGACGATGTCGACGCCCTCATCCTTGAGCATGACGACGCTCGGGCGTTCGTTCGTCGCCGCAACGGGGCGACCGGAGAGCATGTCGGCGAGCGCATCCGCCTGGCGCCAGCCGGGACCGATGAGACCGGAGGGCGCGCCCGGAACGCGATCGTGGTCCGTGTAGGCCGCAGGGTCCGCGATCCGCGCGCAGTCGCCGATCGCGAAGACATCAGGATCGCTCCATGAGCGCCCCACACCGTCCACGAGGATGCCTGCCGCGACGGCGAGCCCGCAGGCCGCGGCGAGCTCGGTGCGAGCCGTGACGCCCACCGACAGCAGGAGCAGGTCTCCCGCGATCTGTTTGCCGTCGGCGCAGACGAGCGCGTCGAAACGTGGATGCGGGTCATTCTCGTCGGTGCGCAGCAACACGCTCTCGGCGCGAGAGTGCGCAGCGATCTCGATCCCCGCTTCCCGGGCCGCACGCGCCAGGATTCGTCCGCCGCCGAGATCGAGATTGCGGGGCATCGGGATATCGCCGTGGTGCGCGACGACGACCTGCGCGCCCTGTTCACGCGCGGCGAGGGCGAACTCCAAGCCGAGTACGCCGGCGCCGAGGATGACGATGCGGCCACCGGCCCTCACGGTTGCGAGCACGCTCGTGGCGTCGCTCAGATCCCGCAGGGCATGAACACCGGAGGGCAGCGGCCTCGCACCCTCATCGAGGGCGGCAGGGTCTTCTGCGCGAACGGTGCGTTCGCGTCGCGCGCGCTCCATCCCCGCAAGGGTGGGGATGTTGGCCCGCGCCCCCGTCGCGAGCACCAGCCGGTCGTACGGGATGCGTCGCCCCGCGCTGGTGCGGACGGTGCGCAGGTCGCGGTCGATCGCCACGGCGGCTTCACCAAGATGGATCTCGGCACCCGCCGCGATGGCCGCAGCGGTGTCGGTGATGTCGAGCCGTGAACGATCGGCGCGCCCGACGGCGTACTCGGCGACGAGCACGCGGTTGTACGCGTCTTCCGTCTCCGCGCCCACCACGGTCACCGAGACCTCGCCGGCGCGTAGTGCCGGCAGCATCCCCTCGATGAAGCGCGCGGCGACAGGGCCGTAGCCGATCACGACGATGCGGATCATCGAGACACCGCCGTCTCCACGACGGGCGTGTCGCTCGCAGCGTGGACGCTCACCCGCGTGCGTTTGAACTCCGGCATCGCCGAGATCGGGTCGGTCACCCCCTCGGTGAGGAGGTTCGCTCGCGCGTCGCCGGGGTAGTGGAAGGGGAGGAAGACCGTGTCGTGGCGGATGCCGGCGGTCACCTCGGCGCGTGCTCGCACGGCCCCTCGGGTGTTTCGCAGCTCGATCGGGTCGCCGTCCGATACTCCCAGCCGTACCGCCGTGGCGGGGTGCAGCTGTGCGGTGAGCTCGGGGCGAGCGGCGAGCAGCTCCGGGACGCGCCGGGTCTGCGCGCCGGACTGATAGTGCTCGAGCAGGCGGCCCGTGATGAGCGTGAGGTCTGCCGCACCGCTCGGTTCCGAACGCTCCCGACGAGGATGCACGACGACCAGCCGTGCGCGCCCGTCGTCGTGGGCGAAGCGCTCTTCGAAGAGGCGGGGCGTGCCGCGCGACCCTCGTGGAAACGGCCAGTGCGCCGTGAGGCCGGTGTCCAGCAGTTCGTGGCTGAGGCCGGAGTAGTCGGCGGGGCCGCCCTCGGACGCGAGGGCCAACTCGTCGAACACCTCGGCCGGGTCGGTGGACCAGGTTCCGGGCGCGTCGACGCGACGGGCGAGTTCGCTCATGATCCAGAGCTCGCTGCGCGCTCCCGCGGGGGCGGCGAGCGCTCGGCGTCGACGCAGCACACGGCCCTCGAGTGAGGTCATCGTGCCCTCCTCCTCGGCCCACTGGGTCACCGGCAGAACGACGTCAGCGAGCTGCGCCGTCTCTGACAGGAAGAAGTCGCACACCACGAGCAGTTGGAGGCGACCGAGCCGCTGGGCGACGCTGTCGGCGTCGGGAGCGGACACGACGACGTTCGAGCCGTGCACCAGGAGGGCGTGCACGCGCCCACGATCCGGATGGCGACAGCATCCGACGATGCAGAGGCGGTCGAAGAGACGCGGGCCGTGATCGCGGGCCGCCCCGACTATCTGCTGGCGACCACCTCGTACGGCATGCGCCGCTGGACCGAGGCGGCGGATGCGGCAGGGCTGGGGGAGGACCTCGTCGACGTGCTCGAGAACGCCCGCATCCTGGTCCGCGGACCGAAGGCGCGCGGAGCCGTTCGTGCCATCGGGCTCGACGACGAGGGCATGAGCGAGCGCGAGACCACCGCGTCGCTCGTCGATCTCGTCCTGCGCCACGATGTGCGAGGAGCGACGATCGCCGTCCAGCTGCACGGCTACACCGATCCCGCGCAGCTCGCACGCCTGGATGCGGCCGGAGCACGCGTGTTGGCGGTCGCGCCGTACCGTTGGACCGCGCACGAGGATCAGGCCAAGGTCACGCGCCTCATCGACGCGATCTGCTCGGGCGGTCTCGATGCGGTGACCTTCACGAGCGCGTCCGCGGTGGAGGCGCTTCTGGCGGCGGCCGTCGGACCGGTGACCGCGGCGCCGCTCGTCGAGTCCGGGATCCTCCCGATCGTTCCGGAACGCTTCCGTATGGGGGCGCTGATCCGTCTGGTGTGCGAACACCTCGAGTCGGAGGGCGTGCTACGCGCCGAGACAGAGGTCGGTCCGGTGGAACTGCGCGGCCGGATGGTGAGTGTGGCCGGCCAGCGGGCCGCCTTGAGTCCGGTGTCGCGCTCTCTCTTCCGGGCGCTCATGCTGGCGGACGGGGCCACCGTGTCGCGCGAGGAGCTGTCCGACATCGCTCCGGAGCCGCTGGATGCGCATGCGGTGGACGTGGCGATCAGTCGCTTGCGTCAGGCGCTGCCGGATGCCCGCATCGTGGCGACCGTGGTCAAGCGCGGATTCCGCATCGCCGTTCCGCTCTGATCCTCGTCAGGGGCAGTGCATGATCGGCTTCGGGCCGGATCGGTCGAATGTGTGCGATGACATCGGAGCGCCGCACAACGGGCACGGGCGTTCGGTGCGTACGGGCTCCGGTGCGCTCTCGTAGGGACCCACGGATGCCGGACCCGCGGCCCGGATCAGGGTGCGGTTGATCCAGGCGTACCAACCGCCTGCCTCGCGCACGCGCTCTCGCAGCGGTGGACGCGCGTTCTTGTGTGCCATAACCATTAGTGTACTAACGAATCGGTAGGATGGAGCGATGACCGACGATCTGCTCCGGCTCGAGAACCAGCTCTGTTTCGCCCTGGTGACCGCCGCCCGGAATGTCGTCGCCATCTACCGGCCCGTGTTGGAGCCCCTCGGCCTGACCCACCCGCAGTACCTCGTACTGCTGGCCCTGTGGGAACGATCACCGTGCACCCTGGGGGAGCTGGCGGAGGAGCTGGCGATGGAGCCGGCAACGCTGTCGCCGCTGGTGAAGCGACTCGAGGCGCAGGGGAGGGTCACTCGCGCCCGTCGCGCCGACGACGAGCGCATGCTGGAGATCGGTCTCACCGACGCCGGCAGCCAACTCCGTGACGAGGCGCTTCGCGTGCCGCAGCAGATCATGGACCGCGTGGGCATGGATGCCTCTCAGATCGCGGCGCTGCGCGATTCGCTGGCGCCCTTCGCCGGCCGACGCCCCGAGCTCTGACCGCGCCCGTACACGATCGTGCGCTCTCGGCGAAGCTCGGAGCCCGTGTCCGTGGCCCTGCCTAGACTTGCGTGGTGCCCATCTCGCCTGTCTCCGAACTCGCCCACGACGCCGGGACTCTCAGTGTCCGTGGCGCCCGGGTCCACAACCTGCGCGGCGTCGATCTCGACATCCCCCGTGACTGCCTCGTCGTCTTCACAGGGCTCTCGGGGTCCGGAAAGTCGAGCCTCGCTTTCGACACGATCTTCGCCGAGGGACAGCGTCGCTACGTCGAATCGCTGAGCTCGTACGCGCGCCAGTTCCTCGGCCAGGTCGACCGTCCCGACGTCGACTTCATCGAGGGGCTGAGTCCCGCGGTGTCCATCGACCAGAAGTCCACCAACCGCAACCCGCGCTCCACGGTCGGCACGATCACCGAGATCCACGACTACATGCGCCTGCTGTGGGCGCGTATCGGCGTGCCGCACTGTCCCGAGTGCGGCGAGGTCATCCAACGTCAGACGGTCCAGCAGATCGCCGATCAGCTGATGACGCTGCCCGAGCGCACGCGGTACCAGATCGTTGCTCCCGTCGTCACCCAGAAGAAGGGCGAGTTCGTCGACCTCTTCAAGGAACTCAGTGCGAAGGGCTACGCGCGGGCCGTCGTCGACGGCGAGCTCATCCAGCTCTCCGAGCCGCCGACGCTGAAGAAGAGCTACAAGCACGATATCGCCGTCGTCGTCGACCGGCTCGTCGCCAGCGCCGACATCCTCTCGCGCGTCACCGACTCGGTCGAGACCGCCCTGGGCCTGGCGGGCGGCGTCATGCAGGTCAACTTCGTCGACGAAGAGGGCGACGACGCGTGGCAGAACTTCAGCGAGAAGCTCGCCTGCCCGAACGGCCACCCCCTCCAGCTCACCGAGATCGAGCCGCGCACGTTCTCGTTCAACGCTCCGTTCGGCGCGTGCCCGACGTGCTCCGGCCTCGGCACGCGGATGTCGGTCGACGTCGAACTGATGCTCGGCGATGAGGACCTCTCGATTCGCGAGGGCGTCCTGGTGCCGTGGACGACGCAGGGCAAGGGCCTGTTCCAGTACTACGAGCGCCTGCTCGAGGGACTCTCATCCGACCTCGGCTTCTCGCTCGACACGCCCTGGCGCAAGCTCCCGCAGGACGTCAAGGATGCGGTGCTGCACGGCGACAACTTCAAGGTCTCGGTCAAGTGGAAGAACCGCTACGGGCGCGAGATGCGTTATACCTCCGGTTTCGAGGGCGTCGTCCCCTACATCGAGCGTCAGTACCAGCAGGCCGAGTCCGACAGCGCCCGGCAGCGGTGGGGCGAGTACCTCCGCGAGGTGCCCTGCCCGGTGTGCGACGGCACGCGCCTGAAGCCGGAGGTGCTCGCGGTCAAGGTGCACGGTCACTCGATCGCCGATGCCTCGAGCCTCAGTCTCATCGACGCGCAGGGCTTCTTCGACGGCCTCGAGCTGACCGACCGCGAGGCGAAGATCGCTGCCGCCGTGCTCCGCGAGATCCGCGCACGGCTGAACTTCCTCATCCAGGTCGGGCTGACGTATCTCAGTCTGTCCCGCGCCGCGGGCTCTCTCTCCGGCGGTGAAGCGCAGCGCATCCGGCTCGCGACGCAGATCGGTTCCGGCCTCACGGGCGTGCTCTACGTGCTCGACGAGCCCTCGATCGGGCTCCATCAGCGCGACAACCGGCGGCTCATCGAGACGTTGCTGGCGCTCAAGAACCTCGGCAACACGCTCATCGTGGTCGAGCACGACGAAGAGACCATTCAGGCTGCGGACTGGATCGTCGACATCGGCCCGCGCGCGGGCGTCGAGGGTGGGCGCGTGGTGCACTCCGGCACCTACCCGCAGCTGCTCGAGGAGCCCGAGTCGCTCACCGCCGCATATCTCTCAGGCCGACGCGCCATCGCGGTGCCGGCCAAGCGCCGCAAGATCGACAAGAAGCGCCAGATCTCGGTCGTCGGCGCGCGTGAGAACAACCTCAAGAACGTCACCGCGACCTTCCCGCTGGGCGTGCTGACGGCCGTGACAGGGGTCAGTGGGTCCGGTAAGTCCTCTCTCGTGAACGGCATCCTCTACGAGGTGCTCGCGTCGCGGCTGAACGGCGCACGTCGCGTTCCCGGCAAGCACACCCGGGTGACGGGCCTGGAGAACCTCGACAAGGTCGTGCACGTCGATCAGGCTCCGATCGGTCGCACGCCGCGGTCGAACCCCGCGACCTACACGGGTGTGTTCGACCGCATTCGCACGCTCTTCGCCGAGACCCTCGAGGCCAAGGCGCGCGGCTACCAGGCCGGGCGGTTCAGCTTCAACGTCAAGGGCGGGCGCTGCGAGGCGTGCTCGGGTGACGGCACGATCAAGATCGAGATGAACTTCCTCCCCGACGTGTACGTCGACTGCGAGGTCTGCCACGGTCAGCGCTACAACCGTGACACGCTCACGGTGCACTACAAGGGCAAGAACATCGCCGAGGTCCTGCAGATGCCGATCGCCGAGGCCGCGGAGTTCTTCGAGCCGATCCAGGCCATCCACCGCTACCTCAAGACGCTCGTCGATGTGGGCCTCGGCTACGTCCGTCTCGGACAGTCCGCCACGACCCTGTCGGGTGGCGAGGCGCAGCGCGTGAAGCTCGCGACCGAGCTCCAGCGACGCTCGAACGGGCGCAGCATCTACGTGCTCGACGAGCCGACGACGGGTCTGCACTTCGAGGACGTGAGCCGGCTTCTCGAGGTGCTGAACAGCCTGGTCGACAAGGGCAACACCGTCATCGTGATCGAGCACAACCTCGACGTGATCAAGTCCGCCGACTGGGTGATCGACCTCGGACCCGAGGGCGGTTCGGGCGGTGGAACGATCGTCGCGACCGGCACGCCGGAGCAGGTCGCCCAGGTCCCCGAGAGCCACACCGGCGCGTTCCTCGCGGAGGTGCTGGGCGTCGCCGAGCAGCGCAAGGCCGGCTGAACGTGCTGCCGTACCGGCCCAAACAGGGGGAGATCCCCACCAGTCCGGGGGTCTATCGGTTCCGTGACGCCGAGGGCCGCATCCTCTACGTCGGCAAGGCGAAGAACTTGCGGGCGCGGCTGTCGAACTACTTCGCTCCGCTGCACACGCTGCACGAGCGCACGCGCCGGATGGTGACGACAGCGACCTCGGTCGAGTGGACGGTCGTCGGCAGCGACGTCGAGGCGCTGCAGCTGGAGTACATGTGGATCCAGGAGTTCTCGCCGACCTTCAACGTGCGCTACAAGGACGACAAGTCCTATCCGTACATGGCGATCACTCTGGCGGACGAGGCGCCGCGGGTCATCGTCACGCGCAATCGGCGGATCAAGGGAGCGAAGTACTTCGGTCCGTATCCGAAGGTGTGGGCCGTGCACGACGTCATCGACCTGATGATCAAGGTCTTCCCGATCCGTACGTGCTCCGACGCGTCGTACAAGAAGGCGATGGCGACAGGACGCCCGTGCTTCCCCGGACAGATCGGCCGCTGCGGCGGTCCGTGTTCGATGAAGGTCACGATCGAGGAGCACCGCGCGATCGTCGACGACTTCATCGCCTTCATGGCCGGCGGCGACCAGCGCTTCGCGAGGGCTCTGACGGCGCGGATGAGGGAGGCCGCCGCGGCGATGGACTACGAGGCGGCCGCCGGCTACCGCGACAAGCTGCAGGCGATCGAAGCGGTGCTCGGCAAGAGCGCGCTCGTGCTCTCCGACGACACGGATGCGGATCTGTTCGGCATCGCCGAAGACGAGCTGGCGGCCGCGGTGCAGCACTTCGTGGTGCGCGGCGGCCGTGTGCGCGGGGTGCGCGCGACCACGATCGAGAAGGAGATCGACATCTCCGGCGCCGAGCTCGTGGACCAGGTGCTGCAGCGCACGTACGGGGATGCGGCGGCCGCCGACATCCCCAAGCAGGTGCTCGTGCCCGCTCTTCCGGACGACGTGACCGAGCTCGAGCAGTGGTTGCGCGACAAGCGCGGCAAGAACGTCACGATCCAGGTCGCCCAGCGCGGTGGCAAGGCCGATCTCATGCGCACCGCCACCCTCAACGCCCAGCAGGCGCTGATGCTGCACAAGACCCGGCGCACGAGCGATTACGTCGCCCGGACGCAGGCGTTGACCGACCTCCAGGAAGCGCTGGGGCTCGCGACGGCACCCCTGCGCATCGAGTGCTTCGATGTGTCACATCTGGCCGGGACCAACGTGGTCGCCTCGATGGTCGTGTTCGAGGACGGCCTGCCGCGCAAGGACCAGTACCGGTCCTTCTCGGTCGCGGAGACGACGGACGACACCGACTCCCTCTACCAGGTCCTCACTCGTCGCCTCGCTCACCTGGACCGGCCGGAGGACGCCGACGATCTCGAGGTCGCCGCCGCGGCGATCGATCCCGAGCAGGCGGCCGCCGACGGCGAGGTGGCGACCGTCCGCAAGCGTCCGAGGTTCGCCTATCCGCCCCAGTTGCTGATCGTGGACGGCGGCCAGCCCCAGGTCGCGGCGGCCGCACGTGCGCTGGAGGAATCCGGCCACACCGAGATCGCGCTGTGCGGTATCGCCAAACGACTGGAGGAGATCTGGCTGCCGGGGGAGGAGTACCCCGTCATCCTGCCCCGTACCTCCGAGGCGCTGTATCTGGTCCAGCGTCTGCGCGACGAGGCTCACCGGTTCGCGATCACGCATCAACGCAAGCGCCGGCGCCGAGACATCTCCAGCGTGCTGGAAGAGGTGCCGGGCCTCGGCGCCGCGCGCATCCGTGCTCTGCTGCGTCACTTCGGCTCGGTCACCGCCTTGCGTGGTGCGAGCGTGGAGCAGATCGCCGAGCTCCCCGGCATCGGGCCGAAGCTGGCGACGGCCGTGCACGAGCACCTGACGAGTCGATAGTCTGGGCGAGGCGGACAGGGGAGAGGGATGACGGACCCGGACACGGCGAACACCGGCGAGGTGCTGATCGTCACCGGCATGTCGGGCGCGGGACGCTCGACCGTGGCCAACGCCCTCGAGGACCTCGATTGGTACGTGGTCGACAACCTCCCGCCCCAGATGCTGCGTCCGCTGCTCGAGCTCTCGGAGCTCGCCGGCGGGGCGGTACCCCGCGTGGCCGTCGTCGTCGACGTGCGAGGTCGTGAACTGTTCGGCCGCGTGCCCGAGATCGCCGACGCCCTTCGCGCGCATCGACGCCTGCGCATCGTGTTCCTCGACGCCAGCGACGAGGTGCTGGTGCGGCGGTTCGAGGCGGTTCGACGACCGCATCCGTTGCAGAGCACGGGGACGATCATCGACGGCATCCATCGGGAACGTCAGCGCCTTGCTCCGCTGCGCGAGAGCGCCGACCTCATCATCGACACCTCGTCGTACAACATCCACCAGCTCACCACCCGGGTTGCCGAGTTGTTCTCCGCCGAGGGAAGCCCGCTGCACACCGTCTCGGTGATGAGTTTCGGCTTCAAGTACGGACTCCCGGTGGATGCGGATCTCGTCGCCGACATGCGCTTCCTCCCGAATCCCTATTGGACGGACGAGTTGCGTCCGCTCACAGGCGAAGACGAGGCGGTGCGTGAGTTCGTCCTCTCTCAGCCAGGGGCGCGCGAGTTCCTGGACGCGTACACGACGGCATTGGCGCCCGTCATCGCCGGCTACCAGCGGGAGAACAAGCGGCACTCGATCATCGCGATCGGTTGCACCGGCGGTAAGCACCGTTCGGTCGTCATGGCGCGGGAGATCGCTGCACGATTGTCCGAGATGCCGGATGTGGCCGTGGGCGTCACACATCGGGATCTGGGTCGAGAGTAGGCTGGAACGTCGTCCCGTTCCCCATTCCCACAAGGAGTACCGTGCCGCTGACCGCCGATGTGAAGGCCGAACTGATCGCCGGTCGCGATCCGCGTCCGAGCGCCCGAGTGGCCGAGTTGACCGCCATCCTGCGGTTCGCCGGTGGACTTCACGCGATCGCGGGGCGCGTCGCCGTCGAGGCCGAGGTCGATTCCGAGGCTCTCGCCCGACGTGTGGCCCGCGAACTGGTCGACCTGTACGGGGTGCGGCCCGAGCTCGCGCACGTGCAGGGCACCTCGGGCCGCCCGGGCACCACATACGCGGTACGTGTGATCGAGGGTGGGGAGACGCTCGCCCGCCAGACGGGCCTGCTCGATCAGCGTCGCCGGCAGGTGCGCGGTCTGCCCAACCGTCTGACGACGGGTGCTCGGCACGATCTCGCCGCCATCTGGCGCGGGGCCTTCCTCGCCGCCGGAAGCCTCAGCGACCCCGGCCGCTCGGCGGCCCTGGAGATCGCGTGCCCCTCCGGTGAGGCCGCGATGGCCCTGGTCGGTGCTGCTCACCGCATCGGGATCGCTGCCAAGGCGCGAGAGGTGCGCGGGCTTCCGCGTGTCGTCGTCCGAGAAGGAGACGCGATCCGTGCCGTGCTGCACGAGATGGGTGCGCGTCGCGCGGCCCAGGAGTGGGAGCAGCTGCGCCAACGCCGCGAGGTCCGTGCGGGCGTCAACCGCCTCGTGAACTTCGACGACGCCAACCTCCGTCGCTCCGCGCAGGCAGCCGTCGCGGCGTGCGCGCGCGTGGAACGCGCGCTGGAGATCCTGGGCGACACCGTCCCCGACCACCTGCGGGCCGCGGGGGAGCTCCGTCTCGCGCACCGTGATGCGAGCCTGGACGAGCTCGGGCACCACGCCGACCCGCCGTTGACCAAGGACGCCGTGGCCGGCCGCATCCGTCGACTGCTCGCGATGGCTGACAAGAAGGCGGAGACCGAGGGCCTGCCGGACACGGAGTCCGCCGTGCCCGCCGCCGCCAAGGAGTAGCTACCACCGTCTGGGACACGTCATCCGAGGAATCAACCCCTGCCCCGCTCGGTTGTGCCTCAGTAGGATGAAGGCGTCATCCCCGCATCGCCGAGACGTTCGGCGCTGCGCCCGACAGGAGGAAGAGAACATGGCGAAGTACACGCTGCCCGAGCTCCCTTACGACTATGCCGCGCTCGAGCCCAGCATCAGCGCGACGATCATGGAGCTGCACCACAGCAAGCATCACCAGGCCTACGTCACGGGCGCGAACACCGCGCTCGAACAGCTGGCGGAGGCCCGCGACAGCGGAAACCTCGCGAACGTGAACAAGCTCGAGAAGGACCTCGCGTTCAACCTGGGCGGTCACACCAACCACTCGATCTTCTGGACGAACCTCTCGCCCAACGGCGGCGACAAGCCGACCGGCGAGCTCGAGGCCGCCATCGACGACCACTTCGGTTCGTTCGACAAGTTCCAGGCCCACTTCACTGCCGCCGCTCTCGGCGTGCAGGGCTCCGGCTGGGCGGGTCTGTTCTGGGACTCGATCGGTGAGAACCTCATCATCCAGCAGTTCTTCGACCAGCAGTCGCAGTTCGCCGCCGGCAGCGTTCCGCTGCTGTTGCTGGATGTCTGGGAGCACGCGTACTACCTCGACTACAAGAACGTCCGCGCCGACTACGTGAAGGCGTTCTGGAACATCGCCGACTGGTCCAACGTCCAGTCCCGCTTTGTTACGGCGCGAGAGAAGACGGCAGGCCTGCTGGTAGGGTCATGATCAGGTGAGGATGCCTCGGAGCCCTCGCCGTGCGGGGGCTCCGGCATCCCCCTCTCCGAGTCGATGCGCACCCACGCACGGCTCACCCCGGGAGGACAACCCGGGATGGAAAAGGCGCTGCGGCGCGACGAGAAAACGGGAGACACCGTGTCTGTCAAGATCGGCATCAACGGCTTCGGCCGCATCGGACGCAACTACCTGCGCGCAGCGCTCGCGCAGGGTGCGGACCTCGACATCGTGGCGGTGAACGACCTCACCGACAACAAGACTCTGGCCCACCTGCTCAAGTACGACTCCATCACGGGGCGTCTGGACGCGGAGGTCACGTACGACGAGGACTCGATCACCGTCGGTGGTCACAAGATCAAGGTGCTCGCCGAGCGCGACCCCGCCAACCTCCCCTGGGGCGAGCTGGGCGTCGACATCGTCATCGAGTCCACCGGCCGCTTCACGAAGGCCGAGGACGCGAAGAAGCACATCGCCGGCGGTGCGAAGAAGGTCCTCATCTCGGCCCCCGCGACCGGTGACGACGTCACCATCGTCATGGGCGTCAACGAGGGCGACTACAACCCCGAGACCGACGTCATCATCTCGAACGCGTCGTGCACCACGAACTGCCTCGCCCCGCTGGCGAAGGTGTTCAACGACAACTTCGGCATCGAGCGCGGCCTCATGACGACGGTCCACGCCTACACGGCCGACCAGAACCTGCAGGACGGCCCCCACAGCGACCTGCGTCGCGCGCGTGCCGCCGCGATCAACATCGTTCCCACCTCCACCGGTGCCGCCAAGGCTATCGGCCTGGTGCTGCCGGAGCTCAAGGGCAAGCTCGACGGCTTCGCGCTGCGCGTGCCCGTGCCCACCGGCTCCATCACCGACCTCACGGTCGAGGCGTCGCGCGAGGTCACCGTCGACGAGATCAAGGCCGCGTACAAGGCTGCTGCCGAGGGTCCCCTCAAGGGCATCTTGAAGTACACCGAGGACGCGATCGTCTCCAGCGACATCGTCACCGACCCGCACTCGTCGATCTTCGACGCAGGTCTGCTGCGCGTCATCGGCAACCAGGTCAAGCTCTCGAGCTGGTACGACAACGAGTGGGGCTACTCGAACCGTCTCGTCGACCTGACCGAGTACGTCGCCGAGCGTCTCTGATCCACACCATGGCACTGCGCACCCTCGAATCGCTGGGGTCGCTCGCAGGCCGCCGCGTCGTCGTCCGTGCTGACCTCAACGTTCCTCTCAAGGACGGGGTCATCACGGACGACGGTCGCGTGCGGGCTACGCTGCCGACCCTCAACGCTCTGATCAACCAGGGCGCCCGCGTCGTCGTCTGTTCCCACCTGGGACGTCCCGACGGCGAACCCAATCCGAAGTACAGCCTCGAGCCTGTCGCGCAGCGACTGTCCGAGCTGCTCGGCAAGCCCGTAGCCTTCGCACGCGACACCGTAGGTGTCTCGGCACAGGAGGCTGTCGCCGCGCTCGAGGACGGCGACGTCGCGATCATCGAGAACCTCCGCTTCAACCCGGGGGAGACCTCGAAGGATGCGGACGAGCGTCGCGCCTTCGCGCAGGAGCTCGCGGCTCTCGGCGACGCCCTCGTCTCCGACGGCTTCGGTGTCGTGCACCGCAAGCAGGCCAGCGTCTATGAGCTCGCCGAGCTCCTGCCCTCGGCTGCGGGCCTGCTCATCGAGAAGGAGGTCGATGTTCTCGACCGCCTGACCGAGAACCCCGAGCGGCCCTACGCGGTCGTGCTCGGTGGCTCGAAGGTGAGCGACAAGCTCGGCGTGATCGAGCACCTACTGCCTCGCGTGGACACACTCCTTGTCGGCGGCGGCATGATGTTCACGTTCCTCGCCGCTCTCGGCCACAAGGTGGGTTCGAGCCTGCTCGAGAAGGATCAGATCGACACGGTCAAGGGCTACCTGGCCGCTGCCGAGGAGCGCGGCGTGAAGATCGTGCTCCCCGTCGACGCCGTCGTGGCTGCATCTTTCTCGGCGGACGCGGAGCACGTGGTCGCCGCAGTCGATGCCCTGGAGGACACCCCGTTCGGTGCGTCGGGTCTGGGTCTGGACATCGGTCCGGAGACGGCGAAGACCTTCGCGGCGGCGATCGCGGCGAGCAAGACCGTGTTCTGGAACGGCCCGATGGGCGTGTTCGAGATGGCCGCGTTCGCCGACGGCACCCGCGCGGTCGCGAAGGCACTGACCGAGGTGGACGGCCTTTCGGTCGTCGGCGGGGGAGACTCCGCCGCGGCCGTGCGTCAGCTCGGCTTCCGTGACGATCAATTCGGCCACATCTCCACCGGTGGTGGCGCGAGCCTCGAATTCCTCGAGGGTAAGAAGCTTCCCGGACTGGAGGTCCTCGGATGGCAGTGACGCGTACCCCGCTCATCGCGGGAAACTGGAAGATGAACCTCGACCACCTGCAGGCGGTCGCGCTCGTCCAGAAGCTGTACTGGACGCTGAAGGATGCGAAGCACGACGAGGACAGCGTGGAGGTCGCGGTCTTCCCGCCGTTCACCGACCTGCGCTCGGTTCAGACGTTGATCGACGCCGACGAGATCCCGTTCGCCCTGGGCGCGCAGGACCTGTCGATGCACGACTCCGGCGCCTACACCGGTGAGGTCTCCGGCGCGTTTCTGGCGAAGCTCGATACGAAGTACGTGATCATCGGTCACTCCGAGCGTCGTGAATACCACAACGAGACGGACGAGGTCGTCGCGGCCAAGGTTCAGGCGGCTCTGCGCCACGGTCTGTGCCCGGTCGTCTGCGTGGGCGAGACCGCGGAGGATCTGGAGCAGTTCGGCGCGAGCGCCGTGCCCGTCGGCCAGCTGCGCGTCGCCCTCGAGGGCGTCTCGGCCGATGCCGACGTGGTGGTCGCGTACGAGCCCGTCTGGGCCATCGGGTCCGGCCAAGCGGCCACGCCCGAGCAGGCGCAGGATGTGTGCGCGACGCTTCGCGGCGTCGTCGCCGAGGTGCTGGGCGAGGATGCCGCCGCGCGCACCCGCGTTCTGTACGGCGGTTCCGTCAAGTCCGGCAACATCGCAACCTTCATGCGCCAGCCCGACGTGGACGGCGCGCTCGTGGGCGGTGCCAGCCTGGTCGCCGAAGAGTTCGCGGCGATCATCCGCTACCAGAAGCACGTCGGCGTCTGATCTCGGCCGTGGGGCGGGGGGCGGCCCCCGCCCCCCGCCCCCGGCCGGCGCGGGGGGGTAAATGTTAGTTTTGGGG
>JASCPH010000044.1 GCA_029959545.1 Microbacteriaceae bacterium PS02066 | reverse complement strand
GCCGACGACCCCGCCGGCCGCGGCCGCCCCCGCGGCTCCCGCCATGCCGCCGCGGCCGCCCTACCCAGCCTCCTACCCGAAGGCCCCCACGGGTTACGCCCCCGCAGGCGGCGCGACCGCGACGGGCCAGGCGTTCGGCCCCGGCGCTCAGACCGCGCCGACCCTTCCGCTGAGCGGCCCGACGCCGTCCGCCCCGGTACGCAAGAAGTCGACCGCCGGTCGCACCGTGGGGCTGCTCGTGGCCGCTGCCCTCGTCGGAGGCGCCGCGGGCGTGGGCGGAACCTACGCCGGCATCAGCATGTGGGGTCAGACCCAGACGACGGCGGCTGGCAGCCCCACCGTGGTGACGGTCAACGACACCCAGAACGTCAACAACGTCACCGCCGTGGCCGCCAAGGTCCTGCCCAGTGTGGTCACGATCTCGGCCACCGCCGGAAGCAGCGGCGGCACGGGCAGCGGTGTGATCCTCTCCGCGGACGGCTACGTGCTGACCAACACCCACGTCGTCACGCTGGACGGCGCAACGGCCGACCCCACGCTCTCGGTGACGACATCCGACGGCAAGGTCTACAAGGCGACCGTCGTCGGCACCGACCCGACCTACGATCTCGCGGTCATCAAGCTGACGGATGCGTCGGGCCTCACGCCCGTGGAGTTCGCCGACTCGAGCAAGCTCAACGTCGGAGACCAGGCGATCGCGCTCGGCGCCCCCCTGGGCCTGGACAACACGGTCACCACCGGTATCGTCAGCGCCCTGAACCGCTCCATCGAGATCGCCTCCTCGGCGGCCCCGGAGGATTCGTCCACCGAGGGCGACAGCGGCCAGGGCCAGCAGGAGAGCCCGTTCCAGTTCGACTTCGGCCAGGGGCAGCAGCAGTCCACGTCCTCGAGCACGACGATCAAGATCGCCGTCATCCAGACGGATGCGGCGATCAACCCCGGTAACTCCGGCGGAGCCCTCGTGGACTCCGACGGCAAGCTGATCGGAATCAACGTGGCCATCGCCTCCTCCGGCGGCAGCTCGTCGAGCGGTCCGTCGGGCAACATCGGCGTGGGCTTCTCCATCCCGGCCAACATCGCTCAGCGCGTCGCGAACGAGATCATCGAATCCGGTAGCGCAACGCACGGCCTGCTCGGTGCGACCGTCGCCGACGCCACGTCCCAGGAGAACGCCACGATCCAGGGCGCGTACATCCAGGACGTGTCCTCGGGCGGCGCGGCCGCCGCTGCGGGGCTTCGCTCCGGCGACATCGTCACGGAGTTCAACGGCGTCCCCATCACAGACGCGATCGACCTCACCGCTCAGGTGCGTGCGGCCGCGGGCGGCTCCGAGGCCACGCTGAGCTACGTCCGCGATGGCAAGACCGAGACGGCCAAGCTCACGCTGGGCACGCTGCAGTAACCACACCGCTCCGACGGTTCGGACGCCACCTCGCGATAGGCTCGCGAGGTGGCGTCCTTCTCGTTCGGCGACGGCAATGCGAAGAAGCTCCTCGCCATCCCTCTCTATGCCGCCGGACGCGCCCTGACGCTGCTCGTGCCGCGGGCGCGTGGCAGGTGGGTGTTCGGATCGGCGGCGGGAATCGCCGACGGCGCCCTCGCGCTGTGGAACGAGACGGTCGCGCGCGGCCACCGCGCCGTCTGGCTGATCCGCACGGATGCGCAGGCGCGGGATGCGGCAGCTCGAGGCATCCAGCACGTCCGGGCCGATTCGCTGCGCGGACTCTGGCTCACGGCGCGCGCCGAGGTCGTCGTCGTCACGCACGGCTTCGGCGACGTCAACCGCTACGCCGTGTCCGGGTCATACCTCGTTCAGCTGTGGCACGGCATCCCGCTCAAGCGCATCGGCATCGACTCTCCCGAGACCCTGCGCAGCTCCTTCCTCCCGTCATCCCGACTGCTACGGCGTCTGCTCGCGCTCATGTACCGCAGCGCGACACGTCGGATCCGCCTCCTGCCGGCCGCATCCCACCTCGTGCGCGGCCGCCTCGAGTCGGCGTTCTCGCTCGACGACTCCCGCGTGCCCGTCGTCGGGGAGCCGCGTGTGGACGTGCTGTCGACGGGAAGTGCGACCGAACGACGAGAGAGCGCGCGTCGTCAGCTCGTAGCGACGCTGGGTCCGCTCGGCGACGACCGGCTGGTGCTCTACGCCCCCACCTGGCGCGACGGCGACGACGACCCTGCGATCCCCACGGCCGCCGACTGGGAGCGGATCACCTCTCTGCTCGACGAGTACAGCGCGCGACTGATCGTCCGCCCGCATCCGCTGGGCGCCGGAGAGTACGCGCCGCCCGCGGGGGCGCAGCGTGTCCACCTGCTCGGCAGCGACCGTCTGGCCGATGTGACGCCGGTGCTTGCGGGCATGGATCTGCTCGTCACCGACTACTCCTCGCTGGCCTATGATTCCTCGCTCGTGCCGTTGCCGGTCGTCTACTTCGCCCCGGACGTCGATGACTACGCCCGTCGCCGCGGCTTTTACGGCACGTATGCCGACGTCGCGGGAGCGGATGTCGCCGTCGACTGGAAGGAGACGCTCGCGCAGATCGCGGCCGTGTTCTCGGACGACGACGAGCACCGGGCGCGGCTGGAGCGCGCCCGGCGATTGGATGCGGCGGTGCACGCGCACCGCGACGGCCGCAACGCTGAGCGGGTCTATCTGGCGATCATGGCCGCAATCGGTGGCAACGACCCTCGGGAGGAGATCGCATGACCACGGCGGAGTGGATCACCGGGAGCGCGGCTGCGCTCGTCGTGCGGGGAACCGGCGCGCGGCCCGCACGCGTCGAGCTGATCGGCGCCCGTGCGCGGGTGGCAGCTGCGCTGACGGGCCGAGGGAAGACGTGGACGGCGACGCTCACGCTCTCCGCCTCCCGCTGGGGCGGGCCGGTGCTTCCGCTGCCGAGCGGACGTTATCGGGTGCACGTGGAGCGCGCACACCCCGCGGAGCAGACCGATGCTCCCGAGCCTCTCGCCCTCTCGCAGCTGGGGCCGGTGCGCGCAGCGCTGACCGGATGGGAGCTCGAGATCGGGCCGCCCGTGGACCCTGCATACGACGCCGGCGAGGCGCAGGAAGCCCTCGAGCGGCGCTACGTGACGGGGCGCGAGCCGCTTGAGGAAGCCGTCTTCTTCGAGAGCTTCTACGGACGAAACGCCAGTTGCAATCCGCTCGCGATCGACCGCGAGCTGCGCGAACGGGTGCCGGGCCTCGTACGGTACTGGAGCGTCGTGGATCTCTCCGTCGAGGTGCCCGAGGGGGCGATCCCCGTCGTCGAGGGAAGCCCGGACTGGTGGCGTGCGCGCGCGGTCTCGCGCCTGCTGGTGGTCAACGACTGGTTGCGTCGCCGGTATGTGCGCAGAACGGGACAGCACGTCGTCCAGACCTGGCACGGAACCCCCCTGAAGCGGCTGGCGCTTCATCGTCCCGGCTTCGACCCGCGGCGTGCGGTCGCCGTCGTGCGCGAATCGCTCCGGTGGAATGTGCTGCTGGCGCAGAACCCGTATGCGGCATCGATCCTGCGCCGGGCCTACGCGTTTGGGCGCCGACCGATCTGGGTCGAGGGCTACCCGCGCAACGACGTGCTGCGCACGGGGGAAGCGGCGGCGGTGCGCGCGCGACTCGGCATCGGCGAGGACGAACGTGTCATCCTCTACGCGCCGACCTGGCGCGACGACCGCGAGCAGATCGTGGACTTCCTGGACGCCGAGAGGCTCGCTGCCGACACCGGCGCGGTGGTGCTGGTGCGCGGTCACTCGCGCACGCTGTTGCCCGGCACGGACGCCCAGGGCGCACGAGTCGTCGACGTGACGGGCTTCCCCGACACCGCCCAGCTGCTGCTGGCCGCCGACGCGCTGGTGACGGACTACTCGTCGGTGATGTTCGACTTCACCGTCACCGGAAAGCCGGTGTTCTTCTTCGTGCCCGATCTCGAGGACTACCGGGGACGCCTCCGAGGGTTCTACTTCGATCTCGCCGAACGCGCCCCCGGCCCGCTCGTGCGCACGCAGGAGGAGTTGACCGCGGCCCTGACGCAGGATTCGGCGGCCTACGCCGACCGGTACGCCGCGTGGCAGCGCGCGTTCAACGCACGTGACGACGGCCACGCGGCAGAGCGCGTCGTCGCCCGCATCCTCGATCAGGGACTGATCGGCGGCTGAGTCACGGCAGCGGTGTGTTGCGTGATCCGAGCCGCGAGGTGTCGACGGTGTCGCGCGCACCGCGCACGAGTCCCTGGATGAACCCGGCGCCCCACGCGAGGTGCATCGAGGGGAGGACGCCCAGCGTCCAGAGCTTGTCACGCCACCCCTTGCCGCCCCCGGGGCCGAGCGCGACGCCGACCACGAGGACGGCATAGGCGACCACCGGCAGGTAGACGGCGCTCGCGACGAGGGCGGTGACGCCCGAGAGGACACCGGTGAGCTGCAGCACACCGGTCACGACGGCGAGGGCCGCGCAGGCGACGAGTACGGGCGGCGCGAAGAAGCGGAGCGAGTTGCGGCGGCCGTAGCGACGCACCAACTCGCCGCGCCAGGCGCCGGTTGCCCGGAACTGGCGCACGAGTCGTTGCCAGCTCTCGCGGGGCCAATAGGTCACCCGCAGAGCGGGATCGAACCAGACACGGTATCCCGCGCGACGGATGCGGAGGTTCAACTCCCAGTCCTCGCCGCGGCGCAGCGACTCGTCGAATCCGCCGACCTCGTCGACGACGACGCGGCGCATGACGCCGAGATATGCGGACTCGGCCGCACTCTCGCGCCGCCCGCCGTGATACGCCCCGCCGCCGAGACCGAAGGGGGAGTTGTAGGCGCGGGCGACGGCGCGCTGGAAGGGCGTGCGGCCGTCGGCCTGCATCACACCTCCGACGTTCGCGGCGCGCACGCGCGCGAGCGTCTCGAGGGCCCGCGCCGTGTAACCCTGGGCCAGCTCGGAATGCGCGTCGACGCGCACGATGGTCGGAAGCGTGCTGCGGGCGATCGCGAGATTCAGACCTGTGGGGATGTCGGCGTCGGGGTTGCGCACGAGCAGGATGCGGTCGTCTTCGGCGGCGAGACGCTCGGCGATCTCGTCGGTGCCGTCGGACGAGGGGCCCAGCGCCAGCACGAGCTCCATGGGTCCGGGGGTCTGCTGGGCGAGCACGCTCTGCACGGCGCGTTCCAGATATCGCGCCTCGTTGAGCACGGGCATGACGAACGACACTCCTGCCTCGGCGCCGGGAACCGGGGCGTCACGATGGCCCCCCGCGTCGACATGCATCCGACGATCATCCCATGCGTGCGCTGGTTAGGCTGGAAGGATGGGCCTGGCATCAGACATCCGCAAGGCACGGGGACTTCTCCGGAAGGTCCTCGACAACCGCTCCGCCGTCCGCGAGGTGCGGGCGATGCGCACCCCGTTGCCCGTGGGTCACTTCCGCGTCGGCGTCTACTTCGCCGACGGCGCCATCAATCTCTACCAGATGCGTCAGTGGTACAAGCCGCTCCAGAAACTCGCCGAGACCTGGCCGGTCCTGGTACTCAGCCGCAACGCGACCTCGGCCGCGGCGATCATGGCAGAGAGCGAGCTGCCGGTCGCCTTCGTGCCGACCGTGCGCGACCTCGAGAAGGTCGTGGCCGCGCAGGGGCTGCGCATCGTGCTGTACGTGAACCAGAACACCCGGAACTTCCAGATGTTTCGCTACGGGCACCGCTGGCACGTGTTCATCAACCACGGCGAGTCCGACAAGATGTACATGACCACGAACCAGTTCAAGGCGTACGACTCTGCCCTGATCGCGGGGGATGCGGCGCGCGAACGCCTGGGCCGGGTGCTCTGGAACTACGACCTCGACTCCCGCACGATCGAGATCGGACGCCCGCAAGCCGACCACTATTCCGGGGTGCTGCCCTACACGCCGGATGATCGTACGGTGGTGCTCTACGCGCCGACGTGGGAGGGTGATCGACCCTCGGCGTTCTACGGATCCATCGCCAGTCACGGAGAGGCGCTGGCTGCGGCCGTGCTCGGCTCCGGGCGCCACCGCCTCATCTACCGGCCGCATCCGCGTAGCGGCGTGGTGGATCACGAGTACCTGGCCGCGCATCGACGCATCGTGGCGGCGATCGTCGCGGCCAACGCCGCCGACCCTTCTGCACAGCACGTGTACGACGACGGACCCGAGCTCGGCTGGCAGCTGGCGGCCTCGGATGTCGCGGTGGTCGACATCTCGGCCATGGTCTACGACCGCCTCGCCGCCGACAAGCCGCTGCTCATCACGCGTCCGGTCGACGAGCGTGCCGCTGTCGACACGAGCGGCTATCTCTCGGCGTGCGAGTGGCTGGATGCCGCCGATGCCCCCCGCATCCTCGACGAGGTCGATCGTCTGGTCGGCGACCCGGACGCCGTCGCGCGCCTGGCCTACTGGGCGGACCACTACTTCGGCGACACCTCGCCGGGGGCTCCGACCGCACGCTTTCACGCTGCGATCGAACGCCTCATGGACGAGTGGGACGAGTGGCACGCACGAGCAGGCGGTGACGCGGACGACGCGGCGGCACAGGCGGAGCTCGACGCGAACGCCGGGCGCGAAGAGACGTCCTGACCCGGAACGCTGCTACTTGCGCCGCGCGGAGCCGAGCGCCTTCGCTGCGTCGCGCGTGCGCCGGGTCGCGGATCCTGCGGCATGGGCCACGAGTGCGCCGGCGCGCGCGAGGCCCCGCCCCGCGAGCCGCTCGATCGGGGCCGCGCCGGGGCGGGGTTCGAGTTCCGCGGGCAGATCGATGGGCGGCATCCCGAACGCGCGTCGAGAAGTGGTGATCACGCGGCGCCCGAGCAGATGGTTGCCGGCGCCGCCCACCGCCGCGCCCACGCCGAACGGCAGCGCCTTGCCGACGAACGAGGCGCCGCCGCGCGCGGTGAACCGGTGCAGGAACGAGGTCTTCAGTCGGTCCACGAGCGGACCGAGCGCCGCGCGGGGGAGGGTTGTGGTGATCAACTCGCCCCAGTAGGTGCTGCGCGAGGGACCCTTGCCGCCGGCCTGACGTGCGAGCTGGGTGACCAGGTCGATCCCCTCCTGGCCGAGCAGGAGCGTCAGAACGAGCGCGCGCGCCCGGTTGGGGTTCTCGACCGGGAGTCCGTGCACCTCGGCGACCGACTGCGCGAACAGCGTCGTCGTCTCCAGGAAGCCGAGAGTCTCCACGCTGCTCAGCGCCAACGTGACACCCGTCCCGATGCCGGGCACCACGGCGGTCGCGCCGACGGCGGCCCCGCCGGTGGTCACCGCCGCGAGATATCGGCGCTCCAGCATCCGTACGATCTCGACCGTCGTGGCGCGCGGGTGACGCACCCGGATGCTGCGCAGATGCGCCAGCACCACGGGCCGCTGGACGGCGAGCACACGGTCGAGGGCGCGCACGGTGAACGGGTGCTCACTCGACCCGACAGGTGGGATCCCGCCCTGCCACGGCGATTCGTCCGGCAGGCTGTGGATGCGGTGGACCTTCTCCGGCATCCTGCGATGCTAAGCGTCCCGGCTGAACGGCGGCGGGGGATTGCGGATCAGACGAACTGGTTCGCGCGCTCGAGGTCTTCGGCGAAGTCGACCTCGACGGCGTACAGGTCGGAGATGTCCATCGGCTCGAGCAGGAGACCGTCGTGCTGGATGGCGAGCTCGAGACCGCGCTCGAAGTAGTCCTGGTCGTCGACGCGCGCGAGGTGGTGCATGAACGAGCGCTTGTCGGCGCGCGAGATGTAGTTGATTCCCACGGCTTCGCCGATTCCGCCGCGAACGGTCTTGGACAGCTCCTTGATGAAGCCCTCGGTCGTGACGGTGTACTTGACCTCTTCGTCACTCACCTTCGCGGTGTTGACGGTGACGAAGGACTGCTCCCTCTCGATGAGCGCCACGGCGCGACCCAGCACACGGGGATCGAAGACCACGTCGCCGTTCATCCAGAGCACACCGGCCTTGCCCGTCGCGGACAGTGCGCGCAGCAGGCTCTTCGAGGTGTTGGTCTGGTCGTAGCGCTCGTTGTAGACGTAGTCGGCCTCCGGGAAGGCCTCGACGATGGTCTCGGCGCGATACCCGACGACGGTCGTGATCTTGGCATCCGTGCCGAAAGCGGCCCGGATGTTGTCGTGCTGCTGGCGCATGATGCTACGCCCGTCGTTCAGCTGGGTCAGCGGCTTCGGCAGGCTGCGGCCGAGGCGCGAGCCCATGCCTGCGGCAAGGATCACGGTCTGAAGTCTCATAAGGTTCATCGCTCCTGGAGTCGAAGTTCACGGTCGGTTCACCGACGAAACACTCCTTTGTGCCGTGCCCATGGTATCCGGGCCACCTGGAAGGCCGCAGATCTGCCCCCTGCCGTTGTGGATTCGTGACAATCGGAGACGCGGCCGTATCCCACCGATGGGATGGTCAGGGGCGGTTGGTACGTTGGTGAAGTGACCTCCACTCCTTCCGGTTCCGACGCGCCCACGCCCGACGACGGCTCCGCCGAGGAGGTCTCCGAAGCCCCCAATAAGCCGGCATCCGCGCGTCCGTCGACGCCGCGCTCTCCGCGCTCCACTGCCGCCCGTCCTGCTGCGGCGCGCAAGCCCGCGGCGAAGAAGCCGGCGACGTCGTCCGCCGCGTCAGCGGCCGCGCCGGCCGAGGGAGAGGCCGCGGCGCCGGTCGCTCCGAAGAAGCCGGCGGCGAAGCGCCCGACCGCGGCGAAGCGCACCGCGACGCCGTCAGGAGAGGATGCGGCCGTCCCTGCCGCGGCGAAGAAGCCGGCCGTGGCGAAGAAGCCCGCGGCCCCCCGAAAGCCGGCGGCACGTACGACGACAGCGCGTGCCGGCGAGACCGCGGCCAAACCGCGCACCGCGGCGCCGCGGACTAAGGCAGCGCCGTCGGGAGCGAAGACGCCGCGCTCGACAGCCGCCAAGACGCCGCCGGTGGCCCCGATCGACGCGCCGGTGCCGGTGGACTTCGTCATCCCGCCCAAACCGCCCCTGCCGCCGCGCCCCGCGCCGTCGGATGGGGAACAGCCCGCCACCGCCGATGACATGATCGTGCCGGTCGAGGCGCCCGTCGAGGCCGCTTCGCCCGAGGTGCTCGACGCGGTGCCCGTCGTCGCCACGGCGGACGCGGCGACCGAGGAAAGCGATGCCGGGCCTGCGGAAGTGCCCCCGGTCGAAACGGTCGAAGAGGAGGTGACCGTCGAGATCGTGGAGGAGGAACCCGAGCCGGTCGGGGAGGGTTCTCCTGTCGCCGAAGCGGACGATGAGACTCCCGACGGCGCACTGGCTCGTGCCGAGACCGTCGTCGTGACCGAGCGTGCCGACGATGAGGAGGGCGAGCGGTTGTTCGCCGACGTCGCCGAGACGACGGCGCCTGCGAACGAACCCGCTCTGGCACTCGAGGTGAGCGGACTGACCAAGTCCTACGGCGCGACCGTCGCCGTCGCCGGCATCGACCTCGTCGTGCCCGCCGGCACGTTCTACGGCCTCGTCGGGCCGAACGGCGCGGGCAAGACCACGACCCTGTCGATGATCGCCGGACTCCTGAAGCCGGATGCGGGCACCATCCGCGTCGCCGGCGTCGACGCGCGCACCCGGTCACGTGAGGCCAAGAAGCTGATCGGTGTGCTGCCGGACCGGCTGCGCACCTTCGATCGCCTGACCGGTCGCCAGCTGCTGTCCTACGCGGGGCTGTTGCGCGGGCTCGATGCGAACACCGTGGAGCGTCGCGCCTCCGACCTCGGTCGCGCGTTCGATCTGACCTCCGCGCTGGGCCGGTCCGTTTCCGACTACTCCGCGGGCATGACCAAGAAGATCATGCTTGCCGCAGCCCTGATCCACTCGCCTCGCCTGCTCGTCCTCGATGAGCCCTTCGAAGCCGTCGACCCGGTCTCGAGCTCGGTGATCCTCGACATCCTGGGCACGTATGTGTCGCACGGCGGGACCGTTCTGCTCTCCAGCCACGGCATGGATCTGGTCGAGCGCGTGTGTGATCGCGTGGCGGTGATCGTCTCCGGTCAGGTGCTCGTCGACGGCACGGTAGCCGAGGTCCGCGGCGAGCAGACGCTCGAGGCGCGGTTCCTCGAGCTCGTCGGCGGCTCGAACGAGGTGGAGGGCCTCGAATGGCTGCACACGTTCTCCGACTGAGGGCGGCTCTGCTGATCGGGGCGCTGCGCGGCGACGCCGCAGAGCGCTGGCGGGCCATCATCGCGAGCGTGCTGGTCGTGGGCGGCGTCGTCGCCGCCGGCATCGCCCAGATCGCGCTCCAAGCGGTCACCGCACAGTCCGCCTTCGTGGTCACGGTCCTCGGCGGCAGCGCGGTCGCGGTGGGTTATGCGCTCGCGCCGCCTATCTCCGGCAGCCCGGACCAGCTCGACCCGCGGCGGTTCCAGACCTTCGGACTCGAACCCAGACCCCTGGCCGGGGCGATCCTGCTCGCGAGCGTCATCAGCGTGCCCGTGCTGGCGCTGGCGGCGGTGGCCGTGGCGACGGCGGTGATGTGGCTGTCGCAGGATGCCGGCGCGCCGGCTGTGATCGGACCTCTGTTGGGCGTGGTCACGGCGACACTGCTCACCCGGGTGGCCGCGGGACTGGCCTCGATGTGGACACTGCCGCGGCGGTCGCGAGAGCTCACGGGGCTGTTCATCCTCGCGCTGCTGGTCGTCTTCGTGCCGGTGGGGGTGTTCTTCGCGTCACTCGACTGGGGTGATGCGGTTCCCAGTCAGCTCGACGTGGCGGCTCACGTGCTCGCGTTCACCCCGATCGGAGCTGCCTGGGCATTGCCGGGACTGGCCGCGATCGGCGATGTCGGCGGGCTCTGGCTGGCCGTGATGGTCGCGGTGGGCACGATCGCCCTGCTCGGGTGGGCGTGGTACGCCATCGTGCGCCGTGCGCTCACGACGATCGAGCGTCCCCTCGCCGCGCGAGAGCGCGGCGGCATGGGATGGTTCTCGGTGCTTCCCGGCACTGCGGGAGGCGCCATCGCCGCGCGCAGCCTCACGTACTGGCTGCGCGATCGCCGCTACGGCGTGAACGTGCTCGTGGTGCCGGTCGCGGCGCTGCTGACGACCATCCCGCTGCTGGTCGCCGGTGTACCCGCCGAGTACGTCGCCCTCGTCCCCGTGCCGATCATCGCGCTCTTCTTCGGATGGTTGCCCCACAACGATGTGGCCTACGACTCCACCGCGGTGTGGATGCACGTCGCCTCCGGCGTGCGCGGCATCTCCGACCGCGTCGGACGTCTCGTGCCGATCCTGCTCATCGCGGTGCCGACGTTCGCCGTCGCCGTTCCGGTCGCGGTCGCGATTCACGGGCGTTGGGCACACCTGCCGGCGCTCGCGGGAGTGACGATCAGCCTGTTCCTGTCCGGTCTCGGGCTCTCCTCGATCGCCTCGGCAGCCGCTCCGTACGCCGTGTCGCGTCCGGGCGACAGCCCGTTCCAGCAGCCCCAGCGCACGGGATCTGCCGGCATCCTTTCGCAGGCGCTCGTGATGCTGGGTGCGCTCGCGGTCAGCGTGCCGACGCTGTGGTGGGCATGGCTCGCGGTCTCGGGCGACCCGTCCTTCGGCCTCGCCGCACTCGTGGGCGGAGCGGCGACGGGTGTGGTCGTGCTCGGTGTGGGTCTCGCTGTCGGCTCGCGGGTGTTCGAACGGCGAGAGAGCGAGCTCATGGAGTTCGCCGCGACCAGCTCATGACCGGAGCCGCGCGCAGCCCTCGCGGCTACACTTGCTGACCATGAGCACCCCTGCCGACAGCCCCGACCAGGGCGGCCTCGCCACCCTCGACCGTGAGCTCGAAGAGCTCATCCGCGAAGAGAGCATCGAGCCCGGCGATCACGAGCGCTTCTCGCACTACGTGAAGAAGGAGAAGATCCTCGAGTCGGCCATCACGGGCAAGCCCGTGCGTGCACTGTGCGGCAAGAAGTGGACTCCGGGTCGCGACCCGGAGAAGTTCCCGGTCTGCCCGTCGTGCAAGGAGATCTACGAGTCGCTGCAGCAGTGACGCACATCCCTCACAGGTAGCGGGTGGGAATCGCCGGATCCGACCGGCTGAGACCGTGCGCCGCGAGGGGGAGCTCGCCGCGGACCTCGAGGTGGTGGGCCCGCGCGGCACGCACTCCCTCCGGTCCTTCGTGGGAGGCGTCGATCTCGCCGTGCGCCACGAGCGGCACCTGCAGGGCTCGTGCTTCCGCGAGGGCGAGAGGTGAGTCCACCGCGTCGATGCGGATGAGCTCTGCCTCGGCGATTCCGCCGCGCAGGCGTCGGAATGCGGTCTTCCGCCCGCCCGTCGAGGTCTTCTCCGCCGATGCCTTGGCGACGCTGACCCACGTGCCGTCGGTGTCCTGGCGCGCGACCAGTTTGTAGACCATCCCGGCGGTGGGCGTGCCCGAACCCGTCACGACGGAGGTACCGACGCCGTACGCATCGACGGGGGATGCGGCCAGTGCCGCCAGCGCGTACTCGTCCAGGTCGCTGGTCACGGTAATGCGTGTGTCGGTGGCGCCGAGCGCGTCGAGCTGGGCCCGCACGCGCGCCGCGACGACGGGCAGGTCGCCCGAGTCGATGCGCACTCCGCCGAGTCCCGTGCCCGCGACGCGGATCGCCGTCTCGACGCCCCGCTCGATGTCGTAGGTGTCCACCAGCAGGGTCGTGCCGAGCCCCTGGGCGGCGATCTGCGCGCGGAAGGCATCCTCTTCGCGCTCGTGCAGCAGCGTCCAGGCGTGCGCGGCGGTGCCCATCGTGGGGATGCCCCAGGTGCGTCCCGCTTCCAGGTTGCTCGTCGCCCCGAATCCCGCGATGTAGGCGGCTCGCGCGGCGGCGACGGCCGAACGCTCGCCCGCTCGTCGCGAGCCCATCTCGGCCAGCGGCCGGTCGCCGGCAGCCAGCGACATCCGCGCGGCCGCTGTGGCGACGGCCGAGTCGTGGTTGAGCACGCTGAGGGCGAGGGTCTCCAGGATGACGGCCTCGAGGAAGCTGCCTTCGACGGTCAGCACGGGGGAGCCGGGGAAGTACAGCTCTCCCTCGCGATAGCCGGTGATCGACCCGGTGAAGCGGAAGTCCGCGAGGGTGGCGAGGGTGTCCGCATCCACCACGCGGTTGTCGCGCAGGTACTGCAGCTCGTCGTCGCCGAAGCGGAACTCGCGCAGCAGGGACAGCAGCCGACCCGTTCCCGCGACCACGCCGAACCGGCGTCCGCCCGCGAGGCGCCGGGCGAAGAGCTCGAAGACCGTGCGACGTGAGGCGGTGCCGTCACGCAGCGCCGCCTCGATCATGGTCAGCTCGTAGCGGTCGGTGAGCAGCGACGTCGTCTCGGGCATGGCGGTCACTCTATCGAGCGCGGGTAGGCTGAGTGATCGTGGTGGACGACGCGCCGATCGGGATCTTCGACTCCGGAGTGGGTGGTCTGACCGTCGCCCGCGCGATCTCGCAGTTGCTTCCGCGGGAATCGCTGCTCTACATCGGTGACACCGCGCGCTCGCCCTACGGCCCCAAGCCCATCGCGGATGTGCGCCGGTACTCGCTCGAGATCCTCGACACGCTGGTCGAGCAGGGCGTGAAGATGCTCGTCATCGCGTGCAACACGGCGTCGGCAGCGGTGCTCCGCGACGCGCGGGAACGCTACGACGTGCCCGTGGTCGAGGTCATCGGTCCCGCCGTGCGCACCGCACTCGCGACGACCCGAAACAGCCGCATCGGCGTCATCGGCACGACCGGGACGATCGGATCCGGCGCCTACCAGGACATGCTCGAGGTGAACCCGAACGTCACCGTGTTCGCGCAGGCCTGCCCCCGCTTCGTCGACTTCGTGGAAGCGGGTGTGACCGGCTCGCCCGAGGTGCTGCAGGTCGCCGAGCACTACCTGGAGCCGCTGCGCCACGCGGGCGTCGACACGCTCGTGCTCGGCTGCACGCACTACCCGTTCCTCGAAGGCGCTATCAGCTACGTCATGGGTGAGGGCGTGAGTCTCGTCTCGAGCGACACCGAGACGGCGAAGGACGTCTACCGTCAGCTCGTCTCCCGTGACCTGCTGGCGGGCCCCGACGCCGTGGCCCAGCACGTCTACGAGGCGACGGGCTCGTCGGCCGACGACTTCATCCAGCTCGCGCACCGCCTCATGGGGCGTGAGGTGCGTCAGGTGCAGCTCGTGCAGACCGGCACGATCGATCTGCCGCGCACCACCGCGCTCTGACGATCCATTCCCGACTTTCCCGCATCCGCCCTACCCGAGGAGAACGATGACCGACATCACCCGCGCCGATGGGCGCACCGTCTCGCAGCTGCGTCCCGTGACGATCGAGCGGGGCTGGTCGAGCCAGGCCGAGGGGTCCGCGCTCATCTCGTTCGGCAACACGAAGGTGCTGTGCACGGCATCGTTCACGAACGGCGTGCCGCGCTGGCTCACCGGCAAGGGCAAGGGCTGGATCACCGCGGAGTACGCGATGCTGCCGCGCGCCACGAACGACCGCAACGACCGCGAGAGCGTCAAGGGCAAGATCGGCGGACGCACGCACGAGATCTCCCGTCTCATCGGTCGGGCGCTGCGTGCGGTCGTCGACACGAAGGCGCTGGGTGAGAACACCATCGTCATCGACTGCGACGTGCTGCAGGCCGACGGCGGCACACGGACCGCGGCCATCACCGGCGCCTACGTCGCCCTCGCCGACGCGATCGAGTGGGGCCGTCGCAAGAAGTTCATCGGGCAGAAGGCGCAGGTGCTCTTCGACTCCGTCTCGGCGGTCTCGGTCGGCATCATCGACGGCGAGCCGATGCTCGACCTCGCGTACGTCGAGGACGTGCGCGCCGAGACCGACATGAACGTCGTCGTCACCGGCCGCGGGCTCTTCGTCGAGGTGCAGGGGACCGCCGAGGGGGCGCCGTTCGACAAGCGCGAGCTCGACGCCCTGCTGGAGCTGGCGGTCGCCGGATGCGGCAAGCTGAGCCAGGCGCAGGCGGCGGCACTCGCGGCGGGGGAAGAGGCGTGACCGACCGCGTGGTGCTCGCCACGCACAACCCGCACAAGGTGGAGGAGTTCCGCCAGATCGTGCAGGCGACCCGCCCCGACCTGACAGTCATCGGCTACGACGGGCCGGAGCCGGTCGAGGACGGCGTGACCTTCGCGGCCAATGCGCTCATCAAGGCTCGTGCGGCGGCCGCCTACACCGGGCTTCCAGCGCTCGCCGACGACTCGGGCATCTGCGTCGACGTGCTCGGGGGAGCGCCGGGCGTGTTCTCCGCGTACTGGGCCGGACACCGCAAGGATGCCACAGCGAACCTCGAGCTGCTGCTCGATCAGCTCTCGGACATCGCCGACCCGCACCGCAGCGCGCAATTCGTCTCCACGATCGCGCTCGTGATGCCCGGCGGCGCCGAGCACGTGGTCGAAGGCGTCTGGCCCGGCCGGCTCGCGCTCGCCGCTGACGGCTCCGGCGGATTCGGCTACGACCCGATCTTCATCCCCGACGGCCAGTCCGGTGCGGAGCGCACGGTCGGCCAGTTCTCTGCCGCCGAGAAGAACGCCGCGTCGCACCGCGCGCGCGCCTTCGCGGAGCTCGGACCCCTGCTCGGCGAGCTCTGAGCGCGGGAGCGAGAATCACTCTCGTTCCCGATTGCGCGCAAACCGTCTGAGCGCGCGAATCGGCGCCTAGCCTGGTGCCATGCACGATCACGCGCCCGCATCCGGAGTCCGCGGCGGAAGCAACCGCCGCCTTCTCGCGATCTCGCTCGGGATCACCTCGACGGTGTTCGTCGTGCAGGTCGTCGGCGCGATCCTGTCCGGATCGCTGGCGCTACTCGCGGACGCCGCCCACATGCTGACGGATGCGGCGGCCCTGGTCATCGCTCTCATCGCCAGCGTGGTGGCTGCGCGCCCCGCCAACGACCGCCGCACGTTCGGATACCAGCGCGCCGAAGTGTTCGGTGCGCTCGCCAACGGCGTGATCTTGCTCGGACTCTCGCTGTGGGTCGGCGTCGAAGCGATCACGCGACTCATCAACCCCGCCGAGGCGGAGGTCGCCGGCGGGCTGATGCTCGGCGTCGCCGCGGTCGGCCTCATCGCCAACGCGGTCGCGATGTGGCTGCTGGGGGCGGCGCAGCGCACGAGCATCAATGTGCGCGGCGCGTACCTCGAAGTGCTCGGCGACCTGCTCGGCTCGGTCGCGGTGATCATCGCCGCCGTCGTCATTCTGGTGACCGGCTGGCTGCCGGCCGACGCGATCGCCTCGCTGCTCATCGCGGCGATGATCGTGCCGCGAGCCATCGGCCTGCTGCGCGAGGTGGTCTCGGTGCTGAGCGAGGCGACCCCGAAGGGCGTCGAGGTCGACACGATCCGCTCCCACATCCTCGGCACGCCGGGTGTCGTCGCCGTCCACGACCTGCACGTGTGGCAGCTCACCCGCGGCGCGCCCGTGTTCACGGCGCACGTCGTGGTCGACGAGGAGGCTTATGCCACGGGCAGCACCGCCCGCATCCTCAGCGATCTGCAGGGCTGCCTCGCCAAGCACTTCGACGTCGAGCATTCGACCTTCCAGCTCGAACCCGCCGATCACGTCGAGCACGAGGCGCACGCCTGATCACGTCTCGTCGCGCACCTCGTCGGGGTTCTTGTCCGGCCGAAGGCCGCGCCAGCGAGCCTGTCGTAGCCTGCCGTCGGGCGTGACCTCGGCGTAGCCCACCTCCGCCACGATCTCCGGGCGCACCCACAGGGCATCCGACGCGTCTGCGTGCGGCACCTCGAGGAACGGGGATGCGTCGGTCCGCAGCGGCTGCAGCACCTCGTCGAGCCGGCGCAGTTCCCGCTCGCTGAAGCCCGTTCCCACCCGGCCGACGTATCGCAGCCCTTCGGGTGAGGGAACGCCCATGAGCAGTGACCCGATGCCGCCGCGGCCGTGACGACCCGGCCGGATCGCGCCGACCACGACCTCCTGCGCGACGATGTGCTTGATCTTCAACCACTGGTCGCTGCGCCGGCCCGGACGATACACGGACGCCGGGTTCTTCACCATGACCCCCTCGAGGGAGAACGCGGTGCTGGTCTCCAGCGCCGCATCCAGGTCCTCGAAGACGGGCGGCACGACCCAGGGGGGATTCAGATCACGGGCCAGGCCCTCGAGGTGCGTGCGTCGCTCGCGCAGCGGGAGCGCGGTCAGGTCCTGTCCGTCCAGAGCGAGGACATCGAACACATGCAGGTGCACGGGGACCCGCTCCGCCTCGCGTCGGATGTCCGCTGGCTTCGTGAGATGCATGCGGGACTGCAGCAACGGGAAGCTCGGCCGCCCGCGCTCGTCCAGCGCGACGATCTCCCCGTCGAGGATGCAGGCGGCGCGTCCGAGACCGGGATCCGCGGTGAGCTCCGGGTACCGGTCGGTGATGTCGGTTCCGCTGCGGGCACGCAGCAGCATCCGTTCGCCGTCCCAGAAGGCGAGGGCGCGCACGCCGTCCCACTTCATCTCGGCCCACGGTTCGCCCCACCGGCGCGCCGCAGCCGCCGCCAGGCCGGATGTGGAGTTCTCAGCGAGCATCGGGCGCAGGCGAGACGGCGAGAGCTCGTCCGGCCAGGGCGCGTCGGATGCGGCGGCCGCCACCGCCTCGTCCTTCATCCGGTGCAGGAGCCAGGTCGACTTCTCGCCCTCGCCGTCGGTGCGGATGAGAGCGAGCCGGACGGTACCCAGGGGGCCGCCCTCCCGACCTGTCACGGTGAAGATGACCTCGTCCGGCCGCCATTTCTCCGCCTCGTAGGTGCCGGTGTCCCAGATCGTCACCTCGCCCGCGCCGTATTCGCCCGCCGGGATCTTGCCCTCGAAGGAGCCGTAGGAGAGCGGATGATCTTCGGTCATCACGGCGAGGTGGTTGCGTTTCGTCGTCTCCGGCACGCCCTTCGGCACGGCCCAGCTCACGAACACGCCGTCGCGCTCGAGGCGCAGGTCGTAGTGCAGGCGCCGAGCGTGGTGCTCCTGGATGACGAAGCGCGCGGGTCCGGCGGATGCCGGATCGGCGCCGGGATCGGACGGCACAGGCTCGGGCGTGCGGTCTGCCGATCGCTTCGAGATGTAGGTTCGTAGCGGTTCGGCGGCGCCCCGCCGCGGGCGAAGCGGCGCGAGGAGGTCACCGTCGGCCTCCGCGCGCGCGAGCACCTGAACAAGATCGAGCTGGGCGAGGGCGGGGTCGTCGAGCTCCTCCCAGGTGCGCGGCGCTGCCACCGTCGGCCGCGCGCGGCCGCGCAGCGAGTAGGGGGCGATGGTCGTCTTCTTGCCGTTGTTCTGCGACCAGTCGACGAAGACCTTTCCGGGGCGCAGGGCCCGCGACATGCTGCTGACGACGAGGTCGGGGTGATCGGCCTCGAGCGACCGCGCGAGCTCCTTCGCGAGCGCGGAGGCCGCCTCGCTCGTCTGGCCCGCGGGGAGCGCGCAGTACAGGTGGATGCCTTTGCTCCCGCTCGTGACGGGGAAGGGCTCGAGGCCCGCATCCGTGAGGATGGTGCGCGCCCATCGCGCGACCTCGGCGACGGTGGGCAGGTCGATGTCGTCGCCCGGGTCGAGGTCGAGGACGAGCCGGTCGGGGCCTGCGGGGCGCCCGTCGGCGTCGAAGCGCCACTGCGGTGTGTGCAGCTCGAGGCTGGCGGTCTGTGCGAGCCATACCAGGGTCGGAACGTCGTCGACGAGCACGTAGTCCTTGGTGCCCGTGGAGTGCTCGATGCTCTGACGGCGCAGCCACTCGGGGGCGCCCCGCTCGAGGTTCTTCGCGAAGAACGGCTCGGAGTCGACGCCGTCCGGCCAGCGTTTGCGAGTTACGGGACGGCCGTCGAGGTGGGGGAGCAGTACCGGGGCGATCCGCGCGTAGTAGTCGATGACCTCGGCCTTGGTCGTGCCGCTGGCGGGATAGAGCACCTTGTCGAGATGGCTGACGCGGATGCGGCGGCCCTCCACGTCGACGGTCTGCTCGCGTGCGGACATGCGCCCATCCTGCCGCCCGGTGCGTCGGACGCGCACCCGTTGCGCCCCCGCGAGTCGGATGCAAGCGGCTCGCAACCCCTAGCCGCGAGGCACTGCTCGGTTGTCTACTTGGCCTATGAGGTCGATATGGAAGGGCGCGGTCGCGTTCGGGCTCGTGAACGTGCCGGTGAAGGTGTACTCCGCGACGGAGGACCATGACGTCTCGCTGCACCAGGTGCACGCGGCGGATGGCGGCCGCATCCGGTACCAGCGCGTGTGCGAACTCGACGGCGAGGTCGTGCCGTACGCCGACATCGACCGGGCCTACGACGACGGCGACCGCACGGTGGTGCTCACCAAGGAGGATCTCGAGTCGCTGCCCGCCGAGAAGTCGCGCGAGATCTCGGTGGTCGAGTTCGTGCCGAGCGATCAGGTCGACCTGCTTACCCTCGACAAGGCCTACTACCTCGAACCGGACTCGTCATCGCCGAAGGCTTATGTGCTGCTGCGGCGTACGCTCGAGCAGACCGACCGCACCGCGATCGTGCAGTTCTCGCTGCGCCAGAAGACCCGATTGGCCGCGCTGCGCGTGCGCGGCGACGTGCTGGTGCTGCAGACGCTGCTGTGGGCCGACGAGGTGCGCGAGGCATCCTTCCCGTCGCTCGACGAGGACGTGCGGATCTCCGCGAAGGAGCTCGAGCTCTCGGCGGCGCTGGTCGACAGCTTCTCGTCCGACTTCGATCCCACCGAGTTCCGCGACGAGTATCAGGAGCAGCTGCGCACGCTGATCGAGGCGAAGCTGGAGAAGGGTGAGAGCGTCGACACCTCGGCCACGTTCGGCGAGGAGAGCGACGAGAAGGAGGGCGGGGAAGTCATCGACCTCATGGCGGCCCTCCGTGCCAGCGTCGAACGCAGCCGGGCATCGAAGAAGGACGCGTCATCGAAGAGCGACGACAAGCCCGCGGCGAAGCGGAAGAAGAGCTCGAAGGCGTCGTGATCGGACGCGGGGGCGTTACTCGCCCGATGCGGCACGGTCGCGCTGTTCCTTCTTGACCTTCGCGCGCTCGCGGAGGTAGTGCCAGAGAGTGACGGCTGCGGTGAGCGCCACGACGCCGATGAGGATGACGTCGATGTACTCTGTCACGATCTTCGCGACCCAAGGGATGTAGCCCACCAGGTACCCGATCATCGTGAGCCCGAAGCCCCAGAGGATCGCGCCGATCAGGTTGTACAGGCTGTACTTGCGCCACGGCATGTGACCGACGCCGGCCGCGACCGGTGCGAAGGTGCGCACGATCGGGACGAACCGGGCGACGATGACGGTCAACCCGCCGAAGCGCTCGAAGAACGCGTTGGTGCGCTCGACGTTCTTCTTGCTGAACAGACCCGACTCTTTGCGCTCGAAGATCGCCGGTCCGCCCTTGTGGCCGATGAGGTAGCCCACCTCGCCGCCGACGAAGGCCGCGAGACCGATCAGTAGGGCCACGACCCAGACGTTCACGCCGAAGACGCCGTTGGGTGCCACATCCGAGGAGTGCGAGAGCAGTCCGGAGATGATGAGCAGCGTGTCGCCGGGCAGCAGGAAGCCGACGAGCAGTCCTGTCTCCGCGAACACGATGAAGCAGACCACGGCGAGAGCCCAGGGGCCGGCCGCTGCGATGATCGTCTCGGGGGAGAGCCAGGGGATGAGGGCGATGGAGTGCACGGGCGTCCCGTCGATCGGATGTCAGGATGCGGGGCGCGGGTAGCACGCCCCCGTCCCCGTGCGGAAGGTGGGACTTGAACCCACACGCTCGAAAGCACAGGAACCTAAATCCTGCGTGTCTGCCAATTTCACCACTCCCGCGGGTGGGGACAGTCTATCCAGCGCGCTTCGTATCTCCTGTGCGTCGGTCGGGTGGCTCTGCATCGCGAGGTGGGGTGCAGGAAGCATCCACGATGCCGCGCAGGCCGGCGCGCGTGTAGCCGAATCGCTCCACCTCGGGATTGATCGTGTGGTCCTCGCTCGAGACGATGCCCCACGCGGGCTTCGTCTTCCACGCGGCGAAGTCGCCGGCTCGGAGATGGCGGCCGCCGCGGCCGGCACGGTATGCCTTTCGGGGCATATCGTGTCGGCCCTCGGCGTTCGCGTGGTTCGCGGGCATGTCTGTGCGGCGGCTGTGGATAACTCCAGCGGGCGGGGGCGCGTCCCGTTCAGGATGCTGCGCATGTCACCGTCCTCCGCCCTCCGCGATGCGATACCCGCTGAGGCGACTCTCGCCGAGCGGGTGCGGGCTCGTCTCCGTGCCGATGGGATCGACCCGACGCGTGACCCGGAGGCGGGGGAGAGGCTGGCCCGCGCCGAGGTGCGCCGGCACAACGACACAGCGCTCGCGCGGGGTGCGGCGACGCTCGACGACGAGGACGCATCGGTTCGCGGTGTGCTCGCGACCGTCGCGGGTTACGGGCCCCTGCAGCCGCTGCTCGACGATCCCGAGATCGAGGAGGTCTGGATCAACGCACCCGACCGCGTCTTCGTCGCGCGGGAGGGTCGCTCCGAGCGGACCGGTGTGGTGCTCACCGAGGCGCAGGTGCGCGAGCTCGTCGAGCGCATGCTGCACGCGACCGGGCGACGTGTCGATCTGAGTCAGCCGTTCGTCGACGCGTCGCTGCCCGACGGCAGCCGGTTGCACGTCGTGATCGGCGGGATCACCCGCAAGCACTGGGCCGTCAACATCCGCAAGTTCCTGCCGCGCTACCGCAGGCTGGCTCAACTCGTCGCCACCGGCACGCTGCCGCCCCAGGTCGCCGAACGGCTGAGTCGGGCGATGCGCCACGGCGACAGCATCCTGGTGTCGGGAGCGACGCACGCGGGCAAGACGACGATGCTGGCGGCGCTCATCGCCGAGTGCGCACCGAATCAGCGGATCATCACGGTCGAGGAGACGTTCGAGCTCGCTGTCGATGCGCACGACATCGTGGCGTTGCAGGGACGGCAGCCGAGTCTCGAGGGCACGGGCGAGGTCACGCTGCGACGGCTCGTGAAGGAAGCGCTCCGGATGCGGCCCGACCGCCTCATCATCGGCGAGGTGCGCGACGCGGAGGCACTCGATCTGCTGCTCGCGCTGAACACGGGCGTGCCGGGTGCCGCCACCATCCACGCGAACTCCGCCCGCGACGCACTCGTGAAGCTCGCGTCACTTCCGCTGCTGGCGGGACGCAACATCGATCGGGACTTCGTCGTGCCGGCCATCGCTTCCAGCATCGACCTCGTCGTGCACTGCGCGCAGGACGCCCGCGGCGCGCGACACGTCGTGGAGGTGATGCAGACGACCGGCGAGGTCATCGATGGTGTGGTCGAGGTCGTCCCCGTGTACGAGGCGGTCCGATGACGATCTTGCTCGGTGCGCTCCTCGGCGCCGGAATCCTCCTGATGCTCGCGCCTCGCTTGTGGCCCGCGAGCGCGAGGACGGACCGCCCTGCGCCGCGGAGATCTCGGGGCGCGGTACTCCTGGCGGAAGCGGGCTTCGCGCATCTGCCCCTCAGCGTGCTGATTCTCGCCTCTGCCGCCGGCGCGGTTCTCGCAGCAGCGGTCGCCTGGCTGCTCACCCAGGTGCCGGCGTTCGTCCTGCTCGCCGCGCTCGCGGGGGCGGCGGCACCCGCGCTGTGGCTCCGCGGCCGAGCGCGTCGGCTCCTCAAGATCCGCCGGGGACTCTGGCCCGACGTCTGCGACCTTCTCATCGCCTCCGTGCGGGCCGGTTTCGCGCTGCCGGATGCGCTTGCGTCGCTCCAGAGTTCGGCACCGACGCCCCTGCGACCCGCCTTCGCCGGCTTCGCGCGCGACCTCGCCGCATCCGGTCACTTCGAGACGAGTCTCGACCGGTTGAAGGCAGCGCTGTCCGATCCGGTGGCGGACCGCATCCTGGAGACGCTGCGGATGGCCCGACAGGTGGGCGGAACCGAGCTGGTTCCGGTACTGCGGTCGCTGTCCGGGGCCGTACGGGCCGATGCGGCGGTGCGCGCCGAAGTGGATGCGCGCCAGTCCTGGGTGCGGGGCGCCGCGGTGCTGGGGCTGGTCGCCCCGTGGGTGATCCTCGTGCTGTTGGCCCTCCGGCCGGAAGGCTCCGCCGCCTATTCGAGCCCCGAGGGCGTCGTGCTGATCGTCGTCGGCGCGCTCGTCTCTGTCGCCGCGTTCCGGATGATGCTGGCGGTCGGGCGACTGCCCGAGCCGCGGAGGTGGTTCGGATGACCCCTGCCGGCGTCACGCAGGTGGCGCTCGCGGTGCTTCTCGGTGGAGCGCTGGGTGCCGGGATCTCCCTGATCCTCTGGGCGACGCCCCGCTGGCGTGCGGTCTCGCTCGGGCGCCGGATCGCGCCGTACCTGCGCGACGTCGCCGACCGGCGCGGACTGACGCCGCTGCACGCGCCCGTGCGTGACGCGGGGGAGAAGCTGCTACGCCGGTTGGGCGCGCGCGTGGGCGGCGCGGCGGATCTCGAGGTGCGACTGCGTCGAGCGGGATGGCGGATGGATGCGGCGGCTTTCCGGGCACGCCAGCTCACCTGGGCGGTCGTGGGACTCTTTGCCGGCGCGGTCATGGTCGTGGCCCTCGTCGTCGCAGGATCCTTCGCTCCCGCGGTCGGCGTCCTCCCGCTGCTGGGAGCCGCGGCCGGGGCGATCTGTTACGACCTGCGCCTCGGTGCGGCGGTTCGAGCCCGCGCCGCGCGGGCCGCCGAGGAGCTGCCCACCATCCTGGAGTTCCTCGCCCTGTGCCTCGCGGCCGGAGAGAGCGCGTTCGATGCGATCCGGCGCGTGTCCTCGGTCGGGTCCGGTGAGATCGTCGCAGAACTGCGTCGCGCCGTCCTGGATGTGGGCACCGGGTCGTCGCTCAGCGACGCGCTCGGCTCCGTCGGACGGGCGATCGATACGCCCGCCGTGGCCCGCAGCATCGACCAGATCGTCGCGGCCATCGACCGCGGGGCACCGCTCGCGCAGGTCCTGCAGGCGCAAGCGACCGACGCGCGTGAGGACGCCAAGCGCGTGCTCATCGAGAAGGCGGGCCGCAAAGAGATCTACATGCTGCTGCCGCTCGTCTTCCTCATCCTGCCGCTCAGCGTGCTCATCGCTGTGTTTCCCGGCATCGTCCTGCTGCGGCTGGGGTTGTCATGACCCCCGTCCGGCCTCTCGTGCTCGTGAAGGAGGGCACCATGTTCGACCGTTCCCCTATACACCGCCTGCGCACCGCGTGGGGCAATCTCCTCGCCGACGAACGCGGCGACGTTCCCGGTTGGGTCCTGATCACCCTGATGACGGCGGGTCTTGTCGTGGTGATCTGGGCGCTCGCCGGTCCTGCGCTGGCGGATCTGTTCACCCAGGCCATCGACCGCGTCAGCGGGTTCTGAGCGATGGCCGACCGGCATCCGCTGCTCGACGACGAGGGCGCAGCCCCGGTCGAGTTCGTGCTGGTCGGCGCTGTCCTGACATTCCTCACCCTCGCCGTGCTGCAGTTGGGGTTCGCCGTCTACATCCGAAACGTCGTGCACGACGCGGCAGTCGAGGGGGCGTATCACGCTGCCCTCGCGGATACGAGCCTGGCAGAGGGGGCCGCGCGCACAGCGGATGTCGTCGCTCGGGTCGTGGGGGATGCCTACCCGGTGGAGGTGCAGGCCGCCGAGACCGACCGCTTCGGCTATCCCGCGACCGAGGTCACAGTGCGGGCGACGTTGCCGGTCGCGGGTCTGTGGGGCGTGCCCGAGGCGTTGGAGGTGACCGCTCATGCGCCGAACGAGACCTTCGACTGAGCGCGCGGCACTGCTGGAGGATGACGACGGCAACGCATCGCTCGAGTTCATCGTGGCAGGCCTCATCCTGCTCGCGCCGCTCGTCTACCTGATCGTCGCGCTCGGAGCGATCCAGTCGCAGGCGCTCGGCGTGGAGGCGGCAGCGCGCCACGTCGCCCGCGCTGTCTCCACCGCGGCGAACGCGGAGGATGCGGCCGCCCGCGCCGACCTGGTTCTGGCGGCCGTGGCGGAGGAGTACGACATCGATCCGGATGCGGTCGTGTTGCGCTGGGAGTGCGCGCCCGCCGGCGTCGAGTGCCCTTCCGCGGGTGCAACGCTGCTCCTGAACGTGAGCGCGGATGCGCCGCTGCCCCTGGTGCCGCCGGTGCTGGGGCTGGACCAGATCGCGTCCGTTCCGGTCGAGGCGAGTGCCGTGCAGAAGGTATCGCGGCTGTGGGGGGCGACGCCGTGAAGCGCACCGCGCTCGACGACGAGGGAAGCATCCTGCCGCTCGTGATCGGCTACGCCGTGCTCGCGCTCGCCGCGATCTTCGTCTGCGTGTCGGCGACGAGCCTGTATCTCGCGCAGAAGCGCCTGGACGGGGTGGCGGATGCGGCGGCCCTCGCCGGAGCCGACGGCTTCACGCTGTCGGTGGTCGACGGCGCTCCGCGGGCCGAGCTGAGCGGGGACGGCGTGCGGGAGCAGGCGGAGGCTCTGGTGGCGTTCTCGGGTGACGCGACGCTGGTGTCGGCGACGACGCCCGACGGCGTCTCGGCGCAGGTGACGGTGGCGGGAGTGTGGCACCCGCCACTCGTGTCGATGTTCGTTCCCGAGGGTGTCGCACTCGAGGCGACCGCGACCAGTCGTACGGCGCTGCGGTAGTGGGTCAGACCGTGTCGGGGGAGGTGAGTGCGGCGATGGTGCCGGGCTCGAGCCAGGTTGGACGTATTTCGTCGGGGATGACGGGGGCGGCGAAGCTCACGCGGTCCGGAGCCCAGCCAGGGGTGACGACGCTGCCGATCAGCGCATAGCCCTGCGGATCGATGAGCCGGAGTGCCTTCGTGGTGCCGGCGGGGCACACCACCATCGGCTGCTCGCCCGCATCCACATCCGTGCCGAGCACGTGCCGCTCGATGACTCCCGCGTCGGTGGTGAGCAGGTACTCCACCGGGCCGCCCTCGATGAGCACGTGGATGTCGTCGGATGCGAGCCGGTGCCAGTAGTTGACGGGGCGCTCGGCGTCGAGCAGGTAGTAGATCGAGTTGTGGGCCGCCAGCGTGTCCCCGTCCTCGGCCACCGGGAGTTCGGAGCGGGACCGGGGCGCCCACCATCCGGACTCGATGGGGAGTGGCTCGAGCTGCAGCACACGTCGCCAGTACTCGGCGCGGGAGGAGGCGTCGGACGTCATCCCTCGAGGATCGCACTTCCCCTCCCGCGAGACTGCATCTCCGCCACGAGATCACTGTGTGTACCCGTGATCTCGTGCGAAAGATGCAGTGTCGCGGGGAGGGGATGCGGG
>JASCPH010000043.1 GCA_029959545.1 Microbacteriaceae bacterium PS02066 | reverse complement strand
GGCGGGGCGAGCGGGCGGGGCGGCGCAGGCGGCGGCGGGCGGTCGGGTCAGCGGGCGGCGGCGACGAACTCGGCGCCCCGCTCGGCGATCGCCACGGTCGGCGCTTGCGTGTTGCACGTGGGAATCGACGGCATGACCGACGCATCCGCCACCCAGAGCCCCTCGATGCCTCTCACCCGCAGCGTCGGATCGACCACCGCGAGCTCATCCGTGCCGATGCGCGCGGTGCCCGAGCAGTGGAAGAACGTGCCGATGTTCTCGCGCACGAACCGCACCTTGTCCGCGTGCGCGAGCCCTGCCGCCGGCGTGATGGGCCCCTCCGCGAGGTCGGCGTAGGCGGATGCCGCCACGAGGTCCTGCACGGCGTCGACCGCCTCGACCATCGCGGCGAGGTCGGTCGGATCGGCCAGGTAGTTCGGGTGGATGTCGGCGGCCGCATCCGGATCCGCCGAGCGCACCCGCACCCAGCCCACGCTGCGCGATCGGTACAGACCGGGGACCAGGGCGAAGACGCGGTTCCCGACCAGGTCGTGTCGTGCGTGCAGCGCCTCATCGCCGCGCGAGCCGTGCGCGATGACGGTGTGGAGGTCGGGGCCTGCCTCGGCGTGGGAGCTGCGCCAATTGAGCATCGCGCCGCCCCCGTTGCCGATCACCGGACCGAGGTCGTGCCGGGCACGGAAGTTCATGCCCAGGATCAGCGGATGATCCTGGAAATTCTCGCCGACGCCGGGCAGATGGTGCGTCGTGCGGATCCCGGATGCGGCGAGCCGGCCGGCGTCGCCGATCCCCGACAGCTGCAGCAGCCGCGGGGTGTCCAGCGCACCGGACGCGAGCACGATGCGCGCGGCGGTGGTCTCCACGGCGAGATCGCCGACCGTGTGCCTGACGCCCGTCACACGCTCGCCGGTCAGGAGCAGCGCGTGGACGCGGCTGTCGACCAGCACGTCGAGATTCGCCCGGCCGAGCGCGGGCTCGAGGTAGCCGCGCGCCGTGCTCCAGCGTTCGAACGAACCGTCTTCCCCCTGGATCGCGTTGTAGTCCGGGTAGGTCGCACCTTCGTTGGAGGCCGCGTTCGCGTCGTCGATCACCGGGAGGCCTCGTTCGGCGGATGCGGCGATCAGCGCATGCGCGATCGGGTGCACGCGCGCGAGCGGGGCCACGCGCATCGGGCCGTCGAGGCCCCGGTAGACGGGGTCGCCGCCGGCGCGGGCCTCGGACCGGCGGAAGTACGGCAGCAGGTCGTCGTAGCCCCAGCCGGTCGCGCCCGCATCCGCCCACGCGTCGTAATCCGCGCGGTTGCCGCGGTACCAGAGCATGGCGTTCGTCGAGGATGAGCCGCCGAGTACCTTGCCCCGCGGCATCGCGAGCGAGCGACCGAGCACGTGCGGGGTGGGCGTCGACCGGTAGCCGTGGTCGTACTCGCCGCCGATGAGGGCGTCCCAGTGGGCGGCGTCGAGGATCTCGCGCACTCCGCGGTGGTCGCCGCCGGCTTCGATGAGGAGCACGCGGACCGCGGGATCCTCGGACAGGCGCGCCGCCAGCACGCATCCGGCCGCCCCGCCGCCGACCACGATCTCGTCGTAGCCTGCGGCGGGGACGCGCACGAGAGGCATCACGCCCTCCCGGGCACGAGGGTGTCGTCTCGCGACGCTCGTGGAGCGACCGGCACGATCCGAGACGCGACCATCAGTTGTGCTCGCTCGGACCCATGATGCTGATGCCCTCTGTGGCCTCGACGTGGCGCACGAAGATGTACTTGTCCTCGCGTCCGTCGGAGTGCTTGCGCTTGATCCCGGGCTCGAGGATGCCGTCGGTCTTGGCGACGACGATGTACGGCTCGGATGCGGCGAGTCCCGCCGCGCAGTGCGCGTCGAACTCTTCGAGCGTCTCGGCGGTGAAGGCCTTCTCGACACCGGCGCCGCGGGCGATCGCGGCGAGGTCGACACGGCCCTTCGCGGTGTGGGTCGCAGGCCCCCCGATCGACTGGTACTGCTCGTTGTCCCACACGACGATGAAGAGGTTCTCCGGGCGCTCGTTGCCGAGCGTCGCGAGGATGCCGAGGTTGAACAGCAGGCCGCCGTCGGTGTCGAGCGAGACGATGCGGCGGTGGGGAAGGCCCACGGCGAGGCCGAACGCCTCCGGCGTCACGCATCCGAGCTGCTGCTGGAACAGGCTCGCCTCGCGCATGTGCGGAGCGGCGTTGTACCACTCGTCGACGGCGCCGCCGAGGGAGAGGATGACGAGCTCGTCCGAAAGACGTGCGGCGAGCAGCTTCATGGCTTCGAATCGGGAGTAGCTCATCGGACCAGATCCCCTCCGAGGACGATGGCGGCGTGGTAGTACGACGCGTAGGCGGTGTCGTAGGCGCGGACGATCGCCGTCTCGAGCTGGTCGACGTCGCGCACGATCGTGTACGGCGTGCGCAGGGCCTGCAGCAGCGGCTCCATCGTGATGCCGTGCGGGATGGCCCACCAGTTGTTCTCGCCCATCTCGCCGCGGTAGCTCATGATCATGACCACGGGGATGCCCGCGCCGAGACCCATGCGGGCGAGGTGCTCGGTCGCGGCGCGCAGCCCCGAGTTCTCCATGACCAGCACGGCGCGCTTGCCGGAGAGGAACACGCCGCCGGCGATCGCGGCGCCCTCACCCTCGTTCGTGACCGGGATGGTGCGGATGTCGGGGTCCGCATCCAGAGCCGGGTACAGCTCTTTCAGCAGCGAGTCGGGCAGGTACGTGGCGACGGAGACGCCGGCTCGTTTGAGCCCGCGGATCACCGCCTCGACGGCGTCGGCTCTCATGTGGTCTCTCTTTCGTGCGGGTGGGTGGAGTTTCTTCCCGGCAAGGGACGGCGGGATCAGGACGGAACGGATGCGGTCTCGCGCGCTGCGAGCCGATGCGCGCGGTGCGTGGCGGCGAGGCGGGGGCCGCCGCCGAAGTGCTCGCGCAGCGTGGTGCCGGCGGGCGGGCTGACCCGGCCCCGGTCGGCCAGCACGGGCACCACGAGGTCGATGAACGCGCGGTAGGCGGCGGGGCCGCCGAAGGTCGGCTCCAGCATGAGGCCGTCGAGCCCCGATCCGTCGACGATCGCCTCGATCTCGTCGGCGACCCGTTCGGGGGACCCGGTGATCTGGAACCCGCGGATCGCCTTCGTACGGAACTGGTCGAGGATTTCGCCCACCCGCATCTCGGCGTTCTGTCGCGCGTAGCGCTGGATGAGGGTCTGACCGAGGTCGGTGCGCAGGTCCACGACCTTGGTGTCAGGGTCGATGCCGGTGAGATCGAGCCCCGTGATCCCGGCGAACATGACGGCCGCATCCGCGCGCTGCAGCACGCTCTCATACTCGTCTCGGAGGGCGCGTGCCTCGGCCTCGGTCGCCGCCACCGTCACGGTCATTCCCGAGATCACGGCGATGTCGTGCGGATCGCGCCCGTGGGTTGCGGCCTGTGCGCGGATGTCGTCGACGTGCGCCTTGGCGGCGGCGATCGACTGGCCCTGGATGAACACGGCCTCGGCATTGCGGGCGGCGTAGGCGCGGCCGCGATCAGAGGTGCCGGCCTGGAAGAGCACCGGCGTGCGCTGCGGGGTCGGCGGCACCGCGAAGATCCCGGCGGCGCGCTGATACGTGCCCTCGACCTCCACGCGGTGCAGCTTCGCCGGATCGGCGTAGACGCCCCGTGCGCGATCGCGCAGCTCGGCGTCGTCGTCCCAGCTGTGCTCCCACAGACGCAGGCAGGTGTCGAGGAACTCGTCGGCGGCGTCGTAGCGCTGGTCGTGGTCGAGCGTCTCGGTCACCCCGAAGAGCTGGTCCGTGGTGGCCTGCGAGCTGCCGGTCACGACGTTCCAGCCGATGCGGCCGTCGGTGAAGCGATCGAGCGTCGCGAAGCGGCGGGCGGTGCCGTAAGGCTTCTCCACGGTCGTCGGCGAGGTGACCACGAAGCCGAGGCGCTCCGTCGCCCGCGCGAGCGTCGCGATCGCGAGCATCGGATCCAGGGCGGGGAACTGGATGCCGTGAGCCGCCACCTCGTCGGGCATCCGGCCCTCGAGCGTCGCGTAGCCGTAGGTGTCGGCGAAGAACAGGAAGTCGAAGCCGGCCGCATCCAGTTCGCGCGCCAGATCGACCCAGTAGTCGAGGCGATCCCAGTCGTCGCCGCGGCCGCCCGGATGCGTCCACGTCGGCATCCCGTTGGAGGGGTTCATCATCTCGAAGACCCCGAGCGCGATCCTGTTCATACGACCATCACCACCGACTTCGTCTCGAGGTAGTTCTCCAACCCCTGCGCTCCGTTCTCGTAGCCCCAGCCGGACTCCTTGTGCCCGCCCTTGGGCAGCTCCGGACCGAGGAAGGAGTGGCAGTTGACCCACACGGTTCCCGCTTGCAAGCGTGCGGCGACGCGGTGGGCGTTGCTGAGTCCCTCGGTCCAGATGCTCGCGGCGAGTCCGTAGTCGCTGTCGTTGGCCCATCCGACGACCTCGTCGAGATCGTCGAACGGGGTCACGACCGCGACGGGACCGAAGATCTCCTCGCGCATGAGGCGTGCGTGCGGGGGGACGTCTGTCAGCACCGTCGGCGTGAAGAAGGTTCCCGCGCTTCCGGTGCGCTCGCCGCCGGTGACGACGGTGACACCGTCGGCCGCGCCCTCGTCGACGTAGGCGGCGACGCGCCTGGCCTGCGTCTCGCTCACGAGGGGGCCGAGGTCCGTGCCGACCGCAAGACCGTGGCCGAGTCGCAGGGCGTCACCCGCGGCCGCCATCCCGGCGACGACGTCGTCGTACACGTCGCGGTGCGCGTAGATGCGTGCGCTCGCGACGCACACCTGGCCTCCGTTATCGAAGATCCCCCGCGAGACTCCCGCGACGGCGGCCGAGAGATCCGCATCCGGCAGGATGATCGACGGCGACTTGCCGCCGAGCTCGAGCGTGAGGCGGGCCAGGCGATCGGATGCGGTCGCCACCAGCTTCTTGCCGACCGCGGTCGAGCCGGTGAAGGCGATCTTCGCGACGCCGCGGTGCTCGACGAGCGCCTGCCCCGTCTCGTGCCCGTAGCCGGTGACGATGTTGACCACGCCGTCGGGAAGCCCCGCCTCCTGCAGCAGGCGCCCGAGGTAGAGGGCGCTGAGCGAGGTGTTCTCGGCGGGCTTGAGCACGATCGTGCAGCCTGCGGCCAGAGCGGGGGCGAGTTTCATCGCCGTCATGATGAGCGGCGAGTTCCACGGCACGATCGCCGCGACCACGCCCACGGGCTCCCGCCGCGTGTAGGCGAACACGTCCTTGCCCTCGGGCGTGCGGGTGAGGGAGGTGGGGATCGTCTCGCCCGTGATCTTCGTGGGCCAGCCCGCGTAGTAGCGGAACTGCGAGATGGCCGCGGGCACCTCGCCGAAGCGGGCCGTGCCGAGGCTCTTGCCCTGGTCGAGGGTCTCGAGCTCGGCGAGGTCGTCGAGGTGCTCCTCCATGACGTCGGCGATGCGCCACAGCAGCTTCGAGCGGTCGGCCGGCCGCATCCGTGCCCACGCCGCGCTCTCGAGTGCGGCGCTCGCCGCGCGGACGGCGGCATCGACGTCACCGGCCGAGGCGCGGGCGACGTGCGCCAGAGTCTCGCCGGTCGCCGGGTCGAGCGAGGCGAACGTGTCGGATGCGGCGACCCAGCGTCCGCCGATGAGCAGGCGTCCGGGGTCATCGGCAAGGAAGCGGGCGACCCGCTCGCGGAGCGGCCCGTGATCGAGCGCGATGGTCATGGCGTGGCCTTTCCGTGGAACAGTCCGTCGAGTTCGCTCTGCGCCGCGATCCACGCGGAGCGGCGGGCGAAGAGGTCGGGAACGAGCGCGCGCACGCGGTCGATCAGCTCGCCGAGGTCGGCGTTCACGAGGCGGCCGTCTCTCACGACGATCTCGCCGTCGACGACCGTCATATCGACGTCGGAGCCGCGCACGGCGTGCACGAGGTTGTGGTGGATGTTGGGGTATGCACCGCCGGGCATGAACGGTGTCATGCGGGGCGTGTCGGTGCGGACGGCCACGAAGTCGGCCTTCCGCCCCGGCGTCAGCGCACCGAGCTCGGCGGCGCGCCCGATCGCCGCCGCACCGCCGCGGGTCGCCATGCCGAGCACCTGCCACGAGTCCATCGCGGCCGCATCCATCGTGCGGAGCTTGCCGAGAAGGGAGGCGACCTTCATCTCCTCGAACATGTCGAGGTTGTTGTTCTCCTTCTCGCCGTCGGTGCCGAGTCCGACGTTGATGCCCGCGGCGAGCATCTCGGCGACCGGCGCCATACCGCTGGCGAGCTTCATGTTCGAGACGGGGTTGTGCGAGACGCCCACACCGCGCGCGGCGATCAGATCGATCTCGGCCTGATCCAGCCACACCGCGTGGGCGATCATCGCGCGCGGCACATCGAAGAAGCCGAGCTCCTCCAGGGCGAACATGGGGCGCGCACCGTGGCGGGCGGCGAAGTCGGCGAGCTCGATCTCCGACTCGCTGCAGTGCGTGTAGAGGCCGGTGCCGAAGGCGTTCGCCAGTGCGATCGCCCGGCGCTGGCCCGTCGCATCCGCGTAGAACGGGTGCTCGAGTCCGACCCAGGGCATGATGCGGCCGTTGGCCGCTCCCGTCCATTCGCTGAGCATCCGCTCGTTGTCGTCGAGGGTGTCGAAGTAGTCGAAGTCGGGGTGCTCGCCGACGTAGTTGACGGTGACGACGCGGTTGCCGAGGGCGGATGCGGCGCGCGCCGCGCCGTCCATGTAGCGCCACATGTCCACCACGGTCGTGGTGCCCGACAGGAGTCCCTCGGCATAGCAGAGCCATGCGGCGGCCTCGGCCTCGTCGGGGCGGAGGACGCGGTGCATCGGGTCGATGTGCAGTCGCAGCCATTCCCAGACCGGCAGGTGCTCGGCGGTGCCGCGCAGCATCCCGGAGTGGTGGTGGGCGTTGATCAGCCCAGGCATGAGCAGGCGGTCGGGTAACTCGATGCGCTCGGCGTCGGGGTGGGCCGCGATCAGCTCCGCGCGGGGCGCGACGTCGGTGATCGTGTCGCCGGTGACGAGCACGCCCGCATCCGTAAGGACGCGGCGTTCGTCGTCCATTGTGACGACGAGATCGGGCAGAAAGAGGCGCGCGGTGGGAGGCACGCTGCCGATCGTAGATACCTATCGTTGATTACACATACCAATCGCGTTTCGCGCGCGTTACCTCTTGCCGGGCACGGGGAGTAAAGGGAGAGTGCGGCTGCCCCTTCACGCCGGTGGGCACTCCGCTCGCCTGTCACAGATCGACGCGATCGCGTCGATCTGTGACAGGCGAAGGGGTGGGGGCGAGACCGGAAGCGCAGAGCGGTGCGCGGTGTGGGGCGGCGGGGAGTCAGTGCTCGGCGACGTGCACGAGTAGGAGCACGGCCGGCTCGGTGCCGTCGATGCGCCAGCGGTTGCGCAGTGCTCCGGGGTGCGAGAGGGCGTCGCCGGCGCCGAGCGTCCACGACCCGCGGTCCTCCAGCTCGACCGTCAGCGACCCCGCGACGAGGTAGATCGTGTTCTCGCCGTCGGACTCGAACCACTCGCCCACGTACGGGGCGCGGGCGATGCGGTACTCCTGCACGGTCGCGCCGCGTGTGGCGGCCGAGGAGATGATCCGGCTCACGGCGCCGTCGTCGCTCTCCGAGACGGGAACGAGCTCCCCCTCCCCGCGGCGGACGACGTGGATCGGCTCCGGCTCCTCATGGGCCGGCAGTAGCTCCGACGGCGAGATGTCGAGCACCTTCGCGAGCTTGAAGAGCGTGAGGATCGACGGCATCGTGCGGCCGCCCTCGATCTGGCTGAGGAACGGCTGGCTGATCTCCGCCGCACCCGCCAGCGCCCGCATCGACAGCTTCTTGGCCGTGCGGGCGGCACGGATGCGACGCCCGAGCGAGACGCCGATGTACGCCTCCGCGCCGGCGGGGCTCGCCGCATCCGGCTCGGTCAGGGCATCGGTCGTCACGGACCCAGGATCGCACCGGGCCCGCCGCGCCACAAACCAACTGGCATCCTGAGGGTGTTCGACGGACGCGAATCGTCGTGCTTCGGGCCTCGGGCTCGCAATTCGGGTCCCTCGAACAAGGAGTGCGGCCCGCGCGCGGGCGCGCTGGGTTCACCCCTGGGCGAGCCGCCAGACGCGCTCGCGGGTGAACGGCTGCTGGTACGGGCGTACGCCCAGGGCGCGGGCGATGGCGTTGCCGATCGCCGGGGCGACCGGGTTGTACGGCGACTCGCTCATCGACTTCGCCCCGAACGGACCGAGGTCGTCGCGGGTCTCGGCGAAGTACACCTCGGTGTCGACGATGTCGGCGAACTGCGGCACCCGGTACGTGCGGAACATGGGGTTCTCCACACGGCCGTCCTCGTCGATCAGCACCTCCTCGTACAGTGCGCTGCCGATGCCCTGCGCCGCGCCGCCCTCGACCTGTCCCCGGCACTGCGCGGGGTTGAGGACCGTGCCCGCATCCGCCGACTGGATGGACTGCAGGATGCGCACCGTCCCCGTGGAGGGGTCCACGGCTACCCGCACGGCGTGCACGTTGAACGCGAGCGAACGCACCTCGCCGAGCTCCGCGCCCGTCGCCCTGAGGCCCTCGGGCGTCGCGTCGGATGCTGCCGACACGATCTCCGCGAACGTGATCAGCCGGTCGCCGGCGCGCACGCCGTCGGGGGTGAGCTCGGGCTCCGCATCCGGGACGAGCTCGCGCGCGATGCGCAGCATCCGCTGTTCGAGGGCGAGGCAGGCGGCGTAGAGCGCCTTGCCCGCCACCGTCACACCCGCCGAGGCGAACGCTCCCGTGTCGTGGCTGACGAGATCGGTGTCGGCGGTCTTGAGGTCGAGGCGGTCGACATCGACGCCGAAGACGGATGCGGCGATCTGCCGCAGCACGACCGTGGTGCCGTTGCCGAACTCGCTCGTGCCGGCGCGCAGCGCATAGGTGCCGTCGGGGCGCAGGGTCGCGGTGGTGTGCGAGATGTGGCCGAAGGGAGCCATCGTGGCGATCATCGCGACCGCCATGCCCTCGCCGACCGCCCAGCCTTCCGGCGCTTCGGCCCCGTTGCCGCGCCGCAGCGCGGTCTCGGCCAGATCCAGGCACTGGTCGAGCCCGTACGAGCCCCAGCGAAGGTCGGGCTCGTGCAGGTCGTCGCCCGGACGGATGACGTTGCGTCGCCGCAGCTCGAACGGGTCCATGCCGAGGGTGAGAGCCAGCTCGTCCATCGCCGACTCGACGCCCAGGATCACCTGGCCGAGCCCGTATCCGCGGAAGGCGCCGGAGGGCACGTTGTTCGTGTAGACGACCTCCGCGTGGATGCCGCGCACGGGCGAGCGGTACACCGTCATCGCATCGGCGCAGGCGTGGAACAGCACACCCCGCGAGTGGTTGCCGTAGGCGCCGGTGTCGCTCAGCAGGTCGAGCTTCATCGCGGTCAGCACGCCCTCGCGGGTCGCACCGAGGGTCACCGCGACGCGCATCGGGTGCCGAAGAGCCGCGCGTTGGAACTCGTCGGTGCGCGAGAACTCGTACGAGACAGGGCGCCCGGTGTCGAGCACGGCGAGCGCCACGAGGTCCTCGGTGAAGATCTCCTGCTTGCCTCCGAAGCCGCCGCCGACACGGGCCGCGAAGACCCGCACCTGAGCGGGATCACGGCCGAAAATCCGCGCGATCTCGTCGCGCACGAGGAACGGCACCTGCGTACTGGAGCGGATGACGAGCCGGCCGTCGTCGTCGATCCACCCGATCGAGCCGTGCGTTTCGAGCTGCGCGTGCGTGACACGACCGGTCTGCCACGTTCCCGTCACGGTGACCTCGCTCGCCGCCAGCGCCTCCTCGACGTCACCGCCGTGGTGCTCCTGCAGCGACAGCACCGTGTTGCGATCGGCATGATCGACGCGGTCCTGCGGAGTGCGGTCGGGGTGCAGCAGCGGAGCGCCGGGCGTGCGGGCTGCCTCCGCGTCGAAGACGGCCGGCAGCACCTCGTAGTCCACCCGGATGGCGCGGCAGGCCGCATCCGCCGCCGCGGCCGACTCCGCCACGACGGCAGCGACGCGCTGACCCACGTGGCGCACGACCGAGTCGAGCAGGCGGGTGTCGTCGGGGTCGTCCGTGCGGTGCTCGTGGCGGCCGGTCGAGTACAGGACGTCGGGCACGTCCTCGTGCGTGTACACCGCCACGACGCCTTCGATCGCGCGGGCGGCGGACGTGTCGATCGACCGGATGCGGGCGTGCGCGTGGGGCGACGACAGCACACGCAGCACGAGGGTGCCGACGACGGGCTCGTCGAACGTGTAGGGCTCGAGCCCCTGCACGATGCGGCGGGCGGCGGGCGGGACGAGCGAGGTCCCGACGGCGCCGGTGGGCGCGGGCCCGGTCTCGCGTACGGGGCCGAGCACCGAGGAGCGGATGGCCTCGCGGATGGGGCGGTACCCCGTGCAGCGGCACAGGTTGCCCTTCATCTTGCGGTCGAGATCGTCGAGATCGTGCTCGCAGACCGTGGACGCGGTCACGCTCATTCCGGGTGTGCAGAAGCCGCACTGGAACCCGAAGTTCTCCGCGATCGCCTCCTGCACGGGATGCAACTCGCCGGGCGGGGCGAGACCCGCGGCGGTCGTGACCGAGCGGCCCTCCATCCGCACGGCCGGGATGATGCAGGAGTGCACGGGCTCGCCGTCCAGCAGCACGGAGCACGCGCCGCAGTCGCCGGCGTCGCATCCCTTCTTGACCTCGGTGTGTCCGTGCTCGCGCAGGAGCGTTCGCAGGCACTGGCCGGGAGCAGGTTCCGCCTCGATGTCGGTGCCGTTGACCTCGAACCTCATGCGGCCTCCTCCAGCTCGGCGCGGATCCGCTCCGCGAACTCGATGCTCACTCCGCGCCGCCAGTCCGCAGCCCCGAGGGGATCGGTGTAGTAGCCGGTCACCGATCCGACGGATGCGGCAAGGGTCTCCGCATCCGGGAGCTCGGAGAACCGCAGCACGGTGGGAGCCGCGGTGGCGGCGGTCAGGGTGAACACGCTCGTGCCGTCCTCGTCGACGCGGCCTGTGACGACCGCACCGGAGCGGCCCAGCTCGGCGAGGGCGATCTTGCGCAGGCGCACGGTGGAGCGCAGGGCGGATGCGGGGAACTCGAGCGCGCGCAGGACCTCACTGCGGGCCAGCACGTTGGTGCCGTTGCCGGTGGGCACCTCGGCCACGGGCATGCGGCGCTCGCCGCCGTCGGGCGTCCAGATGACGGCCGTCGCGTCGAGTGCCGCGGCGAGGGAGATCATGGCGCCCGCGGCGAACGAGCGGCACACGTTGCCGCCGACGGTGGCGGTGTTCCAGATCTTGAACGAGGCGAGGAGGGCGTGCGCCGCATCCGTGACGAGATGCGCGGCGGTCCACTCGGAAGGCACCGGTGGCAGGTCGGCGGCGCGTCCCTCGGCCCAGGCGAGGAAACGGGCGATCGTGCAGGTCGCTCCGACCCGCAGACCGTCGTCGGTGAGCTCGATCTCGGGCCAGTCGAGGGTGGTGAGGTCGACGAAGCCCGTGGTGCCCGGCAGGGGCTCGCTCATGAGCCAGGTGCCGCCCGCGATGAAGACCTCGCCCTCGTTCAGGCGCAGGTCGGACCGGCTTCTCGCCGGTCGGAAACTCGTAATGGTCGTGATGTCCACGGCTGCCTCGGGATGTTGGTCACATGAACAGCCCTCAGTGAACCAGGGCGGCGTTTCGTGGGTGTTTCGCGTGCGTGAGCCCGCGGTCCCTCGGCGAGCAGGCTACGCCCGCACGGCGACGCAACTCCTGCAGAACGGTGTGCGGAAGCCGTCGTGGGCCCCGACCGACCGGTTCTGCAGGAGTTCGGGCACGCGGATGCCGCGGGATCCGCGCTCGGGCGCGGGCCGCATCCGGCCGCCCGCGGCGACGCAGCTCCTGCAAAACGGTGGGCCGGGCCTCTACCTGGCCGTGAGGCGCCGGTTCTGCAGGAGTTCGGGCGCCGCGACTGTGCGGACGGCGGGGTGCCGGATCAGCGCGGCGCCCACCCGGTGGCCAGGATGCGGGCATTGTCCACCAGGTCGGCCGCCGCCGCGGGCTGGGCGCGCACGATGGCCATGGCCGAGAGCACGTGCGCGGTGCAGGAGCGGGTGAGCACGGCGCGGCCTTCCGCATCCAGGTCGGGGCGGCGGGCGCCGACGCCCGCGGCGAAGGCGGCCGTGAGCTCGGTGCGGTACTGATCGACCGCCCGCTTGACGTGCTCGTCGTCTGCGAGGGTGCCGCGCACGGCGTTCATCAGCAGGCAGCCGTGCTCGGCGAGATGTGTGCGCGGGGCTTGCAGAGCGGCGGCAAGACCGGTGAGGTAGGTCTCGAGCGCATCGGTGCTCACGTCGGGTCCCAGGAGAGGGGCGAGTCGTGGTCGGATCACCTCGTCGAGGTAGCTCTCGATCGCCGCGTCGAACAGCTCGCGCTTGCTGCCGAACGAGTGGTACAGGCTCGACCGGCCGAGCCCGGTGGCCGCCTCGAGGTCCGGAACGGATGCCTCGGCGTAGCCGTGCTGCCAGAACACGTCGCGTGCCGCGCGCACGACCGCGTCCTCGTCGAAGGTGCGAGTGCGACCCATTTCGACCACCGCCTTTACTAGAACGTCCATTGCAGTATATATTGAAACGATCGTTGCAGTAACAGGAGGATTCCATGCTCATCGTCGGACTCGTGTTCGCCGGCCTCGCCGCCGTGCTGCACGTCTACATCTTCTGGATGGAATCGTTCGCGTGGGATCGTCCGCGTACCCGCCAGACCTTCGGCCTGGGCAGCGATGAGCAGGTGCAGATGACGAAGCCGATGGCGTACAACCAGGGCTTCTACAACCTGTTCCTCGCGATCACGGTCTTCGTCGGCATCATCGGCGTCGCCGCGGGTGCGACCGCGGTAGGCGCGGCGCTCGTGCTGACCGGCACCGGTTCGATGCTGGCGGCTGCCCTCGTGCTGCTGCTCTCCGACCGCACCAAGGCCCGCGCCGCGATCACGCAGGGGACCCTGCCGCTGCTCGCCGTCGTCGCGACGACGATCGGCCTGCTGCTGCAGTAGAGCCCGGCCTGACGGCAACGACCTCGGGGGCATCCACCCGATGCCCACGCCTTCCCTCACCCCACGAGAAAGAGGAACAACATGCGCGCCATCGTGCACTCCGCCTTCGGCGATCCCGCCGAGGTCCTTCACGTCGAGGATGCCCCGCTCCCCGAGCCCGGCGCGGGACAGGTCCGCGTGCGGACGCTGCTCTCGCCCATCCACAACCACGACCTGTGGACCGTGCGCGGCACGTACGGCTTCAAGCCCGAGCTCCCGGCCCGCGCCGGCACCGAGGCCGTCGGCGTCGTGGATGCGGTCGGTGAGGGCGTCGAGAACCTGAGCGTCGGCCAGCGCGTCGCCACCGGCGGCACTTTCGGTGTGTGGGCCGAGTACTTCATCGGCCACGCGGCCGCGATGATCCCGGTGCCCGACGCGATGGACGACGTCACGGCGTCGCAGCTGATCTCCATGCCCTTCAGCGCCCTGAGCCTGATCGAATTCCTCGAGCTCGAGCGCGGCGACTGGCTCGTGCAGAACGCGGCCAACGGCGCCGTCGGACGCCTCGTCGCGCAGCTCGCGGTCGCCCGCGGCCTGAACGTGCTCGGTCTCGTCCGCCGCGATGCGGGCGTGGCGGAGCTCGAGGGGCTGGGCATCGGCAACGTCGTCTCGACCGAGGGTGAGAACTGGCGCGAGCGCGTCGCCGAGCTCACCGGTGGCGCCCCGATCGTCGCCGGTGTGGACTCGGTCGGCGGCGCAGCATCCGGCGAGGTGCTCTCGCTGCTCGCCGAGAACGGCACGCTGGTCGCCTTCGGTGCGATGGCCTCGCCCATCATGGAGATCGCCTCGGGCGACGTGATCTTCAAGCAGGCGACGGTGAAGGGCTTCTGGGGCAGCAAGGTCAGCTCCTCGATGGCGCCCGCGCGTCGCGGTGAGCTGCTGCGCGAGCTCGTGACCCGCATCGGCGAGGGCGTTCTCACGCTCCCGGCGTCGCATACCTTCAGCTTCGGCGAGATCTCGGATGCGGCCCGCGCCAACTTCGAGCCCGGCCGCATCGGCAAGGTGCTGCTCAAGCCCTGACCGCGCGTCATCCCGCCGAGTGAGCATCCGTTCGCCGAGCGCGCATCCGATGGGGTGCTCACTCGGTGAACGGGTGCTCCTTCGTGTGGACGGGGGCCTACAGCTCCAGCTCGACCGCGGTCTCCAAGGCTGCCTCGATCGAACGCATCCAGCCGTCCTTGAGTGCGGTGTTCTTCTCGTCGTACAGCGACGAGCCGTCGACGAGGTTGCTCGAGCACGCGCACACCATGCCTGCGCGCAGTCCCCGCATCCGCGCGACGATGTACAGCGCCGACGCCTCCATCTCGACGTTGAGGATGCCCATCCGGTTCAGCTGGCCGATCCACTCCGGCGTCTCGGCGTAGAACGCGTCGTCGCTCACGCTGATGCCGCTGTGCGAGCGTGTACCGGATGCGGCGGCCAGCCGCTCGGAGTGCCGCTGCAGAGCGAGCGTGAGCGCGAGGTCGGGCACGGCAGGAAAGCCCTTGGGCAGGTACGCATCCGTCGTGCCGTCGTTGCGGAAGCTTCCCTCGCTGACGAGCAGGTCGCCGGGTTCGATGCCTGGTTGGAGGCCGGCGGAGCTGCCCACGCGGATGAACGAGGTCACGCCGACGCGGGCGAGCTCCTCCACAGCGATCGCGGTCGAGGGGCAGCCCATCCCGGTGGAGGTGGCGGTGATGTGGCGCCCCTTGTACCAGCCGGTCATCGTGCGGTGCTCGCGGTTGTGCGCGACCTCGCGCACGTCGGTCAGGAACTCGGCGACCAGCGGTACCCGGAAGGGGTCGCCCGGCAGGAGAGCCACGGACGACACCTCTCCCGGTGCGATGCCGATGTGGTACTGCCGGGCGGTGAGACCGGCCTGGGACTTGTCGACGGGCTGAGACATGGTTGCTCCTCGGGTGCTGAGACGAACGGTTCGTCGCAGTCCCCGCCCTGGCTGCCGCCATGGTTGTTAGGACGCGCGGTCAGGCTAGCACCGCGACCGCGCCTCCTTCGCCGAGCGAGCATTCATTCGTCGAGCGCGCATCCGATCGAATGCTCGCTCGACGAAAGGATGCTCTCTCGCGATGCGGATGCGGATGCGGCTGCGGATGCGGATGCGGATGCGGAGGTGGATGCGGATGTGCGCGGGTGCAGGGCGCCGGTGCCGGCGCGCAGCGGCAGGCCCGACCCGCCGCGGCGCGCGGCGACGATCTCGGCCAGCACGGCGATCGCCGTCTCCGACGGCGTGACGCCGGCCAGATCCAGACCGAGCGGCGAGTGCAGGCGGGCGAGATCGGTCTCGGACACACCGGCCTCGCGCAGCAGGTCCGCCCGCCGGGCCACCGTGCGCCGAGCACCCATCGCGCCCACGAAGCCGACGGGCAGGGCGAGGGCGGTCTGCAGCGCCGGGATGTCGAGGCGCAGGTCGTGGGTGAGCACGCAGACCGCGGTGCGCCCGTCGAGCTCGCCCCGCTCGTGCAGCTGCTGCAGGTACTCGTGCGGCAGCGCGCAGACCCGTTCGTCGGCCTCAGGGAACCGCTCCGCGGTGACGAGGGTGTCCCACACGTCGCACACCGAGACGGCGAAGCCGGATGCGGCGGCCGCCCGGCTGAGGGCTGCGGCGTGCTCGCCCGCGCCGAGGATCACGAGGCGTGGGCGGCGAGGCGCGGCGACCACGAGCAGGTCGTCGTGCAGGGCGCTCTCGGGCACCGTGTCGTGCGGCACGAGCGTGCCGGCGCCGGGACCGGAGGCGACGATGCCGATGGCGGCGGGGCGATCTGCCGCCGCCCGCTCGAGCGCGTCGAGCGCGACCGCATCCGTGGGCGAGACGACGCTGATGACGGCGTCGATCGTGCCGCCGCAAGCGAGGCCCGCGGCGAACGCCTGATCGTCGGTGAAGCCGAACCGCGCCGCATCGCCGGTGCCGCGGGCGAGGGATGCGAGGGCGAGCGCGACCGCGTCACCCTCCACGCACCCGCCCGAGATCGAGCCGATCACCCGGGCGTCGCGCGTCACGGCCATCGCCGAGCCGACACCACGGGGAGCGGAGCGGGCGACTCCCGTGACGGTGACGGTCGCCACGGTCTGACCCGCGCGCAGCAGCGGCAACAGGTCGGCGGCGAGTTCGAGCATCCTCCCACGCTAACCAGCGCGTGTTTCGTGCGCGCTACGCTGACCTGATCATGCCCCAGCCACCCGTCGCCGGCCTCGTGCTCGCCGCGGGTGCGGGGCGCCGGTTCGGCTCTCCCAAGGCGCTCGCCCGCACCCCCGACGGACGTTCGTGGCTGGCGCTCGCCGTCGGGGCGCTCCGGGATGCGGGCTGCCTGCCGATCTACGTCGCCGTGAGCGCGGCCCTCGACGTGGTGCTGCCGCTCGTGCCCGCCGACGCGGAGCCCGTTCTCGTCCCCGATCCGTCGGAGGGGATGAGCGCGTCGCTGCGCGCGGGGCTCGCCGCTGCGCAGGACTCGGATGCGGTCGCTCTCGCGATCGTCACCGTGGACACGCCGGATCTCCCCGCCGCCGCGGTGCACCGCGTGGCGAGCGATGCGGATGCCGCAGCGCTCGTGCAGGCGGTGTACGGCGACCGACCGGGGCATCCCGTCGTGATCGGCCGGGAGCACTGGCCGGCGCTGGCCGCATCCGTCGTCGGGGATCGCGGCGCCCGCGACTATCTCCGTGCCCACGGGGCTCGGATGATCGACTGCGCCGATCTCTGGTCGGGGGAAGACCGCGACACCCGCTGATGCGCCCGGATGCCGTCGCAGCACAGAATGGGGCCATGCCGGACGACACCGACGACGAGCTGGCGCGTCTGCAGGCGCGTGCGTACGGTCCCGCCGCCGACATCGATGCGGAAGGCCTCGCTCGGCTCGCCGAGCTGCAGGAGAGCAGGGCCTCCGCCGTGCCCGCCCCTGGGCATACGGCGGATGCCGCGGACGCGCTCGCGGCGCTCTTCGGACCTCCGTCGGAACCTGACGACGCCGCATCCGACGTCGCGGACCCGACGCGGCGTGGCTTGCGCGCCGGACTCCGTGAGGAAGACTTCGCGCCCGCACCCGAGCCCGAGGTGGTTTTCGAGCCCCTGCCCGATGCGGCGCCGGAGGGCGCCGAGGAGGACCCCGCGGCGCCCGCGCGATCGCGCCCCGCGACGCGGATCGCCTCGTCGTTGCCGACCAGAAGGATGCGGTGGGTGTGGCTCGCGAGCATCGTGGTGACGGTGGTCGTGACGGCGCTGGTGACGACGTGGGCGCGTCCCACGGACGGCGCGGGACGCGCTGCGACGTTGACGCTGCAGACGGACACGGTCACCGGTGACCGCACGCGCGGGTCCCTGTCGATGGAAGACGGTGCGCGTTACTTCGGCGAGTACCTCGGGCTTCACATCTACTCGGTCGACTCCTGCCTCGAGGCATCCGTGGGCGACGCCCGGCGGCCCGTGTGGCGTACCTGCGCCGGCGAGGGACTCGCCCCGATCATGGACGTCTACTTCTCCGGTGCGAACGACGAAGGCGGACTACCGGTACCGGATGCGGTGGCGGAGCGTTTCCCGGAGGGCGCCGTCATCCGCTTCACACTTCGCGGTGACACCGTGCTCGTCGACGAGGGTGCGCTGCCCAGCCGTGGCTGAGCGACGACCCCCGAGATCCGGCCGAACAAGGAGGAGCATGCCCGACCCGACCGAGGAAGAGCTCGCTCGGCTGCGTGCCCGCGCCTACGGGCCTGACGCCGATCTCGACGAGGCGGGGCTCGCGCGGCTCACGGAACTCGAGGCCGCGCTCTCGCCCCGTCGCCCGAGCACCCGACTCGCCCCGGAGCCGAGGCCAGACCCGGACCCGGAACCGGACCTCGCGCCGCAATTGGCCGCCGCGGAGGAGTCGCCTTCTGCGGACGAGTCTGAGCCGGTCCCGCTCATCGCCCCGGTCTCGCTGAGCGCGGAGCCCGTGCCGCGGACGCTCGATCGCCGTCTGCGCGTCGCCTGGGTCCTCAGCATCCTCGTGGTGGCGGCCGTCGCCGCGGGACTCACGGCCTGGACGCTCCCGTGGGGTGTGCGCGACGATCAGCAGCACGCGGCGCGGCTCACCGAGCAGCCGGGTGAGCTCCCAGCCATGACCGAGTGGGACATCCCGGGGCTCGATCAGGACGACCTGCGCTCGTACGGCTCCTACCGAGGTCTGGAGGTCTATGCGACCGACGCATGCATCATCGTCAGGGCCATGATGTTTGATGCCGGAGGTTCGAGCTCCGGCACGTGCACGGGCGCGGGGCTCGAACCGGCCATCGACTTCTACGTCATGCGCGCGCCGCGAGCCGGCGAGGGTGGGATGCGGTATCCCGACGAGACGCGAGCGCGATTCCCTGACGGGGGTGTCGTGCGTTTCACTCGCAACGGTGACAGCATCCTCGTCGACGAGGGAGCACTGCCTCCCGGGTTCTGAGCTTCAGGTGCGGATGACCACGTTCTCGGGCTCCTCGTCCGCGAGCAGGTGGGCGATCTGGCGGCGCACGAGGGCCACCATCCGCGGCTGCATCGCGGTGGATGCGCCGCCCACGTGGGGCGAGATGAGCACGCCCGGCAGCTCCCAGAGCGGGTGATCCGCCGGGAGCGGCTCGGGGTCGGTGACGTCGAGTCCGGCGCGGATGCGGCCGCGGCGCACGTGGTCGACCAACGCATCCGTGTCGATGAGCGTGCCGCGTCCGACGTTGACCACGAGCGCACCATCCGGCAGCGCCGACAGTTCCGCGTCGCCGATGATGCCGCGCGTGCGCTCGGATGCGGGAAGCGCGAGGATCAGCACCTCGGTCTCGCCGAGCACGGCGTGCAGGTCCTCGAGGGCCGCCACCTCGACGCCGTCCTCGGTACGCGCATGCGTGGCGACGGCGCGCAGCTTCACCTCGAAGGGGCGCAGACGCGCGGCGATCGCCTTGCCGACGCCGCCGAAGCCGAGCACCGTGGTGCGGCGGTCGGCGAGGCTCTGCGTGAAGGCGCGCGTCCAGTCGTGCTGACGGGCGAAGACATCGAGCTCGCGCTGGACGGCGAGAGTCAGCGCGAGAGCCAGCTCGGCCGTCGAGGTCTCGTGCACGGTTGCGGCGTTGGCGAACACGATCCCCTGGGGCAGCAGTTCCTGCGTCCCCTCGTAGCCGATCGACTGGCTCTGCACGAGGCGGGTCTCGACGCCCTCGAGCCGTGCGACGACGTCGCGCGCGCTCATGTACGGCGGCACGACCAAATCGATCCGGTCCGCCGGGGCGGCCGCATCCATCGGCCAGACCATCACCTCCACCTGCTCACCGAGGTCCGCGAGCTCCGCGGCGAAGGAGGGATCGGGTACGGAAACGATGAGGCGGGAGGGCGTCATGCTGCGAGCGTAGCCACCCCGTCGATGAGCAGTCGGGGCGTTGCGTCGCCGCATCCGCGCGCCCCGCATCCGCTTCCGTTCTGCAGGAGATCTCCGTTGTTCAGGAGAATCCCGCGGGAATCGTCCTGTTGAGGGGATTTCTCCTGCGCTGCGGATGCGGCTGACAACCGGTTCAGCGGGAGCGGTCGCCCCACTCCTTCTCCGACACGACTCTCGCGACCGTCAGCCCGATCGCGAGCGCCGCCACCACGAACAATGCCTGCACGCTGTTCTGCACCGCCGCGAGCGTGTCGCCGTCGATCGTGGCGACGATCGCGCGATACGCGGCCGCGCCGGGGACCATGATCACGACCGCCGGAACCGTCAGCGCCACCCGCGGCGCGTCGAGCCGGCGGTAGCAGACGAAGGCGCCGAGGCCCACGAGCAGCCCCGCGGCCATGGCCGCGACGGCGGGCATGAGTCCCGCATCCACCGCCGTCAGACGCGCGGTGTTCGCGATCGCGCCCACTGCTGCCGAGGCGATCGCGATGCGCCAGGGAGTGGCGAACAGGAGCGCGAAGCCGAGAACGCCGACGAATCCCGCCACGAGGCGCATGACGGCGAGCACGGGCTCGTCCAGCAGAGGGGTCGCGACCGCGCCCGGCGACGTGGCGAACAGCGCGGCCACCGCCCAGACCGCCGAGCCGGCGGTGAGCAGGATGAGGCACGCGTAGACCACACGGGCGATCCCCGCGTTCAGGTCGAGGCGGGCGAGGTCCATCGCGCCCGTGACCAGAGGGAAGCCGGGCACGAGGAAGAGCACGGCGCTCGTGAGGGCGGCGTCGTGGGCGAACGGCTGGCCCAGCACCTCGAAGAACTGGGCGGCGCCGAGGTAGATCAGCAACGCCGTCGCCGCGGCGACGAACACAGTGAGGAACTCGTTCAACCGTGCGCGGCCCAGCAGCATCCGGACCGCCTGGCCGGCGGCGGCGCCGACGCCGACGGCGACCGCTGCCGCCCATCCGCCGTTGTTGAGCAGGGCGAATGCGGCGCACGCCGCGCCGGCGGCGAGGATGCGCAGCAGCATCCCGTAGCGGGCCGGACGCGCGGCGATCGCATCCAGACGTGCGGCGAAGTCGTCGACGCTCCCGCCCGCCTCTGCCTCGACCTCGTGCGAGAGGCGTTGCAGGGCCGCGATGCGTTCTGCGTTGACGACGGGGCGCGCGACCTCTGCCACGCGGGTGCGCACGAGCTGGCCGCGGCTGACCGTGAGGACGATGTCGAGCATGCCGACGCGGGCGTTCATGGTCTCGATGCCCCAGGCGCGGCCGACGCGCTCCATCGTGGTGCGCACGCGCGCGGAAGAGGCGCCCGCGCCCAGCATCAGGATTCCCAGCCGCAGCACCGCATCGGTGAGCGCGACGAACCGCACGGGTTCGAGACGCGTCTCATCGAGGGGAGTGGCGTCGCCGTCGTCCGCCGGGATCATACGGGCGCCGGCCATGCTGCCATCCTCCCATCCCCACGCGGCCGGATGCGGGACCAAGGCCCCACCGCGCCCGCCCTGCGTGTCATGGGCTCACACAACCTGTTCGCCTGTCACAGATAGACGCGTTCCGCGCGATCTGTGACAGGCGAACGCCCGGGGACGAGCGTCTGCGGGCGCAAGAGCGCTAGATCCAGCCCTTCTCGCGGGCGACCTGCGCCGCCTGCGAGCGATTCTCGGTGCCCGTCTTGCCGATCGCCGACGAGAGGTGATTGCGCACGGTGCCTGCCGAGAGGAACATCTCCGCGGCGATCTGCGCCACCGCCCGCCCGTCGGCCGACAAGCGCAGCGCCTGCTGCTCGCGCTCGGTCAGCGGGCTCTGACCCTCGAAGAGCGAGGCCTCGGCGAGCTCGGGATCGACCACCCGGAGCCCCGCGTGCACGCGCCGGACCGCATCCGCCAGGCGATCCGCCGGCGCATCCTTCACGATGAAACCGCTGGCCCCCGCATCCAGAGCCTGGCGGAGGTAGCCCGGCCGGGCGAACGTCGTGACGACGAGCACGCGGGTCGCGGGACTCGCCTCGCGCACCTGACGCGTCGCGGTGATCCCGTCCACGCCGGGCATCTGGATGTCCATGAGGCAGACGTCGGGCGTTGTACTGGTGGCGAGGGATGCGGCCTGCGCACCATCGGCGGCTTCGGCGACCACGACGAGGTCGCCCTCCAGCTCGAGCAGGGCGCCCATCGCGCCGCGGACGAGCGCCTGGTCGTCGACGAGCATCAGCCGGATCGGTGCGTTCACCATGTCATGCTCACTCTCGTTCCGCCGCTGGGAGCCGGAGCCACCTCGAGCACGGCGCCGGCTGCCGCCGCCCGCTCCTGCATGCCCCGGATGCCGTTGCCCGGGCGCTGGTGCACCCCCTGCCCGTCGTCGTCGACCGTCACGACTCCCGGCGCCACCGAGATGCGCACCGTGCGGGCGTGCGCATGGCGCAGGATGTTGGTCGTCGCCTCCCGCACGATCCACCCCGCGGGCAGCGACTGGGCGGGAGAGAGGGATGCGGCGTCGCCGCTGACCTCGACGGCCATCCCCGCCGACTCGAGCGCCGCACGGCTCGCCACCAGTTGCTCCGCGAACGCCTGGCCGCGGATGCCGGTCACGGTGCTGCGCACACCGGTGATCGCCTCTCCGGTGAGTCGCACGATGTCGGCGAGCTCCGCCTTCGCCCGATCGGGGTCGCGCTCGACGAGCCGCTCGGCCAGTTCGGCCTTGAGCTTCACCGCCGTCAGCGTGTGCCCGAGCAGGTCGTGCACGTCGCGGGCGATCGCGGTTCGTTCGTCGCTGGCGGCGAGCTCCAGCCGGATCCGATCCGTGTCGACGGAGCGCCCGATGAGCCAGCTCGTCACGGTGTTGATGACGGAGATCATGACGACCACCGACAGGATCTGGATGTTGTCCTCGATCGAGCCCGTGACGACGATCACGATGACGACGAGGCCGATGCCCGCGGTCATCGTCACCCAGTGCCACATGCGCCGCAGGCCATAGCTCGCGTACGACATCACGAACGGCACGAAGCTCAGGGCGCCGTCGGCGATCGCGGGAACGGTGGCTGCGGCGCACGCGATCTGCACCCAGAAGAGCGTCTTCACGAGCCGGCTCGGCGTGCCCCAAGCCGACCGCATTCCCGCGACGAAACCGACGACGTAGGCCACGGCGAACCCCGCCAGCGCGGCCCACCCCAGCACGAGCAGGCCCAGCGGCGCCGGTGACGACAGCAGCGAGACGACCGGGAAGACCAGGAAGACCATCCACACGATGGCCATGACCCAGCCCCAGCGCTGCCACGGATCCTGTGGCATGCGCCGGGGCGCGGAGGGGGTCGTCACCGCTCGAGCCTAACGACGGCGCCGCGAGCGCACGACGCCGAAGCGCACCAGCAGGGCGAACAGGGCGCCCCAGACGACCACGTTGGCGATCACGGCCCAGAGCTCGTCCGACCCTCCGGCCACGAGTGCACCGCCCGTCGCCGGCCAGCGCACGAGGGCGGCGTAGCCGTACATCGGCGTCCACTTGGCGATGTCGAGCATGACGCCGCTCAGGGGCACGAAGACGTTGCCGAAGAAGCCGAAGAACGTGATCGAGATCGACGCGAGCGCGGCGGCCGAGTCCGAGTTGAACGCCAGCCCGACACCCAGACCGAACAGCCCGTAGACCAGGCCGAGCACGAGTGTGATGGCCGCCGATGCGAACCAGCGCCACACGTCGTCGGCAGCGGCGCCCGTGACATACCCGGCGATGTAGACGATCAGCACCGACAGTGCGGCGAAGGACATCGCCGACAGCACCTTCGTCAGTGCGTAGCCGGCGGTCGAGAGCGGCGTGAGAGCGAGCTGGCGCCCCCATCCCTGCCCGACCTCGGATGCGGCGAGCGAGCACAGCGAGCTCATCGCCGTCGCGGTGCCGTAGGCGCCCATCGAGACCATGACGTAGAACGACGCATTCGCGTGACCGACGCTCTGCGAGGCATAGTCCATGCTGGCCCCGAAGAGCAGGTACATCGCGAACGGCATGGCCAGGGTGAAGGCCAGCGTGTACGGGTTCCGCAGCTGACGCAGGCCCTCGATGCGGTACATCGCGGGCGAGACGAGCGTGCTCATGAGGGCTCCTCGGTGAGTCGGGTGAAGGCGGATTCCAGGGTCGGCGCGGTGATCTCCAGGTCGCTGGCGCCCGCGGCGAGCAGACGCGCGGCGAGGGCATCGGATGCGGCGGTGCGCACGGTGAGCCGCGACGCGTCCACCGATACCTCGGCGGCGGACTCGTCGCCCACCAGCTCTGCGGCCAAGGCCGTGGCGAGCGTCTCGTCGGCGAGCGTCGCAGAGACGAGGCGGCCTCCGAGGGAGGCGCGCAGGTGGGCGGTGGCGGCATCGGCGACGATGCGGCCGCGGCTCATCACGACGGTGCGCCGGGCGAACTGCTCGGCCTCCTCGAGGTAGTGCGTGGCGAAGATGATCGTGCGTCCCGCATCCGCGTCGGCGCGCATCGCCTGCCAGAACCGGCGGCGGGCCGTGACGTCCATGCCGGCGGTGGGCTCGTCGAGCACCAGCACGTCGGGGTCGGGCAGCAGCGCGAGCGCGAACTTCACACGCTGCTTCTCGCCGCCGGAGCACTTGCCGACGCGGCGGCGGGCGATCTCGGAGAGATCGGCGCGTTCCATCACCTCGGCGACGCGGGAGCCCGCACCGTACAGGTCCGCGATGACCGTGACCGTCTCCCGCACGGTGAGATCCGACAGCAGGCCGCCGGTCTGCAGCACGGCGGCGAGCCGGCCGGCCGCCACGGCGCGGTGCGGGTGGGCGCCGAAGACGAGCGCGCTGCCCTCGTCCGGCTCCGCGAGGCCCAACAGCACGTCGATCGTCGTGGTCTTGCCTGCTCCGTTCGGGCCGAGCAGAGCCACGATCTCACCGCGCTCGATGCGCAGGTCGATGCCGTCGACGGCGGTGAAGCGCTGGCCGGCGCGGCCGAAGCGGCGCACGATGGCTTTCAGCTCGACGGCCGCCGCATCCGGGGCGAGGGGGGTGTCAGGTATCTGCACGCGCGGTTCGCTCATGCCTTCAGCCAACCGCGCGGCGACCTTCCGCACCGGAGGCTTCTGTCACGACTCGGGCATGACACGTGTCATGTCCGACGGGCCGCAAGCCGGTGCTCGCCCGTCCGGTGCCGCTTTCACCCCCACGCTCGCCTGTCACAGGTCGACGCGCGGGGCTCGATCTGTGACAGGCGAGCAGGGAAGGGGAGGGAGCCGGGGCCCGGTCAGGCGGCGGCGGAGACCACGGCTTGGATGGCCGAGCTGAAGAAGCCGAGGCCGTCGACTCCGGAGCGCATCGCGGCTGAGGTGTCGGGTCCGAAGCCCGGCTCGACCGCGTGCTCGGGATGCGGCATGAGCCCCACGACGTTGCCGCGTTCGTTGGTGAGCCCGGCGATGTCGTCGAGCGAGCCGTTGGGGTTGACCCCGACGTAGCGGAACGCCACGAGGCCCTCGCCCTCGACGCGCGCGAGCGTCTCGGCGTCGGCGATGTATCCGCCGTCGGCGTTCTTCAACGGGATGACGATCTCCTGGCCCGCCGTGAAGTCGCTGGTCCAGGCGGTGTCGGCGTTCTCGACGCGCAGCCGCTGGTCGCGACGAACGAACTGCTGGTGCGCGTTGCGGATCAGTCCGCCCGGCAGCAGGTGCGCCTCGACGAGCATCTGGAAGCCGTTGCAGATGCCGAGGATCGGCATGCCGGCGGCGGCCGCATCCTTCACCTCGGACATGATCGGCGCCAGGGCCGCGATCGCACCCGCCCGGAGGTAGTCGCCGTAGCTGAAGCCGCCCGGCAGCACGAGGGCGTCGACGCCCTGCAGGTCGTGATCGCCGTGCCAGAGCGCGACCGGCTCCGCCCCGGCGACACGGATGGCGCGCTGCGCGTCGCGGTCGTCGAGCGAACCGGGGAAGGTGATGACCCCGATGCGTACGCTCATTCCACGACCTCGATGCCCACGACATCCTCGATGACGGCGTTGGAGAGCACGTCGTCGGCGATCTCGCGCACCTTCTCGAGCAGTGCCTCATCGACGGTTCCGTCGACCGTCAGCTCGAAACGCTTTCCGATCCGGACGGAGCCGAAGTCCTCGACGCCCAGGCGATGCAGGGCGTTCTGGACCGCCTTGCCCTGCGGGTCGAGCAGTTCGGCCTTGGGCATGACATCGACGACGATCGTGGGCATAACGGCTCCGAGGGTGCGCGGGAGATGGTCTGCTCTCAGTCTAGAGGCGGGCAGGGCGCCCGCGGTTCCGGTGCGTTATCCAACCGTTATCCGAACGGTGAGAGCGCTCTCTTGACCTCTCGGGAGCGCTCCCATACTGTGAACCCGTCCGATGAGAGCGCTCCCAGTCCTGGGGACAGCGGAGAGCTTTCTGGCACCGAACCGCATCACAAAGGAGTGTCCCGTGAAATCACGCGCCCTGCGACCGCTCGGCCTCGCCGCCGGCATCGCAACCGCAGCCATCGTCCTCGCCGGTTGTTCGACCGGCGGCGGCGAGCAGTCCGACCCGAACGCGCCGGTCACGCTGACCATCGCCACCTTCAACGACTTCGGCTACACCGATGCACTCCTGCAGGAGTACATGGACGAGAACCCGAACGTGAAGATCGTCCACAACAAGGCCGCGACCTCCAACGACGCCCGCGCCAACTACTTCCAGAAGCTCGGCAAGACGGGCCTCGCCGACATCGAGGCGATCGAGGTCGACTGGCTGCCCGAGGTCATGCAGTACTCGGACATGCTCGCCCCGGTCCCCACCGACCTGACCGACCGCTGGCTGGACTGGAAGGTCAAGGCCGCGACCGACGCTGACGGCAACCTCATCGGCTACGGCACCGACATCGGTCCCGAAGCCATCTGCTACCGCTCCGACCTGTTCCAGGCCGCCGGTCTCCCGACCGACCGTGCCGAGGTCGGCAAGCTCTTCGACGGCGACTGGGCCAACTACTTCAAGGTCGGCGACCAGTACGTGGCAGCGACCGGCAAGGCGTTCTTCGACTCGGCCGGCGGCACGTACCAGGGCATGATCAACCAGGTCGAGGCGGCCTACGAGAACCCCTCGGACGGCAAGATCACCGCCACGACCAACCCCGAGGTCAAGGACATCTACGACCAGGTCACCGCGGCCAGCGCGACGCAGTCGGCGCACTTCAGCCAGTGGTCGGACGACTGGTTCGCCGGTCTCAGCAACGGCGACTTCGCCACGATGCTCTGCCCCGGCTGGATGCTCGGTGTCATCTCCGGCAACGCGAAGGACGTCACCGGATGGGATGTCGCACCGATGTTCCCCAACGGCGGCGGTAACTGGGGCGGCTCGTACCTGACGATCCCCGCCAACGGCAAGAACGTCGCGGCCGCGCAGAAGCTGGCCGACTGGCTGACCGACGCCAAGACCCAGGTCAAGGCCTTCGAGAACGCCGGCACCTTCCCGAGCCAGAACGACGCGCTCACCGACGCCACGCTGCTGGACTCGACCAACGAGTACTTCAACAACGCGCCGGTCGGCCAGATCTTCTCCGAGCGGGCCACGGCCGTCACGGTCTCCCCCTTCAAGGGCGAGTTCTACTTCCAGGTCAACGACGCGATGCAGAAGGCGCTCACGCGCGTCGAGGACGGCACGCAGGACGCGAAGGCTTCGTGGGACCAGTGGGTCTCTGAGGTCGAGGCCATCAAGTAATCCCGCAGTGAGACGGGCCCGCAGGGCCGACCC
>JASCPH010000042.1 GCA_029959545.1 Microbacteriaceae bacterium PS02066 | reverse complement strand
GGGAGGCCCCGCTCACGCTCTTCGTGGCGGCGACGCTGGTGCTCGGCGCCGGCCTCGCCCTGCTCGCACGGCATCGCCGCGTGCGCAGACGCTGACCGCGGCGCCGGCTCCCGCCCACGGCGAGGAGTCGGCGTCCGGCCGGGTGGGCGCGTCAGCCGCGGACGGCGAGCGCCGCCTGGTACAGCTCGCGCGAGGAATGACCGGTCGCCTCGGCGACCTCGCCGGCCGCATCCTTCAGACGCGTGCCCGTGCGGACGATCTCGAGCACCTGCGTGACGGCATCGGGAAAGGCGACGCGGGCGCGCTCGGCTCCGCCGACGACGATGACGAGCTCGCCGCGCACGCCGTCCGCGGCCCAGGCCACGAGCTCAGAGAGCGGGCCGCGCACGGTCTGCTCGTAGAGCTTGGTCAGCTCTCGCGAGACGGATGCGGGGCGATCGGCGCCGAATGCGTCCGCCAGATCCGCGAGGGTGTCGGCGAGACGGGTGGGCGCTTCGAAGAAGACCAGCGTGCGCTCCTCAGCCGCCAACCGGGCGAACATCGCCCGCCGCTCCCCCTGCTTGCGCGGCACGAAACCCTCGAAGGCGAAGCGGTCGGTGGGAAGGCCCGACACCGCGAGAGCGGTCAGCACGGCGGACGGGCCGGGCAGCGCGATCACCTCGACGCCCTGTGCCACGGCTTCCGCCACGAGCCCGTACCCCGGGTCGCTCACCGTGGGCATGCCGGCGTCGCTGAGCACGAGCACGTCCTCGGTCGCCGCGCGTCGCGCCAGCTCCGCGGCACGCTGCTTCTCGTTGTGATCGTGCAGGGCGATCAGCTGCGGGCGGTTGGCGACGCCGAGCCCCGCGAGCAGCCGCTGCGTCGTGCGGGTGTCCTCGGCCGCGATCACGGTGGCGGCTTCCAGCGCCTCAACGAGTCGGCGGGTGGCATCCCCGAGGTTTCCGATCGGAGTCGCCGCGAGGATGATCACGGCCCCAGCATAAGGTGGAGGGCGTGACCTCGAGCGCCCCGCCGACCGCGCCCGCGCCGCGCCGCTCGGCGTTCGACGCGTTCTCCGACCGCGTCCGCGGCTCTCGCGTCCTGGACCGGCGCGTGCAGGCATGGACACCCGTCCTGCTGACGCTCGTCGCCGGGATCCTGCGCTTCGCGGACCTCGGGACGCCGTCGTCGTTGGTCTTCGACGAGACGTACTACGTGAAGGACGCGTGGTCGCAGTGGCTGCTGGGCTACACGGCCAACTGGCCCGAGGGCGCCGACGCCCTGTTCGCGCAGGGCGACGTTCCCGCCCCGCTCGTGGCAGGAAGCTTCTCCGTACATCCACCGCTGGCCAAATGGCTGATCGGATTGGGAATGTGGCTCTTCGGCCCCGGCGATTCGGTCGGGTGGCGGGTGGCGGTGGCCACGGCGGGGACCCTCACCGTCCTCGTCGTCTATATGATCGCCCGCACGCTGAGCGGCTCGACGGCCGTCGCCGCGATCGCCGGCGGCCTGATGGCCATCGACGGCCTCGCCATCGTGCTCAGCCGCATCGCGCTCCTGGACGGCATCCTCGCACTGTTCGTGGCGCTGGGCTTCTGGTTCATCCTTCTCGATCGCCGCGCGCATCTGGAGCGCCTGCGCCGGGTCGTGCCTGCGCGCGATGCGGAGACGGCCGGTCCCGGGTGGGGGCCGGTGCTCTGGAACCGGCCGTGGATCATCGCCGCAGGAGCGGCCGTCGGTGCCGCCACGGCCGTGAAGTGGTCGGGCCTGTACGTGCTCGCGGCCCTGGGCCTCTACGTCGTCGTCACCGACGCCCTCGCACGACGCCGACTCGGCATCGTGCAGTGGCCGGTGGATGCGGTGCGCCAGGGCGCGGCGGCGTTCGTGCTGCTCGTGCCGGTCGCGGCGATCGTGTATCTGGCCTCGTGGACCGGCTGGCTGGCCAGCGCGGGCGGATACGGGCGCGCCGCCGCTTCCGAAGGTCTCGGCGGAGCGCTCGCGAGCCTCTGGCGCTACCACGAGGCGATCTACGCGTTCCACGTGGGGCTCACGACGCCCCACGGCTACCAGAGCCCCGCCTGGCAGTGGCCGCTGCTCGTGCGCCCGACGTCGATGTACTGGCACCAGAACGGCGACACCGTCCAAGCCGTCTCCAGCATCCCGAACCCGCTGATCTGGTGGGCGGGGATCGCTGCAGCGCTCTATCTGGTGTACCGGTTCATCCGCACCCGCGACGCCCAGGCGGCTTTCGTGCTCGTGGCGCTCGCCGCGACCTACGTGCCATGGCTGCTCTACCCCGAGCGCACGATCTTCCAGTTCTACACGGTCGTGATGCTGCCGTTCCTCGTGATCGCGATCGCTCTCACGGCTCGGCGCATCGCGGGCTCGGCGGATACCGACCGCCGTATCGCGGGCCAGCGGGTGGTCACCGTCTTCCTCGTGGCCTGCATCGTGCTGTCCGCGTTCTGGTACCCGGTGTGGACGGCGATGCCGGTGCCCTACGAGTTCTGGCGGCTGCACAACTGGCTGCCGACCTGGATCTGAGTTCAGGCGCCCTTTTCTTCGGAGTACATCTGCAGGATCTCCTCGGCACCGGACTCCACGTCGACGGGGACCGCGATGGGCCGCCCGCCCGTGAAGGCGTCGTACTCCCTCGCGACGATCGCCTCGATCTCCGCGAGGCGCAGCAGCGGATAGCGGGCCTGCAGCCGCGCGACCACACCGGCGTACGAAGTGAGCAGCCAGCCATCGACCATATGGGTCGTGTCGCGCTCACCGACGGCGTCGGATGAAAGGGTCATGGTGCCATGCTGTCACCGGCGGGCGAATCACGGGCCGTGTGGGCGGGTAGCTAGCCTGACGAGCAAGACTCGCGGCGAACGATATGGGTCACTCAGCCGACGGTGGAATGGGCGTCGACCTGATCGACCGCGGCCTGCAGCCGGCCCAGGCATTCCATCACGATGCGCATGTCATCCGCAGACATGTCGATGACGGCATCCATCATCCGCTCGTGCATGTCGCCGAGAGTGCGGCGCACTTCCTCGTCGCTATCGACCGTCGGAACGACCCAGATGCTGCGGCGATCGGTCTCGTGCCGCTCGCGCCGCACGTGACCGGACTTCTCCAGCCGGTCGACCATCGCCGTCATCGAGGCGGTGGAGACCCCGAGGTAGCGGGCCAGCTCACCCGGCGAGACGCGCTCGCCGCGCTGCTGCGCGCGCAGCAGGTAGCGCAGCACGAGGAGATCGTTCTCTCCCATCGACATCGCCTCGCGCGTGCGCCGTCGCATGGCGACCTCCGCGGCGCGGTACACCCGGAACGCCTGCAGCAGATCGACGGCTCGGCGCTTACGCGACTCGTCGTCGTCGGCGTACCAGTAGCCGCTGTGCGGCTCCTCCAGCTCTGGCATGCTCTCGATGATAGGACGACTTCACGCCACCGGCTCGGCAAAACCGCTCGCGTCGTGGATGGGCAGGCGGCACACGAACTCGCGGCAGTCGTACGCCGTGGCCCGTCCGTCGGCGGCCGTGCGGGCGGCGAACAGTGAGAATCCCGCCTCGGACCACGCCGCTGCATCCGCCTCGTTCACCCTGACGACGACGTCGGCACCGGTCGCGTGCGCGGCCCGGGCGAGCGGATCGTCGTCGCTGCCGGCGACCACCACGATCTGGCGCCCGGCGCTCTCCGTGAGTGCGGCGACGCGCAGCACGGCAGCGTGCGAGAACGGATCCTCGACGGCTCGTGTCGCGCGCGCCGCCACGATCGTGCGGGCCCGGCGCCGGTACCGCTCCCCCGCCCCCAGACGCCAGAGCGTCAAGGCGGCTTCGGCGAGGGATGCCGCGCCCGATGGGCGGTCCGTGTCGGTGTCGTCCACCTCGGGCGCTCCCAGAGCCGCCAGCACCGTATCGCGTCCGCCGGGCACGGCGGCCGCCTCTTCCGTCGGCCAGCACAGGTCCACGAGCCGGCGCGCCTCGACGGCATAGGCGACGCGTCCCGTCGCCATCGCGAGCACCGCGAGCCCCTGGGCGAGAGCGCCGTAGTCCTCGAGCGTCGCCGGCGCGCCGGAGAGGATCTCGTCGAGCGAGGCTCGGCGCAGCGTCCCGTCGTCGGCGAGGTTCGACTGCTCGACCGCCAGGGCGGCGCGCACCGCTGCGCTCACGAACTCCTCGCGTCCGAGGCGGGCCCCCGTGGCGGCGAGCGCCCCGATGGCCAGACCGTTCCAGGCACTGACGAGCTTGTCGTCGATGCGCGGCGGCTCCAGCGTGCTCCGTTGGTCGAGGGGGCGCAGATAGAACCCTCCCTCGCTGCGCGCGCCGTCGATCCAGGACTCGGAATCCTGCGCGGCGGCGAATCCGCCGGAGGGCAGCTGAAGGGTGTCGACGAGGAATCCCGCCGCGGCGGACGCGATGTCGGCGCGCCCGGCGGCGAGGGCGACCTGAATGAGGCCGGCGTTGTCCGTCAGCATGCGCTCGTAGTGGGGCACGCTCCAGTCGCGTCGAGTGGCATACCGGAAGAACCCGCCGTCCGCGTCGCGCAGCGGCGAGCGAGCCATACGGTCGATGGTTCGCGCGGCGAGCTGCGCCGCGGTCTCATCGGGCTCCGTCTGTAGGAAACGGAGCACGGGCCACACCGGGAACTTCGGAGTCGCCGCATCCGCTCCCGCCGGAGCGAACCCTCCGAACTCGGGGTCCTCGCGCGCCGCGATGCGCGCGGCGAGCTGTGCGCGCACCTCGGCGGTGGGCCATGCGGGCTCGAGTGCCTCCTCGCTCCTCTCGTGCGCCGCCGCCTCGAGTGCCTGCTGCAGTGCGCCCGAGGTCTCGGCCACCGCCTCCCGGCGTTCGCGCCACGCCCGGTCGACGGCGTCGATGACGTCGACGAATCCGGGAAGCGTACCCCGCGCCGTCGGGGGCCAGTACGTGCCGGCGAAGAAGGGCCGACCCTCCGGCGTCGTGAAGACGGTCAGCGGCCAGCCGAGATGCGGGGTGAACGCCGCCGCCGCGGCGAGGAACACCGCATCCACCTCGGGATGCTCCTCTCGGTCCACCTTGACCGACACCATGCTCCGGTTCAGACGCGCCGCGATGTCGGGGTCTGAGAAGGACTCCGCCGCCATGACGTGGCACCAGTGGCACATGGCGTAGCCGATCGAGACCATGACCGGCACGTCGCGCCGGCGCGCCTCGGTGAACGCGGCCTCACCCCACGCGTGCCACGCCACCGGCTGTTCCGCGTGTTGACGGAGATAGGGGCTCGCCGCGCGCGACAGTTCGGAGGACATGTGTCAAGCGTAGGTTTCCGAGTCGGATGCGGTAACGACGCTGTGATAGGAAGGTTCGGCAGAGTCCCGCGCGTACGTCGGGTGTGCACGTCGTACGCGGAGAGGGGGACCCCGGTGGCGCAGAGATTGCCCGCGGCACCGCCCGTTCTTCCCGGCTTCACCTACGTTCGCCCTCTCGGCACGGGTGGTTTCGCCGACGTCTTCCTGTTCGAACAGGACATGCCGCGCCGTCCGGTCGCCGTCAAGGTCCTCCTCGAGGACATCGTCGACGAAGGCCTGCTGCGCATGTTCAACGCGGAGGCAGACGTGATGGCGCGCTTGAGCGCGCATCCGTCGATCCTCACGATCTACCAGGCGAGCATCTCCTCCGACGGACGCCCCTACCTGGTCATGGAGTACTGCCCCGGATCTCTCGGCTCGCGCTACCGTCGCGAGGAGATCCCGCTGGCCGAGGTGCTCCAGGCCGGAATCCGGATCGGCTCCGCGTTGGAGACGGCGCACCGCTCGGGACTGCTCCACCGCGATATCAAGCCCTCGAACCTTCTCGTGACGGCCTTCGGCGCTCCCGTCCTCGCCGACTTCGGCATCGCCACCGCCGTCAGCGGGCGCGGCGATGACGAAGTGTTCGCCATGTCCGTGCCGTGGAGCGCGCCCGAGATCATCGACGAGCGCATCGCCGGCTCCGTCCCCTCCGAAGTGTGGTCGCTGGGCGCGACCGTGTACTCGCTGCTGGCAGGACGCAGCCCGTTCGAGCGTCCCGGCAGCGGCCAGAACGGTCGCGACCAGCTCAAGGCCCGCATCCGCCGCGCCGCGTACACCCCGATCGGCCGCGCCGATGTCCCTGCGAGCCTCGAGGCCGTGCTGTCGCGCTCGATGAACCGCGATCCTGCCGGCCGTCACCCCTCAGCCGCTCAGTTCGCGTACGAACTTCAGCTCATCCAGCACGAGCTCGGCCTGCCGCACACCCCGATGGAGGTGGCCGTCGATGAATGGGCCTCCGCCGGCACTCCGGTGAACTTCGCCGATGATCGCGCTCGCGGCCCGGTGCGCCCCCGCGTGGAGTACGAGTCGCGCCGGCCGGTGCGCGCACGCGAGCGCGGTGGCCGTCGTCCCGACGAGGGCACGGTCCTCGCCGGAGCATCGCCGCGCGGGCGTGGACTATCCGGCGGGATGATCGCACTGCTCGTGGGCGGCGCAGCCCTGGTCGCTGCGGCAGCCGTCCTCGTGACCGTCCTCGTTCTCGGAGGATCCTGAGATGGCCCAGGCCCCGCGCACCCCGCTCGCCGATCGCCGCGGCTGGATCATCGGCGGCTCCGTCGCCGCCGTGCTCGCCATCGTGACCACGCTCGCCGTCGTGTGGCCCGGCTTCGACGCGCAGCAGACTCCGCCCGACGACGGCACGATCTGGGCGATGCAGTCCGGCGAAGGTCGACGCTACGCCCGCGTGAACACGACCGTCGGAGAGATCGACACCGTCAAGCAGGTCGAGAACCCCAGCGCACTGGTTCAGAACGCGGACCGACTGCTGGTCTACGCCGAGGGCGACACCCGATTCGCCGACGTGGACATGGCGATGCCCGCCGATCTGAACGCCGACGCGGAGGACGCGTTCCAGAACACTCCGCCCGGCACGGTCGACGTCGTCGCCACGGGCGACACGATCGCTTACCGCACCGACAACGGCGCCGTCTTCGCCGGCTCGCTCGCCTCACCGAGCAGCACCGTGCCCGTCGACCCGTACGCCGAGACGCAGGTCACCGAGGGCGAGGAACGGCCTGTGTTCGTCGCCGACAGCGTGGCGGTCGGGGTCGACGGCATCGTCTACGCCTACTCGTCCGAGGAGGAACGCGTCCTGCGTGCCGATGCGCGCACCGGCAAGATCGAGGGCTCGGATGCGGTCGCCGACGCCCCCGCATCCGGGACGCTGAGCGCCGTCGGCACGACGTGGGCTCTGCTCGAACCGGACTCGGGGCGCCTCTGGCTGCGCGGACGCGATCAGCCCCTCGACACCGGAACGATCGGCGGCGTGCTGCAGAAGTCTGGCTCGGCGCGCGACGAGGTCTACGTCGCCGACACCACCGGACTCGTCTCGGTCCCGCTCGACGGCTCGGGACCCGAGCGCGTCGTCGACGCCGCCCAGGGCACTCCCGCCGCACCGGCCGAAGCGAAGGGCGTGATGTACGCGGCTTGGCTGCCGAACAGCCAGGCGCAGGGAACGCTGTGGTCCTCGGATGCGGGCCAGAGCGACCTGGACTACGCCGGAGGCTCGCTCGGCGACGAGGTCGTGCCGGAGTTCCTGAGCAACGGCTCGCGCATGATCTTGAACGAGACGCGCTCAGGCTGGGTCTGGACGCTTCCGAACGGCGCGCTCGTGCCGTCCTCGCAGCAGTGGGATTCCGACCAGGATGTGCCCACCCAGCAGCAGGAAGACATCCAGGCCGAGCGCGTGATCGATCCGAAGCCGCCCGTCGCCGTCGACGACGCATTCGGCGTGCGCGCCGGCCGCAGCTCCGTGCTGCCCGTCCTGCTCAACGACCACGATCCGAACGAGGACGTGCTGAGCATCGTCGCCGCATCCGTCGAGGGGCTCGATCCGGCGTTCGGAACGGCCACGGTCTCGAACGAGGAGCAGGAGCTCGTCGTTCGACTCTCCCCCGAGGCGACCGGATCGGCGACCTTCCGGTACCGCATCACGGACGGGACGACCACCGACGGTCTCACCTCCCAACCGGCGACCGTCACCCTCACCGTGTCCGACCCGGGCCAGAACTCCGCCCCCGTCTGGTGCGGCGTCGAGGCGTGTCTTGCCAGCTGGCCGAGCCCGCAGGTGGTGCCGGGCGGAACCGTCTCGGTCAACGTCCTCGAGGGATGGGTCGACCCCGACGGCGACCCGATCTACATCTCCTCCGCGGTGAATCAGAGCGGCATCGGCTCTGTGGCTCTCGACCCGCAGGGCACCATCACCTTCCAGCACCCCAATCCGAACCAGACCGACGCCCAGTCGGTCACGATCCTCGTCACCGTCACCGATGCCAGGGGCTCCTCCACCGAGAAGCCGCTCGAGATCGCGATCACCCCGAGCCCGCAGCTGACGGCCGCGTCGTTCGCGGCGGTGGGAACCATCGGCGCGCCGACCACGATCGACGTGCGCCCGCACGTGACCGGCGTCAACGGCGCCATCACGATGCGCAGCGCGAACTCCATCACGGATGCGGCGGCGCAGATCTCGGTGAACGGCGTCGCGGGCACCTTCGTGTTCACCGCCGCGAATCCGGGCTCGTATCTCGTGCAGTACACCGTCGCCGACGCCCTGGCCGAGGCGACCGGCACCGTCAGGGTGACGATCGTCGATCCCGCCGCCACGCAGATCTCCACTCCGCCTCTGACGGCCTTCGTCCGCCCCGGCGAGGACGCGACGATCGACGTCATCTCGCCCGTGTCGAACCCCGCCGGGCTCGTGCTGCTGGCCAGCGACGTCGTGGTCGCCCCCGACCCGAGCGCGTCGCTGAGCGTCGATCTGGTCGGTCAGAGCATGCTGCGCGTCGCCGGCTCCACCGACAACGCCCAGCCGGGAACGCTCGGCGTGGTGACCTACACGGTCTCGGACGGGACCGGGAACGGCATCACCACCACGACGGGCGAGACGACCGTCGTGCTGCTCCCGTCGCCGACGGCGGAGCCGCCCATCGCCGTCGACGACGCCGTCACCGTGCGCGCCGGCGCGCAGATCGACATCCCCGTCCTGGACAACGACACGGCACCCGCGGGCGCCCAGTTCGCCATCGACCCCTCGACCATCACGAACGAGTCGAACACGGGTCTCGCGTTCGCCACGGGTCGTCTGCTGCGCTACCTCGCGCCCAGCGAGCCCGGCACCTACACGCTCGGTTACACGATCTACCGCATGGGCTTCCCCGACATGACGGACACCGCCAAGGTGACCGTCACGGTCCTGCCCGAGGACTCGAACGCAGCGCCTGTCCCCCGCACCCTCGTCGGGCGCGTGCTCAGCGGTGCGACCGTGTCGATCCCGTTCGACCGGTACGCGATCGACCCCGACGGCGACGCGGTGACGCTGGATCGCATCACGGCGCAACCCGACCGCGGCTCGGCCGCGATCTCGCCCGAGGGTGACGCCATCCTCTACACGAGCTCACCCGGCGACAAGGGCCAGGTCTCCTTCACCTACCAGGTGAGGGACACTCTCGGCGCGGTCGGCGTGGGTGAGGTGCGCGTCGGTGTGCTGGATGCGGAGTCCAACCCGGCCCCTGTGACCTACAGCGACTACGTGCAGGTACAGGCAGGCGCCGACTCCGAAGCCGTCGTCCGTCCCGCCGACAACGATCTCGATCCCTCCGGCACGACGCTCGAGGTGATCGATGTGCGCCCGAACGCGGATGTGGGCTCCGAGGAGTACCGCGCGATGGACGCGATGATGCAGGGGGTCGAGGACAGCGAGGTGCGGCTGAAGGCCGGCACGCAGCTCGGCACCTACTCGTTCGCGTACACGGTGCGAAACGCACAGGGCGACACCGCGATCGGCCTCATCGTGCTCAAGGTCGTGCGCGACCCCGTGCCCGATTACCCCTCGGTGCGCGACACGACCCTCACGGTCGAGACGCGCGAGGACTTCCCCGACGGCGTCGACGTGCTCAGTGGCAAGGTGTCCTGGAACGCGGGCGACGTCGGGACGCTGAAGCTGTCGCTGTGGGGCGACCCCGACGGCGTCTCGGTCGACGGCCGCAAGATCTCCGGCCGCCTGCCCGACAAGACCGAGCTCATCCCGTTCCAGGTGACGGGCACAGCCTTCGACGGCAGCGAGGTGACCTCGTACGGCTTCCTCAAGGTCCCCGGGACCAAGGATCTGCAGCTGAGCCTGCGCTCGTCCGCGACATCGGTGCAGGTCGACGAGCGCGGCACGGTCGACGTCGACCTCAGCCGCGCCGTCGCGCTGCCGCCGAACGCCGAGATCGAGATCGACGGGTCCCGCGTCGCCGCCGGCGGCGGGCGCGCGGAGGCCACGTGCGCCCTCGTGTCCGGAACGACCGTGCGTTACTCCGCCGGCGCCGGCGCGCCCTGGACCGACAGCTGCGTCGTCCCGGTGCGCTTGGTCGGCCAGGACACGTACACCTACCTGACGATTCGCGTCGACGTCATCGCGGAGGATCCGCAGCCCGAGCTGCGCGCCGCATCCCTCACCGTGAGCCCCGGCTCCTCCGCGACGTTCGAGTTGCGCGACATGACGACGTGGGCGGGAACCGCGGACTGGGGAGCGCTGCGCTACGCCGTCTCGTACGCAGGCGATCAGTTCACGGTCGAGGCCTCCGGCTCGCAGGTGACCGTCACGGCCCGTGACGCCGCGCGCCCGGGTCGTCAGGAGCCGGTGACCGTCACCCTGCCCAGCCACCGCGACGTGCGCCCCGCGACCCTCGCCCTGCAGGTAGGCCCTGCCCCCTCGACGCTGCCGAAGGGCGCGACGCTCACCCAGTCGTGCTCGCAGTCCTCGGGCAACGGCTGCACGATCAACGTGATCGGTCAGGGCGGAGAGATCAACCCGCTTCCCGGCACGCCGCTCAAGCTCGTCGCCGTCGGCGGCGCCGCAGGCGGCAGCTGCGCCGGCGTCTCGTTCGGCGTCGCCAGCTCCACAGCCATCCAGGCGAACTGGTCGCCGGATGCCGACGGCACGCGCTGCACGGTCGGCTTCACCGTCGAGGACGCCCAGGGGCGCCAGTCGGCGGGCGACCGCAACGGCCAGGTCACACTGGATCTCCAGGGGTACCCGAAGGCTCCCAACAACGTCACCCAGATCGGCTTCGGCGACCGCACCATCACGCTGCGCGTCGAGCCGGGGGCCTCCGGCAACGCCTACCCCGCGCTGCAGGGCTTCCACATCCTCCAGGGCGGTCAGCAGGTCACCACGTGCTCCGCCGCCGGAGTGTGCGAGCCGTTCCAGGTCGCCAGCAACGGCGATCGCCGCACCTACGAGGCCCGCGCGTTCAACACGGTCGGCGAGTCCCGGACCGGTGTCACGGTGCAGGCCTGGGCCTACCGTCAGCCTGCGGTCGGCAACATCAGCGCGGAGCCCGTCTACGACCGCGGCCGGACGACCACGGACGCCGGCGCGGTGCGGATCCGCATCCAGAACGTCGACCCCGAGGTGCGCACGTACACCGTCACGGGCGCCGGCAACGACGTGCCGAGATCAGGCGGCGACGTCACCGAGCTCACGGTCACGATGCCGGTCGGCCAGGCCACGATCACGGTCACCGCGAACAGCGCGAACTCCGCCCCCGACGGCAGCGGCTCGGTCGGTCAGACCAAGAATGCGGGAGTGCAGGTGGCCGGCCTGCCGCGCACGGACGGCGTCGGGATCGCGGCGGAGCAGAAGAACGCGCTCGTCGTGACCGGGCCCAACGTCGATATGAACGGGAGCAGTCGCGGCCGCGAGATCATCTACGTCGCCTACCGTGCGGGCTTCGGCGACTTCTCCTGCGACGTGGACGACAACGGCCAGAACCTGCAAGCCAGGGTCAATGGCCAGACCTCAACCTCCACCACGATCAGCGGCCTGCAGGAGAACCAGAAGTACACCGTCGGCGCCTGCGTCAGCAACGGCTTCGGAGCCGCGAAGAGCGCCACCGCCGACGGCTGGGCGTGGGACCAGGCGGGTGCTCCAGTCCCGCAGAACCCGACCTACAGCATCCCCAACGGCTGGGGCAACGGTGATGGCACGTACCTCGTGCGCAGCGTGGACGTGCCGAACGCCAACGGTTTCGACACGGTGTACCTCGGCCACCAGGGCGAGTCGACGCAGTGGCAGCAGCCGGCCATGGGCCAGGAGGGCTCGATGCAGGTCAAGTACTGCGTGCGAGGCTCCGACCTGTCGCGTTGTGGTCAGCCCACCGCCATCAAGCCCGCGGATCCGACGCGCGCCAAGCAGGTGGATGTGGGCAACGCCCGGATCAACCAGTGCGTCGTGGGCAGCGAGCTGAAGGCGACGATCGACCAGCAGCCGGGCGCGGTCGGAAAACTCGTGATCGACGCGACGACCCCGAAGTACTACAGCGACGGGGCGTTCGGCGGACTGTTCCCGCAGGAGATCCCTCCCGGGGACGACAGGATGATCGTTCCGAACGGGACCACGAGAGCGACGGCGAAGGCGACCTTCACCTTCACCGACGCAGCCGCCGGCTATGGCGACATTTCCTTCAATCTCGACACGGGTCGGGGAGGCTGCTCTGGCACCCAGACGCCCCCACCCTCCGACCCCGACACTCCCCCCAGCAACGGAGGCTGAATCGATGACCGTCACCCCAGAACAGACCGCCTGGTTCCAGGAGACCTTCTCCGCCCTCGTGGAGAACGTCGAGCAGGTGGTGCTCGGCAAGCGCCACGTCATCGAGCTCGCCTTCACCGCGCTCGTCTCGCAGGGGCACCTGCTGCTGGAGGACTTCCCCGGGACCGGAAAGACCTCCCTGGCGCGCGCGATGGGCGAGAGCGTGCAGGGCACGAGTTCCCGCATCCAGTTCACTCCCGACCTGCTCCCGGGCGACGTCACCGGCATCACCGTGTACGACCAGAAGCGCGGCGAGTTCGAGTTCCACTCGGGCCCGATCTTCGCCAACATCGTCCTCGCGGACGAGATCAACCGTGCCAGCCCCAAGACCCAGTCGGCACTGCTGGAGGTCATGGAGGAGGGGCAGGTCACGGTCGACGGCGTCTCGAGGCGGGTGGGCAGCCCGTTCCTCGTGGTCGCGACCCAGAACCCCGTCGAGCAGGCGGGCACGTACCGCCTGCCGGAGGCCCAGCTCGACCGATTCCTGATGAAGACCTCGCTCGGCTACCCCGATCACGCCGCCACCGTGCGGATCCTGGAGGGCAGCGCCGCCGGCAAGCGCGAGGTCGGCGCGGTCATCACGCCCGAGGCCGTGCAGACGCTCAGCCAGATCGCGCAGGATGCCTACCTGAACCCGCTCGTGCTCGACTACATCGCGCGCGTCGTCGAGGCCACTCGCCAGGCCGCGCAGGTGCGTCTGGGCGTCAGCGTGCGTGGTGCGCTCGCGCTCACCCGCGCCGCGCGCACCTGGGCTCTGGCGCACGGCCGGGGCTACGTGACCCCCGACGACGTCAAGGCTCTGGCCGAGCCCGTGCTCGCCCACCGCCTCATCCTCGACCCGGAGGCGGAGTTCGACGGCGTGACCGCCGGCGCGGTGATCGGTCAGGTCATGCTCGACGTCGCTCCCCCGACGCAGCGCGAGTCCGCGTGACCGATTCCTCCTCCCGCATCACCCGGATCGGCTCGACGTCCACCTCGACGTCGACCGCCGGGAGCACGCGCACGCGCTACGACACGTCGCGTTCCACGACCGTCATCGTCGTGGGCGGCATCCGCTTCTGGCGGCGCGTGCGACGAGCCGTGGCCCGCAGCGCCCGCGCTGTCGGCGACACCGTCACCGCGGGAGGATGGCTTCTCATCGGCGCGGCCGCGATCGGTCTGAGTCTCGGCATCGTGTTCGGGTGGATCGAGTTCGTCCTGGCCGGCGCCGTCGCCGCCGTTCTCGTGCTGTGCGCGGCACCGTTCCTGTTCGGTGCGCGCGCCTACCGCGTGAGCCTCGGCCTCGCGCACGATCGGGTGGTCGCCGGCAGCGAGGTCGCGCTCTCCCTGCGCGTCGTCAACGTCGGGAAGGGCGTGGCCCTCCCCGGCCGCGTCGACGTGCCCGTCGGCGAGGGGCTCGTCGACGTCGCAATCCCGCTGCTGCGCCACGAGGCCGCGCACGACGAACAGCTCACGATCCCCGGACTGCGCCGCGGCGTGCTCGACATCGGACCAGCCCGCGCGGTCCGCGGCGACCCGCTCGGCATCCTGCGCCGCGAAGTCGTCTGGGAGGACATGCACACGCTCTACGTCCACCCCGTGACGACCGCGATCCCGAGTACGGCGACCGGCTTCATCAAGGATCTCGAGGGCAACCCGTCCTCGCTCGTCGTCGATGCCGACATCTCGTTCCACGCGATCCGCGAGTACGCCCCCGGCGACTCGCAGCGACAGATCCACTGGAAGTCCACGGCGAAGACCGGGACGCTCATGGTGCGCCAGTACGAGGAGTCCCGCCGCTCGCGGATGGTGATCGTGCTGGCGACGGGGGAAGAGGACTACGCGGACGACGAGGAGTTCGAGCTCGCCGTCAGCGCCGCCGCCTCGCTCGGTGTGCGCGGCATCCGTGACGGACGCGACGTCTCCGTCGTGGTGGGCGGTGAGGTGCCCGAGTTCGCCCGTCGGGCCGTGCGCTCCTCCCGCGACCTCGTGACCATCACCGCCCGGACGCTCCTCGACGAGCTCGCCGGCGTCGAGAAGGGCGAGCGCATCACCGGGCTCCGCGACGTGGCGAGCCTCGCCGTGGAGGCGCACCGCGACGTCTCTGTCGGATTCCTCATCTGCGGATCCACCCCGACGCTGCGGATGCTGCAGCACGCCGCGCTCGCCTTCCCCGCCGACACCGGGGTCGCCGCCATCGTGTGCGATCCCGCGGCGGAGCCCGGCTTCCGCACGATCGGCGCAGCCTCGGTCGTGACCGTGGGTCTGCTCGAAGACCTGCGCCACATCCTCGCGCGGAGCGCACAGTCATGAGCGCCCCCGCCGCACGCACGCGGACGCGCCGACCGCGCCGCGCCGACCGCGACATCGCGTTCCTCGTCGGCAACATCGCCTTCATCGACGCCCTCCTCGCGATCGGCGCGGCATCCGCGTGGGCGATCTACCGCAGCGGCTGGTTCGTCCTCGCCGCCGCGGTGGCGATCGTCATCGCCACCGGCATCGCTCTGCTCGCCGTCTGGCGTCCACTGCGCTGGTGGCAGCTCGCGCTCATCACCGCGGGCGCCTACGTCGTCGCGGGTGTTCCCGTCGCCGCGCCGACGATGATCACCGACCCCGCGACGATCCTGCCGGGCGTCTGGGGCGTCGTAAGCGCACCGGTGACGGGTTGGAAGAACCTGCTGACGCTCGAGCTGCCGCTCGGGGTGTACCAGGCGACCCTCGCACTGCCCTTCTTCCTGATGCTCGCTCTCGGCACGCTGGCCCTGCTCATCGCGCTGCGCGCGGGCAGGCTCTGGGTGCTCGCGGCGCCGCTCGCGCTCGTGATCACCGCGTTCGGCGTGCTGTTCGGATCGAGCGCCGTCGACGGCTCCTGGCGCATCGGGGTCTGGGAGCTGGACGGCGTCTGGGAAGCAGCGATCGGACTCGGGGCTCTGCTCACCGGCTTCGCGTGGTACGTCTGGCGCAACGTCCACACGCGCCGGGTCGCACTGCGCGTCGCCCGCACGGCGAGCGGGGTGCGCTCCTCCGTCCGTGTGGCACGCACGCTCGGCAGCCGCATCGCCCTCGCCGCGGGGATGCTCGTGATCGCCCTGACCCTGGGTCTGGCGCTCGCGCCCTGGGCGGTGGCGGGCTCCTCCCGCGACGTGTTGCGCACCGCGGTCGACCCGGTGCTGAAGGTGCGTCAGACGCTGAGCCCGCTCGCCGACTACCGCGCCGCGTTCTCCGACGAGAGGTTCGACGACGTCCTGTTCACGGTCGCCGCCGACTCGGGGGTCGATCGCGTGCGGCTTGCGACCCTGAGCTACTACGACGGCCGGGTCATGCGCGCGACCGACCCGCAGACGGGCGGCCGCTCCGACAGCACGGAGTTCCGTCGGGTGCCGGCGTCGCTGCCGGCCGACACGGGCAACCGGGCCTCCGCCACCTTCACGATCGGCGACTACACGGGCATCTGGGTGCCGGCGGTGGGCTATCTCACCTCGATCGACTTCTCGGGATCGACACGGGCGGCCCTGTCGGACGGCTTCTTCTACAACCCCGACTCCGCCACGGGCGTCGAGCTGTCGGATCCGGGGCTCGACGCCGGCGTCAGCTACACCCAGACCGGCGTGGTCCCGGACGCCCCTCGCGACCCCGGGACGCTGACCCCGTCCCGTTCCGGCACCTTCGACCCGGCCTTCGTCCCCGAATCCCTCGAGGAGTGGGTCACCGCGCAGGATGCCCCCTCGGGCGGCGCGGGTCTGGTGGAGCTGATCTCGCGCCTGCGGGCTCGGGGACTCCTCTCCCACGCCCTCACGCTCGATCCCGGAACCGTCCCGGTGTGGGCGCAGAAGCTCGGCGACTACACGTTCGAGCCCAGCCGCAGCGGGCACTCCACCGACCGCATCGGCGACCTGTTCAGCGAGCTGCTGAAGAAGCAGAACGAGACCGGCGGCACCGACGACTCGCTGCTCGTGTCCGCAGCCGGCGACGACGAGCAGTTCGCCGTAGCCGGCGCCCTCATCGCGGATCACCTGGGCTTTCCCGCACGGGTGGTGCTGGGCACGCGTCTGAGCAGCGACGACGCGGACCTCCCGGTCTGCGAGGACGGCACGTGCACGAGCGGCGACCTGGCCGCGTGGATCGAGGTCCGCGACACGGACGGCACCTGGACGGCGATCGACACGACCCCGCAGCACCGCGTGCCGCTCTCGCCCGACGTCCAGCAGCGTCGCGATCCGCAGAACATGACCCCGGTGGAGCCGGAGCAGGCGGACACGGTCCTCCCGCCCGAAGCCGACCCGGCCGACGCCAGCCCGCCGCAGAGCGACGAACCGACCGACCCGGTCGATCTCGCCTGGCTGTGGGCCACACTGCGGATCGCCGGCATCGCCATCTTCGCGCTCCTCATCCTCCTGATGCCCGCGATCGCGGTGCTCTGGGCGAAGGTCATGCGTCGGCGCGCCCGGCGCTCCTCGCCCGATCCCGTCGACCGCGTCGTCGGCGGCTGGGAGGAGTATCTCGACACCGCCGTCGATCACGGCCGCCGCATCCCGCCCGCCGCCACTCGTTCGGAGACCGCGGCCGCCGTCAGCAACACGGAGACGGCGGACCCGGCCACGCTGGCGGCGCTCGCCGACCGCGCGGTGTTCGCCCCGGGGACCACCACCGAAGAGGAGTCGGCCCGATTCTGGGAGCTCATCGACCAGGAACGGCGACGTTTCGCGTCCACAGGCGGCCTGTGGACGCGCTGGAAGGCTCGGCTATCGCTACGCTCGTTCGCACGCGGATTGCGCGAGGCTGCGTCGCGAGATGGAAGGGGACGACCATGAGCGGGATCGTCGTCATGGCCGGGGCGCGCTCCGACGTCGGCCGCGTACGCAAGCTGAACGAGGATGCGGTGCTCGCGCAGTACCCCGTGTTCCTCGTCGCCGACGGCATGGGAGGCCACGCCGCGGGAGACCTCGCCAGCGCCGCTGTCGTGGACGCCTTCCGTCACCTCGTCGGTCGTGACGACGTGCAGCCGGAGGAAGTCGTCACCGCGGTCGAGTCGGCCCATGCCGCCGTGTCGCAGGTCGCGGGGCGTCATGCCCGGGGCGCGGGCTCCACTCTCGCGGCCCTGGTCGCCGTGGTGCAGAACGGATCGCACGCGTGGCTCGTCGTCAACATCGGCGACTCCCGGGTGTATCGGCTCGTGGGCAGCTCGCTCGAACAGCTCACGGTCGATCACTCGATCGTGCAGGAGCTCGTGGATGCGGGCAAGATCAGCCGCTCCGAGATGTCCACCTATCCCGGTCGCAACGTCATCACGCGTGCCGTGGGCGACAGTCAGAGCCCCGCCGACTACTGGCTGTCCCCCATCGTGACCGGCGAACGCCTGCTGCTGTGCTCGGACGGACTGTCGAACGATCTGAGCGACGAGGCGGTACTGGCCGGGCTCAGCCTCGGTGGCTCGGCCGAGCAGACCGCGTACGCGCTGGTGGATCAGGCGCTCGCCCGCGGCGGCCGCGACAACATCAGCGCCGTCGTGGTGGACGTGCGCTCCGGGGGGCTCGCTCCCCGCGCCGACGAGGTGACGGGCGGCTTCGCGACGAGCGAGCAGGCCGCGGTGCAGCCCATCGAGGTCGACACCATCACCTCGCGAAGAGAGCGGCCGATCCGTGGCTGAGCGGACCTGGTTCGAGGGGCCCCTGCCCGCCATCGCCACCGATACGCTCGCCGTGATCGTCGGAGGCGAGGCCGCGGTGGCGGCCGCGCGACGCGTGCTGTCCACGGGCAGCATGCCCGGGACACCCGAGATCCTGGACGCCCTGCTCGCCGACGGCATCGCCGCGGTGCCGGCGTTCGCGGTGGTCGCGCTGGACGACGACCGTCTGACCGCCTTCGTCCGCGGCGAGTTCGTGCTTCGCTTCGAGGACCGCTCCCGCCGGGTCTGGCGCGTCGACGGCGTCGGCGCGCACACGTGGCGCGAGGTGGAGGCGGCATCGGTGGTGCGGGCCTGGGCAGGCGCCCCCGATGCGGAGCCGAAGCTGTTCGATCTGGGCCCGACCCCGGAGCGCCCCGTGCGCGTCGGGCCGACGACCGCCGCGGGCATCATGCTCCGCGGACGGCCCGCCGTGTCGCGCCCTCCGGTTCCCACCCCCGTTCCGCGTGCCTCCGCTCCGGCCCCCGCGCCGATCGCTGCGGCGGGCTCGACCCTCGCTGAGCCCGCCGATGACGAGACTGTCGTGACGAGTTCGAGCGCACTCGCGCCCAAGCCCGCACCTCGCACCCCGCGGGCCCCGCGCGCCATCCAGCTGCCGGGAGGAGACATCGTGCCGATCCACGGCACGCTGCTGGTCGGGCGCGGGCCACGCAGCTCCCGCGTCGAGGGCGACGACCTGCCGACGCTGGTGGCACTCGGCGACGTCTCGCGCGATGTCTCGCGTGCGCACGTGAAGATCTGGACCGACGGCACACGGGTGCAGATCGAAGACCTCGCAACGTCGGGCGGGACGGCTGTCATCGACGCCGACGGTGTCGCCAGACTGCTCGTCCCCGACCGCGCGGTAGAGGTGCGTGAGGGTGCGAGCGCGGAGCTCGCCGGCGGCGCCCGGATCCGCTTCGTGGGGGACGCATGACCGACGCAGACGACAGCACCCGCCTCTCGCGCCGAGGACCGGATCAGGGCGAGCAGCCCGAGGACAGTACCCAGCTCGTGAGTCGGCGCGATCGACGCAATGCGTCGGCCTCGGCGGCGACCGACGCAACAGCCATCGTGTCCCGCGAGACGCCGGCTGCGCCCGTCGACGAGACCGTGATCGTCGACCGCGCGCCCGCCGCACCGGCCGTAGCACCGGAGGACGTGGACGACCGCACCGCGCTGGTGCGGCGTCCGGTCGATGCCCCGGCACCGTCGCCCGAGAAGGCGCCGCCCGCTGAGGATCCGGAGGACGGCACCCTGCTGGTGCGCAGGGCTGCCCCGACGGATGCGACGGTGGTCGTCCCCCGTGCGACGCCAGTCACCGCGGTCGACGACGATGACGAGGACGAGCACACGATCCTCACACCGCGCTCGCCCGCGGCGGTCGATGCGCTCGACACGGACGACACGGTGCTGCGTCCTCGGGACGAGCCGCAGGACGCGACGCTGCTGCGCCGCCGCGACCGACCGGCGGACGCGGACGCGGACGCGGACGACACGGTGCTGCGTCCTCGCGACGCCGTATCCGACGACGCGACGAGCCTGTCGCCCCGGGGCACGAAGGCGGGCGCATCGCCCCGCCTCACGCGCGCACGCCGAGGCGGCGCGGCTCAGACCGCATCGTTCGCGCCCGATGCCGAGACCGACCGCACGCCCGCCCGCGAGCGGTACGCGATCCGCACGCCCACGATCACCGCCGCGCCGAAGAGCACTGCCTCCGCTTCCCCGGTCGTCGACATCGGCGACGGCGGGCTCGCCGCGCGGATCGCCCGGCGACGTGCCACACGGACCCGCCTGACGGTGCTCGCGAGCGTCTCCGCGGTCGTGCTCCTCGGATCGATCGTGGGTCTTGCGACGCTGCTGAGCATCTGAGCCCCGGCTCGGGTTAGCATCGAAGACTGTGTCAACGCCCGAACCCGTCATCTCCTTCCCGCCAGAGCTGCCCGTCAGCGCGGCCCGGGAGGAGATCGCGCGCGCCATCGAGGATCACCAGGTCGTGATCGTCGCGGGTGCGACGGGATCCGGCAAGACGACGCAGCTGCCGAAGATCTGCCTGGAGTTGGGGCGCACCCGCATCGCGCACACGCAGCCGCGCCGCATCGCCGCACGGACGATCGCCGAGCGCATCGCCGAAGAGCTGCACGTCCCCCTCGGTTCGACCGTCGGCTACAAGGTGCGATTCACCGACAAGGTGTCCGCCGACACCCGCGTCGCCCTCGTGACCGACGGCATCCTGCTCAATGAGATCCACCGCGACCGGCTCCTGCGCCGGTACGACACGATCATCATCGACGAGGCGCACGAGCGCTCCCTCAACATCGACTTCCTGCTGGGGTACCTGCGCCGCATCCTCCCCGAGCGCCCGGATCTGAAGGTCATCGTGACCTCCGCCACGATCGATCCCGAGAGCTTCGCACGCCACTTCGCCGATGCCGACGGGGTCCCTGCCCCCGTCATCGAAGTCTCCGGACGCACCTACCCCGTCGAGATCCGCTACCGACCGCTCGTCCCGGAGACGGACGATGAGGCCGAGGATGCCCCCGCCCCCGAAGCCGAGGACGAGGTGACCGCCATCGTTCAGGCGCTGCGGGAACTCGACGCCGAGGCGCCGGGCGACGTCCTCGTCTTCCTGCCCGGCGAGGCCGAGATCCGCGATGCGGCGGATGCGGTGCGTGCCGCCTACACCTCGTCCGCGGCCCCCACCGAGGTGCTCCCCCTCTACGGCCGGCTGTCCGCGGCGGAACAGCATCGGGTGTTCGAGCGGTCACGCGTCCCGGGAGTGCGGCGCCGGGTCATCCTCGCGACAAACGTCGCCGAGACGAGTCTGACGGTTCCGGGCATCCGCTACGTGATCGACACCGGAACCGCCCGCATCTCCCGCTACAGCAACCGGTCGAAGGTGCAGCGACTGCCGATCGAGGCCATCTCGCAAGCCTCCGCGCAGCAGCGCTCGGGCCGTGCCGGGCGAACGGCGCCGGGCATCGCGATCCGCCTGTACGGGGAGGGCGACTTCGAGCGGCGCCCCGTCTTCACGGAACCGGAGATCCTGCGGACCTCTCTCGCCGCCGTCATCCTGCAGATGCTCGCGCTCGGATTCGGCGACATCTCCGCCTTCCCGTTCCTCACCCCTCCCGACTCCCGAGGCGTCCAGTCGGCGTTCGACCTGCTGGTCGAGCTGCAGGCCGTGCGCCAGAGTCGGCAGCGGTCCTCGCTCACGCAGCTCGGACGGGAGATCTCCCGGCTGCCGATCGACCCGCGCTTCGCACGCATGCTCGTCGAGGCGCGGCGCACCGACGTGCTGCCCGACGTGCTCGCGATCGTCGCCGGAATGTCGATCCAGGACGTGCGCGAGCGTCCCGAGGAGCGCCGCGAGGAAGCGGACCGGCTGCACGCGCGCTTCGTCGACCCCACGAGCGACTTCCTCACCCTCCTGAACCTGTGGAACCACCTGCGCGAACAGCAGGACGAGCTCGGTTCGAGCGCGTTTCGCCGGTTGTGCCGGGCGGAGATGCTCAACTACGTGCGCGTGCGCGAGTGGTTCGACGTGCACCGGCAGCTCTCGCAGCTGCTGAGTCTTCGTCGCGACGCTGAGCGCACGCCAGGCGCGGCGGACCCCGCTGCGGTGCATCGCGCTCTGCTGTCCGGGCTGCTCTCGCACATCGGCATCCTCGACGAGCGCGAGAAGGGCAGAGAGGGCAAAGGCACGCGGCCGGAGTACCGCGGGGCCCGCGGCACGCGTTTCGCGCTGTTTCCCGGCTCCGGCCTGCGCAAGAAGCGGCCGGCGGCGGTCATGGCCGCGGAGCTCGTCGAGACGAGCCGGCTCTTCGCGCGCACCGTCGCGGCGATCGATCCCGCCTGGGCCGAGCCGCTCGCGGGCGAGCTCGCCAAACGGCAACTGAGCGAGCCGCACTGGTCGAAGGATGCCGGGGCCGCCACCGCGTACGAGAAGGTCACCCTGTTCGGCGTCGAGATCATCCCGCGTCGGCGCGTGCAGCTGGCTCGATTCGATCGTCCCCTCGCACGCGAGATGTTCGTGCGCCACGCCCTCGTCGACGAGGAGTGGGATCTGTCGCGTCTGGCGAAGCCGCTCACCGCCTTCGCCAGGCGCAATCTCGAGCTGCGCCGACGCCTGGAGAAGGTGGAGGAGCGCGAGCGCCGCCGCGACATCCTGGCCGGAGACGAGGCCGTCTACGCGTTCTACGACTCCCGCATCCCCGCGGACGTGTTCGACGCCCGCTCGTTCGAGGCCTGGTGGAAGGACACGGTCGGGCGCACGCCGCGTCTGCTCGATCTGAGCGAGGCGGATCTGTTGGAGGGCGCGGAACGCGCCGACGAACGCGCCTTCCCGACCCGCTGGAGGCAGGGCGATCAGGTGCTCTCACTCGCGTACCGGTTCGAACCGGGGGCCGCGGATGACGGTGTGACCGCGGTCGTCCCGCTCGCGCTCCTGGCGCAGCTGTCACCGCAGGGGTTCGACTGGCAGGTACCGGGACTGCGCGACGAGCTCATCACCGCACTCCTGCGGGCGCTGCCCAAGTCCATTCGGCGCCATGTCGTGCCGGCAGCGGATTGGGCGGCGCGCTTCGCCGAGGAGCTCGCCGGCGCAGGTCCCGAGGATCATGCCGGGCTTCCACCGCTTCCCCTGCGCGACGCCCTCGCCTCCCGCATCCAACGCGTCGCGAACCAGCCCGTGCGCGCGTCCGACTTCGAGATGGATCGGGTGCCCGACCATCTGCTGATCTCGTTCCGCGCGGTCGACGAGCGCGGCCGTGCGGCCGGTTCCGGACGCGACCTGGTCGCCCTGCAGGAACGTTTCGCCGATCGCGCGCGCTCGTCCGTCGCTCGCTCGCTGCGTCGGGGCCCGGCCGCATCCGGCGTCACCGCCGCGCCCGGCACCCCCGGACCGCGCGTCGCGGCGAGCGCCGAGGGCTTCACCGAACGCACCGGGGTGAGCGACTGGGATTTCGGGACCCTCCCCGAGCAGGTCGACACGCGTGTGGCGGGCGGTGTGGTGCGCGGTTACCCCGCGATCGTCGATGACGGGACGAGCGTGTCGCTGCGCATCGAGGCGACGCCGGAGGCCGCAGCGCGCGCGACGCGCGCGGGCATCCGCCGTCTGGTGCTCCAGGCGGTGCCCTCCCCCGTCTCCTACGTGCTCGATCATCTGACCGCGAACGAGAAGCTCGCCCTCGCCGCCTCGCCCTATCCTTCCGCGAAGGCCCTCGTCGAAGACGCGCGCGTCGCGGTCGCGGACGCGGTCATCGCCCGCACGGCCCCGGACGGCATCGTGCGGGACCGCGCCGGCTTCGAAGCCCTCAGGGACGCGTTCAGCGCGGCCGTCACGGACGAGCTGTTCGCCGCCACGAGCCTCGTCGCCCGGATCCTGCTGTCCCTGCGGGAGATCGAACGCGCCATGAAGCGGCAGAACTCGCTGACCCTGCTCGGCGCCCTCGGCGACATCCGATCCCAGCTGGCCGGCCTCGTCTATCCCGGTTTCGTCTCGCGGACCGGGCCGGCCCGCCTCGCCCATCTGCCGCGCTACCTCGCGGCGGTCGCCGAGCGGCTGGCTCAGCTGGCCGATCAGCCCGGGCGCGATCGGCAACGCCTCACCGAGTACGAGCGCTCCGCCGCGGCGTACACGGATGCTGGCGGCACGATCCCTCTCGCCGATGACGCACCTGCCTCGCTCGCGCATGCCCGATGGCTGCTGGAGGAGTACCGGGTGAGCCTGTTCGCGCAGAGGTTGGGAACGGCGGAGCCGGTCTCCGCGCAGCGCATCCTGAAGGCGCTGCGCGGCTGATCTTCGTCCGGGCGCGGCCGCGCGTACGCGATGCTCCCGGTGCGTCGCACGACGTTGACAACGTCTCCGTGCAGCCAATACGGTGATCGAAGGCCGAGAATGTTCTCGGTAACAACGACTGCCGACCGCCGCATCCGCGGCACACGATTGCGCGAAGACGCTCAACCGATCGCCGCGGGGACCGTGACGTCCCCGCGCACGCTCCGCCGCGTCTCGCCCGTCGATGAGAGCGAGGAGCCTCCGCGTGAGCACGCGCCACAGATCCCGAATGCTGACCAGGGGCGGAGCGGTATGGACCGCTCTCGCACTCGCCGTCGCCGGAGCGGTCGTCCCTACCGCCGCCCAGGCCGCGACTCCCGCGCCTCTCTTGCACTACACCTTCGACAGCGCCACGGGCACGACGATCCCGGACACGAGCGGCAACGGGTTCGACGCGACGCTGCAGCAGAGCGGCGGTGCCGTCGCCGACGGCAGCCTCTCGCTGCCCGGAGGAGCCCGCGGCACGGCCGCCTACCTCGATATCCCCACGACGGGCCTCGTCGGCAAGAAGGACCTGACCATCTCCACGTGGCTCTCGCCGCGCTCGGGAGCAGGCAACACCGCCGCCGCCTTCATCGGAGCGCCCGTCGCCTCCGGCGCCTCCTACTCGTCGGGGTACTGGCTGCTCAACCCCGCCAACCCCAACGGCTACGTCAAGTCGGTCGTCACCAACGCGGTCTCCCCCGGCTCGCCCTGGAGCACCGAGGTCGGGCCCGGTGCCACCAATGCCGCCACCTCCGGCATCCGCACGCCCGCCGGCCTCAGCCTCTACACGACGGTCATCGACGGAACGACGGGCCAGTTGCGCGTCTACGTGAACGGCGCCCGCATCTCGCAGAACGCGATCGCCCGCGACGTCGCCGCGTTCGGCTCGAACCTCGTGGCGGCCCTCGGCCGCTCGACGTACAACGACGCGAGCTGGAGCGGACTGGTCGACGACTTCGCGATCTACGGACAGGCGCTCAGTGACGCCGACGTGCTGGCGCTCTACAACGCGGAGGCTCTCGATCGCGCCGTCGCCGCCGTCTCGGTGCCTGCGACCGCGGATGCCGACTTCGCCGTACCCACCGCAAGCGCGGGCGTCGCCGTGAGCTGGGGATCGAACAACCCGGCGATCGCCGTCAGCAACGGCACGGCCACCGTCACCCGGCCCACGGCGGGCGCGGGCGACGCGAACGTCACTCTGACCGCCACCTTCACCGTCGGCGGAGCGACCCGCGTCCAGACCTACTCGGTGCGGGTGCCTCAGCTTCTCTCGGACGCCGAACGCGTGGCCGCAGACGTTGCGACGATCCAGATCGCGAACCTCGACGACATCCGCACCAACTTCTCCGTGCCCGCCACCGGCGCGCAGGGATCCACGATCACGTGGACGGTGGATGCGGCAGACGCGACGTCCGCGGCGCTTCGGGCGGGCGTGCGCGACGACTCGCGCACCGTCGAGGTGACGCGGCCCGCACACGGGTCCCCCGAGATCGTGGCGCAGCTGACCGCGGTCGTCACGCACGGCCAGGCGACCGCCAGCCGCACCTTCTCCGCCCGCATCCAGCCGCTGCCGGCGGGTGACGAGGAGACCGAGGCGTACTTCTGGACGTTCTTCACGGGCGAGGGCCAGGGCGCCGAGCGCGTGAGCATCGCCGCTTCGAAGGGCAACGACGCGCTGAGCTGGAACACCCTGAACGACGGGCAGCCGGTGTTCACCTCCACCGTCGGCACCGAGGGATTGCGCGATCCGTTCATCATCCGCGCGCCCGAGGGCGACAAGTTCTACATGATCGCCACCGACCTGAAGATCGACGGCCTGGCCGGTGGATTCACGACCGCGCAGATCTCCGGCTCGCGCTACATCGAGGTCTGGGAGTCGAACGACCTGGTGAACTGGTCCGAGCAGCGCCACGTGAAGGTGTCGAGCGACTACGCGGGGAACACGTGGGCACCCGAGGCCTACTGGGATGAAGAGCTGGACACGTTCGTCGTCTTCTGGGCGTCCAACCTCTACCCGACCACGAACGCCGCCGACCGCACGGCCGTCACCTACAACCGGATGATGTACGCGACGACCGATGACTTCGTGACCTTCTCCGAACCGCAGATCTGGAGCGACGTGCGCCGGGGCGCGGGACTCGGCCTCATCGACTCCACCGTCGCGAAGGTCGACGGCGTCTACCACCGCTTCACGAAGGACGAGGCGAGCATGACGATCCGCCACGAGAAGTCGACCGATCTGCTGGCGACGATCACGGGCACGCTCCCGGGCGCCACCGGGCCGGCGGACGAGTGGACTCTCGTGAAGGAGCGCGTCGCCAGCGGTCTGCCCAACGGCGAGCCCGGGGGCACGTTCACCAGCGGCGAGGGCGCCAACATCTTCCCCGCCAACGCGGGCGATGTGAACGGGCTGGACTGGTTCCTCTTCATCGACCAGCCCAACTACCACGGCGGGCCCAACCACTACGTCCCGTTCGGAACGACGAACCTCGAGGACGGGAACGCGTGGCAGCCGCTCGGCGCGAAACTGCGCCAGTCGCTCCCCCAGAACGCCGACGGCGGCAAGCCGCGCCACGGCACGGTCATCCCGATCACGCGCTCCGAGTACCAGCGCGTGCTGGAGGCCTACGCGGCGGACATCGCGGTCGCCTCGGTCGACGAGATCGCGGTGACGACGCGGGCGGGTGTCGCCCCGACGCTGCCTCAGGCGCGCCTGACGAAGGCGGACGGTTCCCAGCAGAGCGTCGACGTCGCCTGGGACGCCGTCCCTCCCGCCGCTTACGCCACCGCCGGAGAGTTCACGGTTGCCGGCGTCGCGCAGGACGACTCGCGCATGCCGGTGGAGGCGACCGTCACCGTCACCCCCGCGGTGTCCGTGCAGGCCACGACCAGCGCACGGTGTCTGGCCGGCAAGGCCGTGATCTCGGTCGCTCTCAGCAACACGGGCGACAGCCTCGCGGTGGCGACGATCACGACGGTGTACGGCGTGAAGACCGTCACGGTCGCCGCGGGCACGAGCGCGTCGACCGCCTTCACGACGCGGCTCGGCGCGATGCCCGCGGGAACGGCCACGGTCTCGGTGACCCAGGCGGGTGCGAGCGGGAGCCTCACCGCACCGTACGCATCGCTCGCCTGCGGCTGAGTTCACCCCCGCCCCCGGGGGGGGAGGGGCGGGGCGGGGCGGGCCGCCCCCCGGGGGCGTGGGGGCCGCCCCC